>JBBIIK010000003.1:0-222887 GCA_037446555.1 Acidobacteriota bacterium
TCCTCGAGGCTGGCGTAGAGGAACATCTCTTGTTGTTGGCGGTCTTCTCCCCTCATGGCGTCTCAGCAGGAATAGACGCAAAAAACAATTCCGAGGCTACTTGTTCTGGCACTTTTTCAGCGACCTGATAAAGGAACGGAGAAACGGTTCGAACATTTGCCTGTCCAGCACGGTGTTTTTCTGGCGGAGAGCGTTTCCGGCGACACGAGTTCCGGCCACGGGCTGGCCAATTGCCTGGCGCTCGAGCGGGCGGCGGGCGCCGAAGCGAGCCCGCATGCGCAAACGGGCCGGCTGGTGCTGCTGGAGTTGGAGAGAATCTACAACCACGTAGCCGATATCGGGGCGATCGCGACCGACGTGGGCTTCGGCGTCGCCAACGCCCACGCCACACGGCTGCGCGAGTTCCTGTTGCGGCTGAACGAGGAATTGGCGGGCAGCCGCCTGCTGCGGGGGCTGGTGTGCCCGGGCGGGCTGCGCCGGGCGATCGATGCGGCGTCGGTGCCTCCGTTGCTGGAGAAGCTGGATACCTTTGCGCGTGAATTCGAGGACCTGGTCCGGCTGATCGAGGAGTCGGACTCTACTCTGGACCGCCTGGAAACAAAGGGCACGCTGCCGCCGGAGAAGGCACGGGACCTCGGCATTGTGGGCGTGGCGGGGCGTGCCTCGGGGCAGGACCGCGACGCCCGCCGGGATCATCCGTGGGGCGCTTACCTGCGGCACACGCCGCGGGTCCCAGTGTTCCCGCACGGCGACGTGCTGCACCGCATGCGGGTGCGGATCGAGGAGGTTCGCGAGTCGGTTTCCCTGATCCGCGCCGCGGCTTCGGAGCTGCCGGAAGGGCCTCCGGCTGTGGCGCTGCCGCCCGCTGCGGCGGGCACGACCGCCCTGGCAGCCGTCGAGGGCTGGCGCGGGGAGATTCTGCACTGGATCCGGATGGGCGAGGGCGGCCGCCTGGACCGGTGCCGGATCAAGGACCCGTCGCTGAACAACTGGCCCGCTCTTGTCGAGGCCATTCAGGGAAATATTATCCCGGATTTACCTGTGATCAACAAGAGTTTTAATCTCTCTTATTCTGGAAACGACCGGTGATTTATGCTGGGAATTCTGCGCCAATCCATTCGCACGGGGCTCGTCACCATCGGCGACCCGATCAACTCCTTCAGCCCGCCGCCAGCCTGGCGGGGCACGCCGCGTTTTGAATTCGCCGCCTGGAAGGACGCGCGCCCGGCGGCGGCGGCCTGCCCCACCGGCGCGATCCGCGTTAAGGACGAAGGGGCGGTGCGAAGGGTGGCGGTCGATTACGGGCTTTGCATTTTTTGCGGCATGTGCGCGGAGGCTTGTCCCGAAGGGGCGGTGCGGATGGAACGGGAGATGGAGCTTCCCGCCGTGTCCCGCCAGGATCTGGTGGTGGGAGCGGCCTATGAAATTGACGGCGCAGGCGTGCAGACGCGGCTGGTGGAGGGGCCCTGGCGCGGCGGGCAGGGCTCGCAGACAGTGGAGCGCACGGGCGGCGCCTTGCGGCAAGCGGTTCACAAGCTGCTGGGCCGGAGCCTCGCCATCCGGGAGGTGGACGCGGGCTCGTGCAACGGGTGTGAAATCGAGGTCCACGCTCTGAAGAATCCGCTGTATGATCTGGAGCGGTACGGCATTCATTTTGTCGCCTCGCCGCGCCACGCCGACATGCCGCTGGTGACAGGGCCGGTGACGCGGAACATGGAGCTGGCGCTGCTGAAGACATGGCGGGCCACGCCGGACCCGAAGGTGGTGGTGACCGTGGGCGCGTGCGGGATCAGCGGCGGCATTTTCGGGCGGAATTACGCTGTCCGAGGGGCGGTGGACGAAGTAGTTCCCGTGGACGTCTACGTCCCCGGATGCCCGCCGCGCCCGGAGAGCCTGCTGGATGGCATCCTGCTGGCGGTGGGGCGGCTGGCGTCCGCGCGCATGGGGGCGGGGCAGACGGAGCGGTGAAGGAGAGGCGAGTGACGGACTGCTTGCGAAAACTCAAGGCCGAGATTCTACAGGCCCTCGGACATCCGACGCGGATCGCCATTGTCGAGGAGCTGCGCCACGGCGAGCTCTCCGCCGGGCAGATCATCGAACGGCTGAAGCTGGAGCAGGCGAACGCAAGCCAGCATCTGGCGGTCCTGCGCAGCCGCCAGGTGGTGACGCGGCGGAAAGAGGGCAACCAGGTTTTCTATTCCCTGCGGGATCCGGTTTTTGCGGAGGTGCTGGTGCTGCTGCGGCAAGCCTGCTTCAGCATCCTGAGCGACTCCCGGCAGCTGCTGCGCGAAATCCGGCGGGAAGAGGTGGAGCAGACCGCCGCGCGCAAGGCCCGGTCCTGAGCGGGCGTCAGGCCCCGGGCATGGAGGGCGGCGGTGCGGGAGGGCGCAGCAGGGGCGCGGGGCAGCAGAGCTGGTGGCAGGGCTCGGCCCATGCGGCGCCCTGGCGGCGTTCCTCGACGAGTTCGAGGATCATGCGGATGAAGCGGGGGTGCGTGCCGGCCGTGGCGGCCCGGAACATTTTCAGATCGATTTGTTCCGCGTGGCGCGCGGCCTCATAGTCGAGATCGTAGAGGACCTCCATGTGGTCGCTGATGAAGCCGATGGGAGAGACGACGACTGCCTCCGCGCCCGAGGCGCGCGTCTCGTCGAGCGCTTCGAGGATGTCCGGCCCGAGCCACGGCTGGTGCGGCGGCCCGCTGCGGCTCTGGTAGACGAGCCGGTGGTTTGGGACGCCCGCAGCCTCCGCGACGAGCCGCGCGGTTTCCTCCAGTTGCTCCACATAGCGCGACGTGCGCGCCATCTCGAGAGGAATCGAATGCGCCGTGAACAGCACGGGCGCGGGCCCGCAGCGTACGAGCTGCTCGCGGAGACGCTCCGCGTTGACTTCAATGAAGCCGGGGTGGTTGTGGAAGTGGCGGATCTTGTCGCATTTCGGAGCGAGGGGACCTGCGACCGCGCGGGCGCGTTCGATGTCCTCGAGATACTGGCGGCAAGCAGAATAAGAGCTGTAGGCCGAGGTGACGAAGACGAGGGCGCGTTCGACGCCGTCCTCGGTCATGCCGCGCATGGTGTCTTCAATGAAGGGATGCCAGTTGCGGTTGCCCCAATAGATGGGGAGATCGAGGCGCGGGCGAAGGGCCTCTATCAGCGCCCGGCACTGATCGTTGATCGGGCTCCGGCCGCCGAAGTGGTGGTAGTGCTCCGCCACTTCTTCCAGCCGCGCCCGCGGGATTTTGCGGCCGCGCGTCACACGCTCGAGGAACGGCGTCACGTCTTCGGGCTTTTCGGGACCGCCGAAGCTGAGCAGGAGGAAGGCGTCGTAGTGAGGCATGCGCTAAACACTAGGATGCACGGGCGCGGCAAGGCGGCGCAGACCTATGGGAGAATTCGGGGATAGCGATGAGAAGAAGGGACCTTGTGGGAGCGGCGCCGGCGCTGGCGCTGACGCGGCGGGCGAGAGCGGCGGGGCTGGCCGCGTATAAAGAGACGGCGCGGCGGATCATCGACGCGGCGCTTGCCGATGATAGCGGATGGGCGAAGCTGGAATGGCTGTGCGACCGGATCGGGGCGCGGCTGTCGGGCTCAAAGGCGCTGGAGCAGGCTGTGCGGTGGGCAGCGGCGGAGATGCGCAGAGGGGGGCTGGAGAACGTGGCGACGCCGGCGGTGCAGGTGCCGGTGTGGGTGCGCGGGGAGGAGAGCGCGTGGTTGGTGGCGCCGCGGGAGGCGCGGCTGGCGATGCTGGGGCTGGGCGGAAGCGTGGGCGCGCCGGGGGAAGGGATCACGGCGGAAGCGGTGTGCGTGGAGAGCTTCGAGGAGCTGGAGAGGCTCGGAGCGGGCGCGGTGCAAGGCAAGGTGGTGGTGTACAACCAGCCGTGGCGTGGATACCGGGAGACGGTGGCGTACCGCAGCCAGGGCGCGTCGAGGGCGGCGCGGCTGGGGGCGCGTGCGGCGCTGGTGCGGAGCGTGACTCCTGCTGGATTGCGCACGCCGCACACGGGCGCGCTGAATTACGCTGCCGATGCGCCGAAGATCCCGGCGGCGGCGATCAGCGTGGAGGACGCGATGATGATTGCGCGGCTGTGCCGGAGCGGGGCGCGAGTGACGGTGAGACTGCGGATGGGCGCGAGGACTCTGGAAGACGCGGCGTCGGCGAATGTGATCGGGGAGATCGCGGGGCGGGAGCGTCCGGAAGAGATCGTGGTGATGGGCGGGCACCTGGATTCGTGGGACGTGGGGCAGGGCGCGCACGACGACGGCGCGGGCTGCGTGGCGGCGTGGCAGGCGGTGGAGCTGGTGAAGCGGCTGGGGCTGCGCCCGCGCAGGACTTTGCGCGTGTGCCTGTGGACGAACGAAGAGAACGGGCTGCGGGGCGGGCGCGCTTACCGGGAGTGGGCGGGGGAGGCGGCGCGGCGCCATGTGGCGGCGATCGAGATGGACGGAGGAGCGGAGAAGCTCCGCGGTTTTGGGTTGTCGATTCAGGGCGCGGACGAGGAAGCAATGGCCCAGGCCATCGCCCGGCTTCAAGAGATCGCCTCGCTGATGCGCCCGCTGGGCAAAGTGGAGATCGTGCGGGGCGGCGGCGGGGCGGACATCAGCCCGCTGATGCGGGAGGGCGTGCCGGGAATCGGGCATCTGACGACGGGCGGGCGGTACTTCGAGTGGCACCACACGGAGGCGGACACGCTGGACAAAGTGGACCGCCGCGAGTTGCAGGAGCATGTGGCCGCACTGGCCGTGCTCGGCTACATTCTGGCCGACATGGAAGAGCGGCTGGCGGAAGAGGGACATCCGACGGAAGGAAAGGCATGAAACGGATTCTTGCGGTTTTGTTTTTGTGTGCCGCGGCGCTGCCGGGCGCCGACGAGGCGAAGGCGGTCGAAGAGGCCGAGCGCGGCTGGGCGCGAGGGGTGACGACGAACGACTTCGCGCTTCTTGAAAAAGTGCTGGCGCCGGACCTGGTGTACACGCACTCGAACGGGCTGGTGGACTCGCGGGGCAGCTATATCGGCAGTCTGCGCAGCGGGAAGAGCCGGTATCTGAAGGTGGAATACAGCGAACTGAAGGTCCGGCAGTTGACGCCGGACATTGCGGTGACGCACTGCCGGACTCTGATCGTGACGCTGCAGCAGGGCAAAGAGAATCCGATGCGGCTGGCGCTGCTGCACGTGTTCAAGAAGAATGGCGGGCAGTGGCAGATGGTGGCGCACCAGAGCGCGCGACTGCCGGAGCAATAGCTCAGCGCGGCCGCAGCTCGCGAAGCTCGATGTTGCGGAAGCGGATGTAAAGCTCGTCGCGCGTGTGCAGTTGCAGGGCGATGTGGCCGCGGAGTCCTGCGCGGCGGGCGCGGTGGTGTTCGTCGTCGAGGATGCCGGCGAAGTCGCGATTCGTGATGACGTGGCCGTTGACGGTCGAGCGGATGCGCGTGCGCTGGCAGAGGATGTGGATCTGGTTCCATCCTGAGCCCTCGTCCGCGTGCCGCCATTCCCACTTGGGGGGAGCGTGCCCGGGGCCGATGTTCCAGTCAGGAAGCATGGGGTGGATCCATCGCTTCCAGCCGCGCGTTTCGTCGTAGATCAGGCCGGTGCGCCAGGGGGCGGGCGGATGGATGTCGACTTGTGGGCCGTCGAGCCATTGCGCCTCGGTGTCCCAGCGGCTGCGAACCTGAACGCCGGAGTTGCCGGGGCTCTCCCGGAAGCTCTGGACTTCGATGCGGAGCTCGAAGTCGTCGAACTCCTGATTCGTAATCAGCCAGACGTAGTCGTGATCCGGGCGCCCGCGCGAGTCGCAAAGGATCGCCCCTTCTTCGGCCTTCCAAAAGTTCTTCGCCGCGTCTTCCGGCCGCGCCTCCACGCGCCAGCCTTTCAGCGCTTGCCCGTCGAACAGGGGCTTCCAGTCCTGCGCCTGGGTCAGACAACTGCAACAGAGAAGTGCGAGCAGGGCGAGTCTCATTTCACGCCCATGCTATCTGATGCATAGGTGGGATGGGGGGCTGGGGCTGGGCCCGCCGGCGAAGGGGACAGACGACACTGTGCCCGCGCGGGCTGATGGTTGAGGGCTGGGAAGCGGGGCGGGACAGATGCGTCAGTCCCCTTCACCTGGGGGGACGCGATTTGAGGGTTGCGCAGCGAGTCCCTGCGCTGGCGCAGGTGAATTCATTGGGGCGCGATGAGTGGGGGTTGCGGAGTTCCCCCGGGCTGAAGCCCGGGGGAATCGGCTAGGGGAGTCTCTTGGGGAAAGCGAGAGCGAAGAAAGAGGGCCGGGCGCCCGATGGGGCGGCCCGGCCCGGGTGGTTTAGGGGTGGCTCCAGCTAGAAGCTGTAGCGGAGGCTCAACTGGATGTTGCGCTCGCTGGACTTGCTGGTGACCATGCCGAAGGTGGCGGAAGTCGGATTGGTGTCGACGCCGCCCCAGTTCGGGTGGTTGGGGAAGTTGAAGGCCTCGGCGCGGAACTGGAGGTTGTGGCGCTCGGCAAGACGGAAGTTCTTGAAGAGCGTCAGGTTCCAGTTCTGGAAGCCGACGTTGTTGAAGGGGATGGAGTTGCGGTTCTGGTTGGGGAGCGTGCCGTTGGCCGGCTTGGTGGCCCAGGGCTGGCCGTTGACGGTGGGCTCGAACCAGTAGTCGGTGATGCCGGTGTAGTTGCCCGCCGCGTTGGCGTTGGCGAACTTCTGCGGGCGGTTGGGCGTGCCGTTCAGGTTCCAGGGTTTGCCATTGGATGAGCCGATGCCGAGGTAGTCATCGGTGCGGCCGACGGTAATGGGAGCGCCGGTCTGGAACTGGATGGTGCCGGAGACTTGCCAGCCGCCGATCGCGCTGCGAACCAGGCGGGAGCCGGCATTGTTGAAGAAGGGCATGTCCCAGACGAAGCTGGAGATGGCGACGTGGCGAGTATCGTTCGACGACTTGCCCCAGTTCAGCTGCTGGTTGTAGACGTCGATGAAGCCGTCACGCGGCCCGGAGTTGTTGTCCATGAGCTTCGAGAAGGTGTAGGCGAAGTTGTAGAGGAGCCCCTTGGCAAAGCGCCGGTTCACTTCGAGCTGGAGGCCGTTGTATTCGCTGCGGCCGGAGTGCTCGAGCATGGGGATGTTGGCATAGCCCTTGTAGGGGCGGAGCCAGTTGACGTTGGCGCCCTGGGCCCAGGGCTGGAACGTGGTGCCTGTGGGCAACTGGTTGAGGTCGCGCTCGCGGGACAGGTTCATGCCGGTGGAGCCGATGTAGCTGACCTCGACGGTGGTGTCCCCGGTGATCTGCCGTTGGTAGCTGGCGTTCCAGTTGTAGCTGCGCGGGATGCGGTAGACGGGGTCGATGGTCATGAAGAACTGCGGGAAGGCGACGCGGGCGCCGCTGCCCGGGTTGTCGGCGACGCCATTGGTGATGGAGACCATGGGCTGCCATGGCGGGTTGCCGCCGAGGAAGACGCTGTCGTAAACACCAGGGCGGGAGATGAAGCCGCCGAAGCCGGCGCGGAAGACATTCTTCGAGCTGGCCTGGTAGGCGAGGCCGAGGCGCGGAACCAGGTAGAACTGGTTGGGCGCGGGGTAGGGGCTTCCGCCGCTGAGCAGGCGGTCGAATTCACCGCTGTCGATGGCGGGGACGCGGCCGCGGCCGGCGTCAGGGAATTTCTTGCCGGGGATGACGACGCCGTTGTAGCGGTCGCCGGAAAGGACGTTGCCAGTGGCGCGATCCAGAACGGCTTCCCTCGCCGGATCGTATTTGTCCGGGCGGAAGACAGCGATGTTGCCCCAGAGGGACTTGTAGTAGCCGTTCTGCCAGGTGCCGCGGGCGCCGAGTTCGAGCTTGAGTTTCGAGTTCACGCGCCAGGAGTCCTGGGCGAAGAACTCGAACATGTGGCCGCGGTAAGGGGTAAAGCTGCGGGGGCCGATCTCGGCGTAGGTCGAGAAGAGCCCGAGCGCGGCATTGCCAAGGCCGGTGCCAGTTCCGGGGGCGCCGCCGGGGCGGACGTCATCGAACTGGAAGCGGCCGTTCTGGTTGTTGGTGCCGCCGGGAACGCCGCTGACGTTGATCTGGTCAAAGTCGTTCTGGCCGGAACGCTCGAAGCTGACGCCGAATTTCCAGGTGTGGTTGCCCCTGATCATCGTGAAGTTGTTGGCGAGCTGGTAGATCGGGCCGGTCGAGCTGGAGGGGTACGGCCCGCCGTCGATGGTGCCGACGTTGGGGATGACGATGGTCGGCACTTTGTCGAAGATCTCCTTGCGCTCGGGGAAAATGTAGGGGTAGTTGATGCCGCTGCGGCTGCGCAGGTAGCGCTCGCCGGTGCGGTCCACGCCGATGAAGACGCGGTCGACCGAAGCGGTGACGAGGGCTTCGTTGATCATGGTCGGGCTAAGGGTCCACGTGTGGCCGAGGCTGGCGGTCTTGTTGGGACGCGACCAGTCGGTGATGGCGTAGTCAAAGCCCGAGCGGAAGCTGTCGAGCGCCGTAAAGGCGTAATTGTTGTGGCGGAACTTGATGAAGTGGTTCGTGGAGGGGTTGTAGTCCACCGAAAGGGTGTCCTTGCGCTGGTTCTGCCAGGACGGGCGCACCTTGAACCAATTGGCGTTGCCCTGATAGAGCCCGGTGGGCAGCGGGTAGGTGCGGAGGAAGGCCATGCCGTTGGGGCTCTGCTGAGCCTTCGGGATGACGTTGCCCGGGAACGGGTTGCCCGTAGCCGGGTCACGGATGATACGGGCGCTGCCGTAGAAAATGCTGGGCTGGAGCAGCTCGCTGAAGTCGCCCTCGCGCATGAGCGCGGTGGGGACGCGCTGGAAGCTGGTGTCCTCGACGCGGCGGCGGACCCACTCCTGGCTCCAGAGGAAGAACAGCTTCTCGCGGCTCTCGTTGAAGATCTTCGGGATCATCACCGGGCCGTTGAAGTTGTAGCCGAACTGGTTGTACTTCAGAGGGGGTGTGAAATTGGTGGAGGCGTTGCGGTTCCGGGCCCAACTGTTGGCGTCGAGCTTGTTGTTGCGGAAGTACTCGTAGAAGGTCCCATGGAAGTCCTTGCCGCCGGACTTGGTGACCATGCGGACCTGGCCGCCGCCGGAGCGACCGTATTCGGCGGAGTAGGTGGCGGTGAGAACCTGGACTTCCTGGATGGCGTCGAGGTCGACACTCCCGATGGAGGTGCCATTGGCGCGGGTGCGGATGGCGACGGCGCCGTCAAAGGTGATGACGTTGTCCTGGGAGCGGCTGCCGTTGATGGTGAAGCCGCCGGAGTCCATGGCGAAGCTGAGGCCGTTCATGGGCGAGCCGCGGCGCACGCCGGGCTTGAGCATGGCGAGGAACAGCGGGTTACGCCCGTTCAGGGCGAGATTCTGAATCTGGGTCTGTTCGACGGTCTTGCCGACGGTGGCAGATTCGGTGTTCAGCGTTGCCACAGTCGCTTCGACAGTGACCGATTCGGTGAGCTGGCCCACTGCCAAATCGGCGTTGACCTGGATGGGGAGTGCAGCGTCGAGCTTGTTGCGGGTCTTGACGAACGTCTTGAAGCCGGGGGCTTCGACCTTGACTTCGTAATAGCCCGGAGGCAAGTTGGGCACGTTGTAGAGGCCGGATTCGTTGGTGGCCGCCTGGCGCTCGAATCCGGTGGCTTCGTTCTTGACCGTCACCTTGGCGTTGGCGACGACCGCGCCGGACGGGTCGCGCACGATGCCGGAAATCGCAGCGTTGTCGGACTGCGCCATGGCGCAGAGACCGGCAATCGCGAGCACTGCGAACAGAGCAGTGACTCTTCGAAGAGCCTGAATCATTCAGTTGTCTCCTTCGTTCAAATTTCCTGAAGTCAAACTAACAAGTTGAAAGCGCCGGCCGTTTTCTGAAACGGCCGCGCACCCCTAGCATGCCCACAGTCTACCAGAATTCCAGTTACGGAATTGCAACATTCTGATGAAGCTTCCATCATGCAGCGGGCGGGGCGGAGGGCCGCAGAGGAGGCAAGGTGGCGGAGAAGGCGAGGAGCCACAGGGAGGCGGCGATGGCGAGGTGAAGCAACTGCATCCAGACGGGGGCGAGGAGGAGCACGTTGACGGCGCCGGCGGCGAGCTGCAGCACTACGACAGCGGCGATGGAGCGCTGCCAGCGACCGCGGGTGGAATGGAAGGCGGCGATGAGGACGATGACGGCGGCGGCGACGCTGATGACGGGATGGACCAGACGCAGGCGGAGCAGGGCCGGACTGCCGGCGGAGAACTCCTGTCGCATTCCTTCGAGCAAGGAGACGGCGGGGTAGACAGTGTCGCCGAGGGCGGCGACGGCGCCGGTGATACTGGCAAGAAGAATGGCGGCGAGGGCGGCCTTCATCCACGGGGGGGTGGAGGAGAGACGCCAGCAGTGACCGGTCATCGAGAGCCACGCCGTAGCGGCCAGAGAGGCGAGGAGGAGGAAGGTATTGGTGAGGTGGGCGCAGAGATAGAGAGCGCGGCCGGCGGAGGCGTTGCGCTCGACGTATTCCAGCAGGACGAGACCGGCCCCGAGCAGGGCTTCGATGAGGATGAATATCAGAGAGATCCAGGCCCAGCGGCGGACGGCGTGGCCGGCGGGCCAGAGCTTGCGGGCGAACCACACGAGGGCCAGTACGGCGAGCAGCGCCACGCCGCTGGTGAGGCGGTGGGTGAACTCGATGAGGGTTTGGGTGGTGGGGGAGGGCGGGATGACCTCGCCATTGCAAAGGGGCCAGTGGCTGCCGCAGCCTGCGCCGGAGCCGGTGGCGCGGACGAAAGCGCCCCAGAGGATGACGAGGAAATTCCAGGCGAGCGTGGCCCAGGCGAAGCGGGCGTAACGCTGCTGCGCGTTCATACTTGTCAGGATGCCACCGCAGGAGGGCCGGGTGGAGCGGGCGGGGATTCTGGAATCGCGAGGATCCAGCGAGTGCAACCCAAAGCGGCGGCGAGAAAGATGGCCTCTGTCAGGGTGTGCCCCGGGGTGAAGTGATGGGGCGGCAGCGCGGACTTGGCGAGCGAAACGGCCACCGCGGCCCATGTGAGGATCAGCAACATCGATTTCGGGCCGCGTCCGGCAGAGGCCCACAGGCACGATGCGAGGCCCGCGGCGGCAACTAGGGTCCAGCCGCCGGCGCCGGAGAGGAGGGGCTTGTTTCCGGCCAGATCGAGCACGAAGGCGGTGGCGGTGACCGTGATGGCGAGATGGCGGGCGAACAGATCCGACCGCAGGCTGGCGGCGAGAGCGATGGCGGCAGCGACGCTGAAGTTGAAGCGCAACGGGAGCCGGTACTCGATGCCAAGAACGATGACGATGGCGGCGGCGGCGAACAGAAGGGAGCGGAGAGCCGGGGCCGAGTCGCGGGGCGGTTCCGGATCGGGGCAGAGTTCGCCACGGGAGAGCCATGCTGCAAGTCCGAAGCCAAGGCCGAGGAACGCCCCGAAGGTGAACTCCATGCCTTTCCACCAATCGAGCCAGCGCAGGTGCCCGAGTTGCCTGCCCCAAGCTTGCAGCGCGGCGCCGAGCGCGAAGCCGGCGGCGCCGGCGAGAGCCGGCCATGCGGCGAAGCGCCACAGGAGGACGCGGTGCTTGCCGAATGAGAAGAGGAGCAGGAACGCTGCAGCGCCCGCGAGGAGCCCCGCCCAGAGTTCTTCCCGGGGCTGATGGCGGGGATCGGAGAAATAGACGAGCTTTGGAGCATTGACGAATCGCCAGCCGGCCCAGGTAGCGGCGAGCATGGCAACGAGCGCGAGGTGGAAGCGCCGCGCGCTCCAACCGGGGCGGCCTCGCAGCAGGGCTGCACCGAAGACTGCGCCGCCGGCGAGACCCCATGCACCGCCTTTGATGGCGAAGCCGAGCATAGCCCACCAGAAAGTCTCCGGGCGGAGCGAGAGGCCGACGGTCTGGCCGTAAGTCATCTGGCCGCCGAGCCCGAGGCCGAGAGCGCCGCAGGCGGCAAGCCAGGCGGCGTGCCGGAATTGCTGGAGCAGGACGGCGAGGATCAGAGCAGTCATGGCGCCGGGGATCATGGCGCCGAGGGGGCCGCCCCCGATGTAGCCGCGCAGTCCCCAGCCGAGAGCCATGGCAGCGGCGGGCAGAACGAACCAGAGACGGAATTCACGGTTGGGAGGCACGCGGGTTCATTGTGCCACACGGCCGGGTGGATGGAGAAAAGCGGGCCGTCCCCCGGTAGAAGGCGGGACGGCCCGCGCGGATGCACACCGTGGAAGCAGGTGCGGATCAGAATTCCAGTCTCAGAGAGACCTGGCCGGTACGGCCGCCGCCGAAATCGACGCCACGGCTGCCGGTAATGCGGCCGAAGTTGTTGTCGGCGATGTTGAGGTTGGGATCGCCGAGGTTGGTCCAGTTCGGCAGGTTGGTGAAGCTGCCTTCGAGGCGGAGGCCCGCACGCTCGGTGAGAGCGATCCGCTTGTGCAGGCCGGCATTCCAGCCGAAAGTGCCTGGTCCGGTGAGGATGCCGACGCCCGCGTTGCCGAAGCGGCCGACCGGGTTGGGGTCGCGGCCCGGCACGGAGCCGACGCGGCAGTCGAACTGGAGGGCGCCCGGGGCGCGTCCTGGGCAAGCGAAGGCGCTGCGGTCGGCCCACTGATCGCGGTTTGGATTGGAGACGCTGCCATTGGCGGCGCCGAGGCGGTCCGGGCGCTGCGCGCCGCGACTGGGCGCGTTGGTGCCGGAGGGATCGCCGCCGGAGAACACGGGGGTCAGGAACGGGCCGGATTGCAGCGTGAGGATGGACGAGATCTGCCAGCCGCCGAGCAGCAGATCCACAGGGCGGGAGGCCTGCGAGAGGTAGCGGCGGCCCTTGCCGAAGGGCAGATGATAGACGAGCGTGTTGACCCAGCGGTGGCGGCGCGTGGCGTAGACGTCGCCGCGGTCGGCGCGCCGGTCGAGCGAATTGGTGACGCGCCCGCCTCCGGTTTCGCCGGCGAAACCGGAGGGCGCGGGGCCGGCGTTGTCGGCCAGGTTCTTGGCGAGCGTGTATGCGCTTGTGTAGGCGAGACCTGAGGCGAGGCGGCGGTTGACCTCGAACTGCAGGGAGTTGTAGAGGGCGTTGGCGCCCGCGTCGCGGCTGAAGATCAGGCCGAAGTTCGGGAAGGGGCGCTCGAGGTTGCTTCGCTGGGAGAAGAAGCGGTCGGAAGGCAGCATCTGATTGACGTCGGGCGCCCAGGGCATATGGTAGGAGCGGCTGCCGATGTAGGAGGCGCGCACGCCAGTGTGCCGGTTGAGTTCGCGGTCGATGGACAGAGACCACTGGAACATCTGCGGCGGGCGGAAGTCGATCTGGTTGGCGGTGCGGAACTCAAATGTGCCGATGGCGCCGCCGCGCACGCCGCTGCCGGGCGTGCGGGTTTCCGGAAGAGTGAAGATGGGGCGGCCGTCGGCGCCGACGTTGTTGAAGTTGCGCACGTCGCTCTGCACGGTGCCGGTGAGGGAGTAGAACACCGAGCCGAGGATGATCATGTTGTAGAAGCCGCCGCTGCCGCGCAGGGTGGTGCGGTCGTTGAGGCGGTAGGCGAAGCCCAGCCGGGGGAGGAACTGGGTCTTGTAGGTCTTGCGCAGCCCTTCCGGCAGGCCCGCCTCCTGGGCGGTGACGATGGGCGTGCAGGGCACGCCGTTGATGGCGGGCGCCGGGCAGGCGTTGAAGGAGAGCGCGGCGCCGGGCGCGACGAATTCGCGCGCCTTGGGATCGGACATGATGAGCACGCGGCCGGTGACGGGGATGGAGCGGTCAAAGTTGGCGATGTTCAGGCCGTTGTCCTTGTAGCCGGGGTGGAGCTCATAGCGAATGCCGAGATCGACGGTGAGGCGGCTGGTGGCGCGCCAGGAATCCTGCGCGTAGAACTTGTAGTGCCATGCCTGGCCATCATTGTCGCGGCTGACGACGGCGATGGCTGACTGGGCAGGGACGCCGAGGAGGAAGTCGGCGAAGCCATAGCCGGTGAATGCGGGGCCGAAGCCGAAATCGCCGTAGTTGTTGCCGGTGGTGAAGCCGAGGTCGGAGCGCGCGCGGAGGTTGCGGATGTCGCCGCCGTACTTGAAGGTGTGGCGCCCGCGGGTCCAGGTGAGGTTGTCGATGATCTGGAAATTGTCGCTGATGCCGTAGCCGGGCCGGCCCTTGCTGAACGACGTGTACAGGTCGATGCTGAAATTGGGCAGGCCGTTGAAGAAGATGTCGCGCTGAATGTCCTTGAGGCCGAGGCTGTTGGTGAAGGCGCGGCCGTCGAAGTTGAAAATGCGCGAGGCGTCGGAGCGCACGAAGCCCATGCGGAGTTCATTCAACAGGCTGGGCGTGAGGGTGTAAGACCAGTTGCCCGTGGCCTGCCAGTATTTCTCCTGGATGGTATCGGAAGGCAGCGTGAGGTTATTGGGGGCCGAAGACGGGATGTTCTTGTAGAAGAAACGGCCGAAGACACGGTGGCTTGCGCCGAGGTTCTGGTCGGCGCGGAACTCGAACTGGTCGGATTCAACCGTGGTGGGCCGGTTGTCGCGGTAGTTGGCGGCGGCGCGACGGTCGGCGAGGCCGGTATTCGGATCCGGGTAAAAGGGGAGGATCGCCTTGGCGACTGGGTTGATGCGGGAGGAGGGGATGACATTGCCGGGGAAAGGCTGTCCGGTGAGCGGGTCGCGAATGTTCACCCCCTCGCGGCTAAAGTCGCCCTGCTTGACGAAGGCGGTGGGCACGGTGTTCTGAATGGTGCTCTGGCGGGGGAAGCGGAGCGACTCCCAGGTGAAGTAGAGAAAGGTGCGGTCCTTTCCGTTGTACAAGCGGGGGATGGAGAGCGGGCCGCCGGCGGTGGCGCCGAAGGTGTTGCCAATCTTGGCGGGCAGCACGTTCTGGCCGAAGGAGCGGGCGTCGAAGGCCTTGTTTTGGTGGTACCAGAACAGCGCGCCGTGATAGTCGTTCGAGCCGCTTTTCGAGATGACGGTGATGTCGCCGGGCTGGCCGAACTCGGCGGTGTTGCCGACACCCTGCACGCGGATCTCGTTGATCGATTCCACCGAAAGGAACTGATTGCGGTTCGGGCTGTTGCCGGTGACCTGCGTGATGGAAATGCCGTCGACGCTGGACTCGCTCTGCGCCGGAAGTCCGCCTTGCACGGAGAGCCCGAGGCCGTTGTCAGCCTGCACGCCGGGAAGGGTCTGCAGCAGCGCGTAAGGGCTGGTGCTGCCCGCGCCGCGGACGTTTGAGGGCAAGTCGAGGACCTTGTTGGCGGTGAGATAGGAAGCGATGGCGGGCGTATCGGTGGCGATGACGCCGGCCGAAGAAACGACCTCGACCGTCTGGCTGAGCTCGCCCACGTCGAGCCGGGCGTCTATGCGGAGGCGCGCCCGGGCCTGCAGGACGAGATCCGATGCACGAAACTGCCGGAAGCCCGGAGCGGCAATCGTGACCGAGTAGATGCCGGGCTTGAGGTCCGGCGCTTCGTAGTCGCCGGAGCCGCTGGTCCGCACCGAGAGTTCCAGGTTCTCCGCCAGGTTGCGGATTTTGACTTCGGCGCTCTGAACAGCAGCGCCGCTAGGGTCGGTGACGGTTCCCAGAATGACGCCCAACGTGCTTTGTGCCATCGCACAGGGGGTGAGCAAAAGGGCGGCAATTAGACTGGACGGTCTGAGAGAGAGCAAGAATTCCTCCTGAAACAGGGATTGGCACGGCCGCGCATTGAGAGCGCGGACGCTGTATCAGGATAGGAAGAGGGTGTTTCTGCGTGATCAATTCCGCGTTACTACCGCGTGACCAGAGCGCGGATGCAAAGCCGCCGCGGGGGGAGAAGCGCGCAGCGAGCCGGGATCTCCCTCAGAAGGGAACGTCGTCGTCGGTTATGGGGCCGGAGAGGTCGGGTTCGGCGGCGGGCTCGGGGCGGGGCCGTGGCGCCCCGGCGCTGCGGGGCGCGCCTTCAGACGGTTCGGTGCCGGATTCGCCGCGCGAGCCGAGCAGGAAGATCTCTTCGGCGATGACTTCGGTGACGTAACGTTTCTGGCCGGATTCGCGGTCGTCGTAGCTGCGGGTCTGGAGGCGGCCTTCGATGTAGACCTGCTTGCCCTTGGTGAGGAACTGGGCGAGGTTTTCCTGGCGCCAGACAGTGATGTTGTGCCAGTCGGTTTCATCGCGCCACTCGCCGGTGTTGGCGTCCTTGACACGGCGGTTGGTGGCCAGAGAAAAGCGGGTGACGGGCACGCCGGACGGCGTGTATTTGGTCTCGGCGTCGCGGCCGAGGTGACCGATGAGGATGACCTTGTTGACGCTGCGGTTGGCCATACTTCAGCCAAGCGTAGCACAACAGTGGCGCGGCGGCGCGGGGCCGACGCGGCTCAGTTGGAGGTGGTCACCTGGAAGAAGAAAATCCGGCCATCGACTTCCACTTGAAATACGTTTGGGCCGGCGAAGAAACCGGTGCGGACTTCGGCCATCCAGGAGTTCGGATACACGCTGTCTGAGGAAGAGACGTCGCGGACAACGCCGCCGCCGGAGACGGGGGCGACGCGCGGCGTGATCTCCGTCATGGGCAGGCCGGCGCGGTCATGGATGCGGAAATAGACGCGGACAGTGGACAGAATCCGGGGTTCGCGCGGGCTGGTGCGGAGGACGACGAGGGACTCCGGGCCGCTGCCGGTGACGCCGAGCC
Source organism: Acidobacteriota bacterium (assembly GCA_037446555.1). Classification (GTDB taxonomy): domain Bacteria; phylum Acidobacteriota; class Terriglobia; order Bryobacterales; family Bryobacteraceae; genus JANWVO01. The sequence goes on from JBBIIK010000003.1 coordinate 16,582, forward strand.
AATAGGGGATGCGGATCTCCTGAAGGGGAGCCGGGGGCTCTTCGGGTCCGGGGTCCGGCTCGACGTCGCCGCCGCCATCATCGCCCCCTTCGCCTTCGCCCTCGCCTTCCAAGCGCTGGCTGGCATTGCGGCCCCCGGACTTGGAGGCCGCGCCAGTGGCGTCCTCTCCCGATTCGGGCGCCTTCACGACCTCGCGAACCGTCAGGAAGCCCTGATAGGTGCCGGAGGCGAGACCGGCGGCGCGGAAGCGAACGGTGAGCGTGGCGGATTCCCCGGGCGCGACGGCGACCTCGGCGGGCTCGATTTCGGGGCGCACCTCATCGGAGGACTCGACCTCGACAGCGAGTGTCACGGACCTGTCTGCGAGATTGCGGAGGCGGAGTTCGCGCTCCTGTTCGACGTCCGGACCGCTGGCACCGAAGCTGAGCGAGACGGGGTCGGCAGCGAGCATGGACTTCATGCTGCGGGCAAGATCGAGCATGCCGGCGCCGCCGGAGTTGACCGGCGCGGTTTCGCCTGTCGATAGGCGGAAGGGCTGGGCGGCGTTGACGAGCAGAGAGCGCAAGACATCAGGGCCGAGGCCGGGGCGTGCGGCTTTGAGCACGGCCGCAGCGCCTGCGACGAGCGGGGCAGAGAAACTGGTTCCGGAGAGGCTGGCGTAGCCGTCCGGGCTGCAGATGTCGCAGGCCCACGGATCGTCAAGGACGGCGGCGGTGTAGACGGGAGAGCCGGTGGCGAGCAGGTCCGGCTTGATGCGAAGATCGACAGACGGGCCGCCGCTGGAGAAGGAGGAGATACGGTCCGGCAAGGCGCCGGGCGCGGGGAAGCGGAGGGTGACCTGGAGATCTTCGAAGAAGGTGAGGTAGTCCTTGAGGCGCGTGCCATCGCTGTTGCGGATGAAGAGGCCCGGGATCGTCGGGTTCTCGTCCACGTTCATGATGACGAGGTCCTCGGGCGAGCCACTGGGAGGGGAGGCGGTGTTGAAGACAATGGCGGCGGGGGCGCCGGCGGCGGCGGCGTAAGCGAGCTTTTCGTAAAAGAAGCACTCGCCGCGTTCGATGAGGGGGATCTTGTTTGCCAGGGCGTCTTCGGGATAGGGGCTGCAACCGTAGCGGTCGCCGAACCACGCAGCGTCGGCCAGGGGCGCCATGACCGGCTCCAGCGACTGCACGTTGCTGGAAGCCTGGGCGGGCGCGGGGAGCCCGACAGAGGGAACGACCTGCGTGACATCTTCCGGGGCGGCGTCGTTGGAACCGGCGGCGATCACCTTTGTGGAGGCCGCGGTGTCATCGACAGTCATGGGGCCGGAGGTATTGCCGGCGGCGGTGACGACGACGATGCCGGCTTCGATGGCGTTGCGGACGGCGTCGGCAAGGGGGTCTTCTTCGGAGGGCAGCGCGCCGACCGAGCCGAAACTCATGTTGACGACGTCCATGCCGTCCTTGACGGCCCAGTCGAGCGCCTGGAGCACGACGTCGCTGTAGATGAGGCCGTCGCCGGGGTTGCTGACGCGGTAGACGCCGAGCAGGGCGGCGGGGGCCATGCCGGAGATGACCCCGCGCGGGCTTTCGTGGCGGAGACCTGCGGCCACCATGGCGACGGCTGCGCCGTGGCCGTCGCTGTCGCGGGCGGACTGGCCGTCGAAGCTGCGGGCGACGATGATCTTGGCGTTGGTGAGAGCGAGGTTCTCCTCGGCGGGTTCGCTGACGCGGGGGTAGCCTTCCGGCATTTGCCAGTCTTCGGGGGGCTGGAAACCGGGGTGGCGGGGATCGATGCCGGTGTCGAGGATCGCGATCTTGGCGCCCTTGCCGGCGTTTTCGATACCGCCGGCCAGATCCCATGCTTCAGCGGCTTTGTGGTTGGCGAGAGCGCGGTTCAGGAAGAGTTCGTAGACGCGAACGGGAGTGACGCGGCGGACGCCGGGCAGACGGCGGAGGGCATCGGGGTCGGGCGCATCGACGACGGCAGCGTTGAGCACGGTGTCGAGAGTGGCGCGAATGCGGCCGCGGTGGGCGCGGAGGAGGCCTTCGGCGCGCTGGCGTTCGGCGCGAATCTCGGCCCGGCGGCGCTCGGGCTGCGCGTGGCGAATGGCCGGGGCGCCGGTGAATTCCACGATGTAGCGCCCGGGCACGGGCTCCTGCGCGGCCAAGGGTGTCAAGAGCCCCGGCAGCAGGAGGAGGAGAATCTTGCGAAGCATCATCCGACTGCTCCTTCGGAACCGGGCCCGGCCCCGGCCGGCGGGCACACTCTACCAAGATGCATCGGCGGCAAACTCTGTTCCCAGAATAGTCCCGCCGTGCTTGCCCGGTAAACCCGCAATTTCGCCTGAATTCCGATCCTGGAAACACGCAGGGGGCGGCAGGCTGCCGCCCCCGGGGACAAGCCGGGCACCGGACGCCTCACTTGTTGAGGATGCCGGACAAATAGACGCCAACCCACTGGCGCTGCCCGCGGGCATTGGGCGCGGAGCGCATGACCTTGAAGGCGACCGCATCGCCGCGCTTGAGCGAGGACTGGATGCGCTTGACGTCCTCGAAGCTGGCGACGGGTTTGCGGTTGATGTTGACGATGATGTCGCCGGTGCGGAGGCCGATCTCCTCGGCGAAGGAGTCCTCCTCGACGACGGTGACCTCGACGCCGCCCTGTTGCGTGAAGTCAAGCTGCTTGCGGCGCTCTTCGGTGAGCGGGCGGATGCCAATGCCGAAGCGGGCCGAGCTCTGTTCGCCCTTGCCGTCCTCGGGCTCATCCATCTCGCGGCGGCCGCCGAGAACGGCGAGGTCGTCCTTGAAGACCTTGTCGCGCTCCTCGATGGTGACCCGGGTCTGGCCCCTCTTTCCGTCGCGGTCGATTTCGAGGACGGCTTCCGAGCCGATGGGCATTTCCGAGATACGGCTGACGAGGTCGTTGCCGTCCTTGACGGGTTTGCCGTTGAGGGCGAGGATGACGTCATCGCCTTTGACGCCGGCCTTGTCGGCGGGCCCGCCGGGGACGACGCGCTCGACGATGATACCGTGATCAAAACCGTAGGCCTGGAGCGTCTTGCGGATCTGCTCCTCGTCGCGCGGGAAGCTGATGCCGATGGAGCCGCGAACGACGCGTCCGGCGCGGATGATGCTGTTGTAGGACTTGACGGCGGTGTTGATGGGCAGAGCGAAGCCGATGCCCTCGTAACCGCCGGAGTTGGTGGCAATCATGGTGTTGACGCCGATGACCTCGCCGCGAATGTTGACGAGCGGGCCGCCAGAGTTGCCGGGGTTGATGGCGGCGTCGGTCTGGATGAAGCGCTGGAACTGCTGGGGGGTGTTGAGGTCGCGGCCGAGGGCGGAGACGATGCCGACGGTGACGGTCTTGTCGAGCTCGAAGGGGGCGCCGATGGCGATGGCCCACTCGCCGACCTGGACGCCGTCGGAGTTGGCGACCTTGACGGCGGGCAGAGGGCGGCCGGCGTCGATCTTGATGACGGCGATGTCGAGTTCGGGATCGGAGCCGACCAAGCGCGCCTTGTAATCGTTGGGATCGCCGGAGAGCCGCACCTTGATGGACGTGGCCTTATCGACGACGTGGAGGTTTGTCATGATGTAGCCGTTGCGGTCGACGATGAAGCCGGAGCCGGTGCCCTCGCGGCGGCGGGGCATGGGCGGCTGGCCGAACGGCGATTCGAAGAAGCGGCGGAAGGGGCCGGGGATGATGCTGTCGTCCTGCCTGTCGCCGCCTTCGGGTTCCTGCGGGGCGCGGCGGCGCTGGGTGGGCTGAACGCGGTATTCGGAGGTGATGTAGACGACCGAGGGCTCGAGCAACTGGGCGATGCGGGTGAATTCGTTGTCGTTCTTGACCACCGGGGGGATGGTGATGGGCGCGGCGTCAGGCGCAACGGCCTGGGAGCGCGCGGAGGTGACGCTCGTGGTGAAGGCCGCGCCGAGCACGATGAGCAGCGCAGCGGCGAACATCACGATGGAGACAGCAGCCCAGCGCTCGCGCGCCAGCCGCCCCAACCAGTAACGAACAGCGTCCTTTTTCATGGAGAAATCGAAGGCTCCTTGTTCTGCTGTCAGGCTCTAATTTCTGGATGTCCGGCAGCGGCCGCGGGTTTCAGCTCCACCAGGACGATGGCGGCGAGGATGAGGGCCGCACCGGCAAGCGTGGCGGCCGTCCAGCGCTCTCCCGCTGCCGCCCAGGCGACCACGCCGGCGAAGACGGGCTCGAGAGCGAAGATCAGCGCCGCCCGCGCGGCCGAAGTCTGTCCCTGAGCCCAAGTATAGAGCACGAAGGACAGTGCGGTAGCGAGCACGCTGGTGGTTGCCAGCGCCCAGAGGAGGCGTGGCGTCCAGGCGATGCGCGCCGGCTCGATCCATGCCGCCGCCCAGGAGAGGACGGCGACGGAGGCGATTTGCATCAGGCTGAGCCGCTCGAAGTCCATCCGCCGCGAATATCGTTCCACTGCCAGAATGTGCCCGGCGAACGCCACGGCGCAGCCTGCGGTGAGCAGGTCGCCGCGGTTCCAGTCCGCCGGCAGGCCGCCGCTGAGGAAGGCCGTGCCGGCGGCCGCCAGGGCAGCGCCGGCGAGCTCCATCGCGCGGGGCCTGATGCGATAGACGAGCGAGGCGAGCAAAGGTACCAGGACGACGTAGAGGCCGGTGATGAAGGCGGAGTTGGAGGCGGTGGTCCAACGAAGGCCGGCTGTCTGGAGGGCGTAGCCCAGAAAGAGGAGGAGGCCGCAGAGCGCGCCGCCGAACCAGGCGACGGGGCTGCGCCGGAAGAGCCGGGCGCGGAGCCAGAAGGCGAGCAGGAGGGAGGCGAGGGAGAAGCGCAGAGCGAGGAAGAGGAAGGTAGAGACGTCCTCGAGCGCGCCTTTGACGACAACGAAAGTGGCGCCCCAGAGGAAGGCGACGGAAGCGAGGGCGAGCTCGGCGCGCAGGCGCGGGGAAGGGGGCCTCATGAGGCGGGAAGGCTCTCCAGGAGCAGCGCGGCCAGCAGGGCGATGCGGCGGAGGCCCAGTTCGCGGCCTTCGGGGGAATACCACTCGTTGGGCGTGTGCGCGCCGCCGCCAGAGCCGCCGGCGCCGATGGAAATGGCCGGCAGGCCCATGGAGAGGGGGATGTTGGCGTCGGTGGAGGCGCAGTCGGGCTCGGCTCGGATGCCGAGCGCGGCGTCGACGCTGCGGATGGCGGCCAGCAAGGGGCTGTCCGGGGGCAGTTCGCCGCCGGGGCGGGCGCCGGTTTCGCGGAGGCGGGAGCCGATGCGGCCGAGGCGGGCCTGTTCGTTTTCAAAGCGGACGGCGCGTTCGACAACGGAGGCGAGTTCTGCGGCGAGATCGTCGAGCGCGGCGGCGCTCTGGCTGCGGAGATCGACCTTGACGCGAGCCGAGGAGGGGATGGCGTTGACGGTGGCGCCGCCCTCGATGACGCCGAAGTTCCAGCTGCCGGGGGCAGCGGGGGGCGAGGCGGCGCGCTCTTCGCAGAACCATGCGATGGCGCGGGCCAGGGCGTGGACGGGATTGGCCATGCCGCGGTCCGACCAGGAGTGGCCGCCGGGGCCGGAGATCGTGATTTCAAAGCGGCGGCAGGCGAGCGCCTGGGCGGTGATGTGGTGGATGTCGGGGCCGTCGAGGACGATGAGGGAGTGGAGCCGGGATGCAAAGGGGGACTGCTGGCAGAGATAGCGCATGCCGCTCAGGTTGCCCTCGCCCTCCTCGCAGACATTGGCCACGAAGAGGAGCTGGCGGGCGGCGACTGCGCCGGGAACTTCGGCCAGCGCGCGGGCCAGGGCGGCAAGGGCGGCGAGGCCGGCGCCGTTGTCGGACACGCCGGGGCCGAGGAACATGCCGCTGTCCTGTAGACGGATGTCTTCGGGCCGGCGGGGGGCGAGCACAGTGTCAAGGTGGGCTGTGATGGCCACCAGAGGCCCCGGGCGGAGCGAGGGCAGATGGGCGACGACGTTGCCAGCGCGGTCGATTTTGGCCGTCCAGCCGAACGAGGCCAGCAGCGCGGCCATGGCTTCGGCGCGGGACCCTTCCTGGAAGGTGGGGGCGGGGATGCGGCAGAGCATCAGGTGCTGCTCGTCGATCCACTGGCGGCGGCGGGCGAACCAACTGAGCAGTTCCGCCATGGACGGCCGCTCGGCCAGCCCGGCGGCGCGCGCCGGGTGGGCAGGCGAGTCGAGGGGAGCGGCCGTGTTGCGTCTGGCGGCCAAGTCGAAGGGCCGGGGCATGAACTAAATCCAGTGTAGCGCTTCGGCCCGGATGCTCCCGCGATTCCCTTAAAAGGGCTTCAGGCCGCGCCGATACGCAAAGCGGGGCCCGCGCGGAGGCGGGCGCAGAGCCACATGTACATTCTGATTGGAATTGTCGTCGTCTTCGGTTCGATCATTGGCGGATATCTGCTGGAGCACGGGAACCTGCACGTACTGCTCCAGCCGGCAGAGTTGGTGATCATTGGAGGCGCGGCGCTGGGCACGGTATTCATTGCTAATCCCCTGCATACGATCATCGCGATTCTCAAGGGGCTGCTGGCAGCGCTGAAGGGATCGCCCTACAATGCGGCGTTTTATCTGGAGCAGCTGAAGATGCTGAACGACGTGTTTGTGTATGCGCGCAAGCACGGGATGGCGAAGCTCGAGGGGGATCTGGACGAGCCGGCCAAGAGTCAGGTGTTCAGCAAGTATCCGAAGTTTCTGGCCGACCATCATGCGCTGCATTTCTTCTGTGACACGGTGCGGATGGCGATTTCGGGCGGGGTGGGGCACCTGGAGCTGGATCAACTGATGGAGCTCGACATCGAGACGCACCATCATGAGGGGGGCGAGCCGGTGGCGGCGCTGACGACGGTGGCGGACTCGCTGCCCGGGCTGGGCATTGTGGCGGCGGTGCTGGGGATGGTAATCACGATGGGCTCGATCGGCGGACCGCCCGAGGAGGTGGGGCACAAGGTGGCGGCGGCGCTGGTAGGGACGTTCCTGGGCATTCTGCTGTGCTACGGGCTGTTCGGGCCGCTTGCTTCGAACATGAGCAAGATCAACGAGGCGCATGGGCAGTATCTGAACATGCTGCGGATGGGGGTGCTGGCGTTTATCAAGGGAATGCCGCCGTCGCTGGCGGTGGAGTTTGCGCGGCGTTCGATTCCGCCGCACCTGAGGCCGTCGTTCAAGGACACCGAGGCGACGCTGAAGGGCGCGGCGAAGGCGGCGGCGTAGAGGAGGCGGGGGGATGGCGACGCAGCCGAACCCGGCGCCGGTGATCGTGATCCGGAAGAAGAAGGGCGGCCATGGGGGGCACCATGGCGGCGCGTGGAAGGTGGCCTACGCCGACTTTGTGACGGCGATGATGGCGCTGTTCATCGTGCTGTGGCTGCTATCGAGCGACGAGAAGGTGCGCAAGGCGGTGGGCGGGTATTTTCAGGACCCGACGGGCAAGGGCAACCTCATGGGGACGACGATGGCGGGCGCGGGCGAGGGGCTGCTGCTGTCGCAAGATGACATGGGCAAGCTGAAGGAGAAGCTGGAGCACGCGATGCGCGAGCTGCCGCAGTTCGAGCAGATGAAGCAGAACATCGAGATGACGGTGACGAGCGAGGGGCTGCGGATCGAGCTGCTGGAGAAGGAAGGGGGGATGTTTTTCGAGAGCGGGAATGCGAAGCCAACGGGGAAGGGATCGGAGCTGATCCGGATGCTGGGGGAGCAGTTGAAGGGGATTCCGAACAAGTTGCTGGTGGAGGGGCACACGGACGCGAAGCCGTATTCGGCGGACCACGGGTATACGAACTGGGAGCTGTCGGCGGACCGGGCCAACAGCGCGCGCCGGCTGCTGGAGGAGAGCGGGGTGCCGCCATCGCAGATTGCGCAGATCCGCGGGTTTGCGGACCAGAAGCTGCGCAACGCGAAAGACCCGTATGATCCGGCGAACCGTCGGGTGTCGGTGCTGGTGCAGTACCGGGAGCACGTGGAGGCGCCGGCGGAGGGGAAGGGACCGGGCGAGAAGCCGAACGGCGGGGGGCATTCATCGGCGAACCACTGACAGTAGGCCCGGCCTGGCCGTTGCAAGGCGGCCGGAAGCGGCGGCATACTGAGAGCAACACCTTCTAAATCCAGGCAAGGAAAGCAAGTTGCTATGGCTCAGGATCAGGATGTGACCCTGTCGCCCGAGCGGCAGGCTCTTCGCGCCCGGGCGCAGGTGAGGCTGGTTCGGTCCGAGGAGGAAGGCTTCGGCATCCGGCGGCTGCCCGAGGGCGTTTACGGATTTTCGCAGTCGGCATCGAGCGAGGAGATTCCGCTGTTTGCGAAGCCCGCGTATGGCGCCTTCGAGGTGCACAAGCTGGCGGACGGAGAGGTGGCGTGGGTCGGCTATGTCAGCGAGAGCGACTGCCGCCGCTACGAGGAGGGCGAGGAGCCGTTCTCGATGGATCGGTACCCGGCGCCGTACGGGGAGGCCACGCGGCTGGTGAGCGTGCCGGCTTCACGGGTGGACCTTCGCAAGCCGCAGGTTCGCGAGAACGGGATGCCGATGCGGGTGGAAGTGGCGCCGCGGATCGAGAAGATGGATCTGGCGGCGCAGGCGTATGCGCCGACAGCGAGTCTCGTTTAGACTGGCGCGAAAGAAGCCAGTCTCAGGCTCGCGCGATTCCGAGGCGGGCCATCTCCAAGCGAAGCCGGCGGCTGGAGACCGCTCCGAGCAGTTCGCCGTCTTCCATCATGGCAGGCGCAAGCCCGCAGTGTCCGAGGCATCGCGCTGCGGTGACGCGGATGTCGGCGTCAGAACCCGCGCACGCCTCTTCCAAAGCGTGCAGCAGGCCTTCCGAACCCTGGCGGCGGCACTCCTCTCCGGTGCAGACCACAAAGACGTGGCGGCCACAGCAAGGGCGCGCCGCCTTCTGCCTTTCGGCGGTAGCTGGCATGGATCATTCCCCTCAGAATGAGCACGTCGTCCTGAAACCTCAATGCGAGTGGGCCGCCCGCGGCTCGTAGACGCAGAACGGCTCCTCGTCGTGATAGTCGCCGGTGAAGCCGTAAGCTCTCGCGCGGCAACCCATGCAAACGCGTTTGAATTCGCAAATGCCGCACTTGCCCTGAAGGCCGTCGAGGTTCCTCATGTCCTCGAACAGGGGCGAGCGGCTCCAGATTTCTTCAAAAGACTGCTTGCGGAGATCCCCGGCCTCGAGGGGCAGATAGCCGCACGGCTGGATCTTGCCGAGATGCGAGATGAAGCAGACGGCGGAGGCGGCGAGGCAGCCGCGGGTCATCTGGTGAAGCGCGGCGGGGTGGCCGGAGTGGTTCGGGTGCGGCATCTGGTCCGGCACTTCTTGGCCGGCGCGGCGGGCCTCGGCGCGGCGCTGGCGCGCGATGCGGTAGTACTGGGGGGCGCAGGTGGCCTTGAGCTCCATGCCGGAGTCGATGCTCCGGTCGTAGAACCAGTTCAGGATGCGCTCGGCTTCGGCGCCGTCGACGGACTGGTCATCGGCGATGGTGAGTCCGCAGCCGACAGGGACGAGCAGGAAAAGGTGGAAGGCGTCGACGCCGAGTTGTTTGGCCAGCTCGAGCATTTCGGGCAGCTGCGAGGCGTTGTGGCGTGAGACGGTGGTATTGATCTGCGTCGATACACCCACCTGCTGGAGGCAGCGGATGCCGCGGAGAGCGGACTGGAAGGCGCCCGGATGGCCACGGAAGGAGTCATGGGTGGCGGCGTCGGCTCCGTCCAGGCTGATGGAAACACGGACGATGCCGGCATCGAGGATTCGCTCCGCCATCGCTTCGTCAACCAGCGTGCCGTTGGTGGCAAGCGCCACGCGGATGCCATGACCGACGGCGCGGCGGGCGATGTCGAAGACATCGCGGCGCCAAAGCGGCTCGCCTCCACTCAGAACGAGGATGAATGGGGCAAATGGCGCAAGCTGATCGACGATGCGGAGGCACTCCGAGGTGTTCAGGTCATCGGGACTCATCAACTCGGTGGCGCTAGCCCGGCAGTGGATGCACCTGAGATTGCAGCCGGTTGTGAGTTCCCAGAAGACCAGCCGCGGGCGGTATTCCTGGATGGGGGCCGCCGTGTTCATACCAATCGGTATGCAATTCGTCAGCCAACTCGCCGGAACGGCGCAGCGTAGCGGACGGCAGAGCTTAAGTGATTGATTTTTTATGAGAATACCGGCTTCGGGCTGGCAGGGGGTCAGAAGCTGAAGGTGATGCCGAAGGTGGTATTCACCCACTGCTCCCGGGTGAAGATGGCGGGGTTGGCGCCAATGGGGGGCCCGGAGGTTTCGGCGCGGTAGACGCGGGTGATGGCTGTGAGGCGAACCGCCTGCGACTGGGTCAGAGCGATGCCGGTGCCGAGCATGGCGTAATAGCCCCAACCGTCACGGGCTACGCAATCCGGGCATTCGAATCGGACCCAATTGCTCGGCTGGCGGAGCGATTCGGCGGTTCGGACGTAGGAGCCGCCGCCGCCCCCGTAGAATTCGACCCGCCCGCCCGCGACGGGCGCAACGACGCGCGCGCCGAGGGGGAGATAAGTCTGGAAGTCGCGGATGCGGAGGTAGCCGGCGGAGGGGTTGAAGATGTAGTCGCGCACGCGTGCGGCGTTGTAGGCGCCCTGATAGCCGAGATCGATCTGGAAATACTTCAGCGGGCGGTAGCCGTAGGCGAAGCTCCAGGCAAAGGCGCTCTGGTAGAAGGTGGTGAGGTCGTTGCCGGGGACGGCGAAACCGAGGCCGGTTTCAAAATGGTGGCGCGGGTGCCAGCTCTTGCCCCATTGGGCGTGCACAGGAACGGTGGAGAGGATGGCGGCAAGAGCAAGTGTGGCGCGCTTCATACGAACCTCTGGACGGCTGCGTGAAGGGAGTCGTTTCGGCGGGTTCAGTCCTCCACGGTGAAGGTGTGCGCTTTGCGGACGAGGCTTTCCGCGGATTCGATGACGCGGCGCGCGAGCTGATAGAAGGGCGCGGCGTGCGGATCGGACTCGCCCCGGAGAGCCACCGGACGACCGGAGTCGCCGCCCAGGCGGATCAGGGGGTTCAAGGGGAGTTCCCCGAGGAAGGGGACGTTCATGGCTTCGGCGGTGCGGCGTCCGCCGCCCTGGCCGAAGATGTCGATCTTCTGCCCGGTTTCGGGAACGATGAGATAGCTCATGTTTTCGACGATGCCGAGCAGCTCGACCTTCACTTGCTGGAACATGAGCACGGCCTTGCGGCCGTCTTCCAGCGCCACCTCGGAGGGCGTGGAGACGACGATGGCGCCGGTGATGGGGACGGTCTGGATGAGGCTGAGGGCGACGTCGCCGGTGCCGGGGGGCAGGTCGACGAGGAGGCAGTCGAGCTCGCCCCAATCGACCTGGCGGATGAAGGACTGCATGACGCTGTGCAGCATGGGGCCGCGCCAGATGAGGGGCTTGTCGCCGGGGTTGAGGAAGCCCATCGACATGAGCCGGATGCCGTGCTGTTCGAGCGGCTGGATGCGGTTGCCGATGGCGTAAGGGGCCTCGCAGATGCCCATCATGAGCGGGACGTTGGGCCCGTAGACGTCGGCATCGAGGAGCCCGACCTTCTGTCCGAGCTGCGACATGGCGATGGCGAGGTTGACGCCGACGGTGGTTTTTCCGACGCCGCCCTTGCCCGAGCCGATGGTGATGAGGTTCCTGACGCCTTCGATTGGCTGTTTCGGCATCTCTGCCTGAGGAGGTGCGCCCATATGCTTTCAGTCTAGCGTTTCGTCACGAAGTCCCAGAGTTCGGCCGCATGATCGAGGACGCGGCCGCGGTCGGCCTCGAGCAGGAAGCGTTGGTGCACGAGGCCGGAGGCCGTCTCGCCGATGCGGCGCAGATACTCCTGCTTGTTGGGATAGCGCCGGGCGATTTCGGATGCATCAAAAGCGAAGAACGCGCCGGTGGCGCCGCCGATCTGCTCCGGCGCGCCCGTCTGCGGGTGGCGGAGATTCCAGCCCGTAAACGTGCCGAGAGGAACGGCAACGGCGGGCATGCGGATGCCGCCGAGATCGATGCCGTCGGCATCCACTTGCGGGAGAAGAACGGGGAAGCGGGCGCGGACGCGGGGCGGCTCGACGGTGATGATGCCCGCAGTGTCGAAGCTCACGCCGAAGTCGAGATCGAACGCCTGCTTCGGATACTTCGGCAAGGGGGCTGGAGCGGACCTTGGCCATCGGATTTTGTCGCGGGGCACAAGCTGCTCTTCCGAGATGGAAGGGAAGCGCGACTCGGGCGGACGGCGCCCGTCCCTCACCCAATCGTGCAGAGCGGCGAGGAGAGCGCGGTAGTAGGGACGGGTGTCATTCGGGTTCGCCGGGTATTGCAGTTCGGGGTTTTGGGAGGGCAGGCGTCCGGGACCGTGCTGGGATCCGGAGAGCACGTAGAGGCGGGTGTTGATGTGAAGGGGCGCGTCCACGCTTCCGGAGACGTCGGTGTGGACCAGCGCGGCGCAGCGGTTCCAGTATTCCCAGCTGCCGTTGGTGAGGAAGATCTTCGGGATCGCCTGGGGGCGGAGCCGCAGGAGCAGCCCGTCGGCGCCCTGTGCGTTCCATGCGGGCTGGGGCGTGTCGGTGAAAGGGAACAGATCCGTGGGGTAGAGCGTGTTCCAGAAGGCCCAGCCATCACGGGAGGGTTGCGCGAAGCGGTGATTGAGGAAGACGCGTCCGGCGCCGGCGACATCGGCCCAGACGCCGTCGAAGACGATGCGCCCGGACTCGTCCTCGTTCATGCCGGCGTAGAGAAACGTGCGCAGGAAGCGGCCGCTTTGCGAAATGCCGAAGCCGATGGCGCGCCCGATGCGTGGTTCGGGAGCGGGAAAGGCGCTGGCGGCGGGCGGGTGCTTGAGAAAGGCGACGGCGTCGCGGACCGCGGCGAGTCCGGCGCTGGAGAGGCGGGGCGAGGAGGCGCGGTAGACGAGCTCGTAGAGGCGGCCGGGGTCGAAGCCACCGGGCATTTCCAGGGCGGTGCGGGCTGGATCGAAACGCCACCGGGAGGCGGGGACCGTGCGGCGGCGGCCGAGCACGGAGTCTCGCACGGTGAGCGTGGCCGGTTTTTCGAGAGCCGGGTAGGCGATGTGGTTGCGGTCTGCGAGTGGCATGCGGGTGGTTCGGGCGGAGGGGAGGAACTCGGCGCGGACAATGCCTTCGACGCCGGGGATGGCAGGGGTGTGAAGGCGCAGCAGGCGCGGATCGCCGTCAGGAACGTCCCATTGCCAACCGATCCAGGCGAGGGTGAAACCGGAATCGAGCAGCCACGCGTCGCCGAAGTCTTCAGGCGTTCGCGGGTCGAGCGAGCCGCGGGCGTAGCAGAAACGGCTGAGCAGCCCCTTGCCGCCGCGGTTGGGGATCTCGACGAGCAGCGTGCCGTTGGAGCGGCGCGGATCGAATGGCTGAAGCACATAGAGATCGGCGGAGAACTCGACCATGCCGGTGGAGGAGCGCGGAGCGAGAGGGAGATCGACAAGGCCGCGGTTGGCGGCGTGTTTGGGATCGAGCTCGAAGTGGACGCGGGCAAGGATGCGCTCGTAAGAACCGGCGGCGAAGGCGCGGCCGTTGAGGACGGAGGAGCGCTCAAGGATTTCGATGCGCACGGCGCGGGCGCCGAGCAGGGAGGCGAACAGCGCCGGAAGAAGGGCGGCGCGGAGAAAGCGCTTCATGGGCACGATTCTACAGGGGAGGAGCGGGAGCGAGAATCAGGCGAGAGCAAGGTTGGCTTGCGCCCTGAGGGAGAGGTCGTCGAACTCGCCGCGTTCGAGGCGCGGCCAGGCGGCTGCAGCGATCATGGCGGCGTTGTCGGTGGAGAGGTGGGGCGTGGGGAAGAACGCGGGGCAGGAGAGGCGGCCGCTTCGCGCCGCGGCGCGGAGTCCGGCGTTGCAGGCGACGCCGCCGGAGATGATCACCGAGCCCGCGCCGGTCTGTTCGGCGGCGCGCTCCACGCGCTTCAGCAGCTCCTCGATGACGACGCGCTGGAAGGCGGCGATGACATTGCGCGTGGCGGGCGGGGTGACGCGGAGCCATTCTTCGAGACAAGGGCGGGGGTTGCGGCGGAGCAGATCCCGGCGGGCGGCGATTTCGCTTTCCATTTCGCGCGACTGCACCCAGCGGAGCACGGCGGTCTTGAGGCCGCTGAAGCTGAAGTCGAGCGGGTTGCCCTTCATTTTGGCGAGCGGCAGCGGGACGGCTTCGGGATCGCCGTGGAGGGCGAGGGCATCGAGAATGGGGCCGCCGGGATAGCCGAAGCCAAGCAGCTTGGCGACCTTGTCGTAGGCTTCGCCGGCGGCGTCGTCGCGGGTCTTGCCGAGCATCTGGTAGCGCTCTCCGCCGGGCCAGAGGAAGAGGTGCGTGTGGCCGCCGCTGGCGACGAGGGCGAGCGCAGGAAATTCGATTACCTCTCCCGACTTGCGCGCGTCTAAAACAACAGCATGGATGTGGCCCTCAAGATGATTGACGCCGATGAGAGGCAGGCGGCGCACGGCGCAGATGCTTTTGGCGTAAGTCAGGCCGACGAGCAACGAGCCGACCAGCCCGGGACCGGAGGTAACCGCAACGGCGGCGAGATCCGCCCAAGAAGCGTGGGCCTGGCGCATGGCTTCGCGAACCACTGGCGTAATGGCGCGGAGGTGTTCGCGGGAGGCGAGTTCCGGGACTACGCCGCCATACTTGCCATGAGTAGACACCTGACTGGCCACAACGCTCGAGAGAACCTCGCCGTCGAGCGCCACGATGGCGGCGGCGGTTTCGTCACAGGATGTTTCGATGCCGAGGATGTACGGCATATGTCCCCAAATGGGTATAGTAGACAATGCGGGTCGCAGGAAGCGACCGTGTAGTACCCACGAATGAACCTAGCTGACTTCGATTATCGCCTTCCAGATGAACTCATTGCACAGGAGCCTTTGCCGGACAGGGCGGCCAGCAGGATGCTGGTCGTGGACCGGGCAAAGGGCAGTTGGGAAGACCGGCAGTTTCGGGACCTGCCGCAACTTCTTCGCCCGGGCGACTGCCTGGTGATCAACGACACGCGGGTGGTGCCTTCACGGTTGTATGGCCGGAAAGAGGGCTATGCGCGCGAGGTGGAGATCTTCCTGCTGACGCCGCAGAATCCGGAGCGCACGCAGTGGACGGCGCTGGTGCGCCCCGGGCGGCACCTTCACGAGGGCGCGCGCGTGGAAATCACCGAGCGGCTGCGGGTGGAGGTTCTGGAGACGAAGGTGCGCGGCGAGCGCCTGGTGCGGGTGGAGTGCAAGGGGGATCTGGACGAGGAGATCGAGCGGATCGGACACGTGCCGCTGCCGCCGTACATTCACCGTCCGGATAGGGCGGGAGACAGGGAACGCTACCAGACGGTGTATGCGCAGAAGCGGGGGTCGGCGGCGGCGCCGACGGCGGGGCTGCATTTCACGCCGGAGGTGCTGGAGGCGTGCCGCGCGGCGGGCGCGGAGATCGCCCCGGTGACGCTCCATGTGGGGCTGGGAACCTTTCAACCGCTGACATGCGAAACGGTGGAAGAGAACCGGCTGCACACTGAGAGGTTCGAAATCCTCCCCGACACGGCGGGGAAGCTGGGGGCGGCGCATCGCCGGATTGCAGTGGGGACAACAGTGGCGAGGACGCTGGAATCCGCCGTGCTGAACGGCGGATTTTCCCCGCGGGCTGGCGAGACGGATCTTTTCATCTATCCGGGATACAGGTTCCGGGCAGTGGACGCCCTGCTGACGAACTTCCACCTGCCGAAGTCGAGCCTGCTGTTGCTGGTGTGCGCCTTCGGGGGCAAGGAACTGATGCTCGCCGCCTACCGGCACGCGGTGGAGCAGCGGTACCGGTTTTTCAGCTACGGCGACTGCATGCTGATTCTTTGACGAAGGGGAATTTCTTCCCTCAAGCGGGGATAAACAGAGTCCTGTTGCCCCGCCGGCACCTTGAAAACAGCAGGGAATGTGGACGCCCTGCTGACGAACTTCCACCTGCCGAAGTCGAGCCTGCTGTTGCTGGTGTGCGCCTTCGGCGGCAAGGAGCTGATGCTGGCCGCCTACCGGCACGCGGTGGAGCAGCGGTACCGGTTTTTCAGCTACGGCGACTGCATGCTGATCCTTTGACGAGGGGGAATTTCTTCCCTCAAGCGGGGATAAACAGAGTCCTGTTGCCCCGCCGGCACCTTGAAAACAGCAGGGAATTTGGTGGGGCAAATCTGCGGAATTAACGCAGCAAGGGGGCGCTGGCGGTGGCGTAATCGAGAACGAGCGAGGGCGCCACTCCCAGCAGGAACGTTCCAGCCACGGAGGCGGCAAGAGCCAGGCGGATGCCCGCCGCGGGCGCCGGCAGCGGCTGCGCGCCCGTGGAAGGCTCGTGCATGTACATCATCACGATGATGCGCAGGTAGTAGTAAGCGGCGACGGCGCTGTTCAGCAGGCCGAGCACGGCGAGCCAGACCAAGTCCGAATCCAGCGCCGCCTTGAAGATGTAGAACTTGCCGAAGAAGCCCGCGGTAAGGGGCACGCCGGTGAGCGAGAGCAGGAAGATGGAGAGCACTGCAGCCATGGCGGGGGAGCGGCGGCTGAGGCCGGCGAAGTCCATGAGTTCCACGTGGCGCTCCTCTCGGCCTGCCACCCAGGTGACCACGGCGAAGGCGCCGATGTTCATGAAGGTGTAGGCGGCAAGGTAGAACATGGCGGCGGCGGCGCCGGTGTCCGACAGGGCCGTGAGCGCCACCAGGATGTACCCGGCATGGGCGATGGAACTGTAGGCGAGCAGGCGCTTGATGTTGGACTGGTGGAGGGCGGCGAAGTTGCCGATGACCATGGTGGCGAGGGCGACGGCCCAGAGCACGGGCTCCCAGCGTTCGCGGATGGGCAGGAACGTTGTCATCAGGATGCGGAGGAACATGGCGAAGGCGGCTGCCTTGGGCCCAACGCTGAGGAATGCAGCGACGGGCGCGGGCGCGCCCTGGTAGACGTCGGGCGCCCACATCTGGAACGGGGCGGCAGAGACCTTGAAGGCGAGGCCGACGAGCAGCAGAGCGGTGGCGGCGGCGGTCATCGTTCCGCCCACGCCGGACGAAGGATCGAGCAGCAGGCGGCGCAGCTCGCTGAGATGCGTTGTGCCCGAAGCGCCCCATAGCCAGGCGACGCCGTAGAGGAAGAAGGCCGAGGCGAACGAGCCCAGCAGGAAATACTTCAAGGCGGCCTCATTGTTGCGCTTGTCGTCGCGCAAGTAGCCAGCAAGCACATAGCTGGCGATGGAGGAGCACTCCAGGCCGATGAAGAGCATGATGAGCTCGTTGGAGGCGGCCATGAGGCACTGGCCGGCGACGGAGAACAGGATGAGCGAGTAGTATTCGCCGGAATCGTGGCCGTGTTCGCGGAGATAATTCGAGGAGATGAGAACCACCAACATGCCGGCGGCGCAGACCAGGATGCGGAAGAAGGTGGAGAAGCCGTCGACGGCCAGCAGGCTGGAAAAGGCAGGGCCGGGATCGCCGGCAACAGCAACGGAAAGCACGGCGGCAGCGAGCAGGGTGAAGAAAGACGTAGCGGCGAGGCGCGCGCGGCTGCCATCCTTCATCCCGGACTCGGCGATCATGATGGCCGTGCCGCCGAGCGAGAGCGCGATCTCCGGCGCGAACCGGAAGATTTCCTGCGCCGAGGGAACGAAACTAACGGACATGGGCTACTTCCTGGGCGGATTTCTGTTGAGCGGGGCTGCCTGAGACCAGTTCCAGCACCTGGCGGTTCTGCGCGGTGATGGCGGGCAGGAAGGACTGGGGGCCGACTCCCATCCAGACCATCATCACGATGAGGGGCAGCACGAGGGCCCACTCGCGCGCGTTCATGTCGGCGACGTGATGGCGCACGGCCTCCGGAGTGGGACCGTAGAAGGCGCGCTGCACCAGCCACAGCATGTAGACGGCGGAGAGAATGACGCCTGTTCCGGCGAGCGCGGCGTAAAGGAACCTCGCCTGGGCGGCGCCTTGCAGCACGAGGAACTCGCCGACAAAGTTGTTCAGCAGGGGCAGCCCTACGCTGGCGAGCGATGTGATCACAAACGCGGTACTGAGCCAGGGCGCCACGGTTCCGACGCCGCCATAGTCGGCGATTTCAAGCGAGTGGCGGCGCTCGTAGAGGAGTCCGACGAGGATGAAGAGCGCGCCGGTGGAGATGCCGTGGTTCAGCATCTGGTAGACGGCGCCATCGAGACCCACCTGCGTGAAAGTGAAGATGCCGAGCACGACGAAGCCGAGGTGGCTGACCGAGCTGTAGGCGACCAGGCGCTTCATGTTGGGCTGCACCATGGCGACCAGCGCTCCGTAAATGATGCCCGCAATGGAAAGGGCAATGATCCAGGGAGCGTTGTCGTGCGCAGGTCCGGGGAATAGCGGCAGCGCGACGCGGACCAGGCCGTAGGTGCCCAGTTTCAGCAGCACGCTGGCCAGCATCACCGAGCCGGCGGTGGGCGCCTCGCCGTGGGCGTCGGGCAGCCAGGTGTGCAAGGGGAAGAGCGGCACTTTGATGGCGAAGGCGATGAAGAAGGCGAGGAAGAGCCAGAAGCCCTCGGCAGTAGTGAAGGAAAGCTGCCCGGCGCGCAGCATATCGAGCAGCAAGGGCAGGTCGAACGTGCCGGCGCGGTTGTAGATCCAGATCATGGCCGTCAGCATGAGGGCGGAGCCGGCCATGGTGTAGAGGAAGAATTTGACGGCGGCGTAGATGCGGCGGTCGTGGCCCCAGATGCCGATGAGGAAGTACATCGGCACGAGCGAGACCTCCCAGAAGACGAAGAACAGGAACAGGTCCAGGGCGACGAAAACGCCGACGACGCCGAACAGAAGCAACAACAGAAAGACGTGGAATTCCTTGACGCGGTCCTCGATGTGCTTCCAGCTCACCAGCACGCAGATGGGCGTGAGGAACGTGGAGAGGATGATGAGCCAGAGGCTGAGGCCGTCAACGCCGACGTGGTACCGGATGGCGGGGTATTCGATCCAGACGGTGTTGGTCTCGAAGGTGTAGCGGCCGGCGTTGGCGCCGGCAGGGCCAATCAGGCCGAGGGAGAGCAGGAAGGCGAGGATCGAGACGAACAGGGTGAATCTGCGGATCAGTCCCGGGTTGTCCTTGGGCAGAACCAGGGCGATGAGCGCCCCGGCGGCGGGAATCAGCAGGAGAATATCGAGCAGGCTCACCGGTTCCCTCCCCAGAAAGCGACGACAGCGACAAGCACGGCAGAGCCGAGCACGACCCACGCGGCGTAGCGCCGGATGTAGCCGGACTGCCAAAGGCGCAGGGCGGAACCCGCCGAGCGGACCACCGCGCCGGCGCCGTTGACGGCGCCATCGACCAGGCGCGCGTCGACGACGCTCCACAGCAGCGCGCGCGAACCGTCGCGGACCGGATGAACGATCAGCGCGTCGTAGGCTTCATCCACGAAGTACTTGTTGTAGATCAGCCGGTACAGCGGGCCGAAGACATTGGCGATCCGGTCCGGCAGGCTGGGAGCGGCGACGTAGAAGAGCCAGGCGAGGAAGATGCCGCCAAGCCCTGCGGCGACCGAGGCCGCGACGAGCGCTTCATCGTGGGGCGCATGCCCTCCGCCGAGCAGTGGCGCGAGGTAGTGGGGCACGTCGAAGTAGCCGCCGGCGAGGCTGAGCAGCGCGAGGACTCCCAGCGGGAGCGTCATCACCAGCGGCGATTCGTGCGGATGAGCGTCGCCGCGGTAGGTCCCGAAGAAGCAAAGGAAGATGGCCCGGAAGACATAGAAGGCGGTCATGGCGGCGGTAACAACGCCGACCCAGAACATCCACGGGGCGTGGGCGTGGGCCGCCAGCAGGATGGCGTCCTTGGAGTGGAAGCCGGAGAACGGGGGCACGCCGGCGATGGCCACCGCAGCGGCCAGCAGCACGGTGAACGTCACCGGGATCTTCGATCTCAGCCCGCCCATCATGCGCAGGTCCTGTTCGCCGGAGAGAGCGTGGATGACGCTGCCGGCGCCGAGGAACAGCAGGGCCTTGAAGAAGGCGTGGGTCATGATGTGGTAGACGCCGGCGGAATAGGCGCCCACGCCGAGGCCGAGGAACATATAGCCGAGCTGGCTGACTGTGGAGTAAGCGAAGACCTTCTTGATGTCGTACTGGGTGAGGCCGATGGTGGCGGCCAGAACGGCGGTGACCAGCCCGACGATGGCCACGATCTCCATGGCCGTGGGAGAGAGGTTATAGAGCGGCGCGGAGCGGGCCACCATGTAAACGCCGGCGGTCACCATGGTGGCGGCGTGGATCAGGGCGCTGACCGGCGTGGGGCCCTCCATGGCGTCCGGCAGCCAGACGTAGAGCGGCACCTGCGCGCTCTTGCCCGTCGCGCCGACGAGCAGCAGCACGCAAATGAGCGTGATGGTCTGCGGATTCATCGCCGCGCCTTCCGCCTGCGCTCGCCCGAACACGGTGGCGAAGTCCAGCGAGCCGAACGTCAGCATGGTGAGGAACATGCCGAGCGAGAAGCCGAGGTCGCCGATGCGGTTCACCACGAACGCCTTCTTGCCGGCATCGGTGGCGCTCTTTTTCAGGTAGTAGAAGCCGATCAGCAGGTAGGAGCACAGCCCGACGCCTTCCCATCCGATGAAGAGCACGAGGTAGTTGGCGGCGAGAACCAGAACCAGCATGAAAAACATGAACAGGTTCAGGAAGGCGAAGAAGCGCGGGTAGCCGTCCTCGTGAGCCATGTAACCGATGGAGTAAACGTGGATGAGCAGGCCGATGCCGGTGACCACCAGCAGCATGACGGCAGTGAGGCGGTCCACCATGAAGTCGAAGCCGACATTGACATAGCCGCTCTGGATCCAGGTGAAGTAGCGCTCCGTGTAAGCCGCCTCGAGCGGCTGGAGTCCGGAGAGAACTTTGAGCACCCAGAGGAAGGAGAGCAGCACGCTGCCGGCGGCGAAGACATTGACGAGAGACTTCGGCAGCCTGCGGCCGGCGATTCCATTGACGAGGAAGCCGGCGAGGGGGAATGCGGGGATGAGCCAGAGGTGTTGCATCGGGTCAGAGCTTCAGCGAAGAGACTTCGTCGATTTCGAGGGTCTGGCGGTTCTTGAAAACCGTGAGGATGATGGCGAGGCCCACGGCGGCCTCGGCGGCGGCCACCACCATCACGAAGAAGCTGTAGATGTGGCCATCCACCATCTTCAGCTTGTGGCTGAAAGCGATGAAGGAGAGGTTGACGGCGTTGAGCATCAGCTCGATGCACATAAACACGGTGATGATGTTTCGGCGGATGAGGAAGCCGGCGGCGCCGATGACGAACAGGATGACGCTGAGGATGAGGTACCAGGAGAGCGGCACCTGCGCGGCGAGAACTTGCGAGAGGTCGGGCACGGATCAGATCTCCTTCCTTGCCAGGACGACGGCGCCGAGGATGGCAATGAGGATCAGGATGGAGGTCACCTCGAAGGGAAGCAGCCATGTGGTGAAGAGGGCTTTGCCGACTTCGTAGGGGCCGGCGACGTAGGCGCCGAAGCGGACCGTCTCGGTCCGCGGCACCTGAGAGGCCATGACGTAGGCGGCGACCCCGGCCAGAGTGAACAACAGCGGCAGCGCGACGGCGGTGCGCAGCACCTTCTTCGAGGGACTGCGTTCGCCGCCGGCGTTCAGCAGCATGATGACGAAGACGAACAGCACCATGATGGCGCCGGCGTAGACGATCAACTGCACGGCGGCGAGGAACTCCCCGCCGAGCAGCAGGTAGAGCACGGCGAGCGAGCCCATCACGCCGATCAGCGACAGCGCGCTGGAGATAGGGTGCGTCTGCAACACAAGATTGAGCGCGCAGCCCACGGCGATGGCGGCGAAGGTCAGGAACAGCACGACGTCCATAAAGGCAACCCCTCGATCAGCCCGCCAGCGCGACCACGAGGCTGGTGACCAGAAGATTGGCCACTGCCAGCGGGAAGAGGAACGTCCAGGCAAACCGCATGAGCTGGTCGTAGCGGTAGCGCGGGAGCGTTCCGCGAATCCAGATGAAGACGAAGACCAGGAAGCCCGCCTTGGCGACGAACCAGAAGAACGGGATGAGCACGGGCTTCAACATCGGAATCAGGAAGACGGGCGAGGCGCCAAGCAGCAGGACTCCGAAGACGGGGAATGTGAAGCGGTCCCACTTGCGGCGGCGCGCCGCCTGCGCAGCGTGGAAGAGCAGGATGAGACCGGCTGCGGCGAGCAGCACGACGGGAACCAGGTCGCTGCCGTATTCGGAAGGCCAGAGCGGATGCCAGCCGCCAAGGAAGAGGACCGTAGCCACGCAGCAGATGGTGATGATGTTGGCATATTCCGCCATGAAGAAAGAGGCGAACATCATCGAGGAGTATTCGGTGTGGAAGCCGGCCACGAGTTCGCTTTCGGCTTCGGGCAGGTCGAAGGGCACGCGGTTGGTTTCGGCGAAGGCGGCGATAAGGAAGATGAGGAAGGCCAGCGCCTGGGGAACCGGCGCGGCGAAGAGGTTCCATTTCGGCAGGAAGCCAAAGTAAAAGCCGCCCTGGAGCTCGACGATTTCGCGCAGGTTCAGCGTGTTCGCCATCAGCAGCGGGCTGACGATGGCCATGGCGAGGGGCAGCTCATAGCTCACCATTTGCGCAGAAGACCGGAGGCTGCCCATCAACGAGTACTTGTTGTTGGAGGCCCAGCCGCCGATGGCGATGCCGTAAACGCCGAGGGAGCTGAGGGCAAGCAGGAAGAGGATGCCGATGTTCAGGTCGGTGAGCCCGATGGCGGTGCGCACGCCGAACAGCTCGAATTCGGGTGTGAAGGGGATCACGGCGATCGCCGACAGCGCGAGGGCCACGGCGAGGAAAGGCGCCAGCAGATAGAAGAAGGGATTGGCGTAAGGCGGAAGGATGCCTTCCTTGGTGAGCAGCTTGATCAGGTCCGCCAGCGGCTGCAGCAACCCGTGCGGTCCCACGCGGTAAGGACCGGGACGGAGCTGGATGTGCGCGAGCACCTTGCGCTCCACCCAGACGGCATAAGCGCAGCAGGTAAGCAGCACGAGGGCCGTGAGGGCCATCTTGACGAGCGTCAGCAGGTAGAAGTTCATGGCACTACGGTTGGAACAGCCGGCCCGGCGCTTCCATCAGTTGCGTGAGCTTTTTCGAGTATCTGCCGAGCGTACCCGAGGTAAACAGCGTATCACCGGCCGGACGGACCAGCCCGGGCTGCGCGTCGACGGCAACGCGCCCATTCAGCGGCTGCGCCTGGGCGGCGCCTCCAGTGGCGAGCACCGGCAGAGGGACGTTGTAGCCGGGCACGGAGCGGCGGATCTCCTCGAAGATTTTGTCAGGCGACGGGAGCCCAAAATCGAAGCCGAGCTGTGCGGCAAGGATGCCGAGGATGTCGAGATCAGATTTCGTACCCATCACTTTGGGCCCGGCCTTGGTGCGCTGCACCTGGCCGCAGACGTTGGTCGCCGTGCCGTTCTTCTCGTAGAGGCTCATGGCGGGCAGCACAACGTCCGCCTGCGCGGCGGTTTCGGTGAGGAAGAGCTCGTGCACGATGACGAAGGCGTTGCGCGAGGCAAGCTGCGCGCCGCCCTCGAGCGGATTGGCGCCGGCAATCCAGACGAGATCGAGATCCGTGGCGGCGAGGATCGAGTCGAGGTTCAAGCCCGGGATCTCGACCGGGCGGTAGCCGGGGGCGAGGTTCGGCAACAGCCCCATGTCGAGCGCGCCGCGCGAGTTGACATAGTCCACGAGGCAGACGTATTTGACGGGGATGCCGAGCGAATCGCCGAAGGCGACCAGGCTGCGCACGGCGTCGCCCTTCAAGGAGGCGCCGTAAAGCACGACGAGGTTCTTGCGCGACTTCAGTTCCTCGCGCAGCTCTTCAAGTTTTTGCACCTCGGAACCGGGTTCGGCGCGAAGGCTGCGGGCGGCATACTGTTCCTCGCGCACAGGACCGGGGGTGACGGCGTAGACGGCTGCCTGATGGTGGCGCCAGTTGGCGCGGAGCTGCATGGCGAGCAGCGGGTGCTGCTGGGCGAGGTCGGCGCCGAGGATGAGCGCGGCGTCGCAGGTGTAAAGATCCTCGACCGTGGCGAGGGCGTCCTTGCGCCCGGCGAGAGCGTCGATCAGGGTGACGAGGTCGCCCGTGCGGTGGTGGTCGATGTTGTTGGTGCGCAGCCCGAGGCGCGCGAACTTCTGGAGGTAGTAGTTCTCCTCGTTGGTCGTGCGTGTGGAGCCGATGACGGCGCACTTGCCATTGCGATCAAGGATTTCGCGCACGCGGGCGGCGATGAACTTCAGGGCGTCGCCCCAACTGGCGGGCTCGAGCTTGCCGTCCTTGCGGAGGAGCGGGGACTGCAGGCGCTCTTCGCTGTGAACGAAATCGAAGCCGAAGCGCCCCTTGAGGCAGAGGAATTCGCCGTTGATGCCGGAGCGGTCACGGTTGTTGGCCCGGATGATTTCGCCGTTGCGGACGCTGAGAGTGGTCTTGCAGCCGTTGGAGCAGTGGGTGCAGATGGCGGGGACGTAGTTCATCTCCCACGGGCGGGACTTGTAGCGGTAAACGCCGGAGGTGAGCGCGCCCACAGGGCAGACGTCAATGCACCATCCGCATTCGTCGCATTCGAGGTGATCGCCCTTGTTGGGAATGATCTCGGCGGACACGCCGCGGTAGCTGAGGCCAAGGGCGGCGACGCCGAGCCCCTCGTCGCAGACACGGATGCAGCGGTAACAGAGGATGCAACGCGCGGGGTCGTAGAAGACCAGCGGGCTCCACTGCTTCTCGTCGGCGTGGTGCTTGATCTCGAGGAAGCGGCTCTCGCCGAGGCCGTAGCGGAAGGTCATGTCCTGCAGCTCGCACTCGCCGCCCTTGTCGCAGACAGGGCAATCGAGCGGGTGGTTGGTGAGCAGGAACTCGATGGTGGACTTGCGTGCCTCGACGACCTTGGGCGTCTCGGTGTGCACCACCATGCCCTCGGCGGCGGGCAGCGCGCAAGAGGGCTGGAGCTTGGGCATCTTCTCGACTTCGACGAGGCACATGCGGCAGGCGGCCTGCACGCTGAAGCCTTCGTAGTAACAGAAGGCCGGGATGTCGATGCCCGCCTGTTTGGCGGCATCGATGACGAGCGTGCCGGCGGGGACGGTCACCTGCTTGCCGTCGATCGTGAGGGTCACCAGGTTCGACATTTCCATTCCCTCTGCGTCAGAGCACGGCCAGAGGCTGCGTGCCGGGGGCGGGCACGAGAGCGCCCGCGCCCTTCAGCTTGTCCATGATTTCGTCGCCGAACTTGCGGACGAGGGCCATGGCGGGCATGGCGGCTGCGTCGCCGAGCGGGCAGAAGGTGCGGCCGAGCATGTTCTGGGAGATCTGGTCGATGGCGGCGAGGTCGCGCTCGCTGCCGATGCCTTCCTCCAGGCGCGTGGAGATCTTCTTGAGCCAGGTGGTGCCCTCGCGGCATGGGATGCACCAGCCGCAGCTTTCATGCGCGTAAAACTTCATGAGGCGGGCGAGCACCTTGGTCATGTCGGTCGTCTCGTCGAGCACGACGGTAGCGCCGGAGCCGAGCATGGAGCCGGCTTTGGCGAGGGAATCGTAGTCGGCAGGGATGTCGCACTCCTCCGCCTTCAGCACAGGAGAGGAGCTGCCCCCGGGGATCACGGCCTTCAGCTTGCGGCCCTTCCAGACACCGCCGCCGATCTCGTTGAGGATCGTCAGCAGGTTCATGCCAAGAGGAACCTCGTAGACGCCGGGCCGCTCGATGTGGCCGGAGAGGCAGACCAGGCGGGTTCCGCCGTTCCTGGGCGTGCCGAGGGAGTGGTACCAGTCGCCGCCGTTGAGGATGATGTCGGGCACGGCGCAGAAGGTCTCGACGTTGTTCAGGATGGTGGGGCACTGGAAGGCGCCGCTGGTGGCCGGGAAGGGTGGCTTGAGGCGCGGGTTTCCACGCTTGCCTTCGAGCGACTCGAGCAGCGCGGTTTCCTCGCCGCACTCATAGGAGCCGGCGCCGGTGTGGGTGGAGAGGTGGAACTCCCAGCCCGAGCCGAGGACGTTCGAGCCGAGATAGCCGCGCTCGTAGGCCTCGGCGATGGCGCGGTCCATGATGTCGATGTATTCGCGGTATTCGCCGCGGATGTAGATCCATCCGCGGCAGGCGCCGATGGCGCGACCGCCGATGAGCACGCCCTCGATGAGCCGGTGCGGATCGTAGCCCATCAGGATGCGGTCCTTGCAGGTTCCAGGCTCGCCTTCGTCGGCGTTGACGACCGCGTACTTGGGTTTGGGCGAGCGGCGGTCGACGAAGCTCCACTTCATGCCAGTGGGGAAGCCCGCGCCGCCGCGTCCGCGAAGGGCGGACTTCTTCACCTCGTCGACGATCTGTTCCGGCTCCGTGGAGAGAGCCTTGCGGAGGGCTTCGTAGCCTCCGGTGCGCAGGTATTCGTCGATCCAGACCGGCTCCGTGCGCGGCGAGTCGAAGCGGCGCAGCAGCACCCGCTTCTCCAACGGGTGCGGGGGTGCAAGCAAGGTCATCATGGGTCTCCTGTCTGGTCCTGCCCTACTGCACTACTGCAACTTCCTCAAGCTGTCGATCAGCTGGTCGAATTTTTCCGGCGTCATCTGGTAGTGGAACTCGTAGTTGACCTGCATGGCGGGCGCCCAGGAACAGGCGCCGAGGCATTCCACCTCTTCGAGGGAGAACTGCCCGTCGGGCGTCTTCTGGCGGTTGCCGATGCCGAGCTTGCGGCAGGCGTGCTGGAAAAGCTCCTCGCCGCCGGTGAGCATGCAGCTGATGTTGGTGCAGATCTGGATATGGTGCCTGCCACGCGGCTCGCGCGCCAGCATCGTGTAATAGCCGAGAACCTCTTCGATCTCGACGCTCGAGAGCTTCAGCCGGCGGGCGACTTCCTCGATCACCTCTTCGGTGACGGCGCCCACCTCGTCCTGCGCGTATAGCAGCATCGGGATCAGAGCGCCCTTCTGCCGTCCCGGCGGATAGTTGCCGATCATCTTCGCGAATCTGGCCTCGAGTTCCGGTGAAAACGTCATCGTCTCTGCTCCCGGCGTTTCAGCGGTCCACGTCTCCGAGCACGAAGTCCATGCTGCCGAGCGCGGCGATGGTGTCGGCGATCAGGCGCCCCTCGAACAGTTCCGGCAGCGCCTGGAGGTTGCCGAAGCTGGGCGTGCGCATGAAGACGCGCCATGGCTGCGAGCTGCCGTCGCTGATCACGTAGAAACCGATCTCCCCGCGCGGGCTCTCCACCGGCACGTACGCTTCGCCGGCGGGCACGCGCATTCCTTCGGTGACAATCTTGAAATGGTAAATGAGCGCCTCCATCTGGGTCTTCATCTTCTCGCGGTCCGGCAACAGGGCGTGGGGGGCGTCGGCCTTCCACGGGCCTTCCGGCATGCCTTCAAGCGCCTGCTCGACGATGCGCGCGCTCTGGCGGATCTCCTCCATGCGGACGAGGAAGCGGGCGTAGACGTCGCTTTCCGGGCGGACGGGGACCTGAAAGTCGAACTTGTCGTAGCTCGAATAGGGCTCGGCCTTGCGGATGTCCCAGGCGAGGCCGGCGGCGCGGATCATGGGCCCGGTGACGCCGAGGTCGAGGAGGCGCTCCAACGGGAGTTCGGCGACGCCCTGAGTGCGCTTCAGGAAGATGGGGTTTTCCTTGAGCAGGGCCTCGTATTCATCGACCTTGGCGGGCAAGCCGCGGATGAAGTTGCGCACGGCGCGGTCCCAGCCGCGGGGCGGCTCGAGGGCGAGGCCGCCGATGCGGATGTAGCTGGTCATCATCCGCTGGCCGCTGAACATTTCGAAGATCCGCAGCAGTTCCTCGCGCTCGCGGAAGCAGTAAAAAAACACGGTCATGGCGCCGAGGTCCAGCGCGTGGGTGCCGAGCCAGACGACGTGGCTGTTGATGCGCGACAGTTCCGCCAGCAGCACGCGCATCCACTGCGCCCTGGGCGGCATCTCGATGCCGAGAAGTTTTTCGACCGACAGCGCGTAAGCGAGATTGTTGGACAAGTTGGCGAGGTAGTCCATCCGGTCGGTGAGAGTGACCACCTGCTGCCAGCCGAGGGCCTCGGCCTGCTTTTCGATCCCGGTGTGGAGGTAGCCGATTTCGGGCCGGGCATTAGTGACGATTTCGCCATCGAGCTCGAGCACAACGCGCAGCACGCCGTGGGTGGAGGGGTGCTGCGGCCCCATGTTGAGCACCATGCGGCGCGGCGCGCCGGGCGCCTCCGGCGTCTCCTGCGCCAGTCTGGGATCGAGGGCTGTGTCGGTCGGTTGCATCGCGGTTTGCCTCAGCCTCCGGGGGTCGTGCCCTACTCGTCCTTGTAGCTGTATTTGTGCCCGTGTACGGGGAAATCTTTGCGAAGAGGATGCCCTTCCCAGTAGTCGGGCATCAGGATCCGCCTTAGATCGGGGTGGCCTTCGAAGCGGACGCCGAACATGTCGAACACCTCGCGTTCATACCAATTGGCGCCGGTCCAGACGCCGCAGAGACTAGGCAGGGAAGCGTCCTGCGAAGGCACGGCTACCTTCAGCCGTAGCCGCTCGTTGTTGGGGATGGAATGCAGAAGGTAGACGACCTCGAAGCGCGGCTCAAGCGGGAAGCGGTCGATGCAGGTAACCGCGGAGAGCCGCGTGAACTGGCGCTGATCCTTGAGAAAACGGCACAGCGCCGGGAGCTTCTCGCGCGAGGTCCACAGCACAAGCTCGCCGCGGTCCAGACTGCCCCCGTTCATGGCGGCGCCGTCCCAGGCCGCAATGGCGGCTGGCGTAGGCAGAGAGAGGATATCAGCAGGCAGCATGGCGGGTCAGCTCCGGCGCGTTTCCTGGCGTTCCTCTTCGTAGGCCCAGTCGAGCACGCCGCGTTTCCAGACAAAGAAGAACCCAGCCAGCACCAGGGCGATGAAGATCAGCATCTCGACGAAGGCAAACAGCTTCAGCTCCCGGTACACGACCGCCCACGGGTAGAGGAAGATGGCTTCGATATCAAAGAGGATGAATAGCATCGCCACCAGGTAGAATTTCACGCTGAACCGTTCTCGCGCGCCGCCTACCGGCTGGATGCCGCACTCATACGGGGTGTCCTTGGCGCGGTTGCGCACACGTTTGCCGAGGAGAACGCCGAGGGCGATGAGCGCCGCCGCGAGCCCTGCCGCCAAAAGAATCTGGGCAAGGACCGGGAAATAGACCTCGTAGATGGATGTGGGCATGGTGGCGGAGCAGCACGCCGCGGGGGCGGCAGTCAACCTTCAACTATAATGATGCCTGAAAGAGCGTGTCAAACCAGAAAGATGCCGCCAAAATCTCCGTTCAAATCAACGGGGAAGAGAGAATCATTCCAGCAGGCCTGAATATCCGGAGCTTGGTGGCCCACCTTGGGCTGGACGCGGAGCGGGTGGCCGTGGAGCTGAACCGCCGGCTGGTGCGCAAGCCGGAATGGGACTCGACGATGCTGGAGGCTGGCGCCTCGCTGGAGATCGTGACTTTCGTGGGCGGGGGCTGAGAGCCGCAGCGGGGCGGTGCGCGGAGGGGAATGAACGGCCCGGGGAGCGTCGGAAGGAAAGCCCGGGGGCGGGCGCACTTGTGGCAACAGGCCACCAGATCTTGTGGCAACCCTCGGCGACCCCCAAGAATTCGAGAGTTGACTTCCCTGCCCCCTTGATTAGACTTGGACTTGGATTTCCAAACAGAAAGGCCCATTCATGTTCAAAACAAAATCGCGCAGCTCTGCAATTCTTCCGGGGGAGAAGATCTACTCTAGCGCCGAGGTGGCGAAGCTGGCCGGAGTGTCGCTGAGGCAGCTCCAGTGGTGGGATGAACAGAAGGTGGTGTCGCCGCGCCATGAGGGGCACCGGCGCGTGTACGGCACGGTGGAGGTGGCGGCGGCGAGCGTGATTGCGGAACTGCGGCACAAGGGGTTTAGCCTGCAGAAGATCCGGCGTGTGTTGAGGCCGCTGCAAAGGGAGCTGGGCAAGCGGATCTCGGAGGTTGCCGCCGGCACGGACCTCTACCTGCTGACGGACGGCAAGGCTGTTCACGTGGAAAGCGACAAGGACCGCATCATTGATCAGCTTCGCGGCGCCCGGCAGCCGATGTATCTGCTCTCGATCTCCGAGCAGTACAGCAAGCTGACAGGGACGCCGCGCAAGCCGGTGCGGAGCGAGGCGGCCGCAGCGGTGAGAAAGAGCAAGGCGCAGTAGAAGTTACCAAGAACCGCCCGGCGGCAGGCGCCGTCATGGGCGGCGAAGATCCCGCCCAGGGCCGCGCTCTCCACGCGGCCCCGGATTTTTCGAAGCGTCCGCGGCCCGATTCCGTCCAAAGAAGTGCAGGCATCCCTGCGATATACTTGAGGCAGGTCTGGGGGACCATATATAGATGCGCCGATTTCGAGGGCTGTTTTTCTCCCTGCTGGTGATCGCCGTCTCCTCGCTGGTAGCGGGCCGGTACGGCCCGGGGGTGGCCGCCGGGCGCGCTCCGTCGGCCGAGCCGTCTGAGCAGGACCTGGCGTATGCCCTGAGGCAGTTCACTTCCATCTACAGAGTGGTGGAGGAGAACGCGGCCGAGCGGACCAATCCGGACACAAGCATTTACAAGGGCGCAATTCCGGGCATGCTCCGCACGCTCGATCCACACTCGAGCTTCTTCGACCCGCGCGACTTCCAGGAGATGCGCGAGGAGCAGCGCGGCAAGTACTACGGCGTGGGGATGACCATCCAGCCCAAGGACAGCCGCATCGTGGTGGTGGCGCCGTTCACGGGCTCACCGGCCTACAAGGCAGGTATCCGTCCGGGCGACGTGATCCTGGAGGTGGATGGCAAGCGGACCGAAGGCATGTCGAGCAAGGAAGTGGCTGACCTCTTGAAGGGGCCGAAGGGCACTCCCGTGACGGTAGTGATCGGCCGCGAAGGCGCTGACAAGCCGCTGACGTTCCAGCTCATCCGCGGAGAGATCCCGCGCTACAGCGTGCAGGCGGCCTTCTGGCTGAAGCCGGGTATCGCCTATATCGACATCGAGATGTTCAACGAGAACACGTCCGAGGAGTTGGAGGCGGCGTTCCGCCGGCTGGGCGAATCGAACGTGAAGGGGCTGGTTCTCGATCTTCGCAGCAACCCGGGCGGACTGCTGAGCGAGGGCGTGGCGGTGGCCGGGCGGTTCCTGAAGAAGGGCCAGGTGGTGGTGAGCCACCGCGGGCGCACCTCGCCGGAGCGCCCCTATATAGCGACCAACGGGGGAACCGCGGGCAACTATCCGATTGTGGTGCTGGTGGACCGCTATTCGGCATCGGCAGCGGAGATCGTCGCCGGCGCGTTGCAGGACCACGACCGCGGCTGGGTGTTCGGCGACAACACGTTCGGCAAGGGGCTGGTGCAGACGGTGTTTCCGCTGTCGGAGAACACGGGGCTGGCGCTGACGACGGCCAAGTATTACACGCCGAGCGGACGGCTGATCCAGCGCGATTACGGCAGCGGGTCTTTCTACGAGTACTATTACAACCGCAAGGAAGGCCCGAAGGACACCCTCGACGTGAAGATGACCGACTCGGGCCGCCCGGTCTACGGCGGCAACGGCATTCAGCCCGACGAGAAGTTCACGCTGAAGTACAACCGGTTCCAGTTCGACCTGCTGCGCAAGGCGGCTTTCCGCGAGTACATTCCGAAGTATTTCGCGGGGCGTGACGTCCGTCTGGGCCGAGATTGGTCGCCCGACCAGGCGATGCTCGAGGATTTCCATTCGTTCCTTCTGAAGAACAGCTACCAGTTCACCGAAGCCGAATTCGCCGAGAACAACGACTGGATCAAGCAGCAATTGAAACGAGAGGCGCTGGTGACCTCGGCCGGGCTGGATGAAAGCCTGAAGTACGCCGTCGAGATCGACCCGGCAGTGCAGAAGTCGGTGGAGGCGCTGCCGAAGGCGCAGGCGCTGCTGGATCTTCAGAAGAAGCAGATGGTGCAGGCAGACAAGAGGTTCCGCCGCGATTGAGCCAGCCTTCTGAAACGCCGCAAATGGCCCAGGTGGCCGTCCTCGACACAGGCGGCCAATACTGCCACCTGATCGCCCGCAAGATCCGCGAACTGGGCGTTTATAGCGAGATCCGTCCGAGCGAGACCCGGGCGGAGGAACTGCGCGGCGTGCGCGGTATTGTGATCTCGGGCGGACCGGCGAGCGCGTATGAGCCGGGGGCGCCGCAGGTGGACCCGGGCATTTTCGCGCTGGGTTGCCCGGTGCTGGGGCTGTGCTACGGGCATCAGACGATTGCGTGGCATCTTGGCGGCGAGGTGCAACGGGGCGAGAAGGGCGAATACGGGCTGGCGTGGCTCGAGACGTCTGGAAGGTCTCCCTTGTTTGAAGGCGCCGAGGGGAGGCAGCAGATCTGGATGAGCCACCGGGACTCGGTGACGCAGGTGCCGCCGGGATTCGCCGTACTGGGATCGACGGAGACCTGTGCCGTGGCGGCGATGGGCGACGAGGCGCGGCGCATTTACGGGCTTCAGTTCCACCCGGAGGTAGTTCACACGGCAAACGGGGAGCAAATCCTTGCGAACTTCCTGTTCCGCGTGTGCGGCTGCGCAGTGGACTGGGACCCGCGGCGGCAATCGGAGCGGATCCAGGAGGAGATCCGGCGCACAGCCGCCGGGCGCAACGTGTTCTTCTTCGTCTCCGGCGGGGTGGATTCGACGGTGGCGTTCACGCTTTGCCTGCGGGCGCTGGGCGAGGAGCGGGTGCGGGCGCTTTATGTAGACACGGGCCTGATGCGGGCGGGCGAAACAGAATTCGTGCGGAATGTTTTTGACTCGCTCGGCCGCGGCATCTTTGCCGTGGAGGACGCGCGGGAGCGGTTCCTGGCGGCGCTGGAAGGCGTGCGCGATCCGGAACAGAAGCGGCGCATCATCGGGGAGATGTTCGTCGAGGTGCAGGAGCAGATCCTTGCCTCGGGGCATTATCTGGAAAGCGAGTGGATTCTGGGACAGGGGACGATCTATCCTGACACGATCGAGAGCGGCGGCACGGCCAAGGCGGACGTCATCAAGACGCACCACAACCGGGTATCGGGCATCCAGAGGCTGATCGAGGAGAACCGGATCTTGGAGCCGCTGCACACGCTGTACAAGGATGAAGTGCGCGAGCTGGGGCGTGAGCTGGGGCTGCCGGAGGAGCTGCTGGAGCGGCATCCGTTTCCGGGCCCCGGGCTGGCGATCCGCTGCCTGTGCGAGGACGCCGCGCGTCCGGTGGAGCGGCTGGAGGAAGGGTGGCTGGCGCCGCTGCATTCGGTGGGCGTGCAGGGCGACTCGCGCAGCTACCGTCCGGTGCTGATCCTCGACGGGGACCCGCAGAAGGCGGGGCTGCATGAGCGGGCGGCGGAGGCGATCAACCGCGAGAGCCGGATCAACCGCGCGGTGGCGGTTGTGGCGTCGCACGCGCCGGTAGAGAGAATGACGACGAGCCCGGCGGCGCTGTGCCGCGCGCGCCTGGAGCGGCTGTGCAGGGCGGACTGGATCGTGCGCGAGGAGGCACGCCGCACGGGGTTCGACTGCGAGGTGTGGCAGTTCCCGGTGATCCTGGTTCCTCTGGGAACGCCGGAGCGGCCGGATTCCGTAGTCCTGCGCCCGGTTGACAGCGTGGACGGGATGACGGCGCGGGCCGTGGCTCTGCCCGGAGAGCTCAAGGAAGAGCTGGGCGTGAAGCTGCTGGCCGAAGAGGGCATCTGCGCAGTGTTCCTGGACCTGACGCACAAGCCTCCGGGCACGATCGAGTGGGAGTAGGCGCGCGGCGCCGGGCCTGTCGCCTCCGGCGGCAAACTGCATCCTAAAGTTGTAGAGAGGCGCGGCCACGGGAGGGCCGCTTTTCCCCATGACGAGAACCCTGAAACTGACCATCAGCGGGATGCACTGCGGCGGGTGCGTCACGCGGCTTTCGAACACGCTGCGGAAGATCGAGGGCGTGGAGCTGCGCCACGCGGAAGTGGGCGCGGCGGAGATCGCCATCGACGAGGAGCGGGTGAGCCGGGAGCAGATCACGGCAGCCGTGGAGCGGATCGGCTTCCAGGTGATGGGCACGGCAGAGTGAGCGAGACTCCCACAGCGCGGATCACGATTCCGGTGCGGGGCATGACGTGCGCCGCATGCCAGGCGCATGTCCAGAAATCGCTGGCATCGGTGCCCGGCGTGGAATCGGCGAGCGTCAACCTGCTGCTGCACAACGCGACGGTGGTTTACGATCCGCGGAGCGTGAGCCCGGCGGAGCTGGTGGAGGCGGTGAACGATTCGGGCTACGAGTCCGAACTGCCGCCGCCGGCGCGTTCCGTAGCGGAGGAGCAACGCCGCCACGACGAGGAAGAAGAAAGGGAGTACCGCCGGCTGCGGCTGCGCGCGGCGGTGGCGCTGGCGTCCGGCGCGGCGGCGATGGCGACCATGCCGTGGCACCACGCGCCGGCGGCGCGCGCCCTGCTGACCGCGCTGTGCCTGCTGGCGATGGGATGGGCGGGGCGGCGCTTCTACACGAAAGCCTGGGCGGCGCTGCGCCACGGCACGGCGGACATGAACACGCTGGTGGCTCTGGGGACGGGCTCTGCGTTTCTTTACTCGCTGGCATCGCCGCACGAGCCGTACTTCGAGTCCGTGCTGTTCATCATCGCGTTCGTGCTGACGGGCAACGCGCTGGAGGCGCGGGCGAGGCGGAAGACCTCGGAAGCGCTCTCGGCGCTGGCGCGGCTCGAGCCGGAGACGGCGCGCGTGTTGCGCAACGGGAGCGAGGCGGAGATCCCGGTGGCGGAGCTGCACGCCGGCGATCTGATTGTGGCGAAGCCGGGCGAGCGGCTGGCGGCGGACGGAGTGGTGGTGGAGGGCGAGTCGAGCGTGGACGAGTCAATGCTGACTGGCGAGCCGCTGCCCGTGGAGAAGAAGCCGGGGGCGCGCGTCACCGGCGGCACGCTGAATGTGGAAGGGAGGCTGGTGTACCGGGCGGTGGCGGTGGGCGGGGAGACGGAACTGGAGCGCATCCTGCGGCTGCTGCGCGACGCGCAGGCCTCGAAGGCGCCGATTCAGCGGCTGGCGGACCGGGTGTCGGCGGTCTTCGTGCCGGCGGTGGTGGCGATTGCGGCCTTGACGTGGGTGGTCTCGGGGTCGTTTCCGGCGGCGGTGGCGGTGCTGATCGTCGCCTGCCCGTGCGCGATGGGGCTGGCGGTGCCGGCGGCGGTGCTGGCGGCGACGGGACGCGCGGCGCAGGCGGGCATCCTGTTCCGCCACGGCGAGGCGCTGGAGCGGCTGGCGCGGATCGACATGGTGGTGTTCGACAAGACGGGAACCCTGACGGAAGGGCGCCCCGAGGTGCGGGCGTTCCGTCCGGCCCCGGACGTGAACCCGGACCAGGCCCTGCAGCTGGCCGCTGCCGTGGAACAGGCCAGCGAGCATCCGCTGGCGCGCGCTGTGGTCCGGCACGCGCCCCAACCCATCCCGCCGGTGGAAGGATTCCGCGCCATTCCCGGTCAAGGGGCCGAAGGCACGGTGGAAGGCCGCCATGTGCTGATCGGAAGACGGGACTTGCTGGTAGGCAGTGGCATCGAGCTGCCGGCCGCCGGAGAGCGCACCGCCGGAGAGACGGAGCTGTGGCTGGCCATCGACGGCGCGTTCGCGGGCGTGTTCTTGCTGGCCGACCGGCTGCGGGCGGGCGCGCGAGAGACTGTAGCGGAGCTGCGCGCCGCCGGAATGCGCGTGGCCATGCTGACCGGAGACGGAGAAGCGGCGGCGCTCGCCATTGCGAGGGAGGCGGGGATCGAAGAAGTGGAGGCCGGCGTCCTGCCCGAAGGCAAGCTCGCGTATATCGAAAGGCTCAAGAGCGAGGGGAGGCGCGCCGCGATGGCGGGCGACGGCATCAACGACGCCCCGGCGCTGGCCGCGGCCACGGCGGGCATCGCCCTGGCGACAGGAACTGACGCGGCCGCAGCCGCAAGCGACGCCACGCTGGTGCGGCCCGAGCTGCGCATTGTGCCGCTCGCGTTGCGCCTGGCGCGCCGCGCGGTGCGGGTGATGCGGCAGAACCTGTTCTGGGCGTTCTTCTACAACGTGATCATGATCCCGGCGGCTGCTGTCGGCCATTTGAGCCCGGTGCTGGCGGCCGCCGCCATGAGCCTCAGTTCGGTTTCGGTGGTGGCCAACAGCCTGCGGCTGGCGCGGACGAAGCTTCGCTGAACGGCGCGAACAAAAAGGAGGCCCGGCGAGGGAGGCACGCCGGGCCTGTCAGCACAGGAGGTTGAAGGGCTTCGGAAGCTGCAGTCAAAACTTGCCTTCGGGCGCTCTCACCCGGCGGGCCTTCGGAGCAGCCGGAGCGCGTCCGCCGGACGGCTCGTCGAGCGTCACCTGCACGGTTGTCTCCTTCTTGTCGCGAACAATCACCACCGGAAATGTTTTCTTGGAAGCATCGCGGGCAGAGCGCAGCGCGGCGGTGATGTCGCGCGGCTCATCCACGGCGCGGTCGTCGACCTTCACGATGACGTCGCCCGCCATCAGGCCGGCCTTCTCCGCCGGAGTGTCCTTCATCACGCTGCGGACCAGGACGCCTTCCTTGACCCCGAAAAACTCGCCGAGCTGCGATCCGCGTAGCGCCTCGCCTTCAATGCCCAGCACGCCGGCCCGCCAGCTCATCGTCACGCGGGGAACGTCGCGCAGCCCTTCCAGCTCCTTCCGGATCCGGACTCCAATGTCCTCGCCCATTTTCGGCGACGGGAAATTGAACGCGCGGCCCTTGCGTTCGGCAATGGTGGCGGTAATCGTCTGAGTGGCGCCTTCGCGGAATACAGTCAGGCGCACGGTGCGGCCCGCGGGCGTTTCCCGCACGAAGCGCACGAACTGCTGCGTGCCTTCCACGCGCTGCCCGTTGTATTCCAGCACGACGTCGCCCGGCTTCAGGCCGGCCTTCTCGGCCGGGCTGCCGGGCTCGACGGTGGTGATCTCCACGCCGTGCTCCTCTTTGAGCTTCAACGCTCTTGCGCGCTCGGCGTTGATCTCCTTGACTCCGACGCCCAGGTAGGTGCCGCCCGTCTGGAAAAAGATCATTGTGTCCGGAGGCTCGGGCGGAGCCGGCGGCGCGGGCGGCTGCATCGCCAGTTCCTGCGGCTGTTCGCTCCAGACAAAGACTGGCTGCGCCACTGCCTGCGCAGCCGCCAGCGCCAGCGCGGCGAGCAAGGCCGCGCCTGTAGACCATACATGCTTACCGAGGATTTTCATGGCAACTGTACCTCTTCTCCGGGCGCCGCGGCTTCGGAACGCTGCTGTGACCCCTGGCCGGATTGGCTCGTCCCGTCCATCTCCGGG
The DNA here is from genome assembly GCA_037446555.1 of Acidobacteriota bacterium. Taxonomy (GTDB): domain Bacteria; phylum Acidobacteriota; class Terriglobia; order Bryobacterales; family Bryobacteraceae; genus JANWVO01. Next base: position 53,834 of record JBBIIK010000003.1, read on the forward strand.
CTTCCCGGCATCCGAGGATTCAGACGCGCCGGGCGGGAGAAGGTCTCGCACGCCATGAAGAATCGTGGCGGCAGCGCGCACTATGATGGAGCGCATGGAACCGTCCGCGCCTCCGGCCCGAAATGTCTCGCTCGATGCCTTCCGCGGCCTGGTGATGATCCTGATGATGGCCGAAGTGCTGCGCCTGGCCGAGGTGGCTCGCGCGCTGCCGGGCAATGCGTTCTGGGGCTTCCTCGCTTATCACCAGACGCATGTGCCGTGGGCGGGCTGTTCGCTCCACGATCTGATCCAGCCGGGCTTCTCGTTCCTGGTGGGCGCGGCGCTGCCGTATTCGATCGCCAGCCGGATGGCCCGCGGGGCGCGCTTTCCGGCGATGTTCGGCCACGCCCTGTGGCGGTCGTTCGTGCTGATCGCCCTGGGCATATTCCTGCGCTCGACGCACAGCCCGCAGACGAACTTTACCTTTGAAGACACGCTGACGCAGATCGGGCTGAGCTATCCGTTCCTGTTCCTGCTGGGCTTTGCGAGGCCGCGCACGCAGTGGATCGCCTTCGGAGCCATCCTGTCCGGCTACTGGCTGGCGTGGGCGCTGTATCCGCCGCCGGGAGCGGGCTTCGACTTCGCACGCGTGGGCGTGCCGCCGGGCTGGCCGCACCACTACACGGGCTTGCTGGCGCACTGGAACAAGAACAGCAACCTGGGCGCGGCCTTCGACCAGTGGTTCCTGAACCTGTTTCCGCGCCCGGAGCCGTTTGTGGCCAACCGCGGCGGATACTTGACGTTGAGCTTTGTTCCAACTCTCGGAACCATGATTCTCGGCCTGGCGGCGGGCCGCTGGTTCCGGGAGAGCGCGCCGCGCGTGCCGCTGGCGAAGTTCCTGGCGGCGGCCCTGGCGGGCGTTGCGTCGGGCCTGCTGCTGCACGCAGCGGGGATCTGCCCGGTGGTGAAGCGGATCTGGACGCCGGCGTGGACGCTGTTCAGCGGCGGGATGTGCTTCGCGATTCTGGCCGGGCTGGCTTGGGTGCTGGACGTGCGGGGCTGGCGGCGGTGGGCGTTCCCGCTGGTTGTTGTGGGAATGAACTCGATCGCGGCCTATCTGATGGCTCACCTGTTCGAGGACTTTTTCCGTTCGAGTTTCCGCATCCACCTGGGCGCGGGGCTCTTCCGCGTGCTGGGCCTGGCCTACGAGCCTCTGCTGGAGGGGGCAGCCATCCTGGCCTGTTATTGGCTGTTGCTGTACTGGATGTGGCGGCGCAAGCTGTTCCTGAAGATCTGAGGCTGGCTGCGGGGCGGGATTTGGATTCAAGGTTGGCCGCGCGTTTCCGATAAGGCGAAAGAGCCCAGGGAGCGGGGCGCGGCATGATCCGGCTGACGCGCATCAACGAGACGCCGTTTTATGTGAACGGGGAGCTGATCGCGTTCATCGACGCGACGCCGGACACGGTGGTGACGCTCACGACGGGCGAGAAGGTGCGCGTGCGGGAGCGCGCCGAGGAGGTGGCCGAGAGAGTGGTGGAGTACAAACGCCGGGTGGCGGGAAAGCCGGTGGTGGCGGGGGCGGTTGAGGAGAGCCAGGAGTAAAAGCGGGGAGCGGGCATGGCAGCCACGCGGAAACGCAGGCGGTTGGATCTGGGGACTGTGGGAGGACTGGCGGTGGCGGTGGCCGGGATCCTCGGCGGCTATCTGCTGGAGGGCGGCAAGGCGGGCGATGTACTGGGGGAATCGGCGGCGCTGATCGTCTTCGGCGGCTGCCTGGGCGCGACGCTGGTGGCCAACCCGCTGCCGCTGGTGCGGGCCGCGTTCGCGGGAGCGCGGGACCTGCTGTTCGAGGCGCCCGACGACAAGGCCGAGCTGATCGACCGTCTGGTGGGCTTCTCGCAGATGGCGCGCAAGCAGGGCATCGTCTCGCTGGAGCAGGACGTGATGGCGGTGGAGGACCCGTTCCTGCACAAGAGCATGCTGCTGGCGGTGGACGGCATGGACTTGCAGGAGATCCGGGGCATCATGGGGCTGGCCATGGAAGCCTCTGAGCACCGGGCGGAGAGCGAGGCGAGGGTGTTCGAGTCGGCAGGCGGCTTCGCGCCGACCATCGGCATCATCGGGGCGGTGCTCGGGCTGATCATCGTGATGGGAGACCTGAAAGATATGGACAAGGTGGGCAAGGGCATCGCCGCCGCATTCGTGGCCACCATTTACGGCGTCGGCTCGGCGAACCTGCTGTTCCTGCCCGCCGCGCACAAGATCAAGGCGCGCGCCGCGCAACGGCGGCTGCGCGAGGAGCTGATCCTCGAAGGCGTGTGCGGCATCGTCGAGGGGATGAACCCGAAGATGATCCGCGCCAAGCTGGAAGCCTACGTGGAGAAGGCGGCCCGGGACCAGCCGGAGGCGAAGGGTGGCGCGAGGGCAGCCGCGTGAAGGTGGAGCCATGCCGCGCAAGACGAAACATGAACACGCGAACCACGAGCGGTGGCTGGTCTCCTATGCCGATTTCATCACGCTGCTGTTCGCTTTCTTCGTCATGCTGTATTCGCACTCGCAAATGGACCGCGCGCAGGCGGCGCGCATCTCGCAGGCGTTCCGCGAGGCGATGGAAGAAGGACGGCTCACGCATGTGCTGGCCAGGTTGTTGAAGAACCCGCCCCCGCCCAAGCCGCGGGCGCAGATGCCGGAGTTCCTGCCCCCGGCGCCGCCTGATCCCAACGGAACCATCGAGCTGCTGCCATCGCTGAGGGAGTTGCAGGACAAGCTGAAGGATGAGATTCACAAGGGCAAGGTCGAGGTCCGTATGGAGCGGCGAGGGCTGGTCATCAGTCTGAAGGAAGCGAGCTTCTTCCCCCCGGGCGGAGACGCCATCCAGCCGCAGGCGGTGCCGGTGATCGAGAGCATCGCCGCGGAGCTCAGCCGTATTCCGAACCCCGTCCGGCTGGAGGGCCACACCGATTCGACGCCGATCCACAACTCGCGCTTCCGCAGCAACTGGGAGCTGTCGGCGGCACGGGGCATCGCTATGCTGGAACTTTTCGCCACGCGCTTCGGCATCCCGCGCGAGCGGCTGGCCATCGCCGGTTATGCCGACACGGCGCCCATCGCCGGCAACGACACCGAGGAGGGCCGCGCCCGCAACCGCCGAGTCGACATCGTGGTGCTGAACGAGACAGGCACGCTCGGCGAACCGCAGGCGCAGCCGCGCGAAGGCGAATGAGTCGGCTCAGCGGGCGAGCGCGGCGCTCAGCTCCTCATAGCTCATCTTGCCGGGATGGTACATCCGCACCACGCCCTGTTCATCGATGAGCGCCAGCGTGGGCGTGGTGGACGCGCCCCAGGTGACGAAGTTCCGCTCGCTCACCGGGAACCTCATGCGCGGCACCTGCGCGTAGTGCTTCTGGCGGACCTGCTCGATATAGCGGATCTCCTCGGCGCGCGGCGCCTCCTCGCCGCCCGCGACATAGCCGTAGGGCTGGGTGGGTGCGATCAGCTCCAGCCCGGGCTGCTCGCGCGCGAGGCGCTCGAGGGCGGGGACCATCGACTTGCAGTCGCCGCACCAGTGGGCCCAGAAGAAGAGCAGCACGCGCTTGCCGCGCAGGCTCCCGAGGGGCGGCGCAGGAGCGCCCAGCGACTCGTCCACAACCAGCTCCGGAGCAGGCTTGCCCACCAGCGAGATCAGGTTCAGGTTTTTGCGCAGCCGGGTGACAATGCTCGTGCCCTGCCACCGCCGCAGCTCCTCTTCGAGAAACGCCACGGCTTCGGATCTCTGCCCGCGAGCCGCCAGCACTTGCGCCTGCACCTCGATGGCAGCCCCCAACGCGATGGGGAGCGCGCGCTCGTCGTCGAGCTTGCGCGACCGGAGCAGTTCGAGAGCCATGCCGCGCGTCGCGGCCGCTTCGCGCTCGGCTTCGCCGTAGCGTTTCGCATTCAGGTAACCGCGCGCCAGCCAGCTGTAGGCTTCCAGCCACTGCGGCGTCACCGCGCCAGCGCCGCGCGCCCCGTCGAGCGCGCGCCGCGCGGCGTCGAAATCCTCGCGCGCCACCGCGCCGCGCACCTCGCGCACCAGCGACTGCCCTGCGGCGGAAGAAACCATCCCAATTCCCAGAAGCGACAAGCCCAGCCAGATCCGTTTCACAAGGCGTTAGACGCTTCCGAGGCCCAGGAAGCTTCGTGTCCAGCGTATGGATGCTTCGAAATCCTCCCGCTCGACTTCCGCCGCGCGCTCCTTGGCGACGGGCGGGCGGGGCAGAGGCGGCGTGCCACGGGCGGAGATATCGAGGAAACGGGCGAAGTCGGCGGCGCGGACGTTCTCGTAGCCCTGCCAGAAATCCGGCTTGCGCCAGGGGTAGGGACGCGGCCCCATGACAATCACTTCGAGCGACATCGCCTTGCCGGGGCACAGTTCGAGGAAGCGCTTCAGGAGCCGCCCGATGTCGACGTTGCCCTCGCCCATGCGCGTCCAGTTGACCTGCGTGCCCTCGGCGTCGTTCCAGAGGTAAGAGTCGCGAATGTGGGACGTGAGGATGTAGGGCGCCAGCGTTTCCAGCGCAGCGTGCGGATCTTCCAGCACCCAGCACGGGTTGCCGGAGTCATAGCAGGCGCCGACGAAATCGGGGCCAGCGGCTTCGATCAACGACTTCAGCTCGCGCGACTGCATGTCGCCGGCGTGGTTTTCCACCGCGATCCGGATGCCCATGTCGAGGGCCCGCGAACGGACGTTGCGAAGGACCTGCACGGTGTCGTGGATGCGCGCCTCGATGCCGCCCGGCGTGCGGCGGTCGTTGAAGGTGCCAAGGAAGGCGCGCACTATCCGCGAGCCGGCGATCCGGGCGGCGCGCATCACCCGCAATAGCTGCTCCCCGGCGGTTCCGGCGTTCTTGTCAAAGGCCGTGGATGAGGGGCAGATCGACCGCATGCCGATCTCGAGCGCGATACCGAGGCGGCGGGCGTGCTCGCCCACCTCGCGCATGTGCCCGTCGTCGAGCGAGCCGAGGAAGCGGATCTCGGAGAAGTGCACCGTGCGCGCGCCGAACTTCGCGCAGTAGTCCAAGTGCTCGAAGGCCGTGCGCTTCTGCGAACGAAGGCTGAACAGGTCGACCCCGAGATTGGCTTCGGGCGCCGGCGCCGCAGCCGATACCGCCGCGGGAACCGCAGCCAGGAATTCACGCCGCCGCATGGATCTTATGATCCGGCAAGGCGGCGGTAGGTGTAAAGTTCCACGTTGTATTTTTCCAGGGCCCGCCGCGCGTCGTCGCTAGTCCAGAGCAGGAAGTCGCCCCAGCGCTGCTCCCAGTTGCCGGTGACAGCGCGGATCTCGGGATCGTCCTTCGCCAAATGGATGATGAGCTTGGTGACGCCGGGTTGCAGGCTCGCGATGAGCTTGAGGTAGCTTTCGCGCCGCTCGGCGGGCGTGCGTCCGGGAACGCCGGTGATGAGGCGGTCGAGCATCCTGTAGCCCTGGCGCTCCTTCTCGCGGAGCATCTCCGGCGTGATGGGATAGCCCTTCAGGTCAGCGGCGTTGGCTTCATTGGCCCGCGGCAACATGCAGGGCACGCCGTATTCCTCGGCGAGCTTCGTGTAGATTTCGAAGTAGTCCGGGCGCGCGAAGAGCGTGCCCATGTGCGAATCGAAGTGCGTGAAGCGGACGCCGTACTGGCGGGCGCGCTCGATCTGCGCGCGCAGCTCGGTTTCGATCTCCGCCGGCGTGGCATTCGTGGCCACCGAACGGACGTCGCGCCACAGGTAGCCTTCCTTGTCGATGAGCCCGCGGACCTTGTCCCACGGGGCGACGGGACGCCACCGGTAATGGCGCCACTCGCTGGTGAGCGTCAGGTGCAGCCCGATGTCCATCTCCGGGCGGACGCGCGCCCATTCGGTGAACTCCTGCACCCACGGGCAGGGCATCATCACGGAGGCGGAGCTGACCACGCCCTTCTCCATCGCCTCGATGGTGGCGGTGTTGGCCGAGTGGCACATGCCGGCATCGTCGGCGTGGACGATGAGCCGTTTCGGTTCCGCCGCGGAGGATGCGGCGGAAGCGGCGGCAAGCGCGGAAAGAAACTGGCGTCGTTGCAAATCGTGCCTCCTTCGGAGAGTGTCAGCGCCACACGTCCGGGTTGACGAGGTTCGGCGGACGGCGCCCGGAGAGCGCGGCGATGGCGTTTTCCGCCGCCATCACGGACATGCGGCGGCGCGTGGCGAAGCTGGCGCTGGCGATGTGCGGCGCCAGCACGACGTTGGGCAGCTCGAGCAGCTTCGGATGCACGCCGGGCTCCTGCTCGAACACGTCGAGCCCGGCTGCCCAGATGGCGCGCTTCTCCAGCGCCTCGGCCAGGGCGTTCTCGTCGACCACCGGGCCGCGCGCCGTGTTGACGAGGATCGCCGTGGGCTTCATCCGCGCGAGCTCGGCGGCGCCGATCAGGTGGCGCGTGGCGGGCGTGAGCGGCACGTGCAGGCTGACGAAATCGGACTCGCGCAGCAGGTCTTCCTTCGAGACGCGGCGCGCCTCGAGCTCGCGCTCGAGTTCGGGCGGCGCGGGCTGATCGTCGCAGTAGAGGATGCGCATGCCGAAGCCGCGGCCGCGGCGGGCCACGGCGGCGCCGATGCGGCCGAGGCCGAAGATGCCGAGCGTGGCGCCGTGGACGTCCTGGCCGGCCAGCAGGTCGATGATCCACGTCCGCCACTGGCCGGAGTGCACGAACGCATGAGCCTCGGGAATGCGCCGCGCGGCAGCCATCAGCAGGGCGAAGGCGAAATCCGCGGTAGTCTCCGTCAGCACGCCGGGCGTGTTGGTGACGGCGATTCCGCGCGCGGTGGCGGCCGCCACGTCGATGTTGTCGTAGCCGACGGCGACGTTGGCGATGACGCGCACACCATCGAGTTGCGCGATCACGTCCGCCCCAAGGCGGTCTGTGAGCTGGCTGACCACAGCCGCAGCGCCTCGGGCGCGTTGCAGCAACTCTTCCGCGGGCAGAACGCGGTCCGTATCGTTGTAGTCGACATCGAAACCGCGGCGCAGCAATTCCACAGCTTCGGGAAAGACGCGCTTGGCGACGAGGATGCGGGGAGGGGCGGACATGGCCTTGAAGCCGCGATTGTCGCACAGCGGCCCTAGGACATACAATCAAGGATTCCGCGCGCCGGTGGCGGCGGTTTCTCCGGAGGTTTCGAATGGCACGCTTGGGATTCCTGGGACTCGGCATCATGGGCTATCCGATGGCGCGGCGCTTGCTGGCCGCCGGACACGAGGTGGCGTTGTGGTCGCACACGGCCGCGAAGGCGGAGCAGTTGGCCCGCGAAGGGAAAGGCACGGCGTGCGCGTCCCCGAGGGAGGTCGCTGAACGCTCTGAAGCGGTCTTCTTGTGTGTTGGCGACACAGCCATGAGCGAGCAAGTGACGCTGGGGGCGAACGGATTGATCGAGGGCATCCAGCCGGGCGCAGCCGTGGCGGATTGCAGCACCGTGGCGCCCTCCTATGCGCGCCGGGCCTACCAGGCGTTTCGGGCCATGGGCGCGGATTTCCTGGATGCCCCCGTGACGGGATCGAAGCCTGGAGCGGAGAACGCCACCCTGACGTTCATGGTGGGCGGGGACCAAGAGGTCTATGAAAAATTGAAGCCCTACATGGAGATCATGGGGAAGCGGTTCTACTACTGCGGCGGGCCTGGTATGGGACTGCACGCCAAGCTCTCCCAGAACCTGATTCTTTCGAATATGTTACAGGCGTTCAACGAGGGCATGGTGCTGGCAGCCAAGGCGGGCGTGGACCCGGCGCTGATGCTCGACATCCTGGACAACTCGGCGGCGAAGAGCGGCATCGCCTCGTTCAAGGCGCCCTTCGTCTTCCGGCGCGACTTTTCCACCAATTTTTCTGTGCGTTGGATGCACAAGGACATTGGCCTCATGCTGGAGACCGGGGCTGAGATGCAGGTTCCGCTGCCCCTGACCGCCCTCACGCAGCAGATGTTCCGGGCGGCGATGGCGGAGGGCTACGCAGACGAGGATATCTGCAGTACTATCAAGGTATTGGAGCGGATCGCCGGGATCGAAGTGACCCCCGCCTCCAAAAAATAGAAAAAAGTGCTTGCAATTTGGAATTCGGTATTCTAAGATTGGAAGTAAGCCGGGGAGGCAACTCCCACCAAAGCGAGACTAACCTCAAAAAAGACCCCTGAAGCATTCTCCTCCCCGGCGCCCTCTGGGTCACACACCTCACAAAGACAAGGCGAAGACAGAGAGTAGGCACAGGCTGTCCGTTCCCCCGGCAGAAGCGCCCCACAGGGATCGCATCGCGTTTTCCTTCTGGTGACATTTGTGAAATCATCAGAACAGACAGTGACACCGGGTGTTATGATGGCGGACGCGCGGCTATGCAGCGAGTGACGCTTCTGGGTTCGACCGGCAGCATTGGCCGGAGCACGCTGGATGTGATCCGCCGTAATGACGGGTATTTTGGCGTTTTCGCTCTGGTGGCTGGGCGCAACGTGGAAGCGCTGGCGGGGCAAATCATCGAGTTCCATCCAGAAGTGGCGGTGGTCGCCGACGAGGAGGCGCTGGCAAGGCTTCAAAGCGAGCTGAAGGCTCGGGGCGGAACACGCACGGAGCTGCTGGCGGGTCCGGCCGCGTATGTGCGGGCGGCCACGGCAGCGGAGGCGCATGTGGTGGTGTCCGCCATCGTGGGCATCGCGGGGCTGGAGGCGACCTACGAAGCGGTGTGCGCGGGCAAGCGCGTGGGGCTGGCCAACAAGGAAACCCTGGTTGCGGGCGGGCGGCTGGTGATGGACGCCGTGCGGCTGCACGGCGCGGAGCTGATCCCGATTGATAGCGAACACAATGGAGCGCACCAGTGTTTTCGCGCCGGCGCGCGCAGCGACGTGCGGAAGCTGATTCTGACAGCGTCAGGCGGACCGTTCCGCGCGACGCCGAAAGAAGAGCTGGCGCAAGTGACGCCGGAGCAAGCCCTGAATCATCCAACCTGGAAGATGGGCCCGCGGATCACGATCGATTCGGCCACGCTGATGAACAAGGGCTTCGAGGTGATCGAGGCCTGCTGGCTGTTCGGGCTGGAGCCGGACCAGGTGGAAGTGGTGGTGCATCCGCAATCGACGGTGCATGCGATGGTCGAGTTCAACGACGGCAGCGTGATCGCGCAGGTTTGCGCCACCGACATGAGGATGCCGATCCAGTATGCGCTCACGTGGCCGGAGAGGTGGGACGCGCCGGTGCCCCGGCTGGACTGGGGACAGGCGCGCACTTGGGAGTTCCACCCGCCGGATCTGGGTCGGTTTCCGCTGCTGCGGATGGCCTATGAGGCACAGAGGGCGGGCAATTCGGCCGGATGCACTCTGAATGCTGCCGATGAGGTAGCCGTAGAGGCGTTTCTGCGGAATGAAATCTCTTTCCCCGCAATCGCCGAAGTCGTGGAGGAGACGCTGGCTCGGGTTCCCTCAAGGCAGGCCGCCAGCGTGGAGGAGTTGCTCGACATCGACCGGCAGTCTCGCGAGGCGGCCGGCAAAATCGCGCGGGAAAGGGCGGGCGCCCGCGTGATGGCCTGAAGCCCGGGACAGGAACGGCAAGCATGGTTCTTCTTCACAACATCTGGTGGCTGCTGGTGCTGATCGGGGTGATGATCGTCATCCACGAGCTGGGCCACTTTTGGGCAGCCCGCTTCTTCGGCATTCGCGTTTCGACCTTCAGCATCGGCTTCGGGCCGAAGCTGATCGCCTTCCGCCGCGGGGAGACCGAGTACCGCATTGCATGGATCCCGTTCGGCGGCTACGTCCGCATGGCGGGCGAGCAGCCCAATGACGAGCCCGACCCGGCGGGGTTCACTTCGAAGCCGCGCTGGCAGCGGTTGATTGTGGTGCTGGCCGGGCCGGCCATGAACATCGTGCTGGCAGTGGCCCTGCTCAGCGGGCTGTACATGGTGCGCTACCCGAAGGTGGCGAGCGCCGGCGGACCAGCAGTGATCGGTTACGTGAAGCCGGGCACGCCCGCGGCCAAGTCCGGGCTGCGGGACGGCGACGTGATCGTACAGCTGGAAAACCGCACCAATCCCACATGGGAAGAAGTGGTGATGCGCGAGGTGGTGAGCGCGGGCAGACCGCTTCCCGTCGTGATCCAGAGAGGTGAAGAGAAGATCTCCCTGGCGGTGATGCCGGAGCTGGATCCGGCCACAGGCGTGGGTTATGCCGGCTGGTCCGAGCGGACGCAGATCGAAGTGGGCGGGCTGGTGCCGGGCCTGGACGCCGAGCGCAAGGGACTGCGCCGCGGCGATCTGCTGTTGAAGATCAACAGGCAGTCCATCCACACGGTGTACAAGATTCACGACGTCCTGCGGGAGTGCGAGGGCAAGCCCGTGGAGCTGACTTATTCGCGGGACGGACGCGAGCACACGGTGCTGTTGCAGCCGACGCTTTCAGATCAGGGCGGCGGCGGGCCGAGGTGGATGATCGGCGTGGAGCTGGCGCCGCGGGTCACCTTCGTCAGGCTCGGCCCGGCGGAGGCGGTGCGCGAATCGCTGAAGCAGAACGCACGGGGCGCGACGCTGATCTTCCAGTTCCTGCAATCCATCCTGGAGCGCCGCTCCTCGGCGCGCTCGCTGGAGGGGCCCATCCGCATCGCGCAGCTTTCCGGCGAAGCGGCGCGGGAGGGCGCGCCAGCCTTCATCAACCTGATGGCCACGGTGAGCCTGAACCTCGCCATCTTCAACCTGCTGCCGATCCCGATCCTCGACGGCGGCGTCATCCTGCTGTTGCTGATCGAGATGCTGATCCGCCGGGACCTGAGCCTGAGCTTCAAGGAAGCCGTCTTCAAGCTCGGCTTCGTGTTCCTGATGATGGTGGTGGTCTTCGTCCTCTACAACGACATCAGCAAGCTGCTGCCGGGCTAAGGCGGGCGGGCTCAACGCAGCGGCGACCAAGGGGCGGCGCGGTACAGGGCGATCTGGATGACGCTGCTGATCTGCCCGTGCCGGGCGATGGACTCCGCGCGCACCTTCACCCATTCCGGATCCGCGCCGAATGCCGCCCAGGCTTTCTCACGCGCGGCGAGGGAGTCGAACGGCGTCAGATAGACGAGGTTCGGCTTGTGCGCGCCGGCGAGCGTCGAGCCGTAAAGCAACGGGTGGATGCCCGAGCGGCGGAAGATGGGGATCTCCGGACCTGCGAAGCGCTCGTGCAATGCCTTCAATTGCCGCTCGGTGGGCGAGTGGTAGAGGCGCAGCTCGAACACACGCGGCTGCGGCAAAGCGGGCAGCGCGGCGGGCAACGGAGGGCTGTAGGGTGCCGCCTCGACAAGCGTCTCGGAATATTCCTCGTAGGGCGACTCCTCGCCTGCCTCTATGGCGGCGAGCGCGGTTCGGAAGTCCTCGTCGGTGGTGAGCCGCGCACGCGCCTGCATCCACTGATCGAGAGAATCGTAAGGCGTGACGCAGGCCACCTGCGGCATGTGCGCCGCCACCAGGGCCTCCAACACGGCGGCGGGCGCGGGCAAGCCGAGCCTGCGGCGCGCCGCCAAAGCGCCTTTTTCGAGAAACGCGAGAACGCGGCCGGGCTGGCTGCCGTTCCGCAGGTAATATTGCTCGAGGACGAAGAAACGAGGGGCGCGGGGCGCGTCCGGGTTCTGGGCGAAGCTGTCCATGAGTGCCGCTCCAGGAAGCGAGAGAAATTGCCGTCGTTGCATTCGGGAATCCCGCTTTGAAAGAGTAACAGAAGTGAGCTGGAATTGGCGGGCTCCGTGGCCCATTCTATTGTTCGCCGCCCTGGCGGCGGCCGACTTCCGTCCACCGGCCGGAACGCGAACCGCAGCGCGAAGGCCGGGCGCGGAGACGATCCTGCCCGGCGGGCGCATGGTGACGCCGCTGGGCCGGCAGTTCAACACCGGGCCAGGGGCATTCGGCCTGGCCGTGAGCCCGGACGGCAAGCTGGCGGTGACCGCCAATGGCGGCCCGAACCGCTATTCGCTCACTGTGCTCGACATGTCGGACGAGCCGTGGCGCGCGCGGGAGCTGCGCACCAAGCCCAAAGATGAGGAGGCATCGAGCCCCGAGGACGACTGGCGCAGCGTGTTCATGGGCCTGGCGTTCTCCGGCAACCGCAGGCTGTTCGCCAGCGAGGGCAACTCCGGGCGTGTGCGCGAGATCGGCCTGCCGGGCGGACAAGTGTACCGCGTGCTGGAGTTGAACCAGGGGCCGTGGCGGGACAGCTACTCCGGCGACCTCGCTTATGACGCGCAGCGGCGCATCCTGTACGTGGTGGATCAGGCCAACTTCCGCGTGGCCGTCTTCGATGCACGCTCCGGCCGGATGCTGGCCAGCGTGCGCACCGGGCGTCTGCCGTTCAAGGCGGCTCTCTCGCCGGACGCGAGGCGCCTGTACGTGACCAACATCGGCATGTTTGAGTACAAGCCCGTGCCCGGTGCGGACAAAGAGAACGCACGCGAGACAGGTCTTCCCTTCCCTGCTTTCGGATTCCCCTCGCGCGAGGCCGAAACGGGCGTGCGCCGGGAAACGGCACGCGGTCCGGTGAACGTGCCCGGGCTGGGCGACCCGAACGTGGAGGAGTCGAACTCGCTCTGTGTGATCGATGTCGCTGATCCCCGCGCGCCCCGCGTGCTCCGCTTCATCCGCACGGGAAAGCCCTTCGGGCCGGAGAGTCTCGGCGGCGCGAGCCCTTCGGGCCTCGCCGCCACCGCGGGCGCCATTTACGTCAGCAACGGCAATCAGGACACGGTGACGGTGATCGACGCCCTATCGCTGATGGTACGGACGACGATCGAGCTCCGAATCCCGAAGCTCGAGGCGTGGCGCGGGATTCTTCCCGTGGGACTGGCGCTGGACCTGACCAACGGACGGCTTCTGGTGGCCGAGGCGGGGATCAACGCCATAGGCGTGATCGACCTTGCCACCCACCGGCTGGCGGGCCACCTTCCGGCTGGTTGGTTCCCCACGGCGGTGGCGGTGGATCGCGGGCGGATCTTTGTGGCCAGCGCCAAGGGCCTTGGCACCGGGCCCAACGCCACTCGCACAGCGCCGCTGGAGCGAAGCTTCCAGGGCGAGTTGCGGCAGGGACTGTTGAGCGTCTACGAGCCTCCGCTCAACCGGATGATGGCCTTCCATACCCAAGCGGTGATGGCCAACAACGGATTCCTGCCCGTGGCCGAAGAGCCGCGCCCGCTGCCGGTGGAGTTGCGGCACGTGGTGCTGATCGTCAAGGAGAACCGCACCTTCGACGAAGTGCTGGGAGACGTCACGCAGGACGTGGCGGGACCGCTGCGCGCCGCGCCCGAGCTGGCGCGCTTCGGCCGCCGCGGCTGGGTGCAGCTCGACAAGGATTCGCTCCGCACGCGCCTCGAGAAGCAGTTCTACAACATCACGCCCAACCACCACGCTCTCGCGCAGCGTTACGCCTTCAGCGACAATTTCTACGCCGACAGCGAGGTGAGCGTTGACGGACACCACTGGCTCGTCGGCTCCTATCCAAACGCATGGACGGAGTCCTCCCTGATGGCCGCCTATGGCGGGCAGAAAGACTTTCGATTCCCGACCCCCGCCCCGGGGCGCCTGCAATTCGCGCAGAGCAATTCCAGCCTGCACCCGGAGGAACAATTGGAAGCCGGCGCGCTCTGGCACCACCTGGAACGCCACGGGATTTCCTTCCGCAATTTCGGCGAAGGCTTCGAACTGGCGGGCGTGGTGGAAGAACCCGGGCAGATGCCCACCGGCGCGCGGTTCCTGACCAATGTCCCGATGCCGCGCCCGCTGTGGGAGAACACCTCGCGGAGTTACCCGCAGTACAACACCAACATCCCGGACCAGTACCGCGCCGACGCCTTCATCCGCGAGATCGAGGAATTGTACGTCAAGCCAGGCAAGGAGCTGCCGCGCTTCATCTACATCCACCTTCCAAACGACCACCTGGCGCGGCCGCGCCCGGGCGACGGCTATCCCTTCCAGGCGTCCTACATGGCCGACAACGACTTCGCGCTCGGGCGCATCCTGGAGTATCTCTCGAAGTCGAAGTGGTGGCGCAGCATGGCCGTCTTCATCACCGAAGATGACGCGCAAGGAGGGGTCGATCACGTCGACAGCCACCGCACGCTGCTCGTCGTCGCCGGGCCGTTCGCGCGGAAGAACTACGCTTCGCGCGCGAACGCCAGCTTTCCTGCGCTTCTGAAGACAGTGTTCCGGATTCTCGGGCTGCCGCCCTTGAACCTGTTCGACGCCACCGCGGCGGACCTCTCCGAATGCTTCACCAGCATCCCCGACTTCGCGCCGTTCGAAGCCATTCTGCCCGAGCCGGAGATCTTCGACCCGGCCAAGGCCAAGGATCCCGACGATCCGGAGCCGCCTCCGCGCATGGACGATCCGGCCGTGCTGCGCGAGCAACACCGGAAGCGTTGAAGACTACCGCCGGGTGCGCGGCTCGGACTGAAGGAACTCGTGCTCCACCCAGCCAGTGCGGCCTTCGAGCGGCCCCTCGAGGATCTGGACCTGCCGGCGGCTGACCGACTCGGCCAGGATCTTCACGCGCGTGCCGGCCGGGACGGGGAAAGCCGTCTGGTTGTCGGCGCAAGCTTTCAGATAGTCCTGGTTGCGCTCGGCCATGGCGGCCTGAACCGGATAACAATCCTCCTTCCGACGGGCGAGCCAGACCTCTTCGCCGGAGGGCGCGGCCAGCACGGCGAGGTCGCCCTTGTGAAGGATGCGGATGGTCTGCGTCTCGGGCTTGAGACGCCACGCCTGCCCAACGGCGAAGAGAATGACGAAGCTGCCGGCGATCACGGCGGCATAGGCGAGCTTTCTCATGGAACGCCTCCCTGTAGCGGGGTACTTTCCCGCCCCTATTCTTGGGCCCGCGCACCGGAAGTGCAAGGGGGCAGTGGTGTATACTGGAAGCGTTGAACCCTGCTGGTGGGCGAAAGCCCACTTTTTTGTTGGAGCAGGGCTTCAGCGAAGCGGCCGCCTTTGTGGCGAGTCCGCGGAAGTCGAAAGTGCCGATGCCATCCGCCACACGAGACAGCGTGATCCAGAGGGTCGCGGAGATCGCCGAGCGCGCCGCGCGGCGGGAAGGGCTGTCTGTGTGGGACGTGGAGATGGCGGGCGGCGGGCGGCGCCGGGTTCTGCGCATCTACATCGAGAAGCCGGGCGGCGCCACTCTGGAGGACTGCGAGCGGATCTCGCAGCAGGTCGGCGCTGTGCTGGACGCCGAGGACGTGGTGCCGGGCGAGAGCTATCAACTGGAGGTCAGCACGCCCGGAGTCGAGAGGCGGCTGCTGCGGCCGTCGCATTTCCGGCAGTGCCTGGGCCAGAAGGCGCGTCTGCAATTGAAAGAACCCGTCGAAGGGCAGCGCCGCTGGGAAGGCGTTCTCGAGGGTGTGGAGGAAGACTCCGTGATCCTTCACGCCGCTGACGGCAAGACCATCCGTGCCCGGATGGAAATCATCGAAAAGGCGAATTTGAAGTTCGAGTGGTGAACCGCGAGGTTCGCTCGAGAATGCGGAGCGAGAGGAGCAGAACGCTTGGCATCCATCAGAGAGTCGATCGAGATCCTGAGCAAGGAGAAAGGCATTGACCCGCAGGTCGTGCTGGACGCGGTGAAGGACGCCATGCTGGTGGCCGCCCGGAAGCAGTTCAAGGGCGGCGAGGAGCTGGCCGCCGACATCGACGAGCGCACGGGCAATATTGTGCTGTACGCCCTGAAAACGGTGGTCGAGAAGGTGTCGGATCCGGCGCTGGAGATCTCGCTGTCGGACGCGCGGAAGCTGGATGCGGAGGCCGAGGTGGGAGCCCAGGTAAGGGTTCCGAAGCCGACCGAGGCTCTGGGCCGCATCTCGGCGCAGACGGCCAAGCAGGTGATCCTTCAGAAAGTGCGGGAGGCGGAGAGGGACAACATTTGCGCGGAGTTTTCCGGCCGCGTGGGCGAGCTGGTCAACTGCACGGTGAAGCGGATCGAGGGACCGGACATCGTGGTGGAGATCGGCAAGGCCGAGGCCCGGCTGCCGAAGAAGGAACAGAGCCGGCTGGAGAGCTTCAGCATCGGCGAGCGCGTGCGGTGCGTGATCAAGAGCGTCGAAAAGACGGGCAAGAATGCCGGCGTCATTGTCTCTCGTGCCGCCCCCGAGCTGGTAATGCGGCTTTTCGAGCAGGAGGTGCCGGAGATCTACGACGGCACGGTGGTGATCCGCGCTTGCGCGCGCGAGGCCGGCGAAAGGACAAAGATCGCCGTGCTCAGCCGGGACCGGGACGTTGACTGCGTGGGCGCCTGCGTGGGCATGAAGGGCATGCGCGTGCAGTCCATCATCCGCGAGCTGCGCGGCGAAAAGATCGACATCATCGAGTACAGCGACGATCCGGTGCAGTTCGCCACGCACGCCCTGAGCCCGGCGCGGATTTCCCGGATTTCGTTGCTGGATTCGACCGAGAAGTACATGGAAGTAATCGTCGACGACACGCAGCTGTCCCTGGCTATCGGAAAGAAGGGGCAGAACGTGCGGCTGGCGGCGAAGCTGCTGGGCTGGCGCATCGACATCAAGACCGAAGAGGAGAAGCGGCGGGAGGTGGAGGCCGGCATGGCGGCGATGGCCATCGGCACGCCGCTCAGCGTGCTGATCGACTTCGGCCTTTCCGAAGAGGCGGTAGAAAAGCTGCTCGCGGCCGGAATCGGATCGGTGGAAAAGCTCGGCGCCATGACGCCGGAAGAGCTGCTGGAAATCGAGGGAATTTCCGAAGAGTTTCTCCAGCAAATCGGGATTGCGGTCAACACCTGGTATCAAAATCAGGAAGGCCAGCCGCAGCCGGCGGGCGGAATGGAGCCGCCGGCCGAGGCGGCGCAGACGGAAGTCGCTGGGCCGGAGACCGCCTCCGAGACGCCTGCTGCGGAAGAAGCCGCTGCCGCAACCCAGTCATCCATCACCGGCACGGCAAATGAGGAAGAAACAGCGTCTGCGGCGCCACCTGCCGGGGAAATACCGGCCGATGAATCTGATACGATAAAATCCACGGGTCTAGCGGAAGAAGAACCAGCCGGACAGTGACGGAGCGAGTGCAGGGAAGGAGTGGAAAGGTCCGTCCTGTGTGACGGGGCGGCTTGCCAGGTATGAGTAAGATTCGCATCAACGAGCTCGCCCGCGAGCTGGAGGTGAAGCCCGGCGTCATTCTGGAAATGCTTCCCGAGCTCGGCGTCACGGAGAAGAAGACGCATTCGAGTTCGATCGAAGACGCAGTGGCCGACCGGATTCGGGCGCAGGTTCGCGGCGAGTCCACGCCGGCGCAGGCTCCCTCTCCTGCCCCCGAAACGCCTGCTCCGGCAGCGGTAGAGGCAGCCGAGCCGACGCCGGCGCCATCCGCCGCGTCTGAAGCTCCTGCCAAACCCACGGAGCAGATTGCCAGGGAAGCGCCCGCCAGCGCTCCTGAAACTTCGGCGGCGCCGGCGGCTCCTCCTGTGCCTGAGGCGCCCGCTGTGGCGCGGCACTCCGCTCCCAGCGTGGCAGCGCCTCCCGCTCCACCGCAGCCCGCCGCTCCGGCCGCACCGAGAATTCCGATTCCTCCTGTTCACGGGGCGGGGCCTTCGCGGCCCGCGCCGCCGCCTACGCCCCACGTGCCACCCATTCCGATTCCCCCCAGAACCGTCGCGCCCCCGGCCCAGCCCGCGGAAAAGAAGACGGCCGCACCGCCGATCCCCAGGCCTCCGGCCATTCCCGTGCCCCCGGTCAGCCAGGCCTTGAGGCAGCGGCCCGGCGCGCCTGGGGCGCCAGCCGTTCCTGCCGCGCCCGCCCCTGCTCCACCGGCCCCCAAAGCGCCCCCGGCTGCGGCGGCGCCGGCCGCGCCGCCAGCGGCCAGGACCACACCGGGAGCCCCCAAGTCCGCTCCTGCGGCCCCGCGCATTGCGCCTCCGCCCGCGGCCCCCCGGCCCTCCGGACCGCGTCCCGGCCAGATTCTTTCTGGACCCCGCCAGCCTCTGCCCGGCGGCGAGGTTCCTCGTTCACCTGTGGTTGCCCCCGGCATCCCCAAGCCTCCGGTGCTGAAGCCGCCCTCTCGTCAAGCGGGAGCGGAAGCGCAGGCGGCTGCCCCCGGCGCAGCGCAGCCCACAGCCGGGCGGCCTCTGGCCGGACAGCCTGTGGCCCGCCCTGTGGTTCCGCCAAGCCCCGAGATTCTGGAGAGATTAAGACAGACACAGGCCCGCGCAGTGCCCGGACAGCCGACGTCCCCGCGGCCGGGAATGCCGACGCCAGGGCAACCGATCTACCCGGGCGCGCGGCGCACCGGCGGACCCGGCAGACCTGGGCAGGCGGCGCCCGGCGGCCGCCCGATGCGCGGACGCGGACCGCACCCCACGACCCCCGTGCTCGAACCCCCGCCACCGTCCACGGAAGCGAGGCGCGACGCGGGCAAGAAGCGCCCCACCCAGCGGGAGCGCGAGCTTGAACGCGAGGGCATTCTCAAGCCCGTGGGCCGCAGGCAGGAGCCCATGGCGCTGCCGGTCGTCGACAAAGACATCCCGATCTCGGAGGGCATCACCGCCAAGGAGCTGAGCGAAAAGCTCGGCGTCAAGGCCAACCTCGTCATCAAGAGGCTGGTGGAGCGTGGCGTGTTCGCCACCATCAACCAGCCACTCGATATGCGTCTGGCCGAAGACCTGTGCCGCGATTTCGGCGCCCGGCCCACGCGGATGAGCTACGAGGAAGAGGCCGTGCAGGAGGTCGAGCTGGCCGAAGTGGCGGCCGACCTCGAGCCGCGGCCGCCGGTGGTCACTGTCATGGGCCATGTCGATCACGGCAAAACGTCGCTGCTCGACGCCATCCGCGAAACCAACGTGGTCGACCGCGAGGCGGGCGGCATCACACAGCACATCGGCGCCTACTCGGTGGAGCTGAACGGCCGCAAGGTGGTCTTCATCGACACGCCCGGCCATGAGGCGTTCACCCGCATGCGCGCCCGCGGCGCCGAGGTGACCGACATTGTTGTGCTGGTGGTGGCTGCTGACGACGGCGTGATGCCGCAGACGCGCGAGGCGATTGATCACGCTCGCGCCGCGGGCGTCCCCATCATTGTCGCGGTGAACAAGATCGACAAACCCGAGGCGCAGCCCGAGCGTGTCAAGCAGCAGCTCACCGAACTGGGCTTGATGCCCGAAGAGTGGGGCGGCGACACGCCGTTCGTGCCGGTCAGCGCCAAGCAGCGGCAGAACATCGATCTGCTGCTCGAAATGATCCTGCTGGTGGCTGACATGCAGGAGCTGAAGGCGAATCCGAACCGGCCCGCCGTGGCGACCGTGCTCGAAGCCAAGCTCGACAAGGGGCGCGGCCCCGTGGCTACGGTCATCGTGCGCAACGGAACCCTGCGCACCGGGGACTATTGCCTCTGCGGCGCCGTGTTCGGGAAGATCCGTGCGCTGTACAATGATTTGGGCCAGCAGGTGAAAGAGGTTGGCCCCGCGATGCCGGTGGAAATCATCGGCCTCGAGTCGTTGCCCGAGGTGGGCGACACGCTGCAGGTGGTCACCGACGTCACCAAGGCGCGGCAGATCGCCGAATTCCGCGAAACCAAAGCGCGCGAGGCCGCGCAGGCCAGGACGCGCGTCTCGCTGGAACAGCTTCACACGCAGCTGCGCGAGGGCGAGGTCAAGGAGCTCAACATCATCCTGAAGGCCGACGTGGGCGGCACGGCCGAAGTGCTGTCGGAGACGCTCAGGAAACTCTCCACCGACAAGGTCCAGATCCGCGTCATCTCCACCGGCGTAGGCGCCATCACCGAGAGCGATGTCGATCTGGCCGACGCTTCCAACGCCATCATCATCGGCTTCAACGTCCGCCCGGACCGCAAGGCGACGGAGCGCGCGGAGCAGGAGAAGGTGGACATCCGCCTGCACACCATCATCTACGAGCTGACCGACGAGATCCGCAAGGCGATGCTCGGCATGCTGGAGCCGGTCTACCGCGAGGTCTACCGCGGCCGTGCCGAGGTGAAAGAGATCTTCCGCATCGCCAAGGTAGGTACCGTGGCCGGCTGCGTGGTGGTCGACGGCGTCATCCCGCGCGATGCCGAGGTCCGTCTGCTGCGCGACAACATCGTCGTCTACACCGGGCGCATTGAATCCCTGAAGCGGTTCAAGAACGACGCCAGCGAAGTGCGGCAGGGACAGGACTGCGGCATGGCGCTGGCCAACTTCCAGGACATCAAGCCGGGCGACATTATCGAAGCGTTCGCGAAGGAGAAAATGGCGCCGGACCTGGGCGTCTGATGCGCGGAGGCGCGGCATGGCAGCGGTCGGCGTGCTCACGCTCGAGCTCGAGCTGGCCGAGGCCCGCTCCCTGAAGGACAAGCGGCACTGGGTGCGCGGCCTCAAGGACCGGCTCCGCAACGGCTTCAACGTGGCCGTGGCGGAGATCGACGACCAGAACCTGCTGAACCGCTCCGTCATCGCCGCGGTGACCGTGTCCGCCTCGCGCGAAAACGCCGCCAAGGTGCTGGAGGCCGCCGAACAGGCTGCGGCCGGCTTCCTGGGCCCCGCCCTGGTCTCTGCCACCGTGGACTGGCTGGAGTGACCCATGGATGAACTGCGAAGCCGCCGCGTGGCGGAAGCTATGCGCGAGGAGCTTTCCGAACTGGTGCGGTTCGAGGTGGATGACCCCCGCGTGCAGGGCGTTGAGGTGGCTGACGTGATCGTCAGCCCCGATATGCGCCGCGCCGACGTGCTGGTGGTCCTCACCGGCAGCGCCGCCGAACAGGAGGCGGCCTTGGAAGGACTGGACGCAGCCCGGCACTACTTACGTCGTAATCTGATGCAGCGCATGGATTTGTTCCGAATGCCTGAGCTGCGGTTCCGGCCTGCGGCGGAACTTGCCCCGGGTGAGCCCCTCGGAAGGCTGCGGCGGCGGCTCCGCCGCGGGCGCCCCCGCGAGTAGGCGGGCGGCGCGGAAAGAAAATGCGAACTTTCATTGATCCGGCGAGGGCGCGGGTTGTAGGCTAAAATCAGGCGCGTCCGCCCGAGGCTCGCCGGAACAGCCCCTGTGGATCTCTCGACATCACAAAGAGTTGCCCGTTGTTTCGCGGCGTTGTCCGCGCCCTGCGCACTCGCGCTATGCCTTTCGGCGGCGGCGCTTGCCTCCTCGCCGGGAGACCTGGTGCGGCTGGAGCGTTCTTTCGATGCGATGGGCACCACCTACACGGTGGTGGCATACGGGGAGGACCGTTACGCCGTTGACTCTGCCATTGAGGAGACCTACGAGGAGGTGCGGCGGCTGGACCGGATGTTGTCGAACTACCGGCAGGACTCGGAGTGGAGCCTGGTGAACCGCGAGGCGCCCCGGCGTCCGGTGCAGGTCTCGCAGGAGCTTTTCGACCTGCTGGCGCGGTGCCTGGAGTACAGCCGGCAAAGTGAGGGCGCGTTCGACATCACGGTGGGCCCGCTGATGAAACTCTGGGGGTTCTACCAGGGGGAGGGGCGCGTGCCACACCGGGCGGAGATCCGTACGGCGCTCGGGCGGATCGGCTGGCGGAAGATCGAGCTGGATGCGCGGGCGCGAACGGTGCGCTTCACCGCGCCGGTGGAGATCGACCCGGGCGGCATCGGCAAGGGCTACGCCGTGGACCGGATGGCGGAGATCCTGCGCGAACGGGGCGTCAGGAGCGCTCTGATCTCGGCGGGACGGTCGAGCATTTATGGACTGGGAGCGCCGCCGTCGGAGCCGCGCGGCTGGCGCGTCACCATCCCGGATCCCCGGCGCGGTGCGGGCAATGCCGCGGAGTTTTATCTGAAGAACATGTCGATGTCCACCTCCGGTTCGAGCGAACGCTTTTTCACCGCCGGAGGGAGGACCTACAGCCATATCATGGATCCCCGCACCGGGTATCCCGTGCAGGGCATGCTGCTTGCGTCCGTGCTCGCACCCAGGACCCTGGACAGCGAAGCGTGGACCAAGCCCAGTTTTGTTCTCGGGCGGGAGTGGGCCGCCCGCCACAAGCCGAAAGACTTCCAGGTCTTCCTCTGCGAAGACAGATCGGAGAACCCATGCGCGTACCTCCCATAAGCAGCCGTTTCCTGGATGCCTGCCGCCGCCGGCCGACCGACTGCCGGCCGGTCTGGTTCATGCGGCAGGCTGGTCGATACATGAAGGAGTACCGGGCCATCCGCGCCCGCCATTCGATTCTGGAGATGTGCAAGCGGCCCGACCTGGCCGCCCAGGTGACGCTGCAGCCGGTGGAGATTCTCGACGTCGACGCTGCCATCATCTTTGCCGACCTGCTGCTGCCCGTCGAGCCGATGGGGCTGCACCTGAAGTTCGTCGCCGGTGAAGGGCCAGTGATCGACAACCCGGTGCGCACCTCTCATGATGTGGACACGCTGTCGACCACCAACACGGACGAGTCGGGCTACGTCGGAGAGGCCATCAAGATGGTGAATGCGGCGCTGGGCGGCAAGGTGCCGGTGATCGGCTTCGTCGGCGCGCCCTTCACGCTGGCCAGCTACATGATCGAGGGCGGCTCCTCGCGCCATTTCCTGACCACCAAGACGCTGATGTACCGCGACGAGACCTTGTGGCGGCGGCTGATGGGGAAATTGGTGGACGTGCTGGCGCCGTTCGCCATCCTGCAGGTGGCGGCGGGCGCGCGCGCCATCCAGGTGTTCGATTCCTGGGTGGGCGCGCTGGCTTCGGACGACTACGTGCGCTACGTGCAGCCCTATTCGCGGGCGCTCATCGAGCGCATCCGCGCCACCGGCGTGCCGGTGATCCACTTCGGCACCGGCTGCGCAGGCTACTTCAAAGAGCTGCACGCCGCCGGGGGCGACGTGATGGGCGTCGACTGGCGCCTGAACATCGATCAGGCCTGGATGGACATCAATTACCGCGCCGCCATCCAGGGCAACCTCGACCCGGCAGCGCTGTTCGCCCCGCTGCCGGAACTGAAGGCCAAGGTGATCGAGATCCTGAAGCGTGCCGGCACCCGGCCCGGCCATATTTTCAACCTTGGTCACGGCATCCTGCCGGAGACGCCGGTGGAGAACGTGAAGGCGGTGGTGCAAATCGTGCGGGAGTACCGCCCCTAAAGTGCGGACTGCGATCATCGGCGGCGGCATCACAGGGCTGTCGGCCGCATACGAGTTGGCGCAGGCGGGCCGCGAGGCTGTGCTGATCGAGGAGCAGCCATCGCTGGGCGGCGTGATTCAGACCGAGGTGGTGGAAGGCTGCGTTCTCGAGGGCGGACCGGACAGCTTCCTCTCGGCCAAGCCAGCGGGCGAAGAGCTGGCGCGGGAACTGGGTCTCGGCGGCGATCTGATCAGCTCGCTGGATGAGCAGCGCGTCACCTGGGTGGTGCGGGGCGGGCGGCTGGTGCCGCTGCCCGACGGGCTGATGATGATGGTGCCCACGAAGGTCCTTCCTCTGGCCATGAGCCCTCTGCTGGGCTGGGGCACGAAGATCCGCATGGGCCTGGAGATCCTGCGGCGTCCGGGATGCTCGACGGGTGACCGCAGCGTGGCGGAGTTCATCGAGGATCACTACGGCCGTGAGGCGGTGGATTATCTTGCCGAACCGCTGCTGGCAGGCGTTTATGGCGGCAGCGCGGACCGCCTGAGCGTGGAGAGCGTGTTGGCGCGGTTCGTCGAACTGGAACGGCGTTACGGCAGCCTGACGCGAGGCGTGCTGGCCGCGCGGCGCGCCGCCCGCTCTGCGCAGGGCGCCCCGGCGCCGCTGTTCCGCACGCTGCGGAACGGCCTGGCGCAATTGACCGGGGAACTGGAGAAGCGCGTCCGCCCCCGCTGCCGCGTCGTTCAAGCCCGCGCCGGGCGGGTGACGCGCGAAGGCGGCACATATCGGATTCATCTGGGTGCCGACGCGCTGGAGGCGGAGCAAGTGATCTTCGCCTGTCCTGCCTGGCAGGCGGGCGCGCTGTTGCGCGAGGTGGACGCGCGGCTGGCAGAGCGTCTGGAAGGGATCGCCTATACGTCTTCCATTACGCTCGCGCTCGGCTACCGGCGCGAGGACTGCGGCCCCATCCCCCCGGGCTTCGGCTTCCTGGTGCCGGCGAGGGAACGCGGAATGCTGGTGGCCTGCACATTCGTGGGCGCCAAGTTTCCGTATCGCGTCCCTGACACGCATGTCGTGCTGCGCTGCTTCCTTGGAGGCGCGGGCAGGGAAGCGGCGCTGGAGCAGAGCGATGAGGAATTGATCCGCGCGGTGCGCGCCGAGTTGAAGCGGCTGCTCGGGTGGGACGCCGAGCCGCGTTTCGCCCACCTCCGCCGCTGGCGCCGTGCCATGGCGCAATACGAGGTGGGGCACGCGGCGCGGGTGGCCGAGATCCGCTCGCTGGCGGCCCATCATCCGGGACTGCATATCGCCGGGAATGCCTACGAGGGAATCGGCGTACCGGACTGCATCCGCACGGGCCGCACGGCCGGCCGCGCCGCGGCTGCTGCGCAAGCCCGCTGATCCACTTGGCGGCGCCGCGAGTGCCTTGAAAATTCCAAAGTGTCGCTTTGGAATTTTCACATGCGATTCATTCCCCGGGCGATCCAGCCGGTGATCCGGAAGGCAGCGAGGAATTTCCCGGCTGCCCTTGTCACCCGCCCGCGCCGAAGCGGCAAGACGACCCTCCTGCGGCGGATGTTTCCCCGCGCCAGCTGCCTTCTGCTGGAGGACCCCGACATCCTCGCCCGCGCCCGGTCCGATCCTCGCGGGTTGCTCGACCGGCTGCGGTTGCCGGCAATGCTGGACGAGATTCAGAACGCACCGGAGCTGTTCTCCTACATCCGGTCCCGGATCGACGCGTCCCCAGGCTCACACGGACGGTGGCTTCTTACGGGCTCTCAAGAAGCGCCACTGATGCAGGGAGTGTCGGAGTCCATGGCTGGCCGGGCTGCCATACTTCAGCTGCTGCCTCTGAGCGTCTCGGAGACGGATCGCGTCAATATTCTGACGGGAGGCTTCCCGGAAGCGATCAGCCGGCATTCCGCCCGGGACCTGTGGTTCAGCTCGTACCTGCAAACCTATCTGGAGCGTGATGTACGTTCGATTCTCAATGTCCGGGACGTCGCGACGTTCAGACGGTTTCTCGCGCTGGTGGCGAGCCGTCACGGGCAAGTGCTGAACCGGACCGACCTGGCCGCTCCTCTCGGCGTCTCGGTTCCGACCATCAACCAGTGGCTGGATGTGCTGGAGATCACCGGACAGATCGCGATTGTGCCTCCCTTCTTCGAGAACCTCGGCAAGCGTCTGCTGAAATCTCCCAAGATCTACGTTTTCGACTCCGGCCTCGCCTGTCATCTGCTGGGGATTCGCAGCCAGCCGGAACTGAACCGGTCGCCATTTCTGGGCGTGCTCTTCGAGGGCATGGTGGCTGCCGAGATTCTCAAGCACCAAGCGAACCTCGGGATGCGAAAGGAGCTTTACTTTTTTCGCGATTACCAGGGTCTCGAGGTGGACTTCCTCTGCCGGGGAAGCGACGGCGCCTACTGGCTCATCGAGTGCAAGACCACCCGGACGCTCCATCCGGCGATGGCGGGACCTCTTCAGGCGCTGGCCCGGGCCTTCGGGAAAGGGACGCCCGTGCGCCGCGCCATCGTGTATCCCGACGATCGGGCTGACTCCGTCCGGGGAAGTCTGGCGCCGGGCGTCGAGGCGTTCGGGCTCCGGGACTTTCTCAGAGCGCTTGGGAACGGTTCCTCACAGAGGCGCGGATAGCGTTGATTCGACCCGCCCCGGCGCGCCGCCGGCTCGGTGGTCACCATCGTCACCAAGGGCGGGACGAACGAATTTCACGGCTCGGCCTACTGGTTCTACAACGGCAACAAGCTGAACGCACGCAGCAATCTGGACAAGAGGAACTTCCCGCGCGCGCCGCGGCGGGTGGAGAACCAGTTTGCAGGCACTCTGGGCGGCCCGGTTGTGAAGGACCTCACGTTCTTCTTCAGGTCGCTGCTGCGCTGGACGGACCGGCGGTTTGCGAGCGGCACGGCCATCGGCGCTGCGCCCACGGCGGAAGGCCAGGCGATTCTGCGCAACGCCGCCGCCTCGCGCACGGCGTTCGGCCTGGCGCTGAACCTCCCGCAGGCGCAGATCCTGAACAATGACCAGATCGCGGACAACTTCTCCATCCTGAAGGGGCCCACACCATAAAGATGGGGTTTGATTTCCGCCGTCAGGACCAGATCCAGGAGTTCAACACGACCATCCGCGGGCGACTGGCCTACAACACTCTGCAGGACTTCGTGGATGGTGTCGCACAAACCGCCTCGATCAACACGTTCCTGCCCGGCGTGCCCCGCTGGCAGGCCTACCGTTACTACGACTACTTCTTCTACGCGCAGGACGAGTGGCGCGTGAACCGGCGGCTGACGCTCCCCTACGGGCTCCGCTATGAGACGCCCGGCGATCCAGCGCAGTGGCTGGCCGACATCGACAGGCGCGTGGTGGCGGCCAACAACAACGATCCGCGGTTCCTGTTCACGCAGGTGCCGCCGCGCGACAAGAACAATTGGGTGCCTCGGTTCGGCTTCAATTACCGGCTGACAGACCGCACCGTGCTATGCGGCGGCTACTCGCGCACGTACGACCTGGTCTTCAACAACATCTACCTGAACATCTTCAGCGCGTTCCCCTTCACGCAGGTCAACAACCTGCCGGCGCGCACGCCGGGCAGCTTCCAATACGTCTATTCGCCGGGCTTCCAGGGCGTGATTCCGCCGCCGCCGGATCCGCTGCAGGCGCCGCGCACTCTGGCTGCGAATGATTTCCGCGCGCCGCTGGCATAGCAGTTTTCCTTCCAGGTGCAGCGCGAAGTGGCCCGGGACTGGACCGCCACCGCGGGCTTCGTCGCCACCAAGGGCACGGCGCTGTTCCAGACGCTGGACGGCAACCCGACCGTTCCCGAGTCGCAGGGGGGGCAGCGGCTGTTCGCCGATCAGGGCGTGCGCCGGTTGCGCGCCAACGCCGCCAACTCGATCTATCACTCGTTGCAGGCCAGCCTCGAAAAGCGCCTGTCGAACAACTTCACGATGGCTGCGCATTACCCGTGGAGCACGTTCATCGACCTGGCCATCGAGATCTCCATCCCGTCTGTTTCCGGAGAGGTAGCAGTACCGCAGGACAGCTACAACTGGCGCGCCGACCCGGGCTTCCGCCTGTCAGGCATCGACGCTCTGGTGGGCAACGCCATCAGGCCCAACCTGGCCACAACGCTGGATCTGTCGCGCATGACGCTGCGCGAGATTCTCCAGGCTGGCGGACGGACGCTGTTCTCGCAGGTGACGGCGGCCAATCCCACCGGCAATGCCGGCCGCAACATCCTGCGCGCCGACGGCATCAACAACCTCGACATCGCCGTCGTGAAGAACATCCACATCAGCGAGTCGAACACGCTCCAGTACCGGTGCGAGTTCTACAACAGCTCGAACACGCGCAACTATGGCATCCCTGAGTCGCGCGTCAACGGCACCGCCTTCGGGCTGGAAGGCACCACCGACGGCGGGAACCGCCGCATCGAGATGGGCCTGCGATACACGTTCCAGGGGCCCATTTCCTGTCCGGCGAATTCACCCCGCAGCGCGGCGACGTGCTGCGGGGCGCTATCATTGAGGGGACTGGAGCAAGCATGCGGAAACTGATCCCCCTGATCGCGTGTCTCAGCCTGGCGGCATGGGCCGGCAAGGCGGAAAACGAGCGGCTGAAGGCTGCGGCAACGGTGTTGCAGGAGATCATGGCCATCGAGGACAAGGCCATCCCGCAGGACCTGTTCGCAAAGGCGCAGTGCGCCATCATCATCCCTGGCGCCAAGAAGGCCGGCTTCATCTTCGGGGGCAAGTACGGACGCGGCTTCGCCAGCTGCCGCAAGCCCGACGGGCAGGGGTGGACGGCGCCTGTGGGGGTGCGCCTCGAGGGCGGCACGTTCGGCCTGCAGATCGGCGGCGCGGAGGTGGATATCGTGATGCTGGTGATGAACCAGTCCGGCATGGAACGGCTGCTTTCGAGCAAGTTCACGATTGGCGCCGACGCCACCGGCGCGGCCGGCCCGGTGGGCCGCTCCACCAGCGCCCAGACTGACGCCACCATGCGAGCCGAGATCCTTTCGTGGTCCCGCTCGCGCGGCATCTTCGGAGGGCTGACGCTCCAGGGCACGACGATGCGCGACGACAAGAGCGTGGATGAGGCCCTTTACGGCGCGGGCGCCGACCGCAAGGGCGTGTTGCGTGGCGAGCGCAACGTCCCTCCCGCGGCGCAGGAGCTGATCAGCCTGCTGAACAAGTACTCGGCCTACCGGAACAAGTAGGACTCACTCCCATTCGGCGGGTTCGCCCGGGACGAATTCTATCCATCCATGCGGCGGGGTGGCCTCTAGTGGCAGCCCCTCGCGCCAGAGGGACACCTGGATTTCGACTGGCGCCGCCGGCGAGGCGTCGATGCCCGCCAGGTCCACCGAGCACTCGAAGATCCGCTGACAGGCGCAAGAAACGTGCGGCAGCGCATGGCGCGTGCCGCGGCCCGTCATCGACGCCAGATGAGCGCCTCCGCGTTCCAGGGCAAACCGGAACTCCGTTTCCGCATCCGCCGCACGCACGCTGAGCCTGAGTTCCAGCCCCGCCATGGCGCCGGCGTTCGATGGGTCCATGTCGGCGCGCACGAAAAGACGGCTGCCGTCGCTGCCGAAGCGCAGTTCCTGAAGCAGCGCAGGCCGGCCATGCATCGCGCCCTGCCGGTGGTCCGGACGGTACACGCCCGCACCCAGCCATTCGAAGTAGGAAGAGACCTCGCCATCCACCGCCGGCTCGATGAAACCGCACGGCAGCTGCAGCCAGGCGGCCGCCGCCACACGCGCAATCGGGCGCGACAGCGCGGCCGGCGGCGTCTTGCCCAACGCGCGGTAAACCTGCGCCAGGTGGCTGCGGAAGAGCTGGTCGAACTCAGCGCGGTTCTCCGTGTGATGGTGCGGCCCGTACCACCAGCACCAGTCGCTGCCCTCGGCGATGAGCAGCTCCTGGTAGGCAAGCCTCTTCTGCTCTTCGGTCAAATGCCCGCCTTCGGCGCTCTGCGTTACGCGGTCGTACGTTTCGCGCGCCTCGAGCAGGTACTCCCAGGCAAGGTTGTCCTCCTCGTATCCGATCCATACCTCGAAGTTCGCGTGGATCCAGGAGCCGGGGTGGATGCGCGGGATTTCAGCCGCGGGGAGCCGCTCCAGCGCCTCGCTCACCGTCACCGCGGACATGCCCGGCTCGCGCGAGATCAGCTCGTACAGGGTCTTCAGGAACGGACGGCCGTTGCGTTCGTAGTATTCCCATGCGTTCTCGCCGTCGAGGATCACCGGGATCAGCGCATCGCGCCCCTCGCGGTGCACGAGGCGCGCGTTGTCGCGGATCCGCTCCAGGAAGTGGTGCGCCGCCGCTGCGGGCTCCATGCGCGAGTAGACGAAGCCGATCAGGTCGCTCAGGAAGTGGTCGCGGAAGATCATCCGCATCTCGCGCCCGTCCTGGCGCCATATGTAAGGACGGCAAGTTTCGGACACGCCCGCCAGGCGGCCCAGAGTGGCGCCCAGCACTCCGTTGTCGGTAGCCATCCACTTCACGCCGAGTTCGGCAGCCAGCGCCAGCGCTTCGTCGGAGACGCCGCCTTCGCTCGGCCACATGCCCTTCGGGTCCACTCCGAGCTTCTCGCGCGCGTACTGCAGAGCTGTCTCCATCTGCACGCGCGCATCCTGCGGATAGCGGAAGCGCCGCGGCAGGGGCGCGCCGGGCTGGGAGACGCTGGCGATGCTGGAGTCGCACAACAGCGGCAGAATGGGGTGATAGAAGGGCGTCACCGAGAGTTCGATCCTGCCCTCCGCAGCCAGACGCTTGTAGACGGGAATCACGCGGGCGCAGATTTCCTGCTCCTTGCGCCCGATCAGACGCTGGTCTTCCAGCGTGTAGTTGCGCCCCTTCCCGGCCAGGGCGCTCACTTCGCGGTCCGTCTCCAGAAGGATCTCGTCGAACCAGCCCAGCTGCGACAGCACCTGCAGATCCCGAATTCCGCCCGGCCCCATGCGCCGCGCCAGCTCCGCCGGATTGCCGTGACCGGCGCGCCACATCTCGTGCAGCTCATGGTAGCGGGGGTATCGGCGGATCACACGCCCTTCATTGGCCTGGAAGAAATACTTCAGGATGGACTCCGCCTCGGGCCCGGTGAGTTCCTCGGCGGGCTTCAGAGCCAGCCGCAGGAACGGATCGGCGGCGCGCCCTTCGGCGTATTCCTCGATCTGCACCAGCATCGAGGGCACCAGGTTGAAAGTCTGGCGGATTTTCGGGAACTCGTCGAGGATCGCCGCCATGCCGTAGTAGTCCTTTAAGGCGTGCATGCGCGTCCAGGGAAGCTGGTATTCTCCCGTAGCCAGGTCCTTGTAAAAAGGCTGGTGCATGTGCCAGACGAAGACCACCCATGTGTGAGCCATCAGCGCCCCCAGTAGCTGCGCACAGGCGGAGGAGGCTCGGTGCCGCGCAGCGCCCGCCAGAGGATGTCGCTCATCTCGTCGTCGTCGATGCGGTCGGCCTCGCTCAGGTCGAGCTGCGCCGAGCGGGCAGCCAGCGGCGACGCCTTCGGGTTGCGCTCGTCGAGCGGCACGCGGGGCCTTTCCGCCTGATAGGGTCGCGCGTCGGGTTTGGCGAGGAACGCCGCCCACATGGGGCGTGCCGCGGCGTCGTGGATCGTCATGGGACGCAGCCCGAGGATGTGCTCCATGGTGCGCAGCATGCTCACGGTGTTGTACATGGTCGAGTCGATGCCGCGCCCGCGCGTGTAAGGAGACACGATGAAGGCGGGAGCGCGGTGGGAATCGACATGGTCGCTGCCGTTTTGCGCATCGTCTTCCAGAACGAAGATCGCCGTGGAAGCCCAGAAACGCGACTTCGACACGGCCTCCACCAGCATTCCCAGCGCCAGGTCGTTGTCCGCCACCGCCGACTTGGGCGCGATCCGCCCTGGCGACACGCCGGAGGTGTGGTCGTTACCGAGCCGGACTGTCATGAAACGCGGCATCTCGCCGCGGCGCTCGAATTCGGCCAGATCGGCGAGGAACACTTTCACGCGCTCCACGTCCGGGTAGTCCATATCGAAGCCACGGAAGTCCATGTTGGTGCGCTGCGCGAGCGACGGGTCGCGGACGGAGGCGATCTGGCGGCTCGACTGCGGCGCCGGCGTGATGTTGTTCACCCACCAGCCGTAATTGCGGAAGCTGAGCCCCGCCTGAATGGCATTGCTCCAGATGTAGCCCGCCGGCGGCAGGGCGGCGCGTTCGCCGCCTTCGTAATCGTAGTGGCGGCGGCGAGAAGCGTAGGAGTTGGGCCACATGCGCTGCACGTAGGCTGGAGCGATGGCAGCGCTCGACCAGTTGTGCCCGTCGGCGCTGACGTCTGCGTTCACGTAAAAGTTGTCGAGCAGCACGAACTCGCGCGCCAGCTTATGGTGGTTCGGCGTCACTTCCTCTCCGAAGAGCGTGAGTGAAGCGTCGCCGCTGCCGATGCCCAAGTCGCCCAGAATCTGGTCGTAGGTGCGGTTCTCCTTGACCACGTAGATCACATGGCGGATGGGGCTCTCGTCTCCGCCCCGCGCGAGAAGATGGCCTTCGGGCGGCGTCTGCATGGCGCGCGTCCGGCGCCAGGGCGAATTGTCGAGAACCTGCGAGGTGAGCTGCTCCATTTGTTGAGCGGAAGGCTCGTCAAGAAGCGAAGCGCTGCCGCGCTGAATGGCGGCGACGTATTCCACGGCGACATTGCCTTCGTGCAGCACGGCGCGGCGCACCAGCGGGTTGGGCCCCTGACGGTTCGGGAGCGAGCCCGCGCCGCGCCCGTTCAGCACAACGAGCTTCCCCGCAGGCAGCACGCGCGCCGCCAGCGGATACCACCCCACCGGGATGAAACCCTCCACCACGCTCCGCCGCCCGCTCAGGTCGACGCGCGCCACGGCATTGGCGTCGGAACACACCACATAGAGCCGCTGCTCGTCGGGCGAAAGCGCCAGCGCGGCCGGCGTCATGCCCGCCACTTCGGGAAAGTCGCGGTAGAGCGCCACGCTGATGGATTCGACGCGGCGCAGGAGCCCTCCGGCGGCGAGCCCGAAGACCTGCACGAAATTCGTGCCCGAGACGGCGACAAAAAGGCGCGCCGTGTAGGGCAAAGGCTCATCGCCCTCGTCCCCGGCGGCAGCCTTCAACCGCCAGACCATGTCCATGGGTTGCGGACCCGTGTTGTACCGCGCGACCTCCTCGCCCGAGTCGGCGAACTGCTGCCGCAGAGTGCCGTCTCCCCAACCGGTGACGAAGAAGCTCTTGCCGTCCGGGTGAAACAGAATCCTGTACGGCCGGTGCGCCGTCTTCCACCGTTCGATCACCATGCCCGACTGGGGGTTGACCACGGCGATCTCGTCGCGGTGCAGCATGGCGGCGTAGATCAGGCGTCCGTCGGGGGACAAGGCGATGTCGCCCGCGAAATCCGTGTGTTTGCGCTCTTTCTCTTCCACCAAGGGAAACTCGCGCCGCCGCTCAAGCGTTCCGTCCTCGCGGAGCATGAGCTCGTAAATCGTGGAGCGCGAGCCGCCGCTCACATACATCAGGCCGCCTTGCGGAGCGAAGGCCATGCCGAGCCATGCGTCCGGCAGCACGACCTCCGAAACCTTCCGCAGCGTGGCCGGATCATGGATGCTGACTGACGGCGGCAGGTAGCCCCCCTGCAGAATGGCGAGGAACTTTCCGCCGGGCGAAAGCGCCGCGGACATGGGCATCGTACTCAAAGGAACTTGCTCGCCCGCTGGCCGCAGCAACCAGCCGGAATTGAGCAGGAATCCACCGCCGGGCAGCGGCCCCACGCGCTCCGGCGCGGTTTGCTGCGACACGAGCAGCCCGGCAGCCAGCAGGGGCGCCAGCGGCAAGGCGATGCGCAGTGCAAGTTTCATTCAGAAAACCTTTGCGCGACCGGGTAGCGGCGTCCCATGCCGAACGCCTTGGTGGTCACCTTCAGCCCCGGCGCCGCCTGCTGCCGCTTGTACTCGTTGCGGTCGACGCGGTTGATGATGGAACGGACGAGTTCGACCGGCTGGCCGAGTTCCGAGGCGATTTGCGCCGGGGACTTGAGATCCTCGATGTAGACCTTCAGGATCGGGTCCAGCACTTCATATTCCGGTAGCGAATCCGAGTCCTTCTGGTTCGGGCGCAACTCCGCGGACGGGGGCTTGAGGAAGACGTTCTCCGGGATGGTGCCCGGACGCCGGGCGTTGACGAGGCGGCAGAGCGAATAGACCATGGTCTTGGGCACGTCGCTGATCACAGCCAGCCCGCCCGCCATGTCGCCGTAAAGCGTGCAGTAGCCCATGGCGACTTCGCTCTTGTTCCCCGTCGTGAGCACCAGCGCGCCCCACTTGTTCGACAGCGACATCAGCACAAGGCCGCGCAGCCGCGACTGGATGTTCTCTTCAGTGACGTCCGGCGGCGCGCCGGCGAAGACGGGCTGAAGGGTTTCCAGCACGGTTCGGTAAGCGGGCGTGATCGGAACCACCTCGTACCGGATCCCGAGATTGGACGCCAGCGCGCGGGCATCGGAGAGGCTGTGATCGGAAGAATACGGGCCCGGCATGGAGACGCCGGTGACATTTTCCGGCCCGACGGCGTCGGCGGCGATGCAGGCGACCAGAGTGGAGTCGATTCCGCCGCTCAGTCCCACCAGCACGCTGCGGAAACCGCATTTGGCGATGTAGTCGCGGGTGCCGAGCACGAGCGCATCATAGGCGGCTTCGAGTTCGTCCGGGTGCGACTCGCGCAACTCGCCTTCGCCCGTGCGCGCGTCGAACACCACAATGTTCTCGCGGAAAGAGGGCGCAGCGGCGGCGATGCGCCCGGCAGCGTCGACGGCGAAGCTCGAGCCGTCGAACACGAGCTGGTCGTTGCCGCCCACCATGTTCACATAGACGTGCGGCAGCCCATGGCGGCGCGCCATGGCCGTGAACATATGCCGCCGCAGGGCGCGCTTGGTCATGTCGTAGGGCGAGCCGTTGATCGACAGGATCACCTCGGCGCCCTTCCGGACCAGCGACTCCACAGGGTCCTTGTCGTACAACGGGCGCTCCCAGAATTGCTTGTCGTTCCAGGCGTCCTCGCAGATGGTGATGCCGAGCCGCATGCCGCGAAACCCGCACACCTGCTGCGATACGGCAGGCTGGAAGTAACGGCCCTCGTCGAAAACATCGTAGGTCGGCAGCAGCATCTTGGACTGCGTGGCCAGCAGGCGCCCCTTTTCGATGAGCGCCGCCGAGTTGGTGGCGCTGCGCCGCGAGCCCTCCGGCGCCGCGCCCACGTAGCCTGCCACAATGCCGCAGCCGATGCCCGCGCTGGCTTGAATCAGGCGGTCCAACGATTCGAGCGAGCGCCGCCGGAAGGATACCTTTTCCAGCAAATCGCGCGGCGGATAGCCTGTCAGAACGAGTTCCGGGAAGACTGCCAGATCCGCGCCTCTTGCATCCGCCTCGCGGGCGGCGGCGACGACGCGTTCGAGGTTGCCTGCCAGGTCGCCCACGGTGGGGTTGATCTGGCAAAGAGCGATTCGCATAGTGATGAGGAGAGACTTTCATTGTACCCGCGCGACGGGCGCCGGCCGCGCGTGCGGCGCCGGGGGGAGCGAGCCGCATTGTGCAGCCGGGCCAGCCGGCAAACTCACGGGAACAGGGGCCAGGTCTGCGGCATCCAACAATTTGGCCGATAATTGGATCAGAGCTGGAATCCGGCAACAAAGGGAAAGAGACCTGGCATGAGAATCCTCGGGGCGGTGCTCTGTGCATGGGCCGCCGCCGGCGCAGCGGCAGCGCAGGGCACGAACAATGAAGCCGCAATGGCGCGCCACAGCGCGTACGGCGAAGCGCCCGTCTGGCACGGCGACGCGCCGGCGCGGCCGTCGGCCGGGCCGGTGGAGATCCTGAAAACCAGCGAAGTACGCCCGGGGATGAAGGGCGTGGCGTGGACGGTTTTTCAGGGCGCGCAGCCGGAACCTGTGCCGGTGGAGATCATCGGGCTGTGGAAGAACGCGTGGGGGCCCCGGCAGGACGTGATCCTGGCGAAGCTGGGCGGCAAGGCGGCGCAGACCAACGTTGCGGGCGGCATGAGCGGCAGCCCCGTTTATGTGGATGGGAAGCTGGCCGGGGCGGTCGCGCTGCGCATCAGCGTCTTCTCTCCGGACGCCATCTGCGGCATCACGCCCATTGAACAGATGCTCGAGATCAACGCCATCGACGCTTCGCGCCCCATGAATCCGAAGACGCCGCAGACCACGGTGGCGCGTGCGGAAATCACGCCTCCGCCGTCGCTGCTCGGCGGAGGAGTGCGCCTGACGCCCATCGAGACGCCGCTGGCGCTGGCCGGCTTCCATGAATCGACATTGCGCGACTTCCAGCCGTTTTTCGAACAGATGGGCATCGCGGCAGTCCACGGCGGGGCTGCCGGCGCGGTCTATGACACGCGCCCCGCGCCCGGCTGGCAGAACGCGCTGCAGCCGGGCGAAGCTGTGGCAGGCGTGCTGGTAAGCGGCGACATGACGGTCACCGGGCTCGGCACAGTCACCTATAACGATGGGAAGCGCGTGCTGGGCTTCGGCCACAGCTTTTTCAATCTGGGCCCCGTGGACATGCCGATGGCGAAGGGCGAGGTGCTGATGGTGCTTAGCTCGCAGTTCCAGCCCAACAAGTTCGCCAACATGACCGAGATCGTGGGCGCGCTGCGGCAGGACCGCCACTCGGGCATCATGGGCGAGCTGGGCGCCGAGGCGCGAACGATCCCCATCACCCTGAAGGTGCGCACACAACCTTTGCCGGGCGGCCCTGTGGAGGAGAAAGACTACCGCTTCAACGTCTTCATACATCCTCGCTGGACGCCGTTCCTGATGATGCTCACCACCTACAACACGCTGCAGGACCTGAACTCCAGCGCCGCCGACGAAGCCACCTACCGGCTCGAGGGCGTCATCGAGAGCGAGGGCTTGGCGCCGCTGCGCTTGTCGAACATGATCGCCTCCGGCTCAGGCCCCGCGCCTGCGCCCATGCAGCTGGCAGCCTGGTGGGCGGACCGCTTCAACCGGCTTTTCCAGAACCCCGGGGAAGAGCCGCGCGTGAAGAGAGTGGAAGCCGTGCTGGAGATGCGTCCGCAGAAGCTGGAAACGGCCATCGAGAGCGCATGGCTGGAGAAGTCCGAGGCCTCGCCCGGAGAGGAACTGGTGGTGCGAGTGGCGCTGCGTCCCTGGCGCGGCGAGCGCGCCACCCGGGAATTCCGGTTCCGCGTGCCCGCCAGCCTGCCTCCCGGGGAGCACCGCATCATCATCAGCAACGCCGAATTGCTGAACCGCCCGCAGGCGATGGCGGGAATGATGAACCGCCAGCTCGGACTGGCGCAAACGGCAGCCCTACTGGCGCAGGAGCGGCCGAATGACCGGATCTATTTCTCTCTGCTCACCAGCAAGCCCACGCTCTACATCGAAGAGCGCGCCATGCGCGACGTGCCGCCCTCCGTGCTGGCAGCCATGCAAAACCCCCGCGCGCAAGTGCGCGGCATGGCTACGCCGGAAACCGTGCTTCCTCTGGGCGAGATCCCTGTGGACAGCCTTGTTTCCGGCAGCGCGGTGCTGCGCCTGAAAGTGCAATAGGAATTCCCACCGACATGAGAAAGACACTGGCCTGGATTCTTGCGGGCATCGCCGCCTGCGCCGCCTATGCCGTGGAGACGCGGCTCTGGAAACAGAGCGAGGCCGCGGATTTCGGGAAAGGCAAGCTCGAGCGGCTGGCGCTTTCGAGCGATGGCGAACTCTCGCTCGCGCCCGAGTGGCGGCGCGTGGCGGACGTGGAGACCCCGCTGGTGTGGTCGTTGCTGGCCGCGCCGGGCGGCGCTG
This sequence comes from Acidobacteriota bacterium, assembly GCA_037446555.1. GTDB lineage: Bacteria > Acidobacteriota > Terriglobia > Bryobacterales > Bryobacteraceae > JANWVO01. Next base: position 90,697 of record JBBIIK010000003.1, read on the forward strand.
TCTTCGCTGGCGGAGGCGATGGGAAGGTGTACCGCATCGATGCGCAAGGGCGCAAGAGTGTGTTCGCCGACCTGGGCAGCGGTTCGGTCCATGCGCTGGCTGCCGCGCCCGGAGGCGCCATCTACGCGGCGCTCTCGCCGGAGGGTAAGGTATTCCGCATCGACGCGGGTGGCAAGGCGGTATTGCATGCGCAGATCGAGCCGCGCTACATCTGGGCCCTGCTCGCCGAGCCGGACGGAACGCTGCTTGCGGCGACGGGCGATCCGGGCCAGGTGCTGCGCATCGCTCCCAACGGTTCTGCGAGCGTCTTTTTCGATGCCGCCGAATCCCACGTGCGCTCGCTCGTGCGCGGGCCGCAAGGCACGCTGATCGCCGGCACCGAGCCGGGCGGCGTGGTGCTGCGCATCGACGCTAAAGGGCAGGGTTTCGTTTTGCACCAGACGGCCAAGCGCGAGGTCACCGCGCTGGCCGTGGCGGCGGATGGAACCGTGTACGCGGCAGCGGTGGGCACAAGACGCCCGGCGGCGCCGCCGTCCGCTCCTTCCGCCGTTCCGGTGCAGACGGTGCAGCCGCAGCCGCAGACCGCGCCCGGGCAGGCGCAACCGCAGACGCAGCCCTCGCAACAGTTGCGCGCGGCCACGGCCCCGCCGCCTGCCATCGGGGTGAGCGCGCAAGCGGCGGGCAGCGAGATCTACCGCATCGCGCCCGACGGCGAGCCGCGCCTGCTGTGGTCCAACAACACGGCCACCGTGTATTCGCTGGCGCTGGACGCGCAGGGGGCGCTCATCGCCGGCACCGGCAGCGAGGGAGTCCTCTACCGCATCGACACGCCGCATTCCTTCACGACGCTGGTGAGCGCGGAGCCGCAGCAGATCACGGCGCTGGCTGCAGCTCCGGGCGGCGGACTGCTGGCAGCCACGGCGAATCCCGGCATGCTGTACCGCCTCGGACCCGGCATCGAGAAGTCGGGGAGCATCGAGAGCGAGGTGCTCGATGCCGGGGCCTTCAGCTATTGGGGGCGCCTGCGGCATGAGGCGGATCCCAATGGCGGGCGCATCCGCGTTGAAACGCGCAGCGGCAATCTCGAAGATCCCAACCGAAACTGGAGTCCCTGGCAAGAGGTTCCGGTGAGCAGCGAGCGCATCGCCTCGCCTCCGGCGCGGTTCCTGCAATACCGCGCTACGCTCGAAGCCTCACCCGCAGGCGCATCGCCGCGGCTGCGGCTCGTCGAGGCAGCCTATCAGGCGAAGAATCTTGCCCCGGTGATCGAAAAGATCGAAATCACGCCCGCCAACCACCGCTTCCCTGCCCCGGGCGCCTCGCTCAGCGCGTCGAGGAGCCTCACCCTGCCCGCGATTGGACAATCGCACCGCCGCGCGCAAAGCGCATCGCAGCCCTCCGCCACGGAGAGCTCCTCGGTCACGATGAATTACGAGAAGGGGTGGACCGGCGTCCGCTGGCGCGCGCTCGACCCCAACAACGACGGGCTCGAGGCACGCATTGAAATCCGGGGCGAGGGCGAGCGCGAGTGGAAGCTGCTCAAGGACGAACTGCGCGAAAGCCGCTATAGCTGGGACTCCACGGCTTTCGCCGACGGGCGCTACCGGCTGAGAGTGACGCTGAGCGACAAGCCCGACAACTACCCGGGGCGGGAGCTGACGGCGCAGGCGGAGAGCGAGGACTTTCTGATTGACAACACGCCCCCCGAGATCCTGGATCTGAACGCGCGCGTGGAGGGCGGCAAGATTGTGGCGCGGTTCCGCGTCCGCGATGCTTTCTCCGCGCTGCAATACGCGGAAGTGTCCGTCAATGGCGGCGCGTGGGTCGACGCGGAGCCCACGACGCGCATCACGGATTCGCTCCAGCATGATTACGAGGTGACTCTGCCCAAGCCGGCAGGCAATGAGTTCGTCATCGCCGTCCGGGCTGCCGACGAGCGTGATAACGTGGCAGTCCGGAAGGTGATGCTCCGGTGATCCTGGAAAGAAGAGCGTTTCTCCGCGCCGCCGCCGGCGCCTTCAGCGCCGGAATGATCCAGGCGGCGCCCAAGCGGCCCAACTTCGTCATCATTTACGCCGACGACCTCGGCTACGGCGATCTCGGCTGTTACGGCCATCCCACGATCCGCACGCCGAACCTCGACCGCATGGCGGCCGAGGGCATGAGATTCACGCAGTGGTATTCGGCTGCGCCCGTCTGTACACCGAGCCGCGCTGCATTGCTCACAGGGCGCTACCCAATTCGTAGCGGGCTGACGCGCGTGCTCTTCCCGGATTCCGCGGGCGGTCTGCCGGACAGTGAAACGACGCTGGCCGAGATTCTGAAGAGCGAGGGCTACCAGACCGCCGCGATCGGGAAGTGGCACCTCGGCCACCTGCCGCAGTACCTGCCGGCGCGGCACGGGTTCGATTCGTATTTCGGCACTCCGTATTCGAACGACATGCACCCGTCCGAGGGGCCCGGCTCGCCCGGCAACCCGAAGCACCCGCCGCTCCCGCTGATGCGGGATGAGAAAGTGATCGAGACCGAGCCCGACCAGGCGCAGCTCACGCCGCGCTATACAGATGAAGCTGTGCGCAGGATTCGCGCCTTCCGCGGGCGGCCCTTCTTCCTGTACTATGCCCACACGTTCCCGCACGTGCCGCTGTATGCGAGCCCGCGCTTCCGCGGGACGAGCCCGCGCGGGCTGTATGGCGACGTCATCGAGGAGATCGACTGGAGCGTGGGCGAGATCCTGAAGGCGCTGGCGGAAGCGGGACAGGAACGGAACACGCTGGTCGTCTTCACCTCCGACAACGGCCCATGGCTGGCGCGCCGCGTGCACGCCGGTTCGGCGGGACTGCTGCGGGAAGGCAAGATGACCACCTGGGAGGGGGGCATGCGCGTGCCGTGCATCGTGCGGCAGCCGCGCGCGGTGCCTCCGGGGCGCGTGAGCACACAGGCGGGCTCAATGCTCGATCTGTTGCCGACCTTCGCCGCCCTGGCGGGCGCGGCTCTGCCCTCGGGCGTCACGCTCGACGGCGAGGACCTTTCCGCCACGTTCCGCCGCCAGGCGCCCGTGCGTGACAGGACGTTCTTCTATTGGGACGCGGAAACACTGTGCGCCGTGCGCCGCGGCCCATGGAAGCTGCACAGGGTCACCCGGAACGTCGAGTGGAAGCAGGAAACCGCGCGGCACGATCCGCCACTGCTCTACCATCTCGAACACGATCCCTCGGAGAAATACGACGTGGCCGCATCGCATCCGGATGTCGTGCGCGAACTCTCCGCGCTTCTCGACGGGCACGAAGCCAAGGTGGAGCGCGGCGCGCCGCAGAGATGACGCCGCCTACAACCCCGGCTCGAACCACGGCGTGTCCTTGACCTGAACTTTTCGAGCTGCCTCTTCGTTCATCTCCACGCCGAGGCCGGGGCGGTCGGGCACTGGGATGAAGCCCTTGTTGATGATCTCGCCTTCGCGCACGAAGTTCTTCCACAACTCGAGCCGGGAGATCCAGTGCCACTCGAGCACCAGGAAGTTCGGCACGGCAGCGCAAACGTGGCACGAAGCCATGGTGCCGATGGGGGACACCACGCAGTGAGGGGCGAAGGGCGTGTAGTAGACGTGCGCCATGTCGGCGATCTTGCGCCCTTCGAGCAGCCCGCCGCACTTTTGCAGGTCCGGCATGATGATGTCGACGGCGCGCTTTTCAAGCAGCTCGCGGAAGCCGTGCCGCAGGAAGAGATTCTCGCCGGCGCAGATCGGCGTCTTCGTCGATTCGCGCACGTCGCGCATCACGTCGACGTTCTCCGGCGGCACCGGCTCTTCGAGGAAGAGCAGGTGGAAGCGCTCCAGCTCCGCCGCCACGCGCTTCGCCGTGGGCGCGTCGTAGCGCCCGTGCATGTCGACGCAGAGGTCGACGCGCGGGCTCAGCGTCTCGCGCACGAAGGCCACCTCCTTCACCATGCGGTCGATCTCGGCATTGGAGGCGGTCCAGTTGACCATGTCCCAGCGGTTCGGGTCGCGTGCCTCGTCGATGTCGATCTTCACCGCGGTGAAGCCCATCGACTCGATCTCTTTCAGCTTCGGGCGCGCCTGCGGGTCGTCGGGATGATGGTTGGCCGAATCGCAGTAGAGGCGCACGCGGTCCCGCACCTTGCCGCCGAGCAACTGGTAGACGGGCACGCCGAGCGCCTTGCCGGCCAGGTCCCAGAGTGCAATTTCGACGGCGCTGAGCGCCGCCACATACTGGCCACCCTGGGCGCCGGCGAAGATGCCCGCCGTGCGGATGCGCTCCCACAGGGCCTCCACGTTGAGAGGGTCCTGCCCCATCAGAAACCGGCGGAACATGCGCACCAGCGGCGCGCCACCCTGCACGGCGTCGGTGGCCTCACCATGGCCGTAAAGGCCCTGATCGGTGTAGATCCGCACATGGAGTTGCAGTCCGTGGCCCATCACCTGGGCGGTGCGGACGTCGGTGATCTTGAGCTTCGGGCGGCGCCACGGAGAGGATTGCTCCTGAATGGCGCGCCCGAGAGCTGGCAGGGCAAACGTGGAAGCGAGGAAGTTGCGGCGGGTGGCGGACATGATCCACAGATCCTATCGCAACCCGGCCCCAAAAGGGAGAACGGCGAGGCGTTGCGCCTCGCCGTTCGCCACGTGGATCAGAGTCGACCCTATGTCTGTGACTTGTTGGTCCCCTTATGCGCGGGGCTACGCCACCATCATACAACGGCGGCCGCCACGCGGCGCGGGCCGGCTAGAGAATTTTCTCTCCGATGGCCTTGCCTTGCACGAACCAGAAAAGGTAGTCCGGTCCGCCGGCTTTCGAGTCGGTGCCCGACATGTTGAAGCCGCCGAACGGATGGGCTCCCACCATGGCGCCGGTGCACTTGCGGTTGATGTACAGGTTGCCGGCGTGGAATCGGTCCTTGGCCTTTTCGATCTTCTCCCGGTTCCGGGTATAAACCGCGCCAGTCAGTCCGTATTCGCTGTCATTGGCGAGATCCAGCGCGTGATCGAAGTCGCGCGCAGGAGTGACCGCGAGCACGGGGCCGAAAATCTCCTCCTGGAAGATCCGGGCCTTGCGGTCCACGCCTTCAATGATCGTGGGAGCCAGAAAATAGCCCTCTCCGGGGAGCCTTTCGCCTCCCGCCACCAGGCGGCCCTCCTTCTTGCCGGTCTCGATGTACTCCAGGATGGACCGCATGGAGCGCTCGTTGATCACAGGCCCCATGAAGTTGGCAGGATCGTCCGCCGGACCAACGCGGATGGCGCGCACGCGCTCGAGCAAACGGCGGAGGAAATCGTCATAGAGCCTCTCGCTGACAATGGCGCGGGAGCAGGCCGAGCACTTCTGGCCCTGATAGCCGTAGGCGCTCACGAGCACGCCCTGCACGGCGGCATCGAGATCCGCCTCCTCGTCGACGATGATGGCGTCCTTGCCGCCCATTTCGGCGATCACGCGCTTGATCCAGATTTGGCCGGGAGCGGGCTTCGCCGCCAGTTCGTTGATGCGCAGCCCCACCTCGCGCGAGCCGGTAAAAGAGACGAAGCGCGTGCGCGGGTGCTGGACGAGCAAGTCGCCCACCTCGGCGCCGCTGCCCACCAATAGCGTGAAGGCGGGCAGCGGCACGCCCGCTTCTTCCAGGACCTCGGCGAACTTCGCGGCGATCGTGGGCGTGTCCGAACTCGGCTTGACGACCACCGTGTTGCCGCTCACAAGCGCCGCCGTGGTCATGCCAGCCAGGATGGCCAGCGGGAAGTTCCACGGCGGGATGATGACGCCCACGCCGAGCGGTATGTAGCGCAGCTCGTCCCGCTCGCCGGGCAGTTGCACCAGCGGCTCGGGGTTGGCCATCCGCTCGGCGAGCAGGGCGTAGTAATCGCAGAAGTCGATCGCCTCGCTGACGTCGGCCTCTGCCTCCGGCCAAGTCTTGCCGGCTTCATAAACGAGCCAGGCGTCGAACTCCATCTTGCGGCGCCGCAGGATACTGGCGGCCCGCCGCAGCATGGCGGCGCGCTCACCCACGGGGGTGGCCGCCCACTGCGGGAAGAACTGGTCGGCGGATTCGATGGCCAGCCGCGCCAATTCGGGCGTGGCCTTATGATGAAGGCCAACGGTCTCGGACGGTCTCGAGGGGTTCAGCGATGACAGAAGAGCGCCGGTGCGATGACGGGCCTCGCCGATCCGGATGTCGTATTCTTTTCCGAACTCGGCCCGGACAGCAGACAGGGCTGCCCGCATCTTTTCAGCGTTCTCGAACAGGGAGAAGTCGGTGTAGGGCTCGTTGCGAAAATCGCACAGGCGCATGGGTGTCAGCCCTCCACGAGTTTCTTGCCGCGATCAAACAGCTCGGCCGCCTCGTCGGCCAGGTGCTTGCCCTTTTCGTAGATCTCGCCCCCCTTTTCCATCAGGTCCTCGCCCGCGCGTTCGGCCGCGATCATCCCCTTGCGGCCGGCATGACGGATCTTGCGGCGCGTCACGCGCCCCGGCGCGGGGGCGAACAGCAGCGCGATCGTCGCGCCCACGGCAGCTCCGGCCAAAAACCACAACGCGTTGCTCGTATATTCTTCAGCATCGAATGCCATTTTGAAGAGCCTCCTGCCTTTTATTCTACCGCCCCGGGGATGAATTCTCGCTCTTTGCCCGTAAAATAAAGGCGGAGGCGCAATGAGCAGCCCATTTCAACCGGAAGGCGAACGCCGTTTCGTGCCGCTCTCGCTCGAAGGGCTGGAACTCGAGCTTTCGGAGATCGAGCTGGCCACCGTGCAGCCGCTGCTGGAGGCCAGCGGGATCGAGGTGATCGTGCAGGGCGCCACGCCGCTGCCCAATCTGCCCTACGAACTGCTGGTGCCGGAAGACCAGCGCGAGAAGGCCGAGGCGATTCTCCGCGAGGCTTTGCAGGCAGGGCCGGACGCCGCAGCTGAAGCCGAGGCTGGCGCGGACGAGGCCGCCCCGTAGCGCTGTTCATTCCCAGTCCCGGATCGCCGGCCACCGGCCGGCAGCGCCCTTCCAGGTTTCCAGGTAGCGGCCGTCGGTGCGCACGGCCACCATGCCTTGGATGTCCGTGCGCAGCACCAGCGCGCGTCTTTCACGCAGCCGTTCGAGCGTTTCGCGGTGCGGCAGCCCGTAGTTGTTGTTCTGGCCCGCGCTGACGACCGCCACGGCGGGGCGCACGGCGTCCAGCATCCACGCCGTAGCGCTCAGTTTGCCGCCGTGGTGCGGAACCTTGAGGATCTGCGCCTGAGGCAGGAGCCCCGCTTCTGCCAGCTCCGCCTCGCGCCTTGCCTCGATGTCCCCGGTGAGCAACAAGACATGCCTGCCGTGCCGCACTTCGATCACGAGCGAGTCGTTGTTCTGCGCGCGCCCGCTCCAGCGCTGGTCCGGCGGCGGCGCCAGCACCCGGCAGACGGCGCCCGGCAGCTGGCAACGCTCGCCCTGCCGCAACAGGCGGACGCGGCTCCCCGCCTGCCGCGCCGAGCTTTCGACCTCTTTCCACAGCGGCGTCTCCGGCTGGAAGGAGACCCAGATCTCCCGGGGACGGAAATTGCGGATCACCGACGGCGCCCCGCCAGCGTGATCTTCGTGCAGATGCGTCAGCACGAGCACGTCCAGCCTGCGGATTCCTCTGCTCCAGAGCACAGGCGAGACCACTTCCTCGCCCACGTCGAACGGATCGGTTTGCGCCCTGCCACGCTGAGGCAGCCCCCCTGTGTCCACCAGCGCGAAGCCCCCTTCGGGCAGCGCCAGCAGGAGGCTCTCGCCCTGTCCGACATCGATCGCCGCCAGCTCCAGCACGCCGCGCCCGCCTCGAGGTGCGAACGGGCAGATCACGACCAGCGCCAGGAGAACGAGGTACACACATCCCGTTACCCAGCGCGCGCCGCGCCCGCGCACGGAGGCCCAGGCAACCAGGGCCGCTCCTGCCACCGCCGTCAGCCACAGCGGCGGATCAGCGATGCGCCAGGCCGGTTCGAACCGCGCATGCCATGCCGCCAGGCGCCGTGAAACATCCAGAAAAGACCCTGCGAGCCAGCCCAACCGCTCCCATCCCGTCAGCGCGGCAAGGAACCCTGCCGGGATCGCCAGGGAGACGAAAGGCACGGCGACGACGTTGGCGCTGAGCCCCGTAATCGAGAGCCGGTGAAACAGCAACGCCATTGGAAGGGCCAGGCTCAATTGCACGGCTGCGGAGGCTACAAACAAGCTCCGCGCCCACCGCCACGCCGCTGCCAGGCCCTCCACCGCGCGACGGGCCGGAAGGACGGGCACGCGCAGCAACTCGTGGATCGTCTCCGCCATCAGGCGCCGCTCCAGCTGCGCGGCCATGCGGGGCGCGTCCAGCCCGCGGTGGAACGGACGGCCAGGGAAGAACGCTCCAAGAGCGGCCACCGCAAGGAACGACAGCTGAAAGCTCGCTTCGAACAGTTGATCCGGGTCCAGCGCCAGGAAAAGAATGGCGACCGCACCCACTGTATTCAGTAGCGCCAGCCGCCGGTAAAACGCCGCCCCGGCGGCAAACAGCGTGAACCCGGCGGCGGCGCGCAACACCGGCGGATCGGCGCCCGCCATGAGCGCGTAGAGCCACGCCACGGCGGAAGCCGCCAGGGGCACGAGCCGCCAGCCCATGCCCGAGAAGCGCCTCCACAGCAGGAACAGCCCGCAAACCAGCGTCACATGGCTGCCGGAGATGACCAGCGCGTGATAGGTGCCCGTGCGGCGGTAGTCTTCGATCCACGCCTTGCGGATGCCGCTCTTGTCTCCGAGCAGCAGCCCGCGCATCAACGCCGTGCGCGTTTCATCTCCGGAGTGGACGGCGTCGATCCGCTCGAGCGCCGCCGCCCGAAGCCGCTCCACCGGGCGCCGCCATGGAGCGCCGCACGCACCCGGCAGGCGCAGGAGCAGCGTGCCGCGCACGGGCGCAGCGGTCCAGAAGATGCCGCGCCGGGCCATGTGGGCCGCGGCATCAAATCCCCCCGGGTTGCGAAACCCGCGCACGCGTTGCAGGCGAAGCTCGGCCGACACACGCTCTCCGTACATCAGCGGCGCCGGGAAGCTCCCGTCTTTGGAAGGGGGCCAGGAGACGCGGGCGCGCGCACCCGGTTGGAGCTCGACGGTGAACTGCATGCGTCCGCCGCGGATCACACTCGTCTCGACGACACAGCCTTCCAGGCGGCGCGGCGTCAGATCCATGAGGGGCGCGGCAGGCGGCGGCTGCAAAGCCGCGGCCAGCGCTCCCGCCGCAGCCCACGACGTCCACCCCGCCACTCCTCCCGCTGCGCCGTGCCGCGATGCCAGCCAGCCCGCCGACGCCACGGCCAGGCACACCGTTGCCTCCGCCGCTGACAGTCCGGCCAGCCTCGACACGGCCACCCCGGCGGCAAACAGGAGCGCAGGCGGCGCCAACGGACTTCGCAATCACCAAGTAAGTCCGCCCGCGCGCGGCGTTCTCTCACTCGGAGTCGCGGCTCGCGCCGACTGCTTCGCCGCTACCCGGCTTCGTCCTCGGCGGCCTTCTTCTTGTGCTTCACCTTGCGCCGGATGGCGGGCTGAATCACCTGCGAGGGGAACACCGAGCCAATCAGGATCCGGGCCTGCCGCCGCGCATTTCGGGCCGTATCCGGCCGCCGGCTCTTGCCCGGCTGTCGTTGCTTCATCACCTGGCCTCCCGCGCCTTGCTTGACGCCCGTTTCCGGGCCTCCCTACAATAAAGATGACAAAGGAGGCCGTGTGCGGCAAATTGGCTTACCTGAACTGCTGATCATTCTGGGCGTCGCCGTCCTGCTCTTTGGCGGGAAGAAGATCCCGGAACTGGCAAAAGGCCTCGGAGAAGGAATCAAGAACTTCAAGAACGCTTTGAAGGAAGAGCAGGCGCCCGCCAAGACGGAAGAGAAGAAGCAGGCCTGAGCCGCCTGCCTGCGTCTGCCTGAGACGCCGCCTGCCTGCGTCTGCCTGAGACGCCGCCGGCAAGCGAGGCGGCGATTCCAGAATCTCCAGCAAATGCGCCCCGCCCGGGCCGGGTAGGCCCCGGGCGGGGCTTCGCGCTTTTGGCGGCGACCCGGAAAACAATGCCCCGGATTCCCTTCAGGAACCCGGGGCCGGAACAAGCCTGGTTGTCCGACTTACTTCTTCGCCTTGGGCGGGACGATGGCGTCCTTGATCGACTTCGAGAGCGTCAGCTTCACCGTCTTGCGGGCGGGGATCTTGATGGGTTCGCCGGTCGCCGGGTTGCGGCCCATCCGCGCCTTGCGCTCCACCTTCTTCAGGCGCCCGATGCCCGGGATGACGAACACGCCGACCTTCTTGGTCTGCGCGACGGCGATCTCGACGAGCTTCTCGACGGCGGCTTTCGCCTGCTTCTTGGTGATTCCGGTGGCAGTGGCGATCTCGTTCACCAGCTGCGTTTGAGTCATCTTCTTCGCTTCGGCCATGTCTTCTGCGTCTCTCCCTTCGCCGGAGCGGCCTCTGGAGCCGCGCCGGGATACTTAAAACAAAACCAGCCGGAAATGTTGGATGGTTCCGTTCGCAGATCAATGATAAGGGATGCGGCGGGCCAGTGTAAAGGGGGTGGCGCGCAAAAAGCGCGGTTTTTCAGGGAATTTTCGCACCTTGCGCCTCCGAAGGCCCGTCCCGAGCGGGTTTCCGGGCCCCGGCTGCCCGTCTGCACGCCGCCGCGCGGCTCGGGCATCATGAAAACAGGCGCCTCATGAAAGCCCCGCTGGCACTCCTGATCGCACTGGCCGCGCCCGCCGCCGCGCAGTGGCAGGTGGACCCGCAGGAGACTGCCGGGCGCCAGATGGCGGAAGCGTTCGACCGCCAATGGAAGCAGAAGCCCGAGCGCCGGATGCGCTGCCGCATCCAGCCGTTCCATCCCTTCCTGGACTACGGCTTGCGGGTGTGGGCGGGCTACAGCGTCTCCATCTCGGCCGCTTCTTTGCTTGAGGGAGAACCGCCGCGCGAGGTCATCTCCGTCGTCCGCATTACCCCCCTTGACCCTTCGGGCGAACCAGTTCACCTCTACCAGCGGCTGGCGATTCCGGATCCCCCGCAAGGCGTGGAGCTTCGCAAAGTCGAGATGAGCCTTGGCGGAGGATGGTTCCTTGGGCGGGGGAACTACAGGGTCGAGCTGCTGGTTCTGAACACGGGCGGAGGAGAATGCCGCCAACAGTGGAGCCTGAAGGTTCGCGAGGACAACGCCACGTTGCCTCCCGCCAGCGTGCGCGCGCTCGACACTGGGCTTTGGCACGGCTTTGGGGGCGACGGCAAGGGCCACGCCGCCATCTTCCTGCACGCCTCCCCGGTAAGGCCCCGCCGCTATGTAACCCGCCTCTCGCCGTGGGACCGCCAAGTGCTGCTGAGCACGCTGAGCGCAGTCTTGCGCGATGGCGGATTCCAGTCCGCCTCCCTGGTCGTCTTCGATCTCATAAAGCGCGAGGTGCTTTTCCAGACGCCACGGCTCCAGCCCCAGGACGTCGGGAGGCTGGCGCGGCAGTTGGCACGGGTAGACTTTGGCACCATCCCGCTGCGCACGCTCCAGGAAGGTCCTCTACCGGGTGATTTCTTGCAGGATCTGGTGCGCCGCGGTCTTCGCAACGAGCCCCGCCCCGATGCTCTGGTCTTCATTGGCGCCCGCTGGCGAGGCGGCCAGAAACTGCGCACGCTCGATCCGGCGCTCAAAGAGGCGGCGCCTCCAGCTTTCCATCTGGCCTACTCGCTGCCGAATGCCCCGGAGGACGCGGACGCTCTCACAAGCCTGGTGAAGGGTCTCGGGGGGCGCGTGTTCCCGATTTATCTGCCGAAGAACCTCGCTCCCGCGTTGAAGCAGATGCGCGAGGCGCAGCGCTGAGCCGGGTGGCAAGCAGACACCAAAGTTTGAAACTACGGGCGCAAGTTCTATATAGGGTTGACCAGAATCCGGAAGTGGGGTTTAATGTCCTGGAGGAGGTTGTCTCGTCGCACATGCGAAGACACATCACGATCACACTATTCGCCCTCGCAACCCTGCTCGTTGTGACGGCGGCGCCTGCCCTGTCGCAGGTGCTCTACGGCTCCATTCTCGGCGTTGTGGAAGACCCCACCGGCGCGGTCGTTCCCAAAGCCAAAGTGACCATCACCAACCCCGCCACCGGTGTCAGCCGCGAAGTGGAGGCTGACGAAGCGGGCCGCTACACCGTACCCAACCTGCCAGCCGGTTCATACGAATTGCGCTTTACAGCGCCGGGCTTCCGCACGCTGACACGCACGGGAGCCGAAGTGAGCATCAACACGGTCACCCGCGTGGACGCCCGGCTGGAAGTCGGCCAGATGACCGAGCAGGTCACCGTTTCGGCTTCCGCGGCGGTGCTGCAGACGGACAAGAGCGACGTGCGGGCCGAAATCGCTTCATCCACTGTCACCAGCATGCCCCTGCCCGGCTACCGGAACTACCAGTCGCTCATCAATCTGGTGCCCGGCGCTACGCCGGCCAACTTCCAGAACGCGGTGGTGGATACCCCTGGTCGCGCGCTGACGACGAACATCAACGGCACGCCGCGCAACAACAACAACACGCTCACCGACGGCGCGGTGAACATCAACATCTGGCTGCCACACCACGTGGCCTATGTCCAGCCGGTGGAATCGATCGAGACGGTCAACATCAGCACCAACTCGTTCGACGCCGAGCAGGGCATGGCGGGCGGCGCCGCCATCACCGTGACCACCAAGTCCGGCACCAATGAGCTCCACGGCGTGGCATTCTGGTTCCACAACAACAACCGGCTGAACACGGCGCCCTACTTCCGTTCGGCCACGTTCAAGATGCCGAAGACGACCCAGAACATCGCTGGCGGCACGCTGGGCGGACCGATCAAGAAGGACAAATTGTTCTACTTCTTCTCGTTCGAGAGAACGCAGGAGGGCACCGGCCATTCCGGCAACTATTCCGTCGCTCCGGCGGACTTCCGCAACGGTGATTTCAGCAAGTGGACCAGCTATTCGATCGTGTACGATCCTGCTTCGGCGCCCGCCAACCAGGCGGCCAACCGGATTCCGTTCCCGAACAACATCGTTCCCAAGGAACGCTGGAACTCCATCTTCCCCAACATCTATTCGAAGATGCCTTTGCCGAACCAGACCTCGCCCACGGATCCCAACAACCTCCAGGGCAACTACTTCGCCGCCGGCATCCTGACGCTGAAGCGGAGCCAGTACGACTTCAAGTCCAATTGGGCGGCCACTTCGAAGCTCATGGTCTGGGGCAAGTACAGCCGCATGGACGCGCCTGTCGCCGGCGCCTATCCCTTCGGCGACCTTGGTGGTTCCGCCTTGGGCACGGAAGGCTTCGGCGATACGACCACGCAACTGGTCACTTCCGGTTACAACTACACGTTCTCGCCCACGTTCTACATGGACGGCGTGTTCGGCTACACGCGGATGGACCAGGAAGTCAGCATCCCGGGGCAGGGCAAGAATGTCGGCCTCGATGAGTGGAAGATCCCCGGCACCAACGGCGGACGCCAGTTTGCCAATGATCCGCGCTACGGCGGGCTGCCGCAGGTTACCGGTTTCGGCTTCAGTTACATTGGCGTCGGCGCCACCTGGGCGCCCCTGTTCCGCAAGGAGCGCAGCTACACCTACCAGACGAACTTCAGCAAGATCATCGGCGCGCACGAGCTTCGCTGGGGCTTCGAACCGCGCCGTCTGGAACTGAATCACTGGCAGCCGGAAACGGCCAACCCGCGCGGCGCCATCACGTTCTCCGGCGGCACAACCATCGTCTCTGGACAGCCTTCCCGTGAGCCGAACGCGTATGCGGCGGCATTGCTGGGACTGGCGAGCAGCTACAGCAAGTCGATCCAGTTCCTGGAGATGAAGACCCGAGAATGGCAGCTTGCCTGGTATGTCCGCGACCGATGGCAGGTGAACCGGCGGCTGACGCTGAACCTCGGGTTGCGGTATGAGTACTATCCGCTGATCAACCGCGGCGACCGCGGCATCGAGCGCTGGGACCCTTACACCAACATCGTCTACCTGGGCGGGCTCGGCAACGTTCCGCGCAACGCCGGCATTCAGGTCAGCAAGAAGCTCTTCGCTCCCCGCGTGGGCTTCGCATACCGCATCGGCGACAAGAACGTGATCCGCGCCGGCTACGGCATCACCTACGACCCGATCCCCTTCGGGCGTCCGCTCCGCGGCCTCTACCCGGCCACGCTGTCGGCTTTCTGGGTGCCGACGGTGTCCACGTTCGGCTGGTACAACACAATCGACCAGGGCATTCCGGACGTTCCGACGCCGGACATCAGCAAGGGCACCCTCACGCTGCCGTTGAGCTTCGACATGGGCCCGCGCAGCGCCTGGGGCGGCTTGCTCCACCGCGGCTACATCCAGAGCTGGAACTTCACGCTCGAGCGCCAGCTTCCCTGGAACATGGTGGCCAGCGCTGGCTATGTGGCCACGCGTACCATCAAGCAGTTGATGGACCGCAACATCAACACGGTGGGGCCGGGGCTCGGCACCACCACGGCAAACCTGCCCCTGGCCAAGCTCTACGGCAAGACCATCGGCGCGAACATGTGGGACGGCTGGGGTTACGGCGCCTACGACTCACTTCAGGTCAACGTGAGGAAGTCTTACAGCGACGGGCTCTTCATGACCGTGTCCTACACGTTCGGCAAGGCCCTGAACATGGCCGACGACACCGGCTGGACCGGTCCGAAGGCGTTTAACTGGGAGGGCATGCTCAGAAGGAACTACTCCCCGGCCAGCTATGACCGCCGCCACATGTTCACCTGGGGCTGGGTCTACGAGATGCCCTTCGGCAAAGGCCGCAAGTACAGCATCGAGAACAAAGTGGCGGACTTCATCGCCGGCGGCTGGCGCCTGACGGGCATCTTCAGCGCTTACTCGGGCACGCCGTTCACGGTGACCGGCAGCGGACAGTCGCTCCAGTGCATCGGCTGCACGCAGACGGCGCACCAGATCGGTCCGGTGAAGAAGCTCGGCGGCAAGGGCCCGCAGCAGCCCTACTACGACCCGTCGTCCTTCCGCGACCCGCTGTTCTACTTCAACCCGTCGAACCCGCAGTACATCCCGGGCAGCATGGGCATCAACGCTCTTTACGGCCCCGGGTTCTGGCGGCTCGATCCCGGCCTGTTCAAGAACTTCAAGGTCACCGAGAGGCTGAACATGGAGTTCCGGGCCGAGTCCTACAACGTGGCGCACAACACGCGGTGGGGCAACCCGTCGGGCAACTCCGCCGCCATGTTGCTGCGTCCGGACGGGACGCTGGACACCTCCCGCGCCAACCCGCTCCAGAACTTCATGTCCATCACCAGCGCGGACTCCTCGCGGCAGTTCCGCTTCGGTTTGCGCCTGTCGTTCTGACAAGCGGATTCGCAACCTGAACGCAGAAGGGCGTGCCCCAGCCGGGCGCGCCCTTCGTGCAATTGGGGTCTGAGGCGCAGGCGGGTGCGTGCGGCTCGCACCTCCTCTCAGACGCGCCAGCTGATCAGCTTGATCTCGGTCATCTCTTCGATGGCATAGCGCGGTCCCTCCCGCCCGGTGCCGCTGAGTTTCACGCCGCCATAGGGCATTTGATCGACGCGCAGCTGCGGCACGTCGTTGATGAGAAATCCGCCTACGTGGACACGGCGGGCGGCGCGGAAGGCCTTCGAGATGTCGCGCGTGAAAATGGACGCCTGAAGGCCGTAGGGAGAGTCGTTGACCGCGGCGATGGCCTCGTCCAGCTCGCGGAACCGGTTGATGCCGGCCACGGGGCCGAAGGCTTCCTGCGCAAAAATCCGCGTTTGTGGAGGGACGTCGGCCAGCACGGCAGGCTGCACCGTCGCGCGGTCTCGTCCTCCGCCGGTGACCAGCTTCGCGCCCGCTTGAATGGCTTCGCCGATCCACGCCGTGACGCGCTGCGCCTCGGCTTCCGTGATCAGGGAAGTCACCGCGGCGCTCTCTTCCAGCGGGTGGCCGATGGAGAGTTCCGCCGCCCGAGCGGCGAAACGGCTGACGAAGTCCCCGTGGACCGCCTCTTCCGCGAAGATCCGCTGAACGGAGATGCAAACCTGGCCCGAGTTGGCGTAGGCTCCCGGGACGCAGCGAGAGACGGCGTCCTCGAGATCGGCATCGGCGCAGACGATGACCGCGGAGTTGTTTCCCAGCTCCAGCGTGACCCGCTTCATGCCGGCGCGCGAGCGGATCCGCAGGCCTACCTCGGCGCTGCCAGTGAAAGTCACCATGCGGATGTCTGGATGCTCCACCAGAAAATCGCCCACGGCGCCGCCGGGTCCGGTGACAACGTTGAGCGCGCCGGGCGGGAGTCCTGCATCGAGGAACAGGCGCGCCAGCAGCAGCGCGGTAACCGGCGTGGCGGAGGCAGGCTTGTGGATGACGGCGTTGCCCGCCGCCAGCGCCGGCCCGATCTTGTGCATCGAGAGGTTCAGCGGGAAGTTGAACGGCGTGATGGCGGCGATCACGCCGATGGGCTCGCGGATGAACATCGCCATGCGCCCGGCGCCAGCCGGGGCGGCGTCCATGGGCACCTCCTCGCCCGCCAGACGGTGCGCCTCCTCGGCGGAGAAGAAGAGCGTGGAGAGGGCGCGCTCGACTTCCGCGCGGGCCTCGCGCAACGGCTTGCCGCTTTCACTGGCAATGGTGCGGGCGAACAGCTCGCGGCGCTCGCCCAGCAGGGCATGGGCCCGCAAGAGAATGGCGGCGCGCTCGGCGCGGGTCATCTCCCGCATCACCGCGGAGGCGCGTTCCGCGTGTTCGACGGCAAGCCGCAGGTGGTCTTCTGATGCCGCGAAGACCGTGGCGAGCGGCTCGCCGTCGTAAGGGATGCGCACTGTGAGCGGAGAGTCCGAGCGGTGCTCGGCGCCGCCGATGATCATGAGATATTCAGGCACGGGCATGGCCGCCTCCCGGCAGGACTGGATCAGCGTTTTCTCGCTTCCATCCTGCCAAAGGAGAACTCTTCGTGCAGCACGCGCCCTGAAGCATCCACCAGGAAGGAGGCTACAAATGAATTCCCCTCCGGCGGCCCGAAGCGCAGATCGGTGATCCGCACCAGCGTCGCGCCTTCGGGGTCGGGCGCAGGCGTGACGGACCAGCACTGCACCTGCGAAAAGTCCAGGAACACGCGGCCTGTCCCGGTGGACGCGAGCGCGGCGCGGAATTTCTCCGCGTCCGGCTTGTAGAAGACGGTTCCAGCCTCCGGGTCCAGCGGCCGCAGCAGATCGATGGGCACGAGCCGCCATGCGGAGCGCGTCTCGACAATCCCAGCCCACTTCCACGGATTGGCGGGCGTGGGCGTGGCCAGCACGCGGCGCGGAGGTTCGCCGCCATAGACGCGCGCGTTGAGCTGCGCCACTGCCTGTTCATGCTGGAGTGCGCGGAAACCGATGATGGTGGCGAATCCGGCCAGGCCGAGCCACGCCATGCCGCGGCCGGGCGCGCCGCGGGCGCCGATCTCCGAATACACGAGCCGTGCCAGCATGGGGCCGAGCGTGCAAACCAGCAGCACAGCCCACACCCATACGTCGACGATGAACAGCAGATCCAGATGCAGCCACTGTTCGCTCGCCGGAGTCCACAGGCGGATGCCGTAGACGTTCAGCAGGTCGAGCAGCGGGTGTGTGAGTCCGGCGACAAGTGAGATGAGGTACGCGCGCAGCCACAAGGCGCGAGTCACAGGCCCGCGACGCCGCGCCAGCAGCCACCACAGCGGCAAAGGCGCCGCCGCCACCAGCGGCAGCCAGAGCAAAGAGTGCGTGAAGCCGCGGTGGTAGTGCAGGTAGCAGATCCAGCTCTTCGCGCCGGTGACGATGTCGATGTCCGCGAAATTGGCGGCGCCGACCGCCAGCGCAGTCCCGAACGGCACGCCGCGCGCGAGCCCCGTGCGGGCAAGCAGCACGCCGGTCAGCGAGTGAGTTAGGTTATCCATGCAGCTCCAGGGCGTAAACCTGCGGTTGGCCGCTGCGGTCGCTCGTATAGATCACATATCGCTCGGAGGGAGAGAACGACGGGTGCGGGTGCGTGTATTGCGGCCCGTAGACAGTGTCCGCTGCGTTTTCCATCCAGCTAAGGTTCTGGCCCAGAGAGGCGCGGGCGGCCGCGAAATCCTCGGATAGGGCGTAGCGGGACTTGGCCCATTGCGAACCGCGGTTGGAGCTTTCCGAAAGCGCGACGAGGCGCCGTTCGGCCGAGGCGGCGTCGATCAGGAACAGACCACGGTCCGGGTGGTTGGTGTCGCACAGGATTCGCGTCCCCGCACGATTGGGGGCGATATGCCAGGCGTTGAATTCGCAGATGCGGCGGCGTTCGCGCGTCGTCCAGTCCATGCGCCAGAGGGCGAAAGGCCATTCGACGTAAATGAGATCACCAGTGCAGCCGTGGAACGTTTCATGCACGACGAACTCCTCGTTCGAGTGCTCGTAAAGGCACTCCAGCCCCGATCCATCGCGCCGGATGCGGTGCATGCGCGGCGCGGGATCGGCGGCGAACTCGATCCACTCCGGCTCCAGAGGATGGAACTGCGGATGGATCACCGTGCGAGGAAAGCGGTGGAAAGCCCAGCCGGTTCCGTCCGTGCGCCCGACGACCAACCCGTGCTCGGATCCGATTTTGGCGGCCGCCGTGATCCACTCGCCATCCAGAGAAAGCGAGACTTCGCCAAACTGGGCATTGCCATAACTCGCAATGCAACGCTCGTTCAGCGTGTCGCGCCGGATCTCCCAGATAGACCCGCCACGCACGAAGAACACCGACTCGCCGTGCGGATGGATGGCGGGAGAAAAGGAGTGCACTGGATCACCATCGGTCCACTGGCGGATCGCGCCTCCAGGGAACGGTTCGACGGAGTAGATCTGCCAGGCGCCGCTGCGGTTGCTGGAGAAAAGCATAACCTCTTCATCGGGGGTCAGCGCAGTGTTGAGGAAATAAGGGTGGTGGCTGATCGCATCCGCGCAAGTGAGGCGGTGCAGGACCGCCCCGGTGGCGGAGTCGCGCCCGGCGGAGTGCTCCGAAGGGAAGCGCCCGTTCTTCATTTGCGAAATATCAGGATATGCTGCCAGGGGAGGTCGTTCAAAACGCGGTCGAAGACGAAGCCTTCGGGCTCGACCTCTGCGCGCGCCTCGGCAACGCTCATTTTGTGCTCCTCGCGGATGGGAACTGAGGAGTCTTCCTTGCGGAATTCGATCAGCACGAGTCGCCCGCCGGGCTTGAGAGCCTCGCGGAGGCGGCGCAGCATCTGCTGCGGATAGGCGAACTCGTGGTAGACGTCGACGAGCAACGCGAGGTCGAGCGATTCGAGAGGCAGGCGCGGATCAGTTTCCGAAGCGACAACTGCGTGCACATTGGCCAGCCGCTTGCGCTGGATGCGCTGCTCGAGCAGGCGAATCATCTCCGGCTGGATGTCGGTGGCGTAGACGCGCCCTGAGGGTCCGACGGCGCGGGCAAGCAGTTCGGTGTAATAGCCTGAACCCGCGCCAATGTCGGCCACGGTTTGCCCCGGCTGGAGGCGCAGAAGACGGACAGCCAGACTGGGGCGCTCTTCAAGTTCACGCTCGGAACGCTCGAGCCAAGCGGCGCCGGCGGCGCCCATGACGGGCGCAATCACTCGCCCCGTGACCGGGTGGCGCAGCGGCTGGGCGGTGCAGGCGGCGGCAGCCAGCCATAAAAACGCGGCCGTCCATTGCATCGAGCTGCAGGATTCGGTATGTTGCACACTGATACTGATTCGGAGGCGAGAGGAATGTACGCAGCTTTTCGTGCGGTTTTTCCGGCGGCGGCTCTGGTGGTGGCGCTGACTGGCCTGGCAGCTTGCGGGGGCAGGAAAGCGGATGCCGTGCATGGCATGGGCTCTCCTGTTGTGACCGGGGATCTGAGTTACACGGTCTACCACACCGAGTGGCGGGACGAGCTCCAGGGGGATTCCGGTCCGCGGAAGCCGCAGCACCGGTTCCTTCTGATCACCGTGAGCATCACCAACAACGGACCGGAAGACGCCACGGCGCCGCTGTTGACCGTGATCGGAAAGGACGGCACGGAGACTCTGGAGCTGGACAAGGGCGAAGGTGTCCCACAGTGGATGGGATTGTTGCGGCGAATCCGGAGCACGCAGACAGAAACCGGGACGCTGCTGTTCGACGTGCCGCCGGGCGACTACACCTTGCGCTTGTCGAGCGGCGGCGACGTGGAAGCCGAGCAGACGGCTCTGGTCAGCCTGCCCTACCGCGAGGAGGCGCCCGCGGGCAGGCCGGCAGTGGAGCCGCAGATGCCGCCCGGGCAATAAGGGCGCACAATAGAATCGTGGGCTGCCACTGGCTGATGCTGCTGCCGCTGGCGGCGCTCGCCGCCGATCCGCCGCCCGCTTCGAAGCTGGCAATCACAGGCGCCACGCTGCATTTCCGTCAGGAAGACGGGCCTGCTATCAGCGCCAATTACGAGTACTATGCAGGCGAGCTGCTCTACCTCAGCTTTCGGATCGCGGGCTTCCGGGCCGTGAAAGACCGCGTGGATCTGCGGTGGACCCTCTACGCCACCGACCCTGAAGGGCGGCTGTTGGAGCCGCCCGCCAACGGAGCCATTCAGGAAGAGCTGGCCTTCGAGGACAAGAACTGGCTGCCGCGCGTCCAGTACACGCTGGCGCTGCCCGGGCAGCTTCCTCCGGGCGAATACCGCATCAAGATCCGCGCCGCCGACGAGATGGCGCAGACGAGCACCGAGCTGGATGTGCCGTTCCGCGTGGGCGGCAAGCCGTTTCCTCAGGTGAAGGAGCTGAGCATTCTGAACCTCGGCTTCTACCGCGACGAGGCCGAGCGCGAACCGATGACGGACGCCGTTTACCGACCCGGACAGATGCTGGTGGCGCGCTTCCAGGTGGCCGGGTTCACGCTGGGGGAGAAGAACCGATTCGCCGTGGGCTACGGCCTCAAGGTGCTCAACGGGCAGGGCGAGGTCCTGTTCACGCAAGACGAAGCGGCCAGCGACGAAGGCGAGCCGTTCTATCCGCGCCGCCTTCTGAATGGCGCCCTGACGTTGAGCATCACAGAAGGTGTGGCGGCAGGGGAATACTTGCTGGAAGTGACGGTCACGGACAAAGCCGGCGGCAAGACGGCTACCGCACAGGGGCGGTTCCGGGTAGATAGATAGGCGGGCCAGTCAGGCGCGCGCACCAGATGGCGGGAGGAGTGAGCCAAGAACGGCGTCCAGCTGCGCGGCGAAGCTGGATGCCCCAGCGGCGGCGAAAATGCCGTTGTGATCGCCCTCGGCATCCATAGCGCAGAAGCGGCCGCGGGTGAAAGCGCGCCAGGCGATACGGGGATCTTCGAGAACCTCGGTGCTGGCAGGTTCCCCACGGGCGAGAAAGGCGGCTACCTCCCAGGAGACGGGACGGGGCTTCCAGAGCCGGGCAGATGCAGCGGTCAGCAGGGATGGGTCCGGCGCGGCTTCGGGGTGTTCGAGTAGCGAGACCGCGTTGCGCTGGCTGCGGCGGAGCCGCTGGAGGTGGCGGAAGTGGTGGAAAACTTGGCCGAGCACCTGCCGCAACTGCGCATGAAGTGCAACAGCGGCGAGGGAGACGGCCTTGTGCAGGTACGAGCGCCAACTTCGCAGCGGACGGGGATAGCCAGGCACGGCCGCATCGAACAGGACAAGGGCACCGGTTTCGCCTTCGGCCTCCAGCTGGCTGGCGATCTCCCAAGCGACGATCCCTCCGTAGCAGTGGCCTCCAAGCAGATATGGGCCCCTGGGTTGAACTTCGCGAATGACGGTGATGATCTTCGCAGCGATCTCTTCGACCGGCACGGCGCGGCGTGGCTCGCTGTCCGGAAAACGCAGGAGGAAAAAAGGCCGGTCCGGATCAGCGCTGTCGGCGAGCGGCTGGAGGTAGCGCGGGCTGCCATGGATTCCAGGCAGGCAGAAGAAGGGAGGCTTTCGGCCGCTGGGGTGAAAGCGCATGACCGGCACCGCCATGCGGGGCGCTTCCAGGCAGCGCGCAAGGTTTTCGATGGTCGGGTCAGCGAGGAAGCCGGATTCCTCGACAGTGCCGGAAGGGAGTCCGTAGCAGGCGTCGATTTCCGTCAGGAGGCGCACAAGGCCAACGGAATCGCCGCCGAGCGCATACCAGTCCGCCTGGACGCATGGCGTTTCTCCGCCCAGATGGTTGCGCCATCGCGCGGCGAGTTCGGCCTCAAGCGCATTGGACGGCGCAATGGCGGGTAGTTTGACAGAGGCGAAGGCGGGCGTGAGTTCATGACGGCGAACCTTGCCGGTGGCGGCTTGCGGCAGGGAGTCGGCGAAAAAGATCCTGCGGGGAACCTTGTGGGGAGCGAGCCGCCGGGCCGCATGCGCGCGCAGGTCAGACGCGGCGACACTGGCATCCGGCTCCAGAACCACGGCTGCGGCGACGTCTTCGCCGAGGGTGGGATGCGGCAACCCGAAGGCAGCGGCCTCGCGCACAAGCGGATGGGAGGAGAGGACTTCGTCGATCTCTGGGGGCGAGATCTTCTCGCCGCCGCGGTTGATCATTTCCTTGATCCGGCCGGTGACATAGAGGTAGCCGTCCTCGTCGAAGCAACCGAGGTCTCCTGTGCGGAACCAGCCGTAAAGGAAGGCCTCGCGGTTCGCGGCCTCGTCCTTGCGATAGCGGCGCATCACCGAAGGACCGCGGATCAGGATCTCCCCGTCCGGCTCGAGCCGGACTTCCACATCAAAGGGAAGACCCGCGGAGCCTGGTTTGCTCACTCCCGGCGGCAGCGGGTTCTGCGCGACCGATCCGGACTCGGTGAGGCCGTAAGCTTCCACCACGGGCGCCTGGAGGAGATCTTCAAGCGGATGGAGAATGGCGTGAGCGAGCTTCGCGCCGGAGGACCTGGCAAAGCGCAGGCAGCGCGGGGGGCGGGGCAGGTCAGGATGAAGGATGGCTTTGTGGATGGTCGGTCCGGCGGTGTACCACGTGGGCCGGTGCCGATCGAGACAGGAGACAAACTGTTCGGCCTCGAACCGCGGAATGAGTATTACGGACCCGCCCGCGCGGAGCGTGACGAGAAGGCTGAGGATTCCCTGCAGGTGAAAGAGGGGCATGAAGCTCAGGAGCCGGTCCTCGGCGGAGATGCGCAGTCCCGCGGCGGTCTTGTCCATCATTGCCTGGAGGTTCTCGAAGCTCAGC
Organism: Acidobacteriota bacterium; assembly: GCA_037446555.1. Taxonomy (GTDB): domain Bacteria; phylum Acidobacteriota; class Terriglobia; order Bryobacterales; family Bryobacteraceae; genus JANWVO01. Next base: position 113,836 of record JBBIIK010000003.1, read on the forward strand.
GGGACCTGTTTGGGCTTGCCCGTGGTTGCGGACGTGAAAAGGATCAGGCCCACATCGGCGAGGGATTCGTCTTCCGGGACGGCGCCCACTGACTGGATACCGGATAGCGTGATCAGGGCGGCCGCGCCGAGTTCGACGAGCAACGCCTGAATCTCCGCCGGCGTGAGAGAGGGACTGAGGGGAGCGAGGGTCGCAACGCCGGGCGCTCCGAGCAGGCAGGCCACCATCTGCGGGCCGTTGGGCAACAGCGTGGCCACAACGTGGCCACGGCGAATGCCGGCTGCCTGCAACTGGCGGGCGATGCTTGCCCCTTCTTCCGCGAGGGCCGTTTGCGACCACGCAGCCTCACCTGGGGCCGAAAGAACGCTTCCTTGGACCTTCTTTGGCCAGGGAAACCAGGCGCCTGCCAAAGATTCCGGCATGAGGATGAAGAAACAGACTTGCCGGACTGAAATTCTGTCACAGCGCGGCGGGCTGAGCAACTGGCGCGGGAAATGCCTTGAGAGGAATTCTTAGCTCCCGCCACATAGGTATGAGGAGGCTGCCTCGCTCGATGCCGCTGTTCCGCACCTTGAGCGCCGCACTTGTGGGCATCGAAGCCCAACCGGTCGACGTAGAGGTGGACGTCTATCCGGGCGGGCAGGAACGCGACTTCGCGGTGGTCGGCATGCCGGACACGGCGGTGAAGGAGAGCCGGCAGCGGATCCGCTCGGCACTCTCCAACAGCGGCTTCTACCAGCCCAGTCAGTGCGTGACGATCAATCTGGCGCCGGCGAGCCTGCGCAAGGAGGGGGCGGGCTTCGATCTGCCCATTGCGATTGCGATTCTAGGCGCGATGGGGAAAGTGCCCGCGCGGCACGATCAGTTGCTGGTGGGCGAGCTGTCGCTGGATGGCAGCGTGCGTCCGGTGCGCGGGGCGCTGCCGGTAGCCGCCTGCGCGAGGGAACAAGGCGCGCGGGCGGTGATCGTGCCGAAGGAGAATGCTGCAGAAGCGGCGGTCGTCGAGGGGTTGCAGGTTTATGGCGTCGCGCACCTGAACGAAGTTGTGGGGTTGCTGGCTGAGCCTGCCCGGTTACAACCGGACCTTCCGGCAACGCTTGAGGCCACTGCTCCTGCGGAGCCGGAGTTGGACTTCGCGGATGTAAGAGGGCAGACCACGGCCAAGCGGGCGCTGGAGGTGGCTGCGGCGGGCGGGCACAACGTGCTGCTGATCGGTCCGCCGGGGTCGGGCAAGACGATGCTGGCGCGGCGGCTCGCGGGGATCCTGCCTCCGTTGACGCTGGAGGAGGCGCTGGAGGCGACGCGCATTCACAGCGTGGCGGGCGTGCTGCCCGGCGGGCAAGGGCTGCTGCGGTGGCGGCCGTTCCGCGCGCCGCACCACACGATCTCCGACGCAGCGCTGGTGGGCGGCGGCATGGGGCTGCCGCGCCCGGGCGAGGTGAGCCTGGCGCACCATGGGGTGCTGTTTCTGGACGAGCTGCCCGAGTTCCCGCGGAACGTGCTGGAGCTGCTGCGGCAGCCGCTGGAGGAGCGGGCCGTGGTGATCGCCCGGTCGCAGATGACGCTGCGCTTCCCCGCCTCGTTCACGCTGGTGGCGGCGATGAATCCGTGCCGGTGCGGCTATTACGGCGATCCGACGCGCGAGTGCCGTTGCACGGGCGCGCAAATCCAGCAATATCTGAGCAAGATCAGCGGGCCGCTGCTGGACCGGATCGATCTGCACATCGAGGTACCTGCGGTGCCCTTCCAGGAGCTGCGGGCGCGCAACGGCGGCTCCGGGTCGGCCGAAATGCGGCAGCGCGTGCTGGCGGCAAGGGCGCGGCAGCGGTCGCGCGGGTTCGTCAATGCAGAGATTCCGCCGGGCAGGCTGCGCGGGCTGTGCCCGCTCGACGCCGCGGGCGAGCGGACGCTCGAGCAGGCGGTGAGGCGGATGGCGCTGTCAGCCCGCGCGCACGACCGCATTCTGAAAGTGGCGCGCACCATCGCCGATCTGGCGGGAACGGAGGAGATCCAGGCCAAGCACGTGGCCGAAGCGGTGCAGTACCGGAGCCTCGACCGCAGCTACTGGAGCTGACAACACTGCGGCTCAGGATTGCTCCGGTTTTTCCTGGATGCCGTCCGCCTGCGGCTCCTTCAAGTCTTCCGGAACGTCGCTGCGCGTCTGGCCCGTTTCCGCCGCTTTCAGCAAGTGGTACATGATGCGGTTCTTGGGCAGGTGATCTTCCACCCAGTCGACGCCAGCGGCTGTGATCACGAAGTCGCTGCTGCCGTCCTGCCGCACCAGTTCCCGCTCCTTCAGGTACCACAGCGTGAAGAGCAGGTGCTCGCGGGGGAAGGTCATCGTCTGTTCGAGTTCGAGCACGGAGACGCCCGGCTTGTCCGGATCGGTGCGCCGCCGGTTGTACAGCAGGCAGAGAATGCCCATGCGCCGGTTGGCCTCTCCGTCGATGCCCACGGCGAAGTCTTTCAGGCCGAAAACGCCGATGGGCTGCATCCGCATCACGGCCAGCTCGCTGTCGTATTCGGCGCGGCGCTGCGGATCGCTGAGCACCTGGTACGCCTTGTTGAGGAGCTGGAACTTCTCGGCGTCGCCGGTGTGCGGGTTGTCGGGGTGGAACCGCGCCGCAAGAATGCGGTAGACGCGCACGATGGTGTCGTGCTCGGCGTTAGGGCTGATTTGCATCAGCTCGTAGTAGTCGACGAACTTGCTGGCTTCCATGCTGATCCTCCGGAGCGGGCACCTTGTGCCCTTATGATGGATGAGGAGCCGACAGCCGATGATCGAACTGATTCCGCCGCCACTGCCCAGTCTCCTCCAGTTACTCCTGATTGTACTCGTGCTGCCGGCGGCGGTGTTCGATTTCCGCTCGCGCCGCATTCCGAACTGGCTTTGCGTGGCGGGGTTCGTGGCGGGGCTGGGCGCAAACGCGGCGCTGGGCGGATGGGCAGGGCTGAAGGCGTCGATCTTGGGCTTTGCCGTGGCGTTCAACGTGTACTTCGTGCTGTACCTGCTGCACGCGATGGGGGCAGGCGACGTGAAACTGATGGGAGCGGCGGGCGCCATCACGGGATTGCACACATGGCTGGCAATTTTCGCCGCCACGTCAATCTTCGGCATGATCGCCGCGCTCGTGCTGGCGCTGACCAAGGGACGGCTTGGTTCCACGTTATGGAACGTGGCCTATCTCGTCCGCGAACTCTTGTCCTTTCGCGCGCCCTATATGCGGCACGAGCAGCTGGATGTGAAGAACCCCAAGACGCTACGGCTGCCGCACGGAGTGTCGATCGCCGCCGGCGCCGCCGCCGTGCTCATCCTGGCGTGGTGGAAGGCGGCGGGCCGGCAGGGCCATTGAGCTCGCTCAGCGGTGCTGCTTGAACTCCCGCAGCTTGCGCGCGCGCCTGCGCCGCAGGTACAGCACAAGACAAATAAGAGCGCCGATTCCGCTGACGATCGGGAGCCACTGCTGATCCATAATTCTTTCAACTCCTTCCGAAAATTAGCCGCCAGACTGACCGCTGATGGCGGGCATCAGGCCCCGGAACAGCATCAGCATCGCCGGGGCGCCCACGATAATCAGGATCGCTGGCAGGATAGTGAAAAAAATCACGACTGTCAACTTCGGGGGCAGCTTGTTGGCCTTTTCCTCGGCCAGTTGCCGCCGCCGCACGCGCATGAATTCGGCATGCGTGCGCAGCGCATCCGCCACGCTGGTTCCGAAGCGGTCCGTCTGGATCAGCACGGCCACCAGCTTCCGGATTTCTTTTTCCATGGTCCGGTCCGCCATGTTGCGGAGCGCGTCGGCGCGCTTGACGCCGGCACGTGATTCCATGGAAACCAGGTTCAGCTCGCGGCAGAGCTCCGGATGCGCATACGCCAATTCCTCGCTGACTTTCATGATGGCCTGATCCAATCCGAGCCCGGCCTCCACTGCCACCACCATCAGATCCAGCGCATCCGGCAAAGCCAGCCGCAGCTTCTCCTGGTAGCTCTCACCCAGAACGTCCAGGCCGAAATTCGTCAGCATGTGCCCAAGCACAGCGGCCAGCGCAACGATGCCCCATTCCACCAACATGGGCAGATCGAACAGGGGCATCAGTACCCAGGCAAGGACGGCGGCGCCCACGGTCGCCAGCGTGCGGACCGCAAGAAAGATTGGCAACGCCGAATCGGAACGGTAGCCCGCCACCATCAACTGCCGGCGCAGGAGCGAGGCGCTCATCGGGTCCTGCGGCAGCTTCTCGCCGAACCACTGGAGCGCCTCCCGCACGCGGAAGCCGTGACCCGCGGCCTTGCGGTAGCCCACATCCACGATGCCGCCCACGGGCCCGGCCAGCTTTTCGAAGACCTCTCCGGGGCGCACATAGCTCCGGTAGCCGTACCAGATGATGGAGCCGGCCACGAGCAGGAAGAAAACGGCAATGATGGCGGGAATCAGCATGTCAGAACTTGAAATTGATGAGCCGGTTCATCAGGTAATAGCCCAATACCTGGCCTCCAACGGCGCCTGCCAGCAACCAAGGCCCCAGCGGATCCTTCCTGAGCACTTCGATGTAGTCGGGCGAGTTCAGTTGGAGACTGATGAAAACGAACAGCGGAATGGCAGTCAGGATCATCGCCGTGACACGCGCGGCGCCTGTAGCCGCCAGCACGTGGCCCTTCAGGCGGAAGCGTTCGCGGACGGTGTGCGCCAGCTTCTCGAGAATCTCGCTGAGGTTGCCGCCCGCCTCTCGCTGCAACAGAACCGCGGAGACGAAGAACTTCACGTCCACCAGCGGCACGCGCTGAGCCAGCCCCTCCAGCACCGTTTCCATGGGCGAGCCCAGGTTCTGCTGTTGGAACACGCGGCGGAACTCCGAGCTGAGCGGCTCCGGCGCCTCGTTGGCCAGCATCTCGAGGCTTGCCGAGAAAGCGTGCCCGGCGCGCAGGGAGCGGGCGATGAAGTCCAGCGCTTCCGGGAATTGCTCCTCGAATTCCCGGATCCTCTTCTTGGCCAGGTAACCCACATAGAAGAAAGGAAACCAGCCAAACACGAGCGCCAGGACGACCGCCGTCAACCAGCGGTAGATGAGCACCGGGAACATCCATCCGATCAGCGCGCCGGCGACGGCGGCGACGATCGCGCCCAGCAGCAGCCCGCCGCCCGACCATTCCAGGCCCGCCATGGCGATCTTGCGCTCCAGCGTGTCTGTCAGATCGCTCAGCGGGTGGCGCTGCGCCTTGCGTACCAGTTCGTCTCGGGTGATGAAGACCTGGCGCGGCTCGTAATCCTGGATCTCCTCCGCCGTCCTTCCCCCGCTCAATTGCCCGAGCAGTTCCTTCTTGCGCCCGGAGGTGAGCACTTCCCAGGCGAACCACGCGCCGCCGGCTATGGTCACCAGCAGCACCAGGAAGATGACGAGGAAAAGGCCGATGGACATGCAAACCTCAGTAGAGTTCCACCACGGACTGGAACAGCTCCTGCGGGAAGTGGAAGCCGGCGGTCTTTAGCTTCTCGTAGCACTTCGGACGGATGCCGGTGGCGCGGAAACGCCCCAGCACGCGGCCGTCCGGCGCCACGCCCGTCTTCTCGAACAGGAAGATGTCCTGCGTGGTTACGATGTCGCGCTCCATGCCCACGCACTCGGTGATGTGCGAGACGTGGCGGGTGCCGTCGCTGTAACGCGAGATGTGGACGAAGAGATCGATGGCGGAGGCGATCTGCTGGCGGATGGACTGAATGCTCATGTTAGCGTTGGCCATGCCCATCATCACTTCCAGGCGCGAGATGGCATCGCGCGGGCTGTTGCAATGGATGGTGGTGAGCGAGCCGTCGTGGCCGGTGTTCATCGCCTGCATCATGTCGAGCGCCTCCTCGCCGCGAACCTCGCCGACGATGATGCGGTCCGGGCGCATGCGGAGGGCGTTGATCACGAGTTGCCGGATCTTGATGGCACCCTTGCCCTCGATGTTCGGCGGGCGCGCCTCCATGCGCGCCACGTGCGTCTGCTGCAACTGGAGTTCGGCGGCGTCCTCGATGGTGACGATCCGCTCCGCCTCCGGAATGAACGCCGACAGCGCGTTGAGGAGCGTCGTCTTGCCGGCGCCGGTGCCGCCGCTGACGATTACGTTGAGCCGCGCCGCCACGCACGCTTCGAGGAACTTCGCCATCTCCGGCGTCAGCGTCAGATTCTCGATCAGATCCGCCATTTGCAGCGGGTTGCGCCCGAACCGGCGGATCGAAAGGCACGGGCCGTCCACTGCCACCGGCGGTATCACGGCATTCACACGCGAGCCGTCCGGAAGGCGCGCATCGACCATCGGGGAGGATTCGTCAATCCGCCGCCCCACGCCGGAGACGATCTTCTCGATGATCCGCGACAGGTGCGCATTGTCCTTGAATTCGACCGGCGTGCGGTAGAGCTTGCCCTGCCGCTCGACGTACACCAGCCGCGGCGTGGTGACCAGGATGTCGGAGATCGTGTGATCCTCGAGCAGCGGCTCCAGCGGCCCCAGCCCAAAGACCTCGTCCAGAACTTCCGAGCACACGCGCTCGCGGTCCTGCATGGTGAGTGGCACGTCCTGCTCGTCCACCAGCTTCTCCACCGCCTGCCGGATCTCGGCGCGCACCTGCGGCTCGGGGAGCGTCGACAGCGCCTCCAGGTTGATTCTGCCGATCAGCTCCTTGTGCAGCTTGAACTTCAGCTCCTGCAAGTGTGGCGAGAACGACTGACGGCTGAACAGGCGGCTCACCCAGCCCGGATCGCGTTTGGCTGGCACGTTCGGATCAAATCGCAACGGCGACGCCATACCCCCTCCTCTTCCTCCTCAGAAATTGAACAGCGAGAACTTGCGCTTCCCCTCCGGCGCCTCCAGCCCGGCCAGGGCCTGCATCATCCTCCCGATGGACGTGCGGAGATGGTTGTTCTCCGGCAGCAGCCTGCCCTCGGTGAACGCCCGCTCCAGCGCGCCATACTCATTCGGCAGCGTGGCGAAGATCTCGATGTCCAACGCTTTCTCGATGTCGGCGGGCGTCAGCTCCACGCGCCGGGAGACGCGGTTCAACAGCAAACGGACGTTGCCCCGGCGAAAGCCCGCCGCCACCAGCCTTTGCAGTTGCAGCTTGGCCATTTGCAGGGCGGGCATCTCGGGCGTGGCCACCAGCGCCAGCTCGTCGATCTCTTCCAGGGCGCGCAACGCACCCGCGTCCAGCCCCGCGCCCAGGTCGGCCACCACGTAGGGGTAGCGCCTCCGGGCGAACTCGATCACTTGCCGCACGTCCTCGGGATTCGGATACTCCCGGTAGAGGTCCGCCGCCACGCCGGCGAGCACCTCCACGCCGGGATAGCCGTTCGAGATCAGCGCGCGCCAGTAGCGGTCGTCCAGATCCGCCGTGTTGCGCGCCGAATCGAGCACCGAATAGCGGCTGTCGGCCCGCATCATCACGCGCACGGTGCCCGCCGCCAGGTCGAAGTCACCCAGCAGGGTGGACTTGCCCGTCAGCCGCGCCAGCTCCACGGCGGCATGGCAGGCGACCGTCGTGCCGCCGCAGCCCGCCTTGGCCGAGAGAAAACCGAACGCCTTGCCCGCGGGCGCGGAAGGTGCCGTCACCCGGGCGGCGGCCTTGGCCGCCAGCCGCTCGATCGCCTCCTTCATGCTGCTCTCGAGCGGCGGCAGAACGAACTCGTCGGCGCCGGCGCGCATGGCGCGGATGATCTCCTCCGCCGTGGCGGTTTCGCGCACCACCACCACCAGCGGCGAAACGGGCAGCTCCTTGATCAAGGGGATCAGCTCGTTCAGCCCCAGGGGCAGCGCCGAGGGATCGATCAGCACCACGTCCGGCTTGAAGCGGTCGATCCGGGAGAAGAGCACGTCCTCGGTCGCCGCCTGCGCCATCTCGAAGACCACCCGGACGGGCAAAAGGCGCAGCAGGGCCTGCGCCTCTTCCCAGAGCCGCGCATTGCCGATGACGACGCCAATGCCCAGCGGTCCCCGTGCGGTCATGAATCGCTCCTGCCGTCCCATTCCACCATCTACTGTCCCCGCGTCGTGAATCCCATGCTCGAGGTTGCCGTCGACCGGCGCTTGTCCTCGCGCTCTTTCTCCAGCCGTTGTTCTTCTCGCAACACTTCCACCGGCACCATCTTCTTTTGCGGCTCGGGCTTGCCCGTCGCCTCCACGCCCGGCGTCCGCGGCGGCTCTGCCGCGCCCTCCTTCAGGAACCGCCCGGTGAAGCTCAAATCCTGCATCTTCTGTCCCTGCGGGATCGGCTGCACGATCTCCGGCGTCACCAGCACCAACAGTTCCGTCTTGGACTTGTTCATGGAGCGCGAACGGAACAGCGCGCCGAGGATCGGAATATCGCCCAGCCCGGGGATCTTGCTCACCGTCTCAGTCAGGCGGTTGTCGAGCAGCCCGGCGATGGCGAATGCCTGCCGGTCCTCGAGTTCAATCTCCGTGCTCACGCGGCGCACAGTGAGAGCGGGAATGTTGAAGCCCTGGAACAGCAGCCCGTTGGCGAAATCGAGCGCGCTCACCTCCGGCTCCACACGCAGCTTGATGCTGCCGCGGGAAGTGAGGTAAGGCGTGAACCCGAGCCGGATGCCAAACTCGCGGAATTGAATGGTCACGAACACGTTGCCGCCCACGCCGCCCCCCTGCACCACCGGATAGGGGAATTCGCCGCCGGCGAGGAAGCTCGCGTCCTTGCCGTTCGCCGCCAGCACGTTCGGCTCCGCCAGGATCTCGATCATCTTTTTCTGCTGGAGCGCCTTGATGGTCGCCGCCATGTCAATATCAGGGCGGAAAAGGAAGACGTTCAGCGCATCAGAAAGCGTAAAGCTGCCGGATTGCACATCGCCTGAAAAGCGGGGCGGATTGAACTGCGAGGTAGTCACGCTGCCGAAGGTGTTTCCAGCACCCGTAGAAAGGAAGTTCGCTCCCAGTTCTTGCACAGCGTTCCGGTCTACTTCCGCGAAGCGAACCTTCAGGAGCACTTGGGGATCCGTCTCCGGCACGGCCACCTGAAGGAGGCTCACTACCTTGGCGTCCTTGCCCAGCAGGCTGCCGGCGATCGCGGCGGCGCGCTCGGCGTCTGCGAGGCTACCGGCGGCGCCGTGCAGATAGACAGTATCGCCTTCCAGCGCAAACTCGATCTGATGACCGTCGAGGGCTTTCTCCAGCTCGCGGCGAAGAATCTCGGCCCGCTTGTCCTCGCCCTGCGGGCGCGGGCGGACGGTCACATCGAAGAACAGCCGGTTCCCGGACTTCTGCCACAGAATCACGCTCGTCTGCCCCGGGTTTTTCCCGTTCAGCAGCACCTCCGTCGCGGAGACGCCCACCGCCTCGACGACAGATGGGTCGGCCACCGAAGCGCGGACGATGTCCGTGGGACTATCCAACACCAGGGACTTGCCACTAATGAGGTTCAACTCCCGCGGGGCGGCGGGCTGCGCGGGGGCAGAAACCGCCAAGGCGATCGCGGCGAGCGAAGCCAGAATGGGGCGCGTCATTTCTTTGCCTCCGAGACGGGACGTTCTTCGACCACTTCGCCCACCTTCACCTCTTCCTTCTTGGCGCCGGCGATGATCTCCATTTTTACGGGCACCACCACGGTCTGCATCTTCGGCGGAGGAGGTTTATAGCCCTTGGGCGGCGTAGGAGCGATCTTCTTGCCCGCCGGCTGCCCGGTGAAGAGGTAGGCGGTGGCGGTGCCCTTCACTTCCACCTTCTCGTGATCCAGCGGGTTGCGCAGCACGAGCTGAATCCGGGTCTCGTTGCCCGCCAGGCTCAGGATCTCGGCTTCCTCGGGCGTCACCAGCAGGTTCACCACCTGCACGGGCACAGGCTTGCCCTCCCGGTCGGGCTGAAGGTTCTGCCCGGCGGAGAGGACTTCAATGTTCTGAAGAATGGTCCGCGCCTGTGTGCCCAAGGCCTCTTTGGACTTGTCGGGAGGGTCACCGCAGGCGATGACGTCCACGCGCATCCCCGGCAAGATGAATCCCGCCAATCCCACCACTTGATCCACCTTCACCGCAACTGCGCGCTTGCCGGGGGGAATGGTGACGGCGAGACCGGCGCCCGCGCCCTTGGGGGCGAAGTTGGGCTCGAGAATGGGCGACCCGCGGAAGGTGGGGGCCACGGCGGCGCGCCCGACAATCTCCTCGGGCTTCTGCAAAGCGCCAGCCGGCGGCGGACCGCCCCATCGGACGAGTTCGACGTCCTGTGCGTCGACGACCTTCCCGACAGGGATGTCCCGGGCGGCGACGAGAACTTGCACGACCGGTCCCGAAGTGCCCGTGCCCAAGCGGCGAACCAACACCTGATAGAGCACCAGGCTGGCGCCTACCGCCACGAGGATCGCAAAAATGATGACGCCGACGAACCTGCTTTGCATGGCCTCCGTCCTATCTCCTCAGTTTCCTTGCAAGCTCTTTCGCTAAATCCAGTTCTCTAGACAACTCGCCGATCATGACTGGCATTCCCCTCCTCCCTCATCCCTGGACCCTTTGGTCAAGCGTGCGGGCCGCCGAATTGGCGGCCCGCAATTCGCAGAACAGAATCTAGCTCCCCGACGAGCCCTGAGCTGCAGCGTTCGCAACCACGGAGTTGGTGTTGTTATAAAGCGTCCTCAGTTGAGTATTGATCCCCGTGATGGCCGCAACCACCGCCAGCGAGATGAACCCCAGCAGCAGCGCGTACTCGATCAGGTCCTGGCCCTCTTCCTCTTTCCAGAAGTTCTTGAACAGTTCCATTTGCTTTTCCTTCCTTTTGGCTTCGAATTCAGCGGCCGCCGTTCTGACGGCCGGACAGCGGTTCTTGCGAACCGGACCCACTCTCCTCCACGATCGCCCGATCGCGGCCGCGCCCCTCGCGAAGCGCATTCTCCGGTTCCCGCAAGGCATCGAGGCCCGGACGGGAAAACTGAACCTGATGAAACCGGACGACGAGCCAGCAGTGGCCGTCGACGGCCCGTGAAACATTGGTGACCGTGCCTTCGCACCGCAGCGCACGGCCGCCGCGCCCGCGACCGCCGGGCAGCGCCACGTCGATCTGGACGGGCGCCTCCGGCAACACCGGGGCGGCAGAAACCAGGTGAGGGAAGCGAAGTACCGCGCCCCAGCGGTCCAGGGACCGGATGACGCCCGGCACCGCTTCCACGCCCGAAGCGGGAAGGCTCAGCAGGCAGTGGATCGAATTCAGGCGGCTTTCCTTTGCCGGCTGAGGTTTCGCTCCCATTTCGGTTCCGAGTTTCACCTTAGGGCCAGGCGCCGGGCGGCTACAAGCATCCTTTTGGTTAGCATAACGATGGTTAGCATCCATTCGAGGACCACAAGTCCTTCGTGGTCATGGAGCTACCGTTCTGGTACCAAGGGGAGCTAACTTTTTCTTGCCCTTGTCATGAAAAGAGGTTAGGATGGGGCCAAACCATGGGATCGGAGCCGTAGGAGATTTCCCAGACAGCGGAAGCAGAAATCGAGGCAGGTTGTACTAGCCGTCCCATGGCCGCTGGCGATGAAGAAAAAGAAACCGGAGGAACCTCGGAGATGGCCAAATTGCTTTTCGCGACCGAGCAGCCTTTGCTGGGCGCAGGGCTGGAAGCAGTGTTGGGCCGCTGCCCCGGATGCGAGGCGAGGAGGGCGGCGCTGACGCCGGAGGAGTGGAGGAGCGCGATCGGAGAGTGGCATCCGCAGGTCGCAGTGATCGAATGGACAGGAGTGGGCGGATGGAATCCGGTCGAGGATTTGAGGGAAGCGGCGCCGGATTGCCGGGCGCTGATGCTGCTGAGGAACCCGTCTCCGGAAACTCTCTTTCAAGTGCGCGAGGCGGGCGCGGCGGGCGCGTTGAGCGTGCATGCCACGCCTGCAGAACTGCTGGAGGCGGTTCGTCGAGCCCAGGCGGGCGAATTCGTCTTCGACCACGGCGTGGAGTGGCCGCGGAGCACGCGGAGCATCCGGCTGACGCGGCGCGAGAGCGACCTGGTGGCCCTGCTGGTGCAGGGGATGAAGAACAAAGAGATCGCCGCTACTCTGGGTCTGACCGAAGGCACGGTGAAGGTCTACCTGTGCAAGCTGTTCCAGAAGGTGGGGGCGAAGGACCGCTTCGAACTGGCGTTGTTCGGGCTGCGCAACCTCCACCAACTCGGTTCGGACGCTGCGGGACGGAACGGGCAGGACGGCAGACCGGCGCGGTTGCGTTCCCTGGTGGTGAGCCCGCAGGAAGAGGACCGTGCGCGGCTCCCGGCCTGAGCGAAGGCTGGCAGATCCCCGGGGAGGAAGGGAGCCGGAATGGACGCCGGCCTGATTGCGATCCTTGGCGCCGGGATGGCGCTGTTGATCAGCGCCTCCTTCTTGCGGCAATCGATCCGTGCCAGGCAGGTGCGCTTGCGGCTCGACTACGCCCGGGAAGCCGAGCCCGCATTCGCCGCCGGGGCAGGCGTGCTGGGGCTGGCCGAATGGCCCCCATTGCCCAAGCCGGAGCCGCCGGAGCATCGCAAGCGCGAATCCCATACAGCAAGCATCGACCCGCCGCAGTTTGTTCTCTGCGAGCGCCGCACCTGGAAGATGGCGCCGGCGCTGGCCGTCTCCGTGAGCTTCCATGCGGCCTTCGCCGTGGCCGGGCCGGAGGCGTTTCTCTGGATCTCCCGGGCACTGGATGAGGAGCAGCGGCTGGTGGTCCGCTTTGACAACGTGATCCGGCTGCCGCTGACGCTTCAACTGCCGGAAGCCCGGCGCGTCGTATTTGCCAGGCGACCTTCCCCGGCGCCGGCGCGGAAGGCCGCTGCCGCCCCCCGCCCCCGCGGGCTGACGGAGCCAGCGATCCCTGAACCCGTGCGAAAAGTAGAGTCGCTGCCCGCGCCGGAGCTGCCCTCCGCGGCGGAGGCGATGAACGCCCCGCGGCCGCAGCGGGCCTACAGGACCGTCTCCGCTACCACGCTGCTCCAGCCGCGACGCCCGGCGGCGCGCAAGGAGATTGTGGAACTGCCGGCCTTTGCAGCGTGGTCGGGCAAGACCACGGAGCTGCCGTTGCCGCAGACCGTGCCGGGTTCGCCGGCGCCCGGAATGCTGGCAGCCGCGCCGCCGCCCCGGCGGCCGGTGCTGCCCTTCCCCTCCGGTCTGCCCGTCCGCGCAGCTCCGCCAGGGATCGAGGAACCGAAGCTGAGCCTGCCCCCGCCGGGCGTACCCGTGGCGAATCCGCCTGTCGGCGGGGCGCCCCTGGGCAGCGGCGTGCTGATCCCGGGCGAGCCGGTTTCGGTGATCTCCATCTCGCCCACGCCGCTCGAGCCCGGACAGGCAGTGCAGATCCCGCCGGTGACTCAGGTGGGCGGGGGGCTGGAAGGCGGCAGTCCGGAGGGCAGCGGCACGGGCAGCGCCGCTAGCGCCGGAGAGCGGGCCGGAATGAGCCGGGCGGGCGGATCGAACTCTGCCGGGGCTTCTACCGGAGGCACGGCTTTGGCGCGAGGCGCGGATTCCGGGGGCGCGGCCGGAGGAAGCGGGGTGACTGGCGGCGCGGGCCGCGCAGGAACCAGTGGACGCGCCGGGGGGACGGGTAGTGGAGCGTCCGGCGCGTCGGGCACGGCTGCCGGCGCAGGCAGTAGCGGAGCGGGCGCGGCGCAGGGCGCGGGTGGCGCGGGGAGCGGCCCCGCGGGATCTCCTTCTGCCGGAACACGGACAGGCAGCCCCTACATCCGGCAGATCCGGCTCGGCGGGCAACTGGTGAGGATGGAGCAGTGGCCCGATGGCACGCTGGTTCTCGTCTTTCCGCCCGACGGGAGCTTCGACGTGGTGGTGGTGGAAAACACGTTTCCCGAAGCGCTGGCGGATCTGGCGAACCGGCTCTCCGGGCGTCCTGTGTACACGGCGTATCTCGACGTCGGCGCCGGCCGCGAGTGGACTCTGCATTACTGCGTGACGGAGCCTCGCCGGGAGGCGCAAGCCAACAGCATGGTGGTGACGCTGGAAGACCCGCCGCCGCTGCACGCGCCCTACATCCAGAGGGCGGAGCTGCCGCCGGCGGAAGAGTGGAAATCGTCCCGGTACCAGGTGTTCCACGGGTATATCACGGACCGGGGCAAGCTGGAACGGGTGACCGCGGTGCGCGCCGGCGGGCGGGCGGAAGGGCTGCTCAAGTCCTTCAGCCGTTGGGAGTTCCGCCCCGCCACGCGGAGCAAGGCGCCGGTGGAGATCGAGGTTCTGCTGGTGATTCCGCCGCTGCCGGTACCATAGGAGGAACCCTCAGGGTTATGAACCTTGATTTTCCCGGGGAAAAGCCTGAAGATCGGGGGAAGCCGGACTCTTCCCGCAAGGAGGACTGAGATGCGAATCGGAGCGAGGGGCGCAAGAAGGCGGGGCGTGGTGCTGATCCTGTTTGCCATCAGCGCCGTCGTGTTGTTCGGATTTGTCGGGCTGGCGTTTGACATCGGGCGGATGTACATCGTTCGCAACGAAGCCCAAGGCTACTGTGATGCCGCGGCGCTGGCGGCTGCCTCCCTGCTGGACGGAACGATGAACGGCATCAATGCCGCGCGCACAGCCGCCCAGACAGGCCAGTATCAGAATACGAATCAGCCCTGGAAGTCGTATCACTTTCAAAACACGAACTTCCAAAATGTCACGGTGGAGTTCGCTACCCAATATGCGGCCGCCAACCCGGCCAGCGGCGATTGGACGCAAGCCCCCTCGGCTGCCGCCGGATACCGCTTCGTCCGCGTAACGACCTCCGGGCAGGCGCCTATCTACTTCATGGCGATCCTCACCGGGCAGAGCAACGGCACGGCGGCAGCTTCCGCGGTGGCGGCGCAAGTGAAGATGACAACGATGGACCAGGGGCTGGTGCCGTTCGCGCCGTTTGCCCATTGCACGACGGGCACAGCCATCGCCGGGGGGCTGCCCGCCTGCAATTTGAGCACGGATCCCTCTCTGGGCTTCCAGCTTGGGCAGCAGTACACCCTGCGCTGGGGCGCCAATACTTTCCAACAGACATTCAAACAGAACCAGATACGGACCTCGGAGCTGAACAACTGGTGCCAGGGGGACGTGAACGCAAACGGAGCACAGTTCCCTTACCAGTTGCTCGAAGTCTGGAAATACGATTCCCGGCTCTTGCAGAACAAGACCGGCTTCTGGTCCAGCGACGAGGTGGCCGGCAACGCCAACAACTATGCCGAGATGGTCAGCGGATGGCAGGGTGAGCCTGTGGACGTGAGCCAGGGTCTGCCCGGCTTCGATACGGGTCCGCCACAGATTTCCTCGATTGCGAAGGCGCTCGAGACAAGAGGGGCGATGACCTACCCGGGAAACATCGTCTACGCGCCGATTGTGGACCCGATGACAGGACAGGTCCTGGCCTTTTTCTGCTTTCGTGTCCTGGATTCGTATTCCAGCAATGGAAATGCAAACTGGTGCGCCGTCTTTGAAGGGGGCTGCCTCCACGGAAGCGGGAGCGACTCCGTGAATCAGGACGGAGTGTACGAGATCCGGCTGGTGAGGTGAGCGCCATGAAGCGAAAGGCTCGGAGCCGTTCCGGAGCGGTGCTGGTGGAGCTGGCTTTGCTGGCGCCTCTGATGATCTCGCCGGTCTTGGGCGCCATCCATTTCGGATACCTGTTCTACCTGTACAACTCGCTGGAGAAGTGCGTGCGGGACGGCGCGCGTTATGCCGCGAGCCGGACGTTCGTAGACGCAGGCTCTTATGCCACGGCGATCCGCACGGTGACAGCCTATGGCGCGTTGGGCTCGAGCACACCGCTTGTGACCGGCCTCGGACCCGCGCAGGTGACTGTGAGCGTGGCGGCAGCGGATGCCAACGGGCGTCCGACGCGCATCCGCGTGGCAGTCAACGGCTGGCAGTACAACGGCGTGCTGTCGCCCTTCCTGGGCACGATCACTTTGAACGGGAAGCCGGCGCTCGAAGCCCCATTCATTGGACTGTACATGCCGTGATCCGGATGAGAATAGGGGAGAACTGATGATGAGACGGCATGATCCTGGAGGCAAGAGGAGCCGCGGCGCCTCTCTCATCGAATTCGCCTTGTGCGCGTTGCTCTTCTTCATGCTCTACTTCGGAATCATGGACTGGGCTTGGGTCTTCTTCCAGCACCAGACGATCACTTGGCGCGTCTCCGACGCCGCGCGCTGGGCAGCGGCCAACCGGGCGGATGACACGCTTACGGTCCAGAACATTGTCATGTGCGGCAATCCGGCGGGATGCGGGGGAGCAACAACGCCTTTCTACACGGTCGGCAATATCGCCATCCAGCACTTCGGCCGCGCGGACCAGATCGACCCGTCGGGTACATTTCCTCCAGTGACACGCTATTACATCCGGGTCACGGTGCAGAATTACCAGGTACGGCACTTCATTCCCGGGTTTAGCGGGACGTACTCCGGCGCGCCCATCACGTCTGTCCAGCCAATGGAGTGCCAGCGGTCAGACGGATACTGTTGGGACTGGAACTGACGCCGCCCGATGACGGACGACGCGCGCACGCTCCTTCTTTCGCGGCAGAACAGCGACGGAGGATGGGGCTATCAGCAAGGGCGCTCTTCCTGGCTGGAGCCAACCGTGTACGCCGCGCTGGCGCTCCACGGCACAGAAGCTTCCGAGCGGGCCATCGCACTGCTTTCGCGCCGGCAGGCGTCCTCAGGAGCGTGGATTGAAAATTCATCGGCCCCGCGAGAGAGCTGGGCCACGGCGCTTGTGGTGATCCTGAAGTGCGCGCGCGGCGAGTACGATGATTCCTGGCGCCGCGCCGTAGAGTGGCTGGTGCGGCGCAAGCCGCGTCCAATGCAGGCACCTGGATGGCTCGACCGCCTGCTGCGGCGTCAGCCGGTGGTGGATCACGATCCGGCGCTGGCGGGCTGGCCCTGGACGGCAGGAACCGCCGGATGGATCGAGCCGACAGCCCACGCAGTGCGGGCGCTGGAGCTGAGTGTGCCGCACGCGCAGATGGACGGCTTGAAAGCACGAGGGGAAGAGGGCGTGCGAATGATCCTCGACCGGCAGTGCAGGGACGGCGGCTGGAACTACGGCAACAAGCGTGTGCTGGGGGAAGATCTGGAGTCGTTTCCGGAATGCACGGCGCTAGGGCTCATCGGGCTCTGCGGCCGCGAGGGACCTCAGGTGGAGCGCGGGCTCAGGCGGGCGATGGAGGACTGGCGCCGCGCGCCGCGCGGTCTGGCGCAGGCGCTGCTGCGCATCGCTTTTCGTATGCACGGAGTGACTTTCGACGACCGCCCGGTCGTTGTCAATGAACGAACGGAAACTACTGTGTTGGCGCTCTCTCTGATTGGCGACGCCGATGGCGCCTGGCGCCTGTGGAAAGGAGATAGGGCATGAACCGGCGCCAACTCATCGCCGCCGGGATGGCCGCGGCCGGTGCCGCCTGCACCCGGAGGGAGAAAGTCCGCGCGTGGAAGCGGAAAGAACCGGTCTTCGTCCTGCACGCCAGAGGGTACTCCGGGGAGCTGATGGACGGGATCCGGCGCGCTGTCATAGAGGCGGGCATTGCTGTCCGCGGCAAGCGCGTGCTGTTGAAGCCCAATCTGGTGGAGTTTTCCCGCGCCACGGCCATCAACACGCATCCTGCATTCGTGGCGGCCGTGCTGGAGGCGCTGCTCAAGCTGGGCGCCGCTGATGTGCGGATCGGGGAGGGCCCCGGACACCGCCGGGACACCTGGACGCTGGCCGAAGAGGCGGGCTACTTTGAGTCGGTGCCGGGGTTCGAGGACCGCTTCATTGACTTAAACCGCGACGACGTGGAGCAGGTGGCTGACTTGGGCGAGTGGGGGCCGCTATGGGCGCCCAAGTCAGTGCTCGCCGCCGATCTGATCGTCTCCCTGCCAAAAATGAAGACGCATCACTGGGCAGGGGTCACGCTGTCGATGAAGAACCTGTTCGGCACCGTGCCCGGGAGCCTGTACGGGTGGCCGAAGAATGTGCTGCACCACTACGGCATCGGCCGCTCCATCGTGAAGCTGGCGGAGACTTACGCGGCGAAGACCGTGGCCATTGTCGACGGCATCGTGGGCATGGAAGGAAACGGGCCGATTCAGGGCAAACCGCGCGCCGCGGGGGTGATCGTCGCCGGCGTGAACCTGCCCGCGGTGGACGCCACCTGCTGCCGGCTGATGGGCGTCGCCCCAATGCGCGTGGCATCGCTCGCGGCGGCCCAGCACCTGGGCCCTGTGGACGAGGCGTGGATCGAACATCGGGGCGAGAATCCGGCAGCGCTACGGCAGGACTTCGAGTTGATGCCGATGTGGCGGCAGCTCCGGGTGTAAGAATCCGGGCCTCCATTAGATTGGCACGGCAGGCGCGGGCAGTACCCCGCTTTCAGGGAAGCGGGCAAATCTCACGCGCGGGGCTCGCCGCAGGGCGCGCCAGCAGGACGGCAGTGGAGTCGCCATACAGGCGTTTCCAGCCCAGGCACTCGAGGGCCTCGCGAACGGGATGGTCCTCCGGCAGCAGCGCGTGGGTAAAACGGAAGCGCCCGAATTTCTGGCGCCAGCCGGGCTTCAGGGCCATGATGTCGACGTAATCCTTCACGAACTGCGTCCCGTAGAAATCGCTCCGGCCATCGAAAAAGACTTTCCTTTGTCCGGAAAACCGGTAGAGGAGGTAGCCGCCGAATTGGTCGGGTGAAAACAGGCGAACCGACGGATCGAGCCGATTCACAGCCTCTGCCGCATGCACGGGGAGCCGCTTGGCCGGGAACCGGGCTCGCAGGCTGTCAGAACCGGCAGAGTACCAAAATAACAGGCCGCCCGTGGCCAGAAGCAGGAGCATCCCGCCGCTTGCCTGCCTTTCGATCCCGCGGAATGCGCTGGATTCCTCCAGGACCGCCTGGATTGGCCTCCATGCCGCCAACGCGCGCGAGATGGCGGCGGCGGCAAGAGGAAGGGCCGCAAAGGCAACCACAGGGACGCCCCGTGCTGAACGGAGAGAAATGGCTGCAAGCAGAAAGATAACCAGCCCCCGCGCCACCTGCCCCTGCTGAATGCTCAGCCCCGCACCCGAGATGGCCAGCAGAAATAATGCCAGAAGATAGACGCCACCGGCGCCGTGAAAGTTCGGGCTTTGGAATTCGCTGATGAATGCCAGCATCTCGGTGTTGGCCAGGTATTTCACCAGATGCACATGGAGCTGCCAGCCGTAAGGGTTGCAGAACGTCGCTGCGAGCGAAACGATCATTTCCACCGCAAGAGACCATGCGCGGGAGCGATCCCGGAACCAGAATTCGATCCAATAGGCTCCGGCAAGGAAGAAGGCGAGAAAGAAACTGCCGTGCAGGTTCACCCACAGGACCATCAGCACAAACAAACCTGCGCTGCGTAAAGCCGAGGGTCTGGAGGGAGTCCGCTCCAGCAGCCAAAGCCAGGCGATCAGGAAAACCCAACTGATCAGGTGCGGCCGGGCATGCCAGTGGATCGTCGAGGCCGAGATGGCGACAGCCATCAAGGATGCCATCACGAACGCGTCGGCGCCCAGCCACAACGCAAAGGCGCACCACATCCAGGCGACCGCCGCCAGCACAGTGACAGCGCCCAGCGCGACCCCAGCCAGCCCGTTCCACTTGTGCAGCGCGCCCATCGTCACATCCGCCAGCCACTCCCAGGCGTACCAGGGCTCACCTGGCTTGGTGAACGAGTAAGGGTCCACGCGCGGCAATGTCCACGTGTCCAAAATCCTCTCCCCGGTGACGATGTGCCAGCCCGTGTCAGAATCGCCGAACAAGCCCTCCGGGCCCATGCCGGCCACGGCCAGGTAAATCACGACGACGGCAGCGATCGAGGGCAGGTTGGGAAAGACCCACCGCTGCCAGCGGTTCAGGCAGATTGGAGTTGCTCCTCCCTGGCTGTCCGTCATGATTGCATTCGCTCCCCAAACGATCTGTCCGCGGCTTCGGCGCGCGCTCGCACGTGGGCCTCACGAGAACGCCTGCTCCGGATCACCAAAACCCCGGACAGACACTGGAGTCTCGCCCCGCGATTCCGCGGATCTTTGGAAGTATAACAGCCTACGGATGCATGAAAGAGGAAGTTCTCGCGAGAAAGAACCGCCACTTGGGGGGGCTCTCGGGAGTATGGCGTCAGTGAATGACGAGGCTCAACCCAGATCGAACAGCAGGATCCCGGATGGCTTGCGGGCGTGGATGCGGAGTTCGCGCTCCTCGCTGATGGCGGCGCCGTCGCCCTGACGGAGATGCACGCCGTTCAACTCCACCTCGCCTGAGGCGACTTGCAGCCAGGCGTGGCGCTCCTCCGGCAGTGCGTGTTGGACGGAGCGCCCTTCGTCGATGAGCGCCGTCCACAGCTCCGCCGCCTGATGCACGGGCAGCGAGCCTTCGCGCCCGCCCGGCGAGGCGAGCAGGCAGAGGCGGTTCCGCCGCAGCTCCTCCGGGAAGTTCTTCTCCGTGTAGTGCGGCTCGAGCCCGCGCTGCGAGGGGTAGATCCAGATCTGCAGCAGGTGCAGCGGCTCGGTGCTGCTTGCGTTGGCTTCGCTGTGGAAGATGCCCGTCCCGGCGCTCATCTTCTGCAAATCGCCGGGGCGGAGGACGCCGCGCGCGCCGGTGGAGTCCTCATGCTCAAGCGCGCCGGAGAGGATCCAGGTGAGGATCTCCATGTCACGGTGGGGGTGCCACTCGAACTTGCCGCCGGGCGCGACACGGTCTTCGTTGATGACGCGCAGGGAGCGGAAGCTGGTCCACGCCGGATCGATAAAGCGGTTGAAGGAAAACGTGTGGCGGCTGTCCAGCCAGCCGGTTTGCGTGGCGCCGCGTTCGGCGGAGGGACGGGTGCGGATCATCGGGCCTCCCGATTGCCTGTTGCAACAACTATCTGGTGGGATGCGGCGGGTGCGGATCAGGATTCATGCAGCCGCCGCGCCAGGCGTGTGAGCACGGCGGTACGCCGCGGGCCAAGCGGAGCAAACTGGCGGCGGTGCAGGTCGAGCATGGGGGCATCGAGCCGCGCGAGCAGTTCGAGGCCTGAGGGCGTGATGGCGACGCGCACGACGCGGCGGTCGGTGTCTTTGCGCGCGCGGCGCACGAACCCCTCGGCTTCCAGGCGGTCGAGCAGGCGCGTGAGGTCCGGTTCGCGCGTCATCATCCGCTCCGCCACCTGGCGGCAGCTAAGCTCCTCGGGCTGCGCGCCGCGCAGGATGCGGAGCACGTTGTACTGGGCGGGGCGCAAACCGTAGGGTTTGAGCAGATCCGCGACGCCGTCCATCAGCCGGGCGGCGGCGCACTGCAGCGTGACGAAGGCGTCCTGTTCCGCGGGCGCGGGCTTCACGGCTCCGGCTCCCGCACGGCGGCGTTGGCCATGGTGACGAAGGCGTCACGCGCGGGCTGCGGGCGCGCGGTGGTCTGGATCAGGAACACCCCCACGAGCTTCTTCTGCGGGTCCACCCATCCGTAGGTGCCGAACGCCCCGCCGTGACCGAAGGTGCCGATGCTTTGACCGGTGAGCGTGCCCGCGGGATCTTTGGTCACTTCCCAGGTGAGGCCGAAGCCGGTGCCGGGGTTGTGGCCGGCCACGAGATCACCGGTGTGCAGCTGCGTCATCGCCCGCACGCTGGCAGGCGAGAGAAGCCGCTTGCCGTTGAGCACGCCACCGTTGAGCATCATCTGGTAGAACTGCGCCAGGTCCCAGGCGGTGGAGTACATCGAATGTTCCGGGCCGGAGTATTTGGCGCCTTCACGAAACTTCAGGGGATCGCCAGCGAGGATGTCAGCGCCGGCCTTGACGAGCTTTCCGTCTTTGATCGAATAAACCGGCGCGAGGCGGGAGCGCTTTTCGGCGGGAAGAAAGACGTGCGAATCCGCCATGCCGAGCGGCTGGAAGATGCGCGTTTCGAGGAATTTCTCGAAGCTCATGCCGGAGCGAACCTCGACGATGCGGCCGAGCACGGCGATGCCGGTGTTCGAATACATCCAGCGCGTGCCGGGCTCGAACAGCAGCGGCTGCTGCGAGTAGATGAGGCACGCCTCGGCGAGCGTCCGGTCCATGCGCACCATGATGTCGCCGATGCCGGGCGCCGCCGGGCCCAGACCCGAAGTGTGCGTCATCAGGTCGCGGATGGTGATGGGACGGGAGGGCTTGCGAAGCGTGCGCACGCCGTTCTCTTCGCTGACGATCACCATCTGGCCGCGAAACTCCGGCAGATGGTCCTCGACGCGGTCGTGCAGGCGGAGCTTGCCCTCCTCGGCGAGCATCAGGATGGCTGCGCCGGTAAAGGGCTTGGTCATGGACATGATCTGAAAGATCGTGTCCTTCTGCATGGGCTTTCTGGATTCAGCGTCCTGCCAGCCGGTGGCTTCGAAGTGCGCCAGCGCGCCGTTGCGCATGACGAGCGTGACGGCGCCGCTGATCTGGCCCCGGTCCACGAAGTCCTTCATCACGGGGGCGAAGCGGGCCAGTTGCGCGGCATCCATGCCGGCGCGGGCCGGATCAGGAGCCGGAGGCGGCGCTGCAAATGCAAGTGAGGAAGAGAGGAGCAGCAGGTGGGCGAGAGCGCGTTTCATAGGAAGGATCTCAACAGGGCATTATAGACGGAGGCGCGCTCCTCATGATGGAAATAAACCGGAGAGAATTCGCGGCTGCCTTTCTGGCGGTCCAGGATTCGGGCGGCGGCGTGCCGCGCGAAATGATTCAGCGGCACGACAAGCAGGTCGAGAACCTGCTTCAGAGACAGGAGATGAACCCGCAAGCGGCGGGCTTCGGCGGATATGCCGACGCGTTCGGGCTTTACCACGCCGGAACCGGGGGCGCGCTGGCGCACGCCTTTCTGGCAGCTTTCGCCTGCGGGGGATCGCGGTTCCACAAGAACCGCGTGATGATCCAGAGGACGCGCGCCGCCGCGGCGTTTCTCCAGAGGCGCCAGCACGAGGACGGCACGATCGACCTGGTCATCACGAATTTCCACTCTCCGCCGGACCTTGGATTCGTGGTGCACAACGTGGCGGCTGCCGCGGAGCTGGTGCGGCTGGCTGGCTCGAAGGAGGCGGAGGGGGCGCTTGCGCCCTTCCTGCAAAAGGCCAAGGGTGCTCTGCTCCTGGGCGGCGTGCATACGCCGAACCACCGTTGGGTCGTGTGCGAGGCGCTGGCGATGCTCCACTCTCTCGACCCGGATGAACGCTGTCTGCGGCGCATCGATCAATGGCTTGCGGAAGGCATCGACATCGACGAGGACGGCCAGTACGCGGAGCGCTCCACCGGCGTCTACAATCCCGTCACGAACCAGGCGCTGCTGGTGACGGCGCTGCGGGCTGGCAGGCAGGAACTGCTCGGACCGGTTCGCCGCAATCTGGAATCCATGGTGTACCTATTGCACCCAGACGGCGAGGTTGTCACCGAGATCTCGACGCGCCAGGACCAGTTCACGCGGGCCACAATGGACCGCTACTGGTTCCCGCTGCGCTACCTTGCGATTCTCGACGGCGACGGCCGGTGGGCGGCGCTCGCGCGCCAGTTGGAGCCGCGCGCCGGCGGCGTGAGCGAATTCCTGCGCTATCCGGAATTGCAGCGCCCGCTGCCAGCCGCCGCGGACCTGCCGGACAACTATCACCGGCAGATGAAGGCGCTGCGCGTCGCGCGCATCCGCCGCGGCGCATGGGACGCAACAGTCCTCATGAACGGCAACAGCCGTTTTCTTTCCATGCGCCATGGAAGCTGCGCCATTGAAGGCGTGCGTTTCGCTTCCGCCTTCTTCGGGAAAGGGCAGTTCCGGTGCCAACGCTGGGCGCCTGTTCCGGGTGGCTACCGGCTCACGCAGAGCCTGGAAGGACCGTATTATCAGCCCCTGGATCCTCCGGAGCACGTAACGGCCGAGAACTTCGCTGTGTCGCGCACCCGCCGCCGGCAAAGCGAGGTGCAGAAGATGGAATACGAGGCGGTGGTGACGGAAACCAGTCAGGGGATCTCCGTTCGCATCCGGGCGGAGGGAACCGCCAACGTGCCGCTGGCGATGGAAGTGATTCTGCGCGACGAGGCCGAACTGCGCAACGTGGAGCCCGCGCCCGCCGGCGAAAAATCATTTCTGCTCAAAAATGGTTTTTGCGAGGTTCGCACCGGGGGGCATGGATTCCGCTTCGGTCCCGGCGTGGGCGCGCATGCCTACACGGAGGTGCGGGGGGCCGAACCGAGGCCGCCCGGCAAGAGCGTCTATCTCTGCGGTTTCACGCCCTTCGACCACACGGTCCACTTCACTGGGCTCTGACGGATGACGCCTCGAGCCGCGCCACGCGGAACATGCCTCGCAGCATGGCGGGCTCCTCATGAACGATGTGCAGCCCGGCCTGGCGCGCCAGCCGGGGCAACGGCACGTTCAGGTCCGTGGCCAGCAGCCGCATGAGCGGATTCAGAGCGCGGCGGATCAGGCGCGGCTTGTCGGCGCCGTCGTGATACTTGTCGAACAGGGCGATGCGCCCGCCGGGCTTCAACACTCGCGCGGCTTCCCGCAGGCAGGCGAGCGGGTCGGGCACAATGGCCACAATGAGGTGGAGCACGACGCAGTCGAAGCAGGAATCCGGAAACGCCAGCCGCTGCGCGTCCATCCGCAGAAACCGCGCCGGGGAGGCGCAACGGCGATGCAGCGCCTTCTCGATCATGCCGCGGCTGGCGTCCACAGCGATCACCTCGAGCCCTTCGGGCAAGAGAGGGAGATCCTGCCCGGTGCCGCAGCCGCTGATCAGCACGCGCTCGCCGGCGCTGAGCCCGGCCAACGCGAGAGAACGCTTGCGGTGCGGATCGAAGGCGATAAGGCGGTCGTAGTGCGGCGCGTAGAGGTCCCAGCGGCGGATGTGCCAGCTCATGCGGAACGGAGAATCCGGCTCAACGCGAGCAGTTGAGCGTGCGGCGATTCGTCGGGCACGGAGCAGCCCGGCGCACAGATCCATTTCGGCGCCGCCGCGGCGGCGTCGCGCAGCATGGAGCGCACCTGCGCCTCGCGCGCGCCGACGACGTTGCGGTGGTCCAGCCCTCCCATGAGCACGGCGGCGGTCTTCTTTCGCGCCTCAGCCAGTGGCATGCCGGTTTCGTGCGCTGAATAATGGATGACCTGCACGGGCCAGCCCTGCCAGAAGTGATCGAGATAAACCTTGGCGCCGTGCAGATGCAGGATGTTCAGCGGAGCGCCCTTCGCCGCCTCCAGAACCATGCGGTCAAACGGCTCGCTGAAGCGGCGGTACTCTTCCAGGCTGAGAATGCCCTGCTGCGCGTTGTCCACGGCGAGGAAGATGCCGGATGCGCCGGCGTCGAGCGCGCGCCGGACGTGGTTCGCCTCCGAGCGCGCGATGGCCTCGAGCGCGTCGAGCAGAGCCTGCGGGCGGGACCGCATCAGTTCCATGACGGCTTCCTTCGAGGAGATCTTCGTGGCCTGGTTCCACGGATTGAACACGGTCTCGACGAATTGCTTCTGCCCGGCCAGCCCGTCGCGAATCAGCTCGAGCGCCTTCACCTGCTCGGGAAACGGATTGTCCACGGGCTTCAGCTCATGCCATGCAGACCCGGCGGGTTTTGGAAACGGGTAGTCGCTCATCACCTTGACGATGTCGAGCCGGTAGCGGCGGGCGAAGTCGAGCGTTGTGGCCGCATGTTTCCTGCCGGGCTGGTCTTCGTCACGGAAATGGTGCCAGAAGGAGAAGGGCGGCCGGTCCGGCGAGCGCCCGGCGAGGACGCGGTCCACCCGTTCTTTGGGCGAGAGTTCTTTTCCTCCAGGCACGGCAAATCCCGCCATTCCGAGAAAAAATCCGCGTCTGTTCACCATGGATTCCCTCCAGTTTCCGTGTCTTATGCAGGCAGTGCGCTGCCGGGGATGACGGGCGGTTGGCGAAGCTCCGGGCACGCAGGGCCTTCCGGCAGGAGTTTGCCCGGATTGAACAGGCGGGCCGGGTCGAAAGCCAGCCGGATGCGCCGCATCACTTCCAGAGATTCAGCCGAAAACTGGCGGTCCATCAGGTGGATTTTTTCCATTCCGATGCCGTGCTCGCCGGTGATGGAGCCGCCGGATTCCACACAAAACTCAAGGATATCGAACCCGGCCTTCTGGGCCTTCTCGATATCCCCGGGCCTGCGGGCATCGAACAGGATGATGGGGTGCATGTTGCCGTCGCCGGCGTGGAAGATGTTGCCGATGGCAAGCCCGCTGCGGCGCGAGACGTCCTCGATGTATCGCAGTGTGGGAGCGATTCTCGTCCGGGGCACGACGCCGTCATGCACGTAATAGAAGGGGCTCACGCGGCCAATGGCGCCAAAGGCGTTCTTTCGCCCCTTCCACAGGAGCTGCCGCTCGCCTTCGTCGCGCGCGCGCCGCAGCTCGGTGGCACGGCACACGGCGCAAGCCTGCCGCACCTGTTCGGCCTGTTCCGCCACGGCCTCGCGCACGCCTTCCAGTTCGATCAGCAGGACGCCCGCCGCGCCCAGCGGGTAGCCGGCGTGCACGGCTTCTTCCACCATCTGGAGCATGGACCCGTCCAACATCTCTACCGCCGCAGGCGTGATGGCGCGGGCAGTGATCTCGCTCACCGTGCCGGCGCAATCGTCCACCGTGTCGTAGATCGCCAGAAACGTCTCCACGGCTTCCGGCTTCCGCATCAGCCGCACGATGACTTTGGTCACCAGGCATAGAGTCCCCTCGCTGCCCGTGATGAGTCCGGTCAGATCATACCCGGGAGAGTCGGGCCAGAAGGCGCCAGTGCGAACGATCTCGCCGTCGGGTAGCACGACTTCGAGGCCAAGGACATGATTGGCGGTTACGCCATAGGCGAGTGTGTGAGGGCCTCCCGCATTCTCCGCCACGTTGCCACCAATGGTGCAAGCCCTCTGGCTGGAAGGGTCAGGCGCGAAGAAATAGCCATACGGCGCCGCTGCAGCACTGATGTCGAGGTTCACGACGCCCGGCTCCACCACTGCGCGCTCGTTCAACGGATCGATCTCCAGGATCCCGTTCATCCGCGCGAAAGAGACCAGTATCCCTCCGCCTCGGGCGATGGCGCCGCCGCTCAGGCCCGTGCCTGCCCCGCGGCCCACCAGCGGCACGCCATGGCGCCGCGCAACCTTCACGATGGCGCTGACCTGCGCGGCGGTACGCGGGAACACGACGATGTCCGGACGCCCCTTGTCCACGCCGCCGTCGTACTCGTAAAGCCGCAAATCCTCGGCCCGGTCCAGAAAGCCCCGCCCGCCGACAATGCCGATCAGCTCCTGTTTCCAGTCGGGCATGGCGCGCCCCTCCCTGCATCAAGCCTACAGCAGGGACTCGATGCTTTGAATCAGCTCCGGCTCCAGCCAGTTCCGCGGCCCGATGTGCTTCTGGCGCACGCGTCCGCGGCTGTCGATGACGTACGTTTCCGGGTACTTGAAGGTGCCGTAGGCGGCGCTGATCCGCGCCTCGGGGTCACGTGCGGTCAAGAACCCAATCCTCGCTTGTTTGCGGAACCGCTCGTAGGCCGCCGCGTTGCGGTCCACGCTGACGCCCAGAACCACCACGCCCTTCGGCGCCAGCTGTTTCGCCATCGCATCCAGCGAGGGCAGTTCGTCGATGCACGGCGGGCACCACGTGGCCCAAAAGTTCAGCACCAGCACCTTGCCGCCAAACTCGGATGTCGAGATCTGCCGCCCGTTGTCGGTTGTGACCATGAACGAGGGCGCGCGGTCGCCGACGGCAACCACTTTCTCCCGCAGCGAATCCGCCACGATGAAACACAGCGCCACCAGGATGGCGGCGGCGGCGGCCTGAATGGACAGCATGAGCTTACGGTTGGTCATGGGGTGGAAACTATAATTGTATCGAGGGAGGAGACCTCCGCATCTGACCCTACTGAAACCGATATGTGGATCACCCGCCGCGTGGAATTTTCGGCCTCCCACATCTGCCGCCGCCCGGACTGGGCGGAGGCGGAGAACCGGGCCGTGTTCGGGGAGGAAGCCAGCCCGCGCGGGCACGGGCATAACTTCGTACTCGAAGTGACGCTGGAGGGCGAGCCTGATCCGGTCACCGGCATGGTGGTGGACCTCAAGCAGGTGAAGTCAGTTCTTGAGGAAGAAGTGATCGCGCCGATGGATCACCGCCATCTCAACCATGAGGTGCCGCCCTTCGACCACGTCGTGCCCACCACCGAGAATCTCGCCATCGAGATCTGGCGCAGGCTGGAGCCCCGCTTCCAGGGGGGTGCCGCGAGGATTCGCACCGTCCGGCTGTACGAGACCGAGGATCTCTACGTCGAATATGAAGGCCGCTGAGCATCGCATGCGCCGGGTGCGCGTGGGGCGGCGTTACCGCTTCTCCGCCGCTCACCGGCTACACACTGACCTCCTGTCGGCGGAGCGCAATCGCGAGGTCTTCGGCAAGTGCAACAATCCCTTCGGCCACGGTCACGATTACGTTATGGACGTGATTCTGGAGGGCGAGATGGACCCGGCCACCGGCCGGCTTGTGCCGATCGAGATGCTGGATCACTTCGTCAAGCGCGTGTGGCTGGACCATGCTGACCGCCGGGATCTCAATCTGGATCTCGCCGAATTTGCCGCCCTGGTTCCGACCACCGAGAACCTTGCTGCGGTGGCCGCCCGCCGCCTGGCGCAGGCCTGGCCCCACTGGTTCGCGGGCTGCCGCGCGAGGATCGAGAAGCTGAGAATCTGGGAGACCCCGAGGAACATCTTT
The DNA here is from genome assembly GCA_037446555.1 of Acidobacteriota bacterium. Taxonomy (GTDB): domain Bacteria; phylum Acidobacteriota; class Terriglobia; order Bryobacterales; family Bryobacteraceae; genus JANWVO01. The sequence goes on from JBBIIK010000003.1 coordinate 142,471, forward strand.
GAAGTGTTCGTCCCGGCACGGGACGGGCAGGAAGCAGAGCCCCATGAAGCAGTCATCGAAAGCCGTCATCAAGGTTCTTGAACACAAGCGCGAAGAAGGCGCCATCGCCGCTCACATGCGCGAGATCCTTCGCGCACTGGGAGAAGAGCCCTCCCGGGAGGGGCTGCTCTCCACGCCCATGCGTTCAGAGAAAGCGCTACGGTTCCTCACCAGCGGCTACACGGCTGACATTCATAAGATTGTCAATGGCGCCATCTTCAATGAGCGCTGCGATGAGATGGTCGTGGTGAAGGACATCGAGTTCTTCTCGCTGTGCGAGCACCACTTGCTGCCCTTTTACGGGAAGGCGCATGTCGCCTATATTCCCAAGAACAAGATCATCGGCCTGAGCAAGATCCCGCGCCTCGTGGACGTCTTCGCGCGGCGCTTGCAGGTGCAGGAGCGGATGACGCAGCAGATCGCCGCCTGCATTCAGGAGGTGCTGGACCCGCTCGGCGTGGCAGTCATCACCGAGGCGCGGCACTTCTGCATGATGATGCGGGGCGTCGAGAAGCAGCACTCCTCCACCACGTCGTCGGCCATGCTGGGCGAATTCCGGCGCCGGAAAGAGACGCGGGACGAGTTCCTGTCCCACGTGCGGCACCAGGGCCTGGCCGGCTGGTAAGGCCTCTTTGACGGGGCCGCTGGCCTCCTTTCGCTACTATGGTAGATAGCATGAGCCAGGATCTGAGGCACTTCGAAGTCGCCGATCCCTTCGGACGGACCTGGAACGTCGCGTTCCGCTGGCAGCAGAATGCCATCACAATCCGCCACGCCGACGCGATCGACTGCAAGTACTACATCTCTTGTGGTGAGGAGAAGCGGGAGCTTGTGGTGGCCCTTCGCCATCCGGATTTGCTGGCAGTGGCCGCGCGGCGCGGCCGCCCACTCACCGACCCCTGGGTGATCCGCCTTGCCAACTGCCATGTCCGCCATATGATCTCTACGTGGGAGGACATGGAGAAGGTGCTTGTCACCGTGCCGCTCGCCGAGGTGGAGCGGCACAGCCTGGCCATCGCCGAGGAGGAGCAGCGGGAAAGGGAGAGGCTGCTGGCCTCCCGGTAGCATGTTCCCGTTGCATTCCTTGCCCGTCTTTGGCGACAATTCACACTGAACGCATCCAACACCCCGGATTGGGATGAGGTGAACCGGTCATGATCGAATGTCCCGAGTGCGGCGCTGACATCGACGTGGAAGAAGACGAACTCGACGAGGGTGAGACCATCCTCTGCGACGAGTGCGGTCGGAGTTTCACGGTCGCTGGCCTGGATCCGCTGGAACTGGAACCGGAAGAGGACGAATTCGACCTCGACGAGGACTTCGACGAAGACGAGGAGGACTTTGACGAGGAGGATGAGGAAGATGAGGAGGAAGAGGAAGAAGAGGACTGGCGCTAGTCTCCTCGCTCTCTTCCTGTGCCTTTGCGTTCCGGGCCCCGGGTTGGGGAGACAGAAACCCGAGCCGGCAATCGTCGCGGGCACCATATTCAGGGATCCCGGTTTCGCGCTGCCCGGCGCGGAGGTGGAGCTGCAAGCGGTGTCGACGCCCGCCAGAAAGAAGAGGCCAAGGCCGGCAGTCGTTCGAACTGACGCTCGTGGCGAGTTCGCATTTCAGATTCTCCCGGAACCGGGAGAATACAAGGTGACTGCCCGGGCCCGGGGCTTCAGGCCGGAGGAGCGGGTGGTGAAACTTTCGGGCGGACCGGAACGTCATGACGTCTATCTGACCCTCAAGCCCGCCGGGAGCGAAGAAAAGTGAAATACACCCGCATCTGCCTGCCTTTGCTGTTGCTGGCTGCGCTGCTCGCCCCCGGGATGCAGTGGACCAACCAAAAGAAGGAAAAGGGCAGAGATCCCAACATCCGCAACGTCTCTGGCGTTGTCGCCCTTCCCGACGGCTCCCCGGCGGCGGGCGCCGTGGTGCAACTGAAGAACCGCAAGACACTCCAAATCCGTTCTTTCATCACGCGCGAGGACGGCAAGTACCAGTTTCAGAACCTCTCCACCAGCATTGATTACGAGCTCATCGCCAACTACCACGACATGGAGAGTCCAAAGCGCACTCTCACCATCTTCGACACGCGGCTCGACGCCGTCGTGAACCTGAAACTGGAACGGAAAAAGGAACAACCGAAGTCAGAGGACAAGGAGAGCAAGCCATGACGATGTTCGCCGCCATCGCCGCTTTCCTGGCCATGCTGGGAGCGCCAGGGAAAGTAGAGTCCATCAAAGCCACCGACCTGGATGGCAAACCGGTTGAGATACAGACCGCCGGCAAGACCACCACGGTGATCTTCATCTCGACCCAATGCCCCATTTCGAACGACTACAACGAGCGCATGAAGGCCCTGTATGGCGAGTTCAGCCCCAAGGGCGTGCAGTTCGCGTTCCTGAACTCCAACTCCACCGAGTCTCCTGCAGATGCCGCCGAGCACGCGCGCAAGCACGGCTTCCCGTTCCGCGTGCTGAAGGACATCAATAACGTGGAGGCGGACCGTTTCTCGGCCGAGTTCACCCCGCATGTTTTCGTCATTGGCAAGAACTCGGAGATCATCTACCGCGGTGCCATCGACGATTCGCGGCCGGCGGACAAGGTCACCAAGACCTACCTGAAAGACGTTCTGAACGCCGCCTTGGCAGGCAAGCCGTTGCCGGTGACCGAAACCAAGGCGTTCGGCTGCACCATCAAGCGGGTCAAAAAGAGCACGTGAAACGCCTCCTGCCCCTCCTGCTGATTCTCACCGCCGGACTCGTCCCTGCGGCGGATCTCAAGCCGATGGACGAGTCCGGCTATGCGCGCCTTCTGGCCTCGGCCAAAGGCAAGGTGCTTCTGGTCAACTTCTGGGCCACCTGGTGCGCGCCTTGCCGCAAGGAGATGCCGGAGCTGGCCGCGCTGGCTGCGAAGTACAAGAGCAAGGGCCTTGAGTTTGCCACCGTCGCAATAGACGAGGAAAGCGACCGGCGCACGGTGGCCGGGTTCCTCGACAAGGCCAAGGTCCCGCCCCCCACTTTCATCAAGAATTTCAAGAGCGACGAGAAATTCATCTCGCTCGTGGATCCGCGCTGGTCCGGCGGGCTGCCTTTCACCGTCGTTTATGACCGCTCAGGCAAGAAGGCGCGCGTGTTTCCCGGCGAGCTGAACATGAAGGAGCTGGAAGAGTTCCTTCACAAGATCCTCTGAACCGCTGTATCAGGCTTCTTCGCCGCGAACGAGATCCTCGAGACTCTCCCGCCGCCGCACGATTCGCCACGAGTCTCCGTCCACCAGCACCTCGCAGGGCCTCGGCCGCGCGTTGTAGTTGGAGGACATGACGAACCCGTAGGCGCCTGCGGTCATCACTGCCAGGTAATCGCCGGGCAGAAGGTTGTCGATCTCGCGCTCCTCGGCCAGAAAGTCGCTGCTCTCGCAGACAGGGCCAACAATGTCCGCCGTGATTCGGCCCCGCGCCACCTGACGCAGCGGCAGCATCTCGTGGTGCGCCTCATACAGGGCCGGGCGGATCAGCTCGGTCATGGAGGCGTCGACGATCAGGAATTCCTTGCCTCCGCCCGCTTTCCGGTACAGCACACGGGTCAGAAGCGCACCGGCGGGCCCGGCGATGAAGCGGCCCGGCTCGACCAGTAATTCGACGCCCAGCCCGACGGCCAGTTCCCGCACCGCGGTGAGATAGGCGCCGGCGTCGGGCCACGGATCGCCCTTCCGGTAAGGCACTCCGAGACCTCCGCCGAGATCGAGGAAGCGCAAGGCAATGCCCTTCGCGCGCAGCCGTTCCACCAGCGCGCCCATGCGCCCGGCTGCCTCGACGAGCGGCGCCACGTCCAAAAGCTGCGAGCCGATATGGCAGCTCGCCCCTTCCAGCGCCAGACCCGGCAATGCGGCCGCGCGCAGGTAAAGCTGTTCCGCCTCCGCGATGTCGATGCCGAATTTGTGGCGCTTCAGGCCAGTGGAAATGTAAGGATGAGTGGCCGCGTCCACGTCCGGATTCACGCGTATGGCCGCCCGCGCGGTCTTGCCCATCCGCTGCGCCAGCGAGCTCAGCAGGAGCAGTTCCGCCTCGCTCTCGCAATTGAACGAGTGGATGCCAGCTTCCAGCGCAGCCTCGATCTCCTCGCGTGCCTTGCCGACGCCGGAGAAGACGATCTTCGCCGGGTCCGCGCCCGCCCGCAACACTCGGAACAGCTCGCCGCCACTGACGATGTCGAATCCCGCGCCGGCTTCCGCCAGCAGGCGCAGCAGAGCGAGATTTCCGTTCGCCTTCACGGCGAAGCAGACCAGATGCGGCGTCCCCCGCAAGCCTTCCTCCAGCTCGCGGTAAGCCTGCCGCAGCGCACCGGCCGAATAGACGTAACAGGGCGTACCCGCGCGCTCCGCCACCTCGTCCAGAGCTACGCCCTCGCAATACAGCGTGCCGCGGCGATACTCGAAAGCTTCCTTCATCGCTCCAGTGTCACTCCACCTTCAGCACGATCACCGTCTGATCGTCGTGCACGGCGCGCCCCTCGCGGAACTGCTCCAGATCGTCAATCATCCCGTCCGCGATCTCCTGCGCCCGAGCGCCGCAGTTTGCCTCCAGAAAACGTCGCAGCCGCCTCCGCCCGTACTCCTCGCCCGACGGGTTCATCTGGTCCTGGACGCCATCGCTGACCAGCACCACCACGTCTCCGGGCTGCGCCTCGAAGTGGGTTTCGTCGTAGTCAACTCCCTCCAGCAGCCCCACCGGAACGCCCGCCGCATGCGGCTGCAAGATCTGCCCCGTGCGGCACACTAACGGCGTCGTCGAGCCGGCGTTGGCCATCACGAACTCGCGCTGCCGCGCCCGCCACAGCAACAGCAGCAGCGAGACATAGCGCGCAGGCACCTGCCTCTCCATCAGTGTGTCGTTCAGCGCGCGCAACAGTTGCGCCGGGCTCCGCCTCCGTGGGGCCGCGCCGCGCAGCATGCCGGTGAACAGCGCCCCGTAAAGCGCCGCCGCCGCGCCCTTGCCGCTGGAGTCGCCGAAGGCGATCATCATGCTCTCGTCGTCATAATCGAAAAAGTCGTAAACGTCGCCGCTCACTAGCCGCGCCGGGCGCATCCGCACACCCACCTCGAGGCCTTGCACCGGGGGCGGCGCCTGCGGCAACAACACGGACTGTAGGTTGTGAGCCGCCTGAAGGTCCTGCTGGATTTCTCGTTCCCGCTTGGCCAGCTCCTCATAGAGCCGCGCGTTTTCGATCGCGATCGCAACCGATGGTGCGATCAGAGACAACAGTCGCACGTGATCCTCGTTGAAGTAGCCCAGCCTGCGGCTCTCCAGGTCCAGCACGCCGATCACGCGGTCCTTGGCGATCAACGGCACCGCCACTTCGCTGCGGATGCCCGGGTGCCACTCCACATAGCGCGGGTCGGCAGCCGTGTCCTGCGCCAGCACGGGCTGAGCTGAGGCCGCCGCCGCGCCCGTGATCCCCTGCCCCAACGGAAGCGACTTCTGCGCCTCCGTCTGGTCGAACCGCCGGCTATGGAGGTTGCGCAGCAGGCCTGCCGCCTCGTCCACCACCATCACCATGAATGCGTCGTAGTTGATCAGCCGGCGGATGTTGATCGAGATCCTCTCGAGCAGCTGGTCCAGATCCAGGATCGAGGAAAACTCCTGCGCCATCGCCGCCAGCGTGTGTTGCGTGCGGCTCTGGCGCTCGATCCTCCGGTAGAGCCGCGCATTCTCCACCGCCGCCGCCACGCGCGAGGCGATCAGCTGCAGCAGCGCCCGGTCCTGTTGCGTGAAGGCATCGGGCACAGTCGACTGCAGGTCGATCACGCCTACCAGCTTCTGCTGGAGCACCATCGGCACAGCCAGCTCGCTCCGCACCGCATCCATGGCGTTCAGGTAGCGGCTGTCCTCCAGCACGTTGCCCACAAGCACGGGCTTGCGCGTGGCCGCGGCGGTGCCGGTGATCCCCTCGTCCGGCTTCACCACCAGGTTCTGGACTACCTCGCGGCGGTGGCCCACGGCGTAACGGATCCGCAGCCCCTGCCGGCGCTCGCTGTAAAGGAGGATCGCGAACAGCTCGTGCGGGATCACCTGCCGGACGATGGCGGCGACGTTCGCCATCAGTTCGTTCAGATCCAGCGTCTCGCTGGCGATGGAGGAGACCTCCAGAAGGAAGTCGAGCAGTTCGGCGCGGTCGCGGAAACGGACGCGGCTCCTGCGTGGCTCGTCCATGGCGTCTACCGTGCCGCCGCTTCCACGATCTTGACGCTGGCGCTGGCGCCGATGCGGGTGGCGCCTGCCGCCGTCATCGCCTTGAGATCCTCCAGCGTACGGATGCCGCCCGACGCTTTGACGCCCATCCCCTCGCCCACTACGCGCCGCATCAGAGCCACATCCGCCGCGGTGGCGCCGTGCTTGGAGAACCCGGTGGACGTCTTCACATAGTCCGCCCCTGCGAGCTTCGCCAGAGCGCACGCAATGGCTTTCTCGGGATCGTCGAGCAACGCCGTCTCCAGGATCACCTTCAGCAGCGCTCCGTGCTTGTGGCACGTTTCCGCCACCAGCCGGATGTCGGACTCCACGGCGGCATAGTCGCCCCCCTTCAGAGCCCCGACGTTCATCACCATGTCGATCTCCTGCGCTCCATCGCGCAGCGCCAGCTCCGCCTCGCACACTTTCGCCGCCGTCGACGTGGCGCCCAGCGGAAAGCCCACCACCGTGCACACCTTCACGTCCGAGCCTTGCAGTTCCTTCGCCACGAGAGGCACCCAATAAGGATTCACGCAAACGCTGGCGAACCCGTAGCCGCGAGCCTCGCGGCACACTTTGCGGATGTCCTCTGCCGTCGCCTCGGGCTTCAGGATGGTGTGATCGATCAGTTGTGCCAGCGCGGGATCGACTTTCGTCAACCGCTCGCTGGCAGAGACGCGATCCGCGCCTGCCTCGACGATGGTTTTTGTCTTCAGCGCGCACATCTGCGCGCACCGCTGCACGCAGCCCGGGCACACTTCAGGCGAATAGTTCAGCCCTTCGCGCCCGCGCCTTTCGCCGGATCCCGCAATCAGTTGTTCGGCAATTTCCGCCGCTATTTTTCCGATTTCCGCGGGTTCCACGATGAATACCGCCGTTCGATTTCCGTGATTTTGGCGGCGCGCGCGGCGTGCCGGCCGCCCCCGCACGGCGTGGCGAGCCACGTGCGCACGATCTCCTCCGCCTGGCTCCAGGTGAGCATCCGGCCGCCCAGGGTGAGCACGTTGGCGTGGTTGTGCTCGCGGCTGTTCCGCGCGGAAGCCTTATCATAGCACAGCGCCGCGCGAATCCCCGGAACCTTGTTCGCCGCCATGGCGCTCCCGATTCCCGCTCCATCGACCAGGATTCCGAGCGCCGCCCGCCCCTCCGTCACGCGCAGCGCCGCCTCATGCGCAATGTCAGGATAGTCAGCCGCCCTTTCCTCAAAGACTCCCACGTCTTCCACGCGCCAGCCCAGTTCCTCCAGCAGCGGCTTCAGGCGCTCCTTCATTACAAAGCCGCCGTGATCCGCTCCCACGGCGATGGTCCGCTCCGGCTCGGCGAGCGCCGCCATCTCCTCCGGCGCCATTTCCACCACCTCGATGCCCCGCTCCCGCGCCAAGTCTCGCGCCGAGGGGGTCCAGAGCGCCCCCCGTTCCGCGCGAAACACCCCCTGTAAGGGCACGTCCCGCTCCGTGATCACTCGGCGCATCGCCTCGATCATCGCACACCCATTCCGATTTGCGGAACACGCGTTGCGCGAATCCCGTATACTGAGGCGAACGGAGGTCCACATGGCCCTGGGCGACCAGATTCGCTCGTTTATCAAGAAGCAGTTCATCGACGTCATCCAGTGGACGGACCAGGAGGAGGGCGTCCTCACCTTCCGGTATCCCATGCAGGACATGGAGATCCAGAACGGCGCCAAACTCACCGTCCGCGAATCCCAGGCGGCGATGTTCGTCAACGAAGGCCGTTGCGCCGATATCTTCGGCCCCGGGCTTTACACGCTCAACACCCAGACCCTGCCCGTGCTGACCAACCTCATGAACTGGGACAAGCTCTTCCAGTCCCCGTTCAAGAGCGACGTCTACTTCTTCAGCACCAGGCAGCAAATCGGACAGCGGTGGGGCACCGCCCAGCCGGTCACCATCCGCGACAAGGACTTCGGCGCCATCCGCCTGCGCGGCTACGGCGTCTACTCCTGGCACGTCGAGAACCCGAAGCTGTTCCTCACCAAGGTGAGCGGCTTCGGCGAGCGCTACACGCTGGCGGAAGTCGAGCCTCAGCTGCGCCAGATCATCGTCTCCCATATCTCCGACGCCTTCGCCGAAAGCGGCCTGCCCTTCCTCGACATGGCCGCCAATTACCTCGAGGTCGGCGAGCGGATCAAGGCCACCGTGACGCCCGTGTTCGCCGAACTCGGCGTGGCTCTGGATCAGTTCGCCGTCGAGAACCTGTCGCTGCCGGAAGAGCTCCAGAAGTTCCTCGACACGCGCGTGGGCATGAACATGATCGGCAACATGCAGCAGTACACGCAGTTCCAAGCCGCCCAGTCTCTGCCCATCGCCGCCGCCAACGAAGGCGGCGGCGGACTCGCGGGACTCGGCGTCGGCCTCGGCGCGGGCGTCGGGCTCGGACAGGTCTTCGCGCAGTCGCTGAATCCGCAGGCTCAGCAGCCTCCGCAGGCGCCGCCCCCTGCCGCGCCTCAACCGCCCCTGGGGGCTCCGCCTGCTGCGCCGCCGGCCGCACCCGTGGCTGCGGGCGCGGCTGCTGGCGCTGCCGCCGCTGCCGGAGCGCTGAAATTCTGCATGGAGTGCGGGCAGCAGATCCCGCGCACCGCCAAGTTTTGCCCGGAGTGCGGCAAGCCTCAAGCCTGATCAGGAAGGGACTCGAACGCCTGATGACGCCCGGCTGTGAGTGGGTGGTCGATGCCGGCGGATGCCGTGCGAAGGATTTGTCTTCGCAGGACGCGCTTGAGTCCCTCTTCGCTTCTCTGGTCGAGGGGCTCGATCTGCACCCCGTCGCGCCCGCCGTGTGGCGCCGCTTCCCCGGTGGCGGCGGCGTCACCGGAATGATCCTTCTTTCGGAGTCCCACCTCACCATCCACACTTGGCCCGAGCACGGCTTCCTCGCGCTGAATCTGTATTGCTGCCGCCCCCGCCCCGCGTGGGACTTCGAGGGCGAACTCCGCAGCCGCTTCGGCGCGCAGACGGTGCAGGTCCGCCTGCTGGAAAGGAGCCTGCCTTGAGACGCGCGGCGGACTGCCCTTCCTGCGGAGCACCTGTGCAGTTCGCCTGGTCGAGCGCCGTGCAGACCGCCTGCCCGTATTGCCACTCCATCCTCGTCCGCCATGACGTGGATCTCGAGAAAGTGGGTATTGTCGCCGATCTCCCCCCGGACGCGAGCCCCATTCAGCTGTTCACTGAAGGCGTCTTCGACAACCGCCGCTTCACTGTCATCGGGCGCATCCGCTACGAGTGGGAACAGGGCGGCTGGAATGAGTGGCACATCCTCTTCAACGATCAGTCCAGCGGCTGGCTCTCCGATGCGCAAGCCGAATACGCGGTCAGCTTCTTGGCCGCTCCGCCCGGACCGTTGCCAAACCATGATCAAATTCGCTCCGGGCAGACGCTGAAGATCTCCGGCGTGCCCTTCCAGGTCACCCACCTCACTCCGGTGCGCTACATCGGGTTCGAGGGAGAACTGCCCTTCACGACGACGGACCGCTCCGAGTTTCTCACCGCCGACCTGCGCACATCCGACGCGCGCTTCGCCACGATCGACTATTCCGAGACGCCCCCGCTACTTTTCGCCGGGCGCTTCGTCAGTTTCGACGAACTGCGCCTGTCCAACCTCAGGGAGTTTGAGGGATGGTGACGCAGAACCGCGTTCCAGCGCCCGCTCCCATCTCCTGTCCGAATTGCGGCGGAAGGATTGAACTGCACGGCTTCGCCCACACGCGCAGCGCCGTTTGCGTCCAGTGCCTGACGGTGATCGACACCTCCACGCCGTCGCTGAAGATCCTCCAGCATTTCGATCACGTCCAGCGCGAACGCCCGGTGCTGCCGCTGGGCTCGCGCGGCAAGCTCCAAGGGAAGACGTGGGAAGCGATCGGCTTCCAGGTCCGCACGATTTATGTGGACGGACTCCCGTACAGCTGGCACGAGTATCTCCTCTTCAACCCCTACGCCGGCTTCCGCTACCTCACCTTCTATGACGGCCACTGGAACTTCGTCCAGACGCTGCGAGCGCTGCCTCAGCCCGCTGTCTGGAAGGGGCGCAAGGCCGTATCCTTCGAGGGGCGCGTCTATTCGCACTTCCAGAACGCCGAGGCGGAAACGACCTTCGTGATGGGCGAGTTCCCCTGGGCGGTGCGAGTGGGCGAAAGAGTGGAAGCCAACGACTACGTCTCGCCTCCCTATGTGCTCTCCAGCGAAAGGTACGCAACCGAGATCAATTGGTCTCAGGGGGTGTATCTGACCGGGCAAGAGGTCTGGAAGGCGTTCGGGCTGAAGGGCTCGCCGCCGGCGGCGCAGGGCGTCTACCTGAATCAGCCGAACCCGCATGCGGAACAGACCCGAAGATCCTGGCGGACCTTCGTTGTTCTGGCGGTTCTGTGGGCTCTGCTGCTTGCCGCCACCGTCGTGACGGCGGGCAACCGGGAGGTCCTCCGCCGCAGCTTCCGCTTTGTCGCCGGCTCGCCCGGCGAGACCTCTTTTGTCACGGAGACTTTTCAAGTACCCCGCACCGGCAATGTCGAGGTCGAGATCCGGACTGATCTGGACAACAACTGGGCCTACTTCAACCTCGCGCTTCTGCGCGAGGACGGCGCGCAGGGATTCGATTTCGGGCGCGAGATCAGCTACTACCACGGGCGCGACTCCGACGGCTCCTGGAGCGAAGGCAGCCGCTCGGACTCCGCCCTGCTGGCACGCGTGCCCGCCGGCACGTACTATCTGCGCCTCGAACCGGAGATGGATTCGCAGGCGTCCGCCCGCTCATCCGCCGGGATGAGCATGAACTACGAGATCATCGTGAAGAACGACGTGCCCCGGTACTGGATTCTTCTGCTGGTCTTGCCGCTGTTGCTGATCGCGCCCATCCGGCATTCCATGCGCGCGATCGGGTTCGAAACCTCTCGCTGGTCCGAAAGCGATTATGGCGTCGCCCTCGGCTCGTCTTCGGAGGATGACGAATGAAGCTCTCCCTGCCCTATCTGCTCTATGGACTCATTGTGCTCGGCTCCGGCTTCGGCGCCGGGCGCATGGGCTGGTTTTCCACTTCTGCCACCGAGATCAAGAACGTGCCCAAATCGATCCGCGAGAACCCGGGCGTCTACCGCTCGCACTACTCCTGGCTGCCCCGCTGGTTTGGAGGGAAATGACCCATGAACACTTCCATCGTCCATTTCGATGCCCTTCTCAACGCCCTGGTCTTCGCCATCCTGGGCGTCGTGATCCTCGTCGTCTCCTTCATGCTCTGGGACAAGATCACGCCCTACGACCTGTGGAAGGAGATCATCGAGAAGCACAACACTGCGCTGGCGATCTTCGCCGGATTCATGGCGCTCGGTATCGCCATCATCATCGCCGCCGCGGTCCACTAGCGCCGCACGCACGCAGATGGCGTTCGTCCTGTTCCTGTCCGTTTTCCTGATCGCCGCCTGCGGCCTCGTCTACGAGCTCATCGCCGGCGCGGCCGCCAGCTATCTGCTTGGCGACAGCATTCTTCAGTTCTCCACGGTGATCGGCGCCTACCTGTTCGCCATGGGCGTCGGCTCGTGGCTCTCGCGCTATCTGACACGCTCGCTGGTCGCCCGCTTCATCTCCATCGAGCTGATGGTTGGGCTGCTCGGCGGCTTCTCCTCGACGCTGCTGTTCTTCGCCTTCGCCTGGTCGCAGGGCTTCCGTTTCTTGCTGTACGCCGTTGTGCTCGCCATCGGCGTTCTGGTGGGGCTGGAGATCCCGCTGCTCATGCGCATCCTGCGCGAGCGCTACCAGCTGCGCGAGCTTGTCGCCAACGTGCTCACATTCGACTACCTCGGCGCGCTGGGCGCATCGCTCCTGTTCCCCCTTTTCCTGGTGCCGAGGTTGGGGCTCGTGCGCGGCGCCATGCTCTTCGGCCTGATCAACGCTCTGGTAGCGCTGTGGTCCACGTGGATCTTCCGCACTCATCTGCCGCAGCCGCTGGTGCAGCGCGCTGCCGCCGCCTTGGTGGTGGTCCTGCTTGGCGCGGGGATCGCACTCGGCGACCGCATCACCGACACCGCCGACGCCGCTCTCTATGCCGATGAGGTGATCCTCGCCCGCTCCACACCGTATCAGCGCATCGCCGTCACCCGCTGGAAGGACGACATCCGCCTGTACCTCAACGGGCACCTGCAGTTCTCCTCGCGCGACGAGTACCGCTACCACGAAGCGCTGGTTCATCCGGGGCTGGCTTCCATCGCCGCGCCCCGCCGCGCTTTGGTGCTCGGGGGCGGGGACGGGCTCGCCGTGCGCGAGATTCTTCGCTACCCTTCCATCCGGTCCGTCACGCTGGTCGATCTCGACCCCGAGATGACGCGCCTGTTCTCCACGCACGCGCTGCTCGCAGGACTGAACGGCAACGCGCTGAGAGATCCCCGCGTCCGCATCGTCAACGCCGACGCCTTCCCGTGGCTCGAATCTTCGCGGGAGTCCTTCGACTTCATCGCCGCCGACTTCCCCGACCCGAACAACTACTCGCTCGGCAAGCTCTACACAACAGCCTTCTACCGGCTCTTGAAACGCTCTCTCGCCGCCGGGGGCGCGGCAGTCGTGCAGTCCACTTCGCCCATGTTCGCCCGCCAGTCCTTCTGGTGCATCCACGAAACGCTCAAGACCGCCGGCTTCCGCACCTATCCGTATCACGCCTACGTGCCTTCCTTCGGCGAGTGGGGCTACGTGCTCGCCACGCATTCCGAATGGAGCCCGCCGGAACGCCTTCCCTCCGGTCTGCGCTTCCTGACGTCGGCCAACGTTCGCGCCCTGTTCGAGTTCCCGCCCGACCTCGCCCCCGTACCCGCCGAGCCCAACCGCCTCTTCGACCAGGTCCTCGTCCGCTACTACGACCGCGAATGGCGCGAAATCCTGCGATGATCCGCCGCCGCGACCTCGCCGCCGCTGTAGTGGGGCTTCTCCCGAAGTCCGAACCGCGAATCGAAGGCGGCTTCGTCTTCGAGTCCGAAACCGAAGGGCCCGATCTCGGCCACCGCCTGCGCGACCACGCGCGCTTCCCCGCCCCGCACCGCACGGAGCGGATCGAAACGCTCATCGTCGGCGCCGGCGCCGCCGGACTGTGCGCCGCATGGCATCTGTCGCGCCGCGGCTACCGCGATTTCCTTCTGCTCGAGATGGAGCGCCAGCCCGGCGGAAACGCACGCTGGGGCCGCAATGAAGTCTCCGCCTTTCCCTGGGCCGCACACTACCTGCCGGTGCCAGACCCGCGCCAGACGCTGACCCGCGAGCTCTGCCGGGACTTCGGCCTCCTGGAGCGCGAAACCTGGAACGAGCGCCACCTCTGCCACGAGCCCCGCGAGCGGCTCTTCCTCCACGGCCGCTGGCAGGAAGGGATCGAGCCCGCCGTTGGCCTCACGGTTGAGGACGCGCGGCAATACGACCGGTTTCATGAGATCATCGGCGAGCTGCGACGGACCGGCGCCTTCCGCATCCCCATGGAGGAAGGGCTGGCGCGCTCCACGCCGGCCATTCGCGCGCTGGACCAGCCAAGCTTCGGCCAGTGGCTCGATCAGCACGGCTTCACGTCCCCCTACCTGCGCTGGTATCTCGATTACTCGACGCGCGACGATTACGGCACCACGCTCGGCGGCATCTCCGCCTGGGCCGGGCTTCACTACTTCGCCGCGCGCGAACCGCATGAACTCGGCCCTCTGACGTGGCCCGAGGGAAACGGCTGGCTGGTGCAGCGACTGCTGGAGCGCGCCCGCCCGCGCATCCGGACGGGCGCCATGGTCCGCTCCATTACGCGCGCGGGCTCGCGCTGGCAAGTGACTGCGGGCGACACCTGCTACGAGGCCGCCTTCGTCATCTTCGCCGCGCCGACTTGGCTCGCTTCCTGGATCCTCGATCCGCCCCCGCCGCCCTGGCCCTTCGCATACGCGCCGTGGGTGGTGGCCAACCTCACCCTCCGCCGCTGGCCGGAAAACCGCGGCATGGACTACGCCTGGGACAACGTCGTCTACGGCTCGCCCTCTCTCGGATACGTCATCGCCACGCACCAGAGCCTCAAAACATTTCAGCCGGAAACCGTTTGGACCTGGTACATGGCCCTCGCCTCCGGGCGCGCCGCCGACCAGCGGCGCCTGCTGCTTGGCGGCGATTACGCGTACTGGAAAGAGATTGTGCTCTTGGACCTCGAGCGCGCCCATCCCGACATCCGCCACTGCGTCCGCCGCCTCGACATCTTCCGCATTGGACACGCCATGCCCCGGCCCGCCCCGGGCGCGGTCTTCCATCCCGAGCGCCTCAGGCGCGCGCGCCACACGGGCTCGCTCGTCTTCGCCAACAGCGACCTGAGCGCCCTTTCGTTGTTCGAGGAGGCCCTTTATCGCGGCGTTTCCGCCGCATCGCACATCCTGCGGCTCGCCTCCCGCGCCGGCGCCTGAACCTTGCTTCAGCGCGGATAAGGATGCCCGCGCAGCATCGTCAACGCGCGGTAGATCTGCTCGGCGAGCACCGCCCGCGCCAGTTCGTGCGGCATCGTCAACCGCGACAGCGACAGCAACAGGTCCGCCTTCTTCTTCCACTCGCCGGGATGCCCGTCGTGCCCGCCCAGGACGAACACCAGGTCGCGGGCTTCCCGCTCCGCACCGCCCACCAGAGCCGCCACTTCGCGCGAATCCATCTCGCGGCCCGCCGGGTCCAGCAAAACCTTGCGAGCCGCCGCGTGGCGGACGAACGGGTCGTAACGGCGCGGATCGATCTCCCGCATTTCGCACTGCATGTACCGCGAGCTGCGCTTCAGGTACTCCTGCGCCAGGGCGTTGGCATGAGCGTCCCGCGCCCTGCCCACGTACAGCAGCCAAACCTTCACGCCCACAGTATCGCCCGCCGCCGCCCTTGAGTCCATCGCCGCAATCCTGTTACGGTGAGAGGTGGCCGCAAGGGCCTGACATGGACTGGTTCAAGGCGAAGAAGATCGAGAAAGCCTCTGGCGAGGAGCGGCATGTCCGCACCGAAGGCTTGTGGGTCAAGTGCGACTCCTGCCGGCAGATCGTCTGGCGCAAGGAGATCGAGGACAACCTGCATTGCTGTCCCAAATGCAGCTTCCATTTCCGCATTGACGCCCGCACGCGCCTCCAGTACCTGCTCGACACGGAGCCGCCGTGGGAAGAGCACGACGCGAGTCTGGTGTCCACTGATCCACTCGAGTTCGTCGATTCCAAGCCCTACAAGGAACGTCTTGCTTCCATGCAGCGCGAGCTGGGGCTGCGCGATGCCATAGTCTCTGTCACGGGCAGGCTCGAGGGGCGCACCGTGCACGCCTGCTCGCTGGAATTGAAGTTCATCGGCGGTTCCATGGGCGCCGTGGTGGGCGAGATCATCACCCGCGCCATCGAGCGCGCCATCCAGAGCCGCGATCCGCTGATCATCATCTCCGCCTCGGGCGGCGCGCGCATGCAGGAAGGCGCCGTCAGCCTGATGCAGCTCGGCAAGATCAGCGCCCTGCTCATGCGGCTCGACGAGGCGCGCGTCCCCTTCATCAGCGTGCTCACCGATCCGACCACCGGCGGCGTCACCGCCAGCTTCGCCATGCTCGGCGACCTGAACATCGCCGAATCGGGCGCGCTGATCGGCTTCGCTGGTCCGCGCGTCATCGAACAGACGATCCGCCAGAAGCTGCCCGAGGGCTTCCAGCGGGCGGAATTCGTCCTCCAGCACGGATTCCTCGACGCCGTGGTCAAGCGCGCCGAGATGCGCGCCTTCATCGCCCGCGCGCTCGACTTCTTCTGCGGTACGCTCCAGAAATGAGGCTCGCGCTCCTTCTTGCGCTCGCCGCGTTTCCCGCCCTCGCCCAATACGACGTTCTGATCCGCAACGCCCGCGTCATCGACGGCACAGGCAACCCCTGGTTTCATGCCAGCGTCGCCATCCGGAACGGCCGCATTGCGGCCATCGGGCGGCTGGAAGGCGCATCCGCCGCGCGCGTCATCGATGCCGCAGGCCGCGTCCTCGCCCCCGGTTTCATCGACGTCCACACCCACGTCGAAGGCGCCATCGAGAAGGTTCCCCGCGCGGACAACTACCTGCTGGACGGCGTCACCACCATCGTCACCGGCAACTGCGGCGGCTCCACCGCCGATTTGGCGGGCTGGTTCGCGCGCCTCGAAGAACTCGGCACCGGCGTCAACGTGGCCACGCTGATCGGGCACAATACCGTGCGCCGCCAGGTCATGGGCACGGAGAACCGCCATGCCGCTCCGGAAGAACTGGCCCGCATGAAAGAGCTGGTGCACACCGCCATGGCGCAGGGCGCCGTGGGCTTCTCCACCGGTCTCATCTATATCCCCGGCGCCTACGCGCCCACCGAGGAGGTCGTGGAGCTGGCCAAGTCCGCGGCGGTCTACAACGGCGTCTACGCGTCTCACATGCGCGACGAGGGCGCGCAGATTCTGGAAGCCATCCACGAAGCCGCACGCGTCGGCGAACAGGCCCGCATGCCCGTCCAGATCTCGCATTTCAAGATCGACACGCCCCGCATTTGGGGCTTCAGCGAGAAGTCCATCGCCCTGGTGGAGGACTACCGCCGCCGCGGCGTCGACGTCGTCGTCGATCAGTATCCTTACGATCACTCCTCCACCAACCTCGGCATCACCCTGCCCGCATGGGCGCTCGCCGGCGGCACGGACGCCCTGCGCGAGCGGCTGTCCAGCCAGGAAACGCGCGCGCGGATCGCCGCCGAAATGCGGCAGCGGCTCCAGGATCTCGGCCACCCGGACTATTCGTACGCCATAGTCGCCTACTTCAAGCCGGATCACTCGTGGGAGGGCAAGAATCTGGTCGAGATCACAAAGCTGCGGGGGCTTGAGCCCACGCTGGAGAACCAGATCGAAACCATCTTCCACATCCTGCTTCAGGGCGGCGCGCAGATGATCTATCACTCGATGAGCGACATCGACATCGAGCGCATTCTGTGCTATCCGAACACGGCCATCGCAAGCGATGGCGGCGTCCGCGTCTTCGGCGAAGGCATGCCTCACCCGCGCTCCTATGGGACCAACGCGCGCGTTCTGGCCGAGTATGTCCGCAAGCGCGGCGTGCTCACGCTGGAGGACGCCATCCGCCGTATGACGTCGCTCCCTGCGCGCACCTTCGGTTTCCGTGACCGGGGACTCGTGCGGGAAGGCTTCGCCGCGGATCTTGTCGTCTTCGATCCGGCGCGCGTTCAGGACAAGGCTACCTATACGCAGCCGCATCAGTACAGCGAGGGCTTCGATTTCGTGCTCGTCAACGGCGCCATCATGGTCGACGGCGGGGCGCTCACCGAGGCGCGCGGCGGACGCATCCTTCGCCACCGCCCCGAGCAATTCCAGCCATGATCAGCCTCGTCCGCGCTGGCAAGCGCTTCGGTCCGAAAGTCCTGTTCGAGGACGTCCAATGGCTCATCACGCCGCAGGACCGTGTGGGCCTCGTCGGCGCCAACGGCTCCGGCAAGACCACCCTGATGCGGGTCCTCGCCGGGCTTGACACCCTCGACTCGGGCGAGTGCGTCGTCCAGAGAGGCATCACCGCCGGCTACTTGCCACAGGACGGTCTTCAGCTCTCGGGGCGCACCGTTTTCGAAGAGTGCCTCTCCGTTTTCGACCGGCTCCGCGAGATGGAGCGGGAGATGGAACGCACGCTCGAAACGCTCTCTTCGCTGCCTCCCGACGATCCTGAATACCAGGCCGCTTCCAGCCGCTACTCGTGGCTCGAAGCGCACTTCAGCAACATGGATGGCTACGCGCTGGAAGCGAAGGTGGGGATGGTGCTCACCGGACTCGGTTTTCCGAAAGAGGACTGGACCCGCCGCACCGAGCACTTCTCCGGCGGCTGGCAGATGCGGATCGCGCTGGCGAAGCTGCTGCTCGAGCAACCCAACCTGCTGCTGCTCGACGAGCCCACCAACCACCTCGATCTCGAAGCGCGGAACTGGCTCGAGGACTACCTCGGCTCCTACCCCTACGCCTTCGTCCTCATCTCGCACGACCGCTATTTCCTCGACGTTGCGGCGCGCCGGATCGCCGAACTCTGGAATAAGTCGCTGCACTTCTACACGGGCGGCTACGAAGCCTACCTGAAGCAGAAGGAGGAGCGGCGCCAGCAACTGCTGGCTGCGTGGCGCAACCAGCAGGAACGCATCCAGCATCTCGAGGCGTTCATCAACCGCTTCCGCTACAAGGCGACCAAAGCGAAGCAGGTGCAGTCGCGCATCAAGGAGCTTGAGAAGATCGAGCGGATCGAGATTCCGCCCGAAGAGCAGACGATCCACTTCTCGTTCCCGCAGCCCAAGCCCTCCGGGCGCATTGTCGCCGGATTTATGCATGTTTCCAAAGCCTACGGATCACGGGTGGTTCTGCGCGATGTGAACTTCGTCATCGAGCGCGGCGAGCGCATCGCGCTCGTTGGCGTCAACGGCGCCGGCAAGTCGACCTTGATCCGCATGCTCGCCGGCGCCGAGCCGCTCACCTCGGGCGAGTACCGCCTCGGTCACAACGTGCAGCCGGAGCACTTCGCCCAGGATCAGTACAAGACGCTCGCCCCCGAAGCGCGCCTGCTCGACGACCTGATGAGCGTCGCCAACGGCAAAACGGTCACCGAACTCCGCACGCTGCTCGGCTGCTTCCTGTTCACCGAGGATGACGTGTTCAAGACTGTGCGCGTTCTGAGCGGCGGCGAGCGCAACCGTTACGCGCTGGCGCGCATGCTGCTCAACCCGGCCAATTTCATGCTGCTCGACGAGCCCACCAACCATCTGGATTTGCGCGCCAAGGACGTGCTGCTGGAGGCGCTGCGAGCCTACTCCGGCACGCTGGTTTTTGTCTCGCACGACCGCTACTTCATCGACCAGCTCGCCACGCGGGTCTATGAAATCGAAGGCGGCCGCGTCCACGTCTACCCGGGCAACTACGAAGACTACCTGTACCGCAAACAGGGCGGCGCAGTTCCCGCGCATGCATCTCCGGTGGCAGCGCCGGTCTCCGCGCGCGAAACCCCGAAAACGCCTCCGGAGCCCGTTGCCGCCGCACCCGAACCTCCCGTGCGCCCGCGCCGTCTGAATCCGATGAAGGTCCGGCAGCTCGAACAACAAGCCGCCGAACTGGAAGAGCAGGCGGCCAAGCTCGAGGGCGAGATCGCCGCCATCGAACAATCGCTGCTGAATTTCGTCAACGCCGAGGAGCACCGCCGCCGGATGGAGCTTCTGGAGACGCAGCGGCGCGAACTCGAACAAACGCTGGCCGAATGGGAGCAGGTCTCCGTAGAACTGGAGCAGGCGACCTGACCCGCCTTCAGGAACTAGCTGCCTGTTAGAATCAGGGGGATTCCAGAGTCACAGAGGGGCCCATGTCAGATCAAAACCTGAGAGAACACGAGAAGAGCCTGTTCCCCGAACCGGAGCCGAGCCCGCGGCGCGGGTTCATCGTCACCAGCCTCACGGCGGGCTTCGCGCTTGCCGTCCAGCCGGTCTCCGCGCAGACCATCACCACAGACACCGAAGGTCTGGAGGCGGGCGAGGTCAAAATCCCCGCCGAGGGCGGCCTCATGCCCGCATACCGCGCCATGCCCGCAAGCGGTTCGGGTTTTCCCGTCGTGCTGGTCGTGCACGAGATCTTCGGCGTGCATGAGTACATCAAGGACGTCTGCCGGCGCTTTGCCAAGGCCGGCTATCTGGCGGTCGCGCCCGACCTCTATGCGCGGCAGGGCCGCGTGGACAACCTGCAAAGCTTCGATGACATCCGCAAGGTGGTCGGACGCGTGCCGGATGCGCAGGTGCTGGCGGATCTGGACGCCGCCGCCCGCTGGGCCGCCCAGAACCCCGGCAGCCAAGAGAAGCTGGCCGTCACCGGGTTTTGCTGGGGCGGCCGCATCGTCTGGCTGTATTCAGCGCACCAGCCCAAGCTGAAGGCTGGCGTCGCGTGGTACGGGCAGTTGGTCCCGCGCCAGCCCTCCGAGCTTCAGCCCAAGGCGCCCATCGACGTCGTGGCGGATCTGAAGGCGCCGGTGCTCGGCCTTTATGGCGAAGCCGACCAGGGCATTCCCGTCGAGCACGTCGAGCGCATGCGCGCCGCGCTGAAACAGGCCGGCAAGCCCGGAGAAATCATCGTCTACCCCGCAGCCCCTCACGGCTTCCACGCCGACTACCGGCCCAGCTACCGCAAGGACGCCGCCGAGGACGGCTGGAAACGGATGCTCGCATGGTTCAAACAACACGGCGCCGGCTGATCCCGGCACTTGCGCTCCTGTGGGCGCTGCCGCTTGGCGCGCAGCGCCTGGTGATCGTCTCCTTCGATGGCCTGGGCGCGGAAACATTCTTTGATGATCCTGTTGCGGAGGAACTGACGGTCCTCAAAGACACCGCCCGGCGCGGCGCTGCCTCCCGCGGGGTCCAGCCCGCCTTCCCCTCCACTACGGCCAACTCCCACGCGGCGTTGTGGACTGGCTGCTACGGGGATGTGAACCACATCACGGCCAACTCGCCGCCGGTACTGCCGCGGGCCGAGCACACGGTCTTGGAGCGCGGCAACGGCTTCCGCGCCGAGCAACTCGCCGCCGAAACCTTCTGGGTGGCGGCTGCGCGCGCCGGCATCCCGTCAGTCGCCCACCAGCCCACGCAGGGCTATCCGCTCACGCCCTTCAACTCCGCCCCCGGAGCGGTGGTCGTCAACGGCTACCAGACACGCCTGCTGGCGCCGCACGCGCTGTGGACGCCGCAATCGGGCAAGCGCCTGCCGGACGGGTCCTACCTTTTCGAGCACGGTCCCGCGTCTTTCCGCGTCGTCGCCGGAAAGAAGTCCGTCCGCGTCTCGCTCACTTCGGGCAAACAGGCGGTCACGGTCTCCTACGCGCCCGCCGAAACCGAACCACCGCGCCGCCGCCCGCTGGCGCGCCGCTTCAGCCCGCCCCTGCTGCTGGAGGCACCCGTGCCCGCGGCACTTTACTTCCGGTTGTTCGAACTCGGCGAAGGCGGCTTCCGGCTGTATGTGACGCCGTGGCACGAACTCGGCTCGTCTATGCCTCTGGAGAAGATCTACCGCGAGGCAGGCGGCTTCCTCGGCAACGGACCAACGGCGCTGCTCGACAAGGGGCTGATCCGTCCGGTGGAATACCTGGAAGCCATGGAGCTGGTCATCCGCCAGATGACACGGCACGCGGCGTGGCTCGAACGCAAGTTCCATCCCCGTCTGATGCAGAGCTACCTGCCCTTCCCGGACGAGATCGACCATATGTGGCTGGCGGCGGCGCGCTCGGGCGACGAAGATGCCCGGCAATGGCGCCGGTGGGCTTATATCGCCGTCGACCGCGGCGCCGCGGAGTTCGCGCGCCTGGCCAGCGATAAGAACAAGGATCACCTGCTGTGGGTGTCCGATCACGGCATGGCGCCCGTGTCGCGCCTCGTCTCCGTGCCTGCCGTGCTCGGACAGACGGAACTCGATTCGAAGGCCGCGTACCTGTATCATTCGATCCTGGTCAACACGACGGACTGGAAAGAGGGCCGGGTGCCGCCCGGCGAGCGAGATGCAGTGGTCGAACAGGCGCGCGGCGCGCTGGCTGCCGTTTCGGGAATCGTCTCCTTCTACACGCCGGAACAGGACGGGGAGCGGTTCGGCATCGGCGGACCTGCGGGCGGCGATCTCTACTTCGACTTCGCGCCCGGCTACGGCGCCTCATCCCGCCCCTCCGAAGCGACGGTTTCCGACGTGCGCCCGCGCGGCATGCATGGATTCCTGCCCACGCGCCGCGACATGCAGGCCATCTGCGTCGCAGCGGGACCGAAGATTCCGCGCGGCGCCGTCTGGCCCGAATTCCGCATCATCGACATCGCCCCGATGATCGCCGAACTGCTCGGCTTCCCTGCCCCGCCCACCTTCCGCGGCCGTTCTCCTCTTGCGATAGCATCGAAGCCATGAACCGCCGTATCTTCCTCGCCGCCTCTGCCGCTGCGCCCGCCGCGTTTGCTTCGGCCCAGCCCGCGGATCAACTCCCGAAGCGGGCGCGCCTCAAGCCCGCCCTTTGCGCTTATTCCTTCCGCCAGGAATTGCAGAAGAAGACGATGACCTACGAGGATCTCGTCCGTTCCTGCGTCGAGTGGGACATCGACGGGCTGGACATGACCGTCTACTGGGTTCCCTCCACGGAGCGGCAGTGGCTGCACTCTCTGCGGCGGCTAGCCTACCGGTGTGGCATTCAGATCTACTCGATCGCCGTCCGCACGGAGCTGACGCGCGCGGAACAAAAGGACCGCGATGCGGAGGTGGAAAACATCCGCCGCTGGGTCGACGTTGCCTCCGCCCTCGGCGCAGGCCATATCCGCGTGTTCGGAGGTTACCTCCGCGGCGGCATCACCGAGGAGCAGGCTGTCCCCTGGGTGGTGGAGTGCCTTCAGCGGGGAGCCGAATACGCAGGCTCGCAAGGCGTGATCCTCGGGCTTGAGAACCACGGAGGCATCACGACGCGCGCGGCGCGCATCCTGGAAATCATCGGCAAGACCGGTTCCCCGTGGGTGGGCATCAATCTCGACACCGGGAATTTCACCGAGGATCCTTACCGGCAGATGGAAATGTGCCTGCCTCACGCCGTGAACGTGCAGGTGAAGTCCGAGATGGTGCATGAGGACGGCAAGCGCGGCCCGCAGGACTGGGACCGCGTAGTCCAACTGGTCGCTTCGGGCGGCTACAAGGGATACCTGTCGCTCGAATACGAGGCCAAGGAGCCTGCTCCGACAGCTGTTCCGCGCCTGCTGGCGCAACTCCGCACCCTCTGCCGGAAACACTCGGCTCCCTCGGCCTGAACCGCGCCTGGCCCTCGGCCCCGCCGCTCCCTCGCGCCCTGCCGCGCCGCAGCGTTCCGCACACCCCGCCACGGCACCGGCGAGCCGGGGCAAACCCCGGCCCTTCGATTCCCCCTTGCGCTGCGCGGGCGGCTCACGGCGGCGCTTTACGCGTTCAACCGCCGGAGAACAGACGGAGAATTCTGGAGCCGGGAAATCGTCCGAGCCAGAAAAACCAAAGTTCTCCCTCGAAATAGGCGATTAATTCTTTTGCTTATTAAAGCGCTCTTCGCGTATAACACCAACAGGCAACCATTTCGGCCCGCGTGATATTTCGTGCAGGCCGCGTAGCAACCGGGATGGCCGCGAGGGGTATGGCGGGGTCCCGCATCGGAGGCCTGGATTCCGCCCGGACCAGTTCGCCGCGCCCGTGGTTCGCATCCGAATCTCCAAACGGCCGGCGGGCGCAACGGCGGATTCATGTCTCGCCTCAGGAGGAAAAAACATGGCAACCTTGGTGAATCCAAGACTGAATATCAGCGTCGACCAGGCGAAGAAAACTGCCCGGTGCGTCATCACCTGCGAAGTAATTTTCACCGCCTATGAGATGAATGAGATGAAGGAAGGGCTGCGGTTCGTGCTTCACTGCTCGTTGTGGGGCGAAGACCTGGGAATGTGGCTGAATCCGGATGATTTCCTGTTCAGCTACGGCAGCAAGATTTTCCCGGATGCCACGCCAACGGCAAGGGAGAAAGTGACGTTCGATGTGACGGTCGGCGTCAGCCTGCTGAACGAAGACTGGGGCACGGATGAAGTGTACGGGCTGCTCACGTTGCGCAACCTGTATACCGGCGCCACGGTAAAACGCAAGACCAACGTCGTGGTCCGCAGCTTCTGACAGGAGCCGCTGGAGCTACGGGGATGGCGGCAACGGCGGGCGTCTCTTGCGAGCGGCGCCCGCCGCCGCTTCGGGCGGCGTGCCCCGGCGGAGGAGGCTCGCGCCCACAGATGGCCGGGGCTGATTCAGTGGACCGTTTGACGTGCCCGCGGCATTCGTAACTCCCTCGCCGGGGTCTGCGCCGCGTGGGCAGGCAACCGGCCAGCTTTGACACCGCCTCGCGCCGGATGCTACAAATCGACAAGGGCTTTGTTCTTCCTGGGGCCCGGCTGCCGCCTATGGCCATCCCGATTTCCCAAATGTGGACCGTGGCCGCGTATGTCCTCAAGCAGCGGCTGCGCGGGCGCGAGCGCTATCCGCTGGTGCTGATGCTCGAGCCGCTCTTCCGCTGCAACCTGGCGTGCGCCGGCTGCGGCAAGATTCAGTATCCGCACCATATCCTGAAGCAGCAGCTTACCCCCGAGGAGTGCTTCCGCGCCGTCGAGGAATGCGGCGCGCCTATTGTCAGCATCCCTGGCGGCGAGCCGCTGCTGCACCCGCAGATCCACGAGATCGTCGAAGGGTTGGTGGCGCGGAAGAAATACGTCTATCTCTGCACCAATGCGCTGCTGCTGAAGGAAAAGCTCCCGCTGTTCCGTCCCAGCAAGTACCTCTCGTTTTCCGTGCATCTGGACGGACAGAAAGATCACCATGATTTTTCTGTGTGCCGCGAGGGCGGGTATGAAATCGCCGTCGAGGCAGTGCGCGAGGCGGTACGGCGCGGATTCCGCGTCACCACGAACACGACGCTGTTCGACGGCGCCGATCCCCGCAGCGTGCGCCCCTTCTTCGACGAGATGATGAAACTCGGCGTGGAGGGCATGATGCTGTCGCCCGGCTACGCCTACGAGAAGGCGCCGAATCAGGAGCAGTGGCTGGCGCGTGAGCGCACCAAGAAGCTGTTCCGGCTGATCCTCTCCAACCGCAAGAAGCGCTGGGTGTTCAACCTCTCGCCGCTGTTCATGGAGTTCCTCATGGGGCTGCGCGAGTTCACCTGCACCCCGTGGGGCATGCCGACCCACAACCTGTTCGGCTGGCAGCGACCCTGCTATGTGCAGCAGGACGGCTATGCCGAATCCTTCCGCGAGCTGATTGAGGAGACCGACTGGTCGCGCTACGGCCCCGAGAGCGGCAACCCGAAATGCGCCAACTGCATGATGCACAGCGGCTATGAAGCCACCGCCGTGCACCACACGTTCAGCAGCTGGCGGGGATTCCTGGAGACGATCCGGGCCACCTTCGCCAGATACGAGGATCCGGCGGTGGCGGAAGAGCTTGAGCGGCTGGAGCCCCAACCGCATCCCTGGGAGCTGGTGCAGATTGGCGGCGCGAGCCGTGAGAGGATCTCATGAACACGGCTGAGCGAACCGCCGCGCAGGGCGTTTTCTGGAAGGCGGAGAGCGAGGCGGACCTGCGCGAAGGCATCGAGGCGGCCTTCGACTACCGCGGCGACGTCACACTGCTGCTCAGGAGCGGGGCGCGGGTCGAGGGCTACCTGTTCGACCGCCGCGCGCGGCAGAGCCTGGAAGAGAGCGTGGTCCGGCTGGTCCCCGCCGAGGGTGCTCAGAAGCTGTCGCTTCGCTATTCGGACATTGCCGGCATCGCATTTAGCGGCCGTGACATGGCGGCGGGCAAACGCTGGCAGGACTGGGTGCGCCGCTACACCGAGAAAAAAGCTGCCGGCGAGAAAGACATCCGCCTTGAGCCGGAACGGCTGGAGTGAGCGGCGGTTACTTCCGCGCGCCCTCCACAGAGGCGCGTCAATGGGACGTCCGGCCTTGCCTGCCCCTGGGGCATGAAGCGCACGGCGGGCGGCGTGTCGCAACCGCAGCGGCAGCGGCGGCGTCTGAAGCGGTTGGCGGTTCCCGCCGATAGTGGATAGGGATCTTCCGCCTGGCGGGGACCAACCCGTGAGCGAGACGTAGATACAGATGCTGCTGTGGAGCCTCTTGATGATGGCGGCGCTGGCCGGCGCCGAGCAGCAGGTGCTGCAACAGGTCAACCTGCACCGGAGAGCGGAAGGACTGGGCGACCTTGCCTGGAATGAGGCTGCCGCGCAGGAAGCCCGGCGGCACTGCGGCCGCCTGCTGGAAGGCAAGGCGCTCGATGCTCACTCCGGTTTCCGGCAACGCGTGGCGCGCCTTCGCCGCACCACGGGCGCCCGCGCGGCGGGCGAGAACGTCCTGCTGATGGAGAACGGCCGTTTCGTCGCGGGGAGGGCGGTGGATGCATGGCTCGCCAGCGAAGGTCACCGCCGCGCCATCGAGGGGCCCTTCGAATGGAGCGGCGTGGGTGTCGTGGCCCAAGGCGCAAGAGTGTGCGCCGCGCAGATCTTCCTCGGGCGATAGGACGGGCTCGAAACAGACCTCAGATCAATACCGCTGCAACAGCTCCAGCAGCTTGCGGTCGAGCTTGTGGCCATGCCAGTCCACATAGTCGGCGTCGGCCCGGCCGCTATCCAGCATCCCGAAGGGCCCGCGGAAGTTCCACAACGCCCAGCCGATGCCGTGGCCCTGCAGGATGGCGAGCACATCCTCCATCCACGCAAGGAAGACGCGGTACGGCGTGCGGTTGTAGCAGCCCGCCTCGCCGCAGTGCACGCCGATCCCTTTGCGCACCAGCTCGCCCCAGGGCGCGTAGAGCTTCTCCAGATGCTCGCGGCTGAACTCGACCGTCCCGTCATCCTTGCGCAGCGGCCAGTCGGGGTCGGGGAAGTCCAGCTTGCGGTCCACCCACGAGGCGCGGTAATGGGAGACGCGCGCCGGCGTGTAGGCATGCACGGACTGCGCGACGCCGGTCCAGATCATCTCGTAGACGACCTCGTTGCCCACGCGCAGCCCGTCGATCAGGATCGTGCGCGAGGGGCTGACCGCGCGGATCGCGTTCACGGCGCGCAGCATCACGCGGACGTAGTCCTCGCGGTCCATGTAGCCTTCCCGCGGCGCCGGAGCCTCATTCAGCAGGTTGAAGCTGAGGGCGTAGTCCGGAACGCTCCGGTAGCGTTTCGCAAAGTAGGTCCAGTGACAGACGAACGCCTCTTCGGCGCGAGGATCGGACCAAAGGCTGAATGGTTCGCGTTCGGGATTGTTGATGCAATAGCCTGGGGCGCGGTGGAAATTCAGGGAGACATGCAGGCCATATTTCTGGCCCAAAGTGACTAGGCGGTCGACAGGATCCAGCGCGGCCTCGCGGATCTGGAAGGTCTCGTCGGGCAGCAGGCGGCGCGTGGCGCGCCAGTTGGAGTCGATCCAGAACCAGTAATCCATGGGAATGCGCAGGAAGTTGAAGCCCCAGTCGCGAATCCAGCGCAGCTCATCTTCGGTCACCGGCTTCGGGGCGGCTTCCGGCTTGAGCGGAAGAGCCTGGAACAGATCCAGCAGGTTGAAGCCGCGCCAGCGCGGCAGCGGGTTCATCGGAGGAACCTGTGCAAGAGCGGCGGGCGCAGCGGCGGCGGCGCCCGCAAAAAGTCGGCGAGTGATCCTGGCCATAGCGCGCCACCAGCGAGAAAGCATCATATCGAAACCGCGTTCTCAGCGGCCCAGCCACCCGCCATCGACTACAACGATGGCGCCGTGGACGTAATCGGAGGCGCGCGAGGCCAGAAAGACGGCGGCGCCAGCCAGATCCGCGGGCTCGCCCCACCGCCCCGCCGGGATACGGGCCAGAATGGCGGGGCCGCGGACGGGATCCTCGCGGAGGGCGGCGGTGTTGTCCGTGGCGATGTAGCCCGGCGCAATGGCGTTGACGCAAACGCCGCAGGGCGCCCACTCGTTGGCCAGCGCCTTCACCAGCTGCGCGATACCCCCTTTGCTGGCGGCATAGGAGGGCACGAGAATGCCTCCCTGAAAGGAGAGCAGCGAGGCGGTGAACACGATCTTGCCCGAGCGGCGTTCGACCATCGTGCGCCCGATTTCGCGCGCAAGGATCCACGGCGCCGTGAGATTGGTGGCGAGAATCGTGTCCCAGGCCTCGTCGGAGTGCGATGCGGCAGGCGCCCGCAGGATGGCGCCCGCGTTGTTGATCAGAATGTCGACGGGAGGCAGATCGGCGGAGAGCCGCGCCAGCAGTTCGCGCAGAGCGGCACGGTCGGCGAGATCGCAGCGATACGGAAAGAGCTGCCGCCCGAGGGCGCGCACCCGCCCTCCAATCTCCCCGCCATCTTCCTCAAGCGACCGGCTGACTCCGGCGATGTCCGCCCCCGCCTCAGCCAGCGCCTCGGCAATTGCAAAGCCGATCCCCCGGCGGCAGCCGGTGACCAGGGCCAGTTTTCCCTCGAGCCGGAACAGGTCAAGAATTGGCATATGAGTGCAATCTCCTTGCACCGGCCAGAGGCGTCACAGGACCGGGCCAATGCGCCAGGGCACAAACTCCCTGTGGCCGTGGGTTTCGCTGGCCGTGCGGCGCCCCGATGCGGTCTCGAGAACCAGTTCAAAGATCCTGCGCCCTACCTCCTCCAGCGTGGCCTCTCCCTCGGCCACAGGGCCGGCGTCGAGATCCATGTTCGACCGCATGCGGCGGAACATGGCCGAGTTGGAGGCGATCTTGACCACGGGAACCGTCGGGAAGCCGATGGCAGAGCCGCGGCCCGTGGTGAAGGCGATCACGTTCACGCCGCCCGCGGCCAGGCCGGCCAGCGAAACAGGGTCATAGCCCGGCGTGTTCATGAAAACCAGCCCGGGACCATGCACACGCTCGCCGTAATCGACGACCTCCATCAGCGGGAGAGTGCCTCCTTTCGCCACCGCTCCCAGCGATTTTTCCAGAATCGTGGTCAGCCCGCCTTCTTTGTTCCCGGGCGAGGGATTGTCGTCGAAAGATCCGCCAAAGCGCGACAGATATTCTTTGTACGACGCCACCATTTTCAGTAGCTTTTCTGCCACTTCCCGGCTCGAGGCCCGCTCCACGAGAAGGTGTTCGGCGCCGAAAATCTCGGGGGTTTCCGCCAGGACAGCGGCGCCGCGGCAGCGGGCGAGGAGATCCGAGCAGACGCCCAGCGCCGGGTTAGCCGTGATTCCGCTGAAGGAGTCCGAACCGCCGCAATTCAACCCGAGGACGATCTTCGAGGCCGGCAGCGGCTGCCGTTTCATGGCGGCTCCGCGCGCGATGTGCCGCTCGACGGCCCGCGCGCCGGCCTCCACGGTGGCCGGCGTGCCGCCCGAATCCTGGATGGTGAAGCCCTCCAGCAGCTCGCGCGGCAGCTCCGCCAGATAGCGCCCCACCTGGTTGATCTCGCATCCCAGCCCGAGGAGAACCGCCCCGGCGACATTCGGATGGTCGATCACGCCCAGCAGCACGCGGTGCAACTGTTCCGTATCCGGCCCGATGGAATGCCCGCAGCCGTCGGCGTGCGGAAAGGCAACCACGCCGTCCACGCCCTCCGGCAGCGGGCGGCCGCGGAAATGCGCCGCCACGAGTTCGGCGGCATGCGAGGAGCAGTT
This sequence comes from Acidobacteriota bacterium, assembly GCA_037446555.1. Classification (GTDB taxonomy): domain Bacteria; phylum Acidobacteriota; class Terriglobia; order Bryobacterales; family Bryobacteraceae; genus JANWVO01. Next base: position 171,872 of record JBBIIK010000003.1, read on the forward strand.
GCTGGCCGCGGCAACCACGATGTAGTTCCGCGTGCCGGCGCGCCCGTCGGGGCGGAGATAGCCGGAAAACGACGGCACTTCTTCGGGCGGCGGCGGGAGGAGGCGCGGCTCGGAGGGGAAGCGGTACTGGCGCAAGCCCTCGTCGAACGCGAGATTGTGCAGGTGGACGTGATCGCCAGGCTCGATGGCAGCCGAGGCACGGCCGATCACCTGGCCGTAGCGCAGGACGTTGTCGCCCGGCGAAGCGGGGCGCACTGCGACCTTGTGTCCTGCGGGGACCGGCTGCCGGACCGCAATTTCCCTGCCTGCCACGACGATGACGTCGCCGGGCTGGAGGGGCAGCCGCGCCACCGCCACTGAATCCTCCGGGTGCAGCAAAATCGTGCGGTTGGCGGGAGTTGCCGCGGGACGGAGATCGACAAGGGACACGGGACTGGCCTTTCGCGGCGCCGTCGCGCCGCTCAAACGAGTTTTGTCTGATTGTTCCACGCCGCCTGCCGGTCCGACAAGCGCGAGCGAGCCTGCGATTTCCGGTGAGAGTCCCGGCCACGGTGCGGCACTAGATTACGGACTGTGATGGGCAGACGTGTCTTCGTCTGGATGCTGGCAGCCGGGCTGGCCGCGGCCGCCGGCAACGGCCGCGGCGCTGCAGCCGAGTATGCCGGGGGCACGCTGGAGGCGATCGAAACCGGCTCCAAGGGCCGGCTGTCGGCGGCAGACCCCGTCTCGCTGGTGTTTGAGACCCGCCGCAGCGCGCTGCGGATCCCCTACGAACGGATCAACATGCTGGAGTACGGCCAAAGAGTGGACCGCAGGGTGCTGGAGGCGATCCTGATCTCGCCCATGATGATCCTCAGCAAGAAGCGCGCGCATTATCTCGCCATCGGGTACCAGACCGAGGACGGCCGGCAGGAAGCCGTGCTGCTGCGCGTGGACAAGGATGCCATCCGGGCCGTGCTGGTGAGCCTGGAGGCGCGCACCGGCCTGCGGGTCACGTATATGGACGAGGAAGCAAGAAAGGCGGGCAAGGGATGAACTGGACCGCAGTGGCGCTGGCCTTTCTGCTCTGGCCCGCCTTCCAACAGGCAGATGAGGATCCGGGCGCGCGCCTGCTGCGTGTGCGCCGGCTTTTCGTGGACCGCTTCGGCGGCGGCGAAGGGGCGGCGCAGATCCGCGACATGGTAATCGCCAGCCTGCAGCGGAGCGGGCTGTTTCTGATCACGGAGAATCCCGACCGCGCCGACGCCGTTCTGCGGGGTTCAGCCGAGGATCTCGTGTTCACGGACGTCTTCCAGTCGGGCGAGGCGGTGGGAGCGAGGTCCAACGCCTCCGGGGGCCGCGGCACGAGCGCGCGTAACCGGATCTACGGCGCGCTCGGCGCCGGCGTGAACGAGAGCGAAAGCGTGCGGATCCAGGAACGCAAGCATGAGGCCTCGGCAAGCGTGCGGATTGTGGCGCGCGATGGCGACGTGCTGTGGTCGACTACCCAGGAAAGCCTGGGGGCGAAGTTCCGCTCCGCCAGCGCGGATGTAGCGGAGCGGATCACGCGGCAGTTGCTGGCGGACCTGGAGCGGATCCGCCAGACGGGCGCCGGGCGCCCGGGTGGAGCCGCGAAGAAGGAGTCCCGATGACGAAACTCCCAAGCTCGGGTCTTTTTATCATCCATTTTGGGGCAAACGGGGGTAGCCATAAGAGTACCGGGTGATATAGGATGAAGGCCACGGGATCAGACTGTGCAGAAGCAGGATCTCAGCACCGGGCCGCAGGCGGTGGGAAGGCTGCCGCTGCGGGAGCACCGCTTGAGGGCGCGGGTGTCGTTGGAAGAGATCATGGCGGAGACCAAGATCAGCCGGCGTTTTCTGGAAGCGATCGAGAACGGGCGGTACGAAGAACTGCCCGGCGGTGTCTTTGCCATCAACTACATCCGGCAATATGCAGCCATGACGGGCTACGACGCGGAGCTGATCCTGGACGACTACCGGAGCCGGTGCGAGCCGGCGCCGGAAACGCAGCCGGTGCGGAGGCAACAACCGCCGCGGTGGGTGCGGTTCTTCGAGTCCGCCTGAGCGGCGGCATGCGGCCGCGGCGTGCCGGGCCGCAACACATTCCTCTCAGGTTTTCGTCTACAGAGCCGATAAGGCGTAGGAGGCGTGATGTCCGCCCGCGGGGCGGCGCACGAACAACCAGATGAAAATAGACGACCGAAACGCGGCGAATCTCAACCCGGCGGCGCTGGATCAGACGCGGCAGGCTGAGGCAGTGGAGGCGCAGAAGGCGGCCAAAGCCGGCCAGACGGGGCAGCAGGGGGCCAGCGACCGGGTGGCGCTGTCGGAACTCTCGGCGTGGCTTCGTGAGCTGGCTGGAGGGGGCGAGGATCGGAAGGCGCGGATCCAGGCATTGGCCGGGCAGTTCGAGATCGGCCGGTACGAGCCGAACCCGGGCGCGGTTGCGGACGCGCTGATCGCCGAGGCGGAGCTCAGGGAGGAAGGCGGCGGTGAGTCCTGAGCCGAGTGCCGCCCGCGACGGGTGGGCGGGCTTGTCTGCCCGGTTGCGGCAGGCAGTGCTTGAGGTGGAATCGACTGTGGCCGGGGCGCCGCTGGCAGGAGCGGAAGGGCTGCAGCGGAAACTGGCGCAGATCGCCGGCTGCCTGACGGAAGCCGAAGAGTTGTGGCGCGCGGGGCGGCGCGAGGGCCTGGAGGATTTCCGCCGGGAACTGGAGCGGTGGCGCCAGCAGAGGCCGGTGATTCGCGCCTGGATCGAATCCACTTCCTCCCTGGTGGGAGGATGGGGTGCGGTGGCGGGAACTGGCGCCGGCTACGGTCCGACAGGACGGGAGGCGCCTGCGGGCCCAGAGGGGCAGGCCGTGCAGGCAGGCCCGGGGTAGCGTCATCATGGGCAACCTCTTTGTATCGTTGAGGAACGCCGCCGGAGCCATGAAGGTCTTCGAGCGGGCTGCGGGCGTGGTGCAGTCCAACGTCGCCAACGCCTCCACGCCCGGCTACGCCAAGCAGGTGCAGGTTCTGTCGGCGATGCCCATGGATCTGGACCGCGGGCTGCCCGGAGGCGTGGCTTCGGGGGGAACATTGAACCTGCGCGACGCCTACGCCGAGGCCACCGTGCGGCAGCGGCTGACGGCGGCGGGCTACGCTGGCGAACGGCGCGCGCAACTGGAGCAGCTCGAGCCGCTGTACGAAATCGGCGAGGACGGCGGGCTGGGCGCGGCCATCAACCGGTTCTTCCAGTCGATGGCGGCGCTCACGGTAGCGCCGAATGATCTGGCGGCGCGGCAGGCCGTGCTGGACCGGGCCGATGCGCTGGCGCGCTCGTTCCAGTCCATGGCCACCGGCCTGACGGAAGCGGAAAACTCCGCCCAGAGAGCGCTTCAGCAACGGGTGGACCAGCTCAACACCACGCTTTCCGGCATCGCCGAAATCAACCGGGTCTTCCAGCAGGACTACCGGGCGCAGGAAGATCCGGGGCTGCAATCGAGATTGCACAACCTGCTGGAGGACCTCAGTGAGCTGGCCGACGTGAGCGTCCTGCGCCGCGAGGACGGCACCGTGGCCGTATACCTCGGCGGGCAGACCATGCTGACCAGCAGCGGCAACTTCTACCCGTTGTCTCTGGATGTGAGCGACCCGGCCAGGGTCGACTTGCTGGACGCCGACGGGCGCGTCATCACCGGTCAGCTCACTGGCGGAAGGCTGAAAGCGCTGTTCGATATCCGCAATGAGGTGTTGCCGCAGAAGCTGGCCGATCTGGACCGGCTGGCGCAAACGCTGGCCGATGATGTCAACGTCGTGCTGCTCGGCGGAGTGGATCTGGACGGCAACGCCCCGTCGCAGGGCCTGTTCACCTACAACGCGGGCCTGGGCGTGGCACGGACGCTGAACCGGACATCGATGACGGCGCGGGAACTGCCCGCGGCCGACCCGTCCGCGCCGGGCGGGAACACGGTTGCCGTCAGCGCCGCAGAACTGGGGCAGCAGAAGCGGATCGACGGCTACTCCTTTGTGCAGTACTATGCCGTGCAGGCCGCAGCCGTAGGCAGGCTGGTGGTGGAGGGGCGCGAAGCGGCCGGCGTGGCCGGGCAACTGGTGACGCAGGCCCGCCAATTCCGCGAGGAGATCCAGAAGGTGAACCTGGACGAGGAGGCCGTCATCCTCATGCAGGTGCAGCGCGCCTACGAGGCCGCGGCGCAGATGATCCGCGTGCTCGACGAAATGACTCAAACCGTGCTGGGATTGATCCGTTAAGAAGGCAGGGACGGCGACATGATCCGCTCACTGGACGCGGCGACAAACCGGTTTCTCGACGGGCTGCGCGACCTCAACGCGCGCATGGAACGCGCGCAGCGGCAGGTGGCCGGGGGCAAGCGCGTCGCCGCACCTTCGGACGAGCCGGACGGCGTGGTCAGCCTCGTGAGCGCCAAGGCGGATCTCGCCAGACTCGAACAAATCCGGGCCAATCTCGGCCGTTTCAAGACGGAAGTCGACGGCGCGGAGGGCGTGCTGCAACAGGCCGTGAAGCTGTTCGACCGCGTGCGCACGCTGGCCATGACCGGCGCCAGCGGCATCCAGACGGCCACCACGCGCAACGGTATCGCCGACGAGATCCAGTCGCTGCTGGTTCGCATGGTCGGCATCGCCAACACACAGGTCGACGGGCGCTACGTGTTCTCCGGCAACTCCGACCAGACCGCCGCTTATTCGCTCGACTGGAGCGGCATCCCGCCATGGGGTACGTACCAGGGTTCGGCCGCTACGCGCGAGGCCATCCATCCCACGGGAGTCACCTTCCGCGTGTCACTCGACGCGGAATGGATCTTCGACAACGCCGACCCCGCCCGCAACGTCTTCGCCGCCATCGAAAACGTGCGTCAGGCGCTGCTGTCAGGCGACGAAGACGCCATGCGGCAGGCGCTAGAGCCGCTGGGCGATGTGGCCGCCCACCTGAACGCCGCTCTCATGTTCTACGGGAACGTTCAAACCCAGATCGCCGAGGGGCTCGAGACAGCCTCCGCCATGACGCTGCGGCTCAAGACCCAAATCTCCGGCATCGAAGACGCCGACCTGACGGAGTCCATCGTCGAACTCCAGCAAGTGCGTTTCACCATGGACGCCGCCCTGCAAGTTCGTGCTGCCGCCCCGCGCCGCAGCCTGTTCGACTATCTCGCCTGAGCACCCGCAGGAGCCACCGTGCAGCAACGCGCTGGGATCGGATCCAACAAGGGTCCTCGTCAAGCCGCCACCATACACAGCACAGCACGCCCACGGCTTTCCAACCTCAGGAAGCGGGAGGCGCGCATCCACAGGCTTGCGGGAGAAACGCCGCTCACTCGTTGCTGAAACGAATCCAGTTCAGGTTGCCCAGGCCGCCGGTCCCGCCTTGCCTCGTGAGCACAACGTAGAGATCCCGGATCCCCGCCGCGCCCGTCACCGGCGCGCGCACCGTGGTCCACGCCTGCCAGCCGCCTGTCACCGGAAGCGGCACCTGAGCGACCAGCGCGCCGTCAGGAGCATCGAGGCGGAACTCGAGCGTCCCGCCCGTTCCGGCGCTCGCCACCCGGGCTTCCACTGTGTTCACGCCCCAGCCGAAGTCGATGTTCCGGAACTGCGCCCAGCTTCCTGCGGCGGCATAGCCGAGGTTGAACCCGCCGTCCTCGTCCGTGCACGGCTCCGTGCGCAGCCCGCGCAGATCAGTGTAGTTCGAAGCCAGAATGGGAGCTCCCGTGGCAGGGATCACGAACTCAGGCCGCTTCTCGCGCGGCGCGCGCGGCGCGGCAGGCGGCCCCGGCGGCTCCACCCCCTGCCGCCAGACGGCTGTCAGGCCGCTGCGTGGCGGAAGCATCAGCTCCGCCCACCGGTTGCGCCACTCCACCTGGAAACGCTGTTCTCTGGCAGTTTCGTTGTAGGCCACCAGCACGCGGCTGCGGTCGCGGTTCACGAACGCCGCCGTGATCACGCCCGGCGCGTTGGTGGAAAAGACCCGCATTGCGCCCGGCCGCACGAACTTGCTGAAGTGCCCGAGCGTGTAGTAGTCGATTGTCTTCCTTACCTCGCCGGTCTGCTCGTTCACTTCGATGAGCCCCGTACAGGTGCCGCAACCGCCGGCGTGAGGGCCCCGGTCCTGGTTCAGCGCCAGCCCCCACTTTACGAACGCGCGGGCCCAGTTCCGCATCGAGTGGATGATCGCTTCGAAGTCCGCCTTCACCTGATCCTCGATCCACGTGCCGCCGGATGCCTCCGTCACGTATTGCCCCCGCTTCGGATCGACTTGGTGCACGGTGGTCATCGCTCCTGCGGTGCCCCCATACCAGTGCCACGCGGTTCCTGCGATGCGGGGCGAGCCCGCCAGCACGGGATCGGAAAGGACCGCCGCCGGATAGTCCGGCCGGTCCCAGTTGTGGTCGTAGACTAGAACCCGCACCGGCAGCCGCGCCGCGTTCAACTCCGGCAACAGGTGATTCTTCAGAAACTCGGTCTGCTCGGCCGCAGTCACGGACATCCCCGGATAATCGTTGGGCACATAGAGCGGCTCGTTTTGCATGGAAAGGTAGTGCACCGGCACCCCCTCGGCAGCGTAAGCTTCCACGTACTTGCGGAAGTAACGCGCAAACGCCGGGTAGGCCTCTTTCCGCAACGAGCCGCCGATCATCGAACCGGTGGTCTTCATCCAGCCCGGCGCGCTCCACGGGCTGCCCATCATACGGATCTGGGGATGGATGCGCAGGGCCATCCTGAGCAACGGCAGAATGTCCTGCCGGTCGTGTTTGATCGTGAATTTCTCAAGACCGGGATCCTGCTCGCCCGGCGGCAGGTCGTCGTAGGAATAGTGAAACCGTGCCAGGTCGGATGCCCCCATCGGGTTTCGCAGGAAGCTCACGCCGATCCCCTTGCGTGGATCGAACAGCTCCTCCATCACTTGCTGTTGCTTCTCCGCCGGCACGCGCTGATGGATGAGATAGGCCGCCGAGTCCGTCATGGACGCGCCGAATCCTTCTATCTGCTGATATGAAACGCCATCGGCGACAACCACTACAGGAAGGACGGCGTTTTTCTCGGGAGACAAGCTCGCGGACGGCTGCAACGACAACAGCGCGCTTCCGTCGCCAGTGGTCAGCCAGAGTTCCAGCTGCTGCGCCACCGAACGCGGCGGGAGACACACAAACAGCGACACAATCCCGAGAAGCTTCGCGACACGCATGGCGATGCCAGACTAGCACCGCAAGAACCAGGAATCCAATCCCGCGCGCCCACAGCCGGCAGGACGACAACTGCTGATTACTGGCTCGCCCGCCGAACCTCGGCCACCTTGCCGTCCACCATACGGACGCTGCCGAGCGGACGTCCCTTGACGCTGTATTCGCAGAGTTCCACCAAACGCCCGTCTTCCGGCAGCACGACCCGAAATGCGGGCTTTCCGAGCATAGTCAGCAGTTCTTCCGACGTCATCCCCGCGGTGACCTTGTCGAACTCCTCTGCCGTAGGATCCTTTTCGTTTGCCGGTTTGCTCTTTGCAGCGGGAGTCCCTGCCACCACAGAGGCAGACTGCAGAGGCACGCGGCTGGAGACAGTCCCGCCAGAACCCTTTTGCGTAGTCTCGAGAGCGCTGCCCGCTTTTTTCAAGATTGCGCCCAGACCATCGCCAAGCTTCTTTGCGGCGGGGGCTGCCGCACCCTTGGTGGCGGTCGCCGTGCCGTATTCGACCACGCCTTGGCCCGGACACGGCCACGCCATGCATGCCATCCTCAGCAGGAACATGCCTCGCAAGCAAAACGCCGTCATCGCGATGCCCTCCTGCGGCTATCGTAGACCCAATTCGCCGCCGCCGCTATCGGTTTCCTGCTCAATTCTTTGCCGGAAAAGCCCGAGCGGCCGCGGTTCTCCGCTCAAGCCTGAGTCTCCAGCGGCGGAATGAACAGCTTCCGGTGCTCGACCACCCCCTGCGCTACAATCGTTGATTCGGGCTTCCCTCCATGAGCAATCTCATCGTTTTGGGCGCGCAGTGGGGCGACGAAGGCAAGGGCAAAATCGTCGACCTGTTCGCCGAGAAATTCGATATCGTCGCCCGCTATCAGGGGGGCCACAACGCCGGCCACACCGTGCAGGTCGCTGGCCGCCGCTTCGTGCTGAAGCTGATCCCCAGCGGCATTCTGCACCCGGGCAAGCGTGCTGTCATCGGCAATGGCGTCGTCATTGATCCGCACGCGCTTCTCGAGGAGATCCGCACTCTGGAAGAGGCGGGCATCGATGTGCGCGGCAATCTCTCGATCTCCAACCGCGCCCACGTGATCTTTCCCTTTCACCGCCTGGCGGAGAAGGTCAGCGAGAACCGCCCGGACCGCGTGGCCATCGGCACTACGTCGCGCGGGATCGGGCCCTGTTATGAGGACAAGATCGGGCGCCGCGGCATCCGCGTGGCCGACCTGCTGAACCCGCAAGTCTTCGACACACTCTATCGTTATCTCTCGGAAGACAAGCGCACCATCGCGCGCGCCTTCCAACTCGACGATCAGCTCGATCTCGATGCGATCCGCGAAGAGTACAAGCGCATGAGCGAGCAGATCCGCCCGATGGTGTGCGACGCGGCGAAGCTGCTGAACGACGCGATCCGCGCGGGCAAGCGCGTGCTGTTCGAGGGCGCGCAGGGCACGATGCTCGACATCGATCACGGCACCTATCCGTTCGTGACGTCCTCTTCGGCAGCTGCGGGCGGCGCCTGTACGGGCACCGGCGTGGCTCCCACGCGCATCGACGGCATTCTCGGCGTCTCCAAGGCCTACATCACGCGCGTCGGCAGCGGGCCGTTCCCGAGCGAGGATCATGGCGAGGACGGCGACCTCATCCGCAAAGCAGGCAATGAATTCGGTTCAGTCACCGGGCGCCCGCGTCGCTGCGGCTGGTTCGATGTGCCGCTGCTGCGCTACACGGCGATGGTCAACGGCTTCGATTCGCTGATCGTCACCAAGCTCGACGTGCTCGACAGCTTCGAAAAGATCAAGGTGTGCGTCGCCTACCGCTTCCACGGCGAGACGACGATGGAGATGCCCGCGGAGAACGCGTTGCTCGAGCAGATCGAACCGGTCCATGAAGAAATCCTCGGCTGGAAGACGCCTACTTCCGGCATCACAAAGTACGAGGATCTGCCCGCCGCCGCACGCGACTACATCGCGTTTCTCGAGGAAAAGACGGGCGTCGAAGTCGGCTGCGTCTCTACTGGCCCCGACCGCAGCCAGACCATGATACGCGCCGGCTCCAGGATGGAGAAACTGCTCGCCTGAGCCGCTGCGGCGCTACCAGCCGACCTGCACGGCGAACCGGAACGTCCGCCCCTCGTTCAGCGTATTGGTGATGGCGCCGAAGTTCGGATTCGCCAGTTCGAACCCTGGCGGAGCGAATTGTGGCGTGTTCGTCAAATTCACGGACTCGGCGCGCAAGACGACCCGCTTCGATGAATCCAGCGTCCATGTGCGGCTCAGCGCGGCGTTGACATTTGCAATGCCGCCCTTCCGGAATGTGTTTCGCCCCAGGTTTCCGCGCGGCTCTCCGGGCTGGATGTAGGCGAAAGCGGGGTGCGGCAACCGGGCTCGCGAAGTGTCCGGATCTCCGATAGTCCGTCCAAGGATCGAAGGATCCATCAGGTGCGGGCGGTCCGCGCCATTGCCATCCACGTTTCCATATCCCGGCGCATCGCTGCCCGAAACGACGGTGAACGGCGTGCCTTTCTTCAGCAGCACGACTCCAGTCAGCTCCCAACCGCGAAGCGCGCGCATCCGTCCGGGCGCCGCCCACGCCCCGCGCCACAACAGCGCGTGCGGCTGGTCGAAATCGCTCAGCCCCTTCATGTCGCTGCGCGTGTCGAACTCCCACTGGCTGCGCGACAGCCGCGAGTCCGCATCATACGCCGTGTTGGTGTAGGCGCTGCCCAGGTCCATCGCCTTGCTGAACCAGTAAGCCGCCTCCATGGCCAGCCCGCGACGGCGCGGCACTACCATCGACACGCGCGCCGCGTCGTAATAGCCGCGCGAACCGTTCAGCACCCAGCGCAAATCCGCGATCGAAGTGTCCGCACGCCGGTCATTGATCGTCCCCGTCGTCAGCGGAATGCCCAGCACGGGCTGCCCGCGGTTCCTGTACCACATAAGGAGCAGCTTGTGCGAGCGGCTGCCCACGTAGCCCGCCTCGATCCGTCCCAGCCGCCCCAGTTCTCGTTCCCAGCTCGCATTGTACTGGTAGCTGTAAGGCGTAGCGAGCCGTGGATCCAGGGCATACACGTTACCCTTCACCTTCTGCGGATCCGCGCGCAGCGGGTCGAGCAAGTCCGGCGCAGGCACGGCAATCTTCACGCTCCCCGGCGGGCTGAAGCGCACCTGCGAGTAAGTTACGGGGAAGATCTCGCCGAACTGAACGCCTGCTGCGGCGCGGACGACGCCCACCGCGCGTCCCAGCCTGCGCGCCATTCCCACGGACGGCGCCCAGTTGTTCAGGTCGCTGTCGTAGGGGACGACGTTGCGCCCGTTCACTTCCCGGGGCTTTGTGGCCGCTTGCCAGCGGATGCCCCAGGTGACGTCCGTCCGCATGCCCCACCGCAGGCGCCCTCCCGCATAGGCTGCCGCTTCCCAGCTCCGGAATCCGCGGTGAATGTCGCCGATGCTGACAATGTGCTGCGAGGGCGTGCCCATGCGGAGATTCGTGATGGCATCTCTCCCGAAGTCATTGCCGAATGAAAAGTAGCCTCGGTGCGCATCCGTCTCCGCCCCATTCATCTGCCTGCGGGCGATCTCGATTCCTGCCATCCAGGAGCGCGCGCCGCTCTCCCGGCGCAGGGCGGCCGCCGCGCGGTAAACATTCATGGCGCGGTCCAAGGGAATGATGGCTTGCGGACCCAGTGTTTCCAGCCCCCCGGTGGAGATCATTGGCCCCACCGCGTTCGGCTCCTGCACGAGCAGCGAGCCCAGCCGGTCGAACGCAGCCGTCGCCTCGATCACAGTTCGCGCGTCCTGCGTGCGCGTCCACGTGGCCCGCGCGCGGTGGTTCTTGATGCGCGTGTCGGGGTTCTGCCCCGCCACCAGCTGAAAGGCGTCCACATCCTGCGAAGTGAAGTCGTAGACCAGCGCCACGGCATCTCGCGCGCTCATCTTCTGGTCGAGCCTTGCTCCGCCCATCCGGTGGTCAATGCTCTGTGGCGAGTTCGTGTTCAGCGCCCGCGGGTTGATATCCGTGCGGTTGGGCGGCTCGCGGGGGTAGGCATCGAGAAACCGCTGCACCAGCGCGCGCAACGCAGGATCGGCTGCCAGCGCCGTGCGCTCGTCGGCTCCCGGCACGAGCACGTTGCCGTTCACCTGCCCGCGGATCAGCCGCAGGCTGCCATGCGCCTGCCACCACGCGTTCCGCCACGCGCGCCCGCCGGCGCGAAAACCCGCATCGTTTTCCCGTGCCGGTTTCACGTCGCCCACCTGAAAAAACGTCCGGGCCGTCGTCACGCTGTTCAGATGCGCCCAGCGCAGTTCGCCGTGAAAGTCCTTCCCTGAAGCGAGCGGCACGTGGGGCGGCGCCGGCGGAGCATTGCCGAACTCGGCGCCGAAGTAGCTCCGCTCCGGCTGGAAATCACGCACGAGGGTCGCCGTCACCCCCAGCCTGACGTTGAGTTCCTTCAGCGCGTTGTTGTCCACCAGATTGAATTGCACGTTTTCGTTCCGGCGGCTTTCGCCGCTCTCCGCATCCGCCGCGCCCAGCAAGTTCAACTCGACGCGCCGGCGTTGCGCTTCCGCGCGCCCGTCTTCCACCGGCGGCGCAGGCAAGGCCTTCTGCACCACCCGCATCGTTGTCACGAATTCCGCTCTTTGCCCGCCCACTTCGAAGTACAACGACTCGCGCCGGCGCGGCGCCACATCGGGCGTGGAAGCGTGCGTCACCCGCAGCATCGCGCCCGCCGCCACCTTAACCTCAAGCACCAGCCCCGCATAGTCCACCAGCAGCACAACTTCGTTCGGGAACTCGGCCGTTCGTGCTCCCGCCCAGTGCCTCAGCGGGAACTCCGGGTCGTCGCGAAATTCCGCTGGCAGGCGCACGCGGCCTTGCACGTGCAGCGCCAGCCCGATCTTGTGCTCCCGCTGGTCCCGCGTCTCCACCTTCACACGGTCTTCCAACAAGTCCCCTGTGATGCGAAGATCGCGCTCCACCGCGGCATTCTCTCGGTATTGCGGCTGCCTCGCCGCCACACGCGCCAGGTCGAATGCGAGCAGTTCGCCCGGCGCCCAGCGCTGCTGTCCTTCCCCGTCGATCAGCACGACGTTGTGCGCATGTCCGCGCGTGTAGAACTCGCGGTGCAGCGGAGATCCGTAGCCGACCGTGCCTGCGTCGTGCGTGATATCGGTCGCGCCATAAGTGGCCTCCCAGTTCAGCGCCTCCGCCTGCGCGTGCGACGGGTCCAGCTGTCCGTAGTGAAAAAACAACTGCCAAGGGCCCTGCCTCAGCAGCGCCATGCGGCTGGACTCGAGGTTGCGGGACGTGACCTCGGGTACGCTTCCGCCCCGCGCTGCATTCTCTTCCGCGGGATCGAGCAGCGTCTCCCAGCTCAGGCGCCGGCGGGCGGCTTCCATTCCGATCCAGGTTGGGAAGACGCGCCGCGCCGCCTCCAGCAATCCTTCATTGGGCCAACGCTGGAAGCCTCCCGTTGTGTCCGCTGGCATCGGCAGCCTGCCATCCGGAAACCGCAACGCCGAAGGCGCCAGCATCAGGGTCTCCACAATTTCGGCTTCTCGCCGCAATTCGCCGAGACGGTTTTCCAGTCCCGCGTAGACCAACAGCGGCAGCACCGCCGAGACAACGTAGGAGTTGTAGCCGAAAGACTGCTCCACCCACAGGTAGTCGCTTGTGACGCCATCCGCCATCTGCCTCTTCAAACCGAAGGGCGCGTCGATCGCCCGGCGCCACAATTCCCTGTCCTTCAGGTACAACGCCGCCATCCCCATCGCGCTGCGCTGCCACACGGCGATGTTGTGCACCCGCTGGAATGTCTCGTCCAGCAGCAGCGCCATCGGGAGAAGCAGCTTCGCCGCCCATTCCTTGCGGTGATGCAGCGCGGCGCGCCCGTCCACCAGCCGGGCAGCCTCCACCAGCCTCACCAGCACGTTGGCCTCGTCGAGGCTTTGATACATCAGCCGCGCCTTGCTTTTCTCCGCCTGCTCCGGCCAGCGTTCGTAGTTCTCCGCGTAGCAATTCAGTTGACGGATCACCCAATCGGCGTAGCGGCCCTCGCCAGTGAGTCTCCACAATCGCGCTGCACGCACGATCATCTGCGTATGCCGCGACCGGAACCCGAATACCCAGCCCCCGAACACCTTGACTGAAACGCCTGCGGGCGGCACCGGGGTCCACGGCAGGAACGCGCCGGTCTTGTCGTCGACGAAGTCGTGCCACCAGCCCGCTCGCCACTCCACGCGGTCCTTCGGATGCGCCTCCATCCACGCATCACACTCGGCGCGCTGCTCCTTCAGCCATGAGACCCACCTCAGGTCGTTTCGCACGGTCTTGCGCGCTTCGTCCCAGTCTTCCTTCGGCGTCCGCACCGGCGAGCCATCCTTCCCAAACACCTTCAGTGAAGCGAACGCTCGCGCGGGACCGGGCTTCGGAAACCTCTCCTGCGCCTGCGCCGCCGCACACAGCAGGACCGCCAGCAGCCAGAACTTCACAACCGCAGTCTATAATGGCGTCATTCTCCATGCTGGGACGAATCGCTCTCTTCACCCTCTCCTCCCTTCTCTGCGCACAGGAATGGCCGGCCTACCACGGCAGCTACGCCAACACGAAGCACTCGCCGCTGAAACAGATCCACACCGGAAATGCCGCCTCTCTGCGTCTGGCCTGGAAGTTCGACACCGGCGACGCGGGCAAGGAAACCGAGATGCAGTGCAACCCGCTCGTCCGGCACGGGGCGATGTACGTCAGCAGCCCGCGCCTTCGCGTGTTCGCACTGGACGCTGCCACAGGCAAGCCGCTGTGGCGCTTCGATCCGCACGAGGGGAAGGATCCCGGCGCCGGCAAGTTCCGCCACCGCGGCTTTAACTACTGGGAGTCCGGCAATGACCGCCGCCTGTATTTCGCCGCCGGCCCGTGGCTGTGGTGCCTGAACGCACGTACGGGCCAACCGGTGCGCTCCTTCGGCAGGAACGGGCGCATCGATCTGCGCGACAACCTGGGCCGCGATGCCTCGAATCTCACGGTCACAGTCACGACGCCGGGCGTCGTGTACAAGAATCTGCTGATCCTCGGGAGCCTGGTGAGCGAGTCGCTCCCTGCCGCGCCCGGCCACATCCGCGCCTTCGACGTGCGCACCGGAAAGCTCCGGTGGATCTTCCACACGATCCCGCATCCGGGCGAGTTCGGCTCCGAGACCTGGCCGAAGGATGCGTGGCAGTACATCGGCGGCGCCAACGCGTGGGGCGGGCTGGCGCTGGACGAGCAGCGCGGCATCGTCTTCGCGCCGACGGGATCGGCGACATACGATTTCTACGGCGCCAACCGGCACGGCGACAATTTGTTCGCGAATTGTTTGATCGCTCTGGACGCCGCCACCGGGCGCCGGTTGTGGCACTTCCAGTTCGTCCGCCACGACGTCTGGGACCGCGACCTGCCCACCGCGCCGACTCTCGTGCAGGTGAAGGGCGACGGCAGAGTCATCGACGCCGTGGCGCAGATCACCAAGTCCGGCCATGTATGGGTGTTCGACCGGGTGACTGGCGAGAGCCTTTTCCCATGGCAGGAAATCGATGTGCCTCCCTCGGATGTGGACGGCGAGAAGCTCTCTCCCAGGCAGGTCCTGCCTTTGAGGCCGGCGCCATTCGCGCGGCAGGAGTTCACCGAAGATCTGGTGACGCGCCGCACGCCCGAAGCGCATGCCGATGTACTCCGGCGGTGGCGCGGCTACCGCAATGGACCGCAGTTCACTCCACCAAGCCTTCAGGGAACCATACTTTTCCCGGGCTTCGATGGAGGCGGCGAGTGGGGCGGCGCCACGTGGGACCCGGAGACGGGCCTCTTCTACGTCAACTCCAACGAAATGGCGTGGATCATCAAGCTCGTGGAACGCAAGAATGAGAAGCGCACCACGGGCAGGACGCTGTATCTGCGGCAGTGCGCCTCCTGCCACCGGGACAACCTCGCCGGCTCGCCTCCCGAGTTCCCGTCGCTCGTGAATCTCGCCGGGCGCCGCAGCGCGGAGCAGGTTCGCGGCATCGTGCTCAAAGGCGCCGGGCGGATGCCTGGCTACGCACACCTCGGCAGGGACGGCATCGATGCCATCCTTTCGTGGATTCTGCAAGGGGAGGAGATGGAGGTAACAGACGCGCCGCGCGCGCCCTCGCCCATCGACCTCAAGTACCGCCTCGACGGGTACGTGCGCTTCACCGATCCCGATGGCTATCCTGCCATCACGCCGCCATGGGGAACGCTGAATGCGCTGGACCTGAACACGGGCGAGTATTCGTGGCGCATTCCGCTGGGCGAGATTCCGGTTCTTGTCAAACAGGGGCTGACCAACACGGGCAGCGAGAATTACGGGGGTTCCGTAGTCACTGCCGGCGGGCTGCTGTTCATCGGCGCCACCAACTCCGACGCGAAGTTCCGCGCCTTCGACAAACGCACCGGACAGCTCCTCTGGGAGTATCAGATGGACGCGGCGGGCAACGCCACGCCCGCCACCTACATGGCGAACGGCAAACAGTACATCGTGATCGGCGCCGGGGGCGGCAAGTGGGGCAATCCGTCCGGCAGCACCTATTACGCCTTCGCGCTGCCGGACTGAGCGCGGCTAGCGCGTTACCTTCTCCACCTTCACCGCGGCGATTTTGAATTCCGGCTCGCGCGAAACGGGATCGTACGCATCCACCGTGAGCTGATTCACCAGCCGCTCCGGGTCATGGAAATGCACGAAGACGGAGCCTGCCTGCCCGTTCTCGTTCTCCTTCACGGTGAAAACCTGTGATCCCCGGCGCGAAGTGATCCGCACCGTGTCGCCGTCGTTCAGCCCCAGCTTCTTCAGGTCCGAAGGATGCATCTCCGCCACGGCTTCCAGCCGCGTCGCTTTCAGCGCCGGCACGCTGCCGGTCATGGTCGCCGTGTGCCAGTGCTCGAGCACGCGCCCGGTGTTCAGCGTGAGCGGGTATTCGGAATCGGGCGACTCGGCAGGCGGCTTCTGGTCGCGCATCCAGACTACGGCCTTGCCGTCCGGCCTGCCATAAAACAAAACGGGCTCCGGATGTTCTGGCGGCACCAGAGGGTCCTCCCCTCGCACATAGCGCCGTTTCGTGCCGGGATGCCCTGCCGCGGGCAGCGGCCACAGCAGCCCGTGCGCCGAGCGGAGCCGGTCCCGCGTCATGCCGCTGAAGTCATAGGCCGTGCCCTTCGAGATGCGCAGGATCTCCTCCCAGACCTCCGCTGCGTTGCGGAACGGCAGGAGCTTTTCGAAGCCTAGGCGGCGCCCCAGGTCCAGCAGGATGTCGAGATCCGGGCGCGCTTCCCCGGGCGGCTCGATTGCCTTTTCCAGCAGCTGATAGCGCCGCTCCGAGCAGCCGTAGACGCCCTCCTTCTCCACCCACAGCGCGGCGGGCAGCACCACGTCGGCCAGTTCCGTCGTGCGCGTGGGATGAAACGCATCGGCCACCACGAGGAAAGTCTCCTCGCTCGCCATCGCCTTGCGGTAGCGGTTCGCGTTCGGCATGCTCTGCCCTGGATTCGTGCACATCACATACAGGCACTTCACCTTGCCGGTCTCGAGCGCCTGGAACAGGTCGACAGCGGATAAACCGTTGTTGGGGCTCAGCTCGCCGGGAGGCAGTCCCCACAGTTTCTCCATCTCCGCTCTGTGCTGCGGGTTCGCCACCAGCCTGCCGTAGGGAAGCAGGTGCGCCAGCGCGCCGCCGTCGCGCACACCGCCGCAGGCGTTCGGCTGGCCCGTGAGCGAAAACGGCGACGACCCGGGGCGCCCGATCTTGCCGGTGATCAGGCTGAGGTTCATGATCAGGTTGTTCAGCCAGACGCCCTGCGTGCGCTGGTTCACGCCCATGGTCCACAGCAACATCGCTTCCCTGCCGCGCGCGCCGAACCAGCGCGCCGCCGTCACGATGTCCTCCGCGCGGCAGCCGGAATCCGCCGCGGCGCGCTCCGGCGTGTAAGCTTCCAGGAAGCGCTTGTAGTCTTCCCAGGTCTTGTTGGCCTCTGTTCCCGCGCCGAAGACCACGTGCTTGCGAAGGAACTCCTCGTCGGTCAGCCCTTCCTTCACGATCACATGGGCCATCGCGTTGAGGATCGAGAGATCCATTCCCGGGCGGCAGGCAAGATGGAGGTCCGCCCACGCCGAGGTGCGCGTGCGGCGCGGGTCGATCACGATGATCTTCGTAGCGGGGTTTTTCTCCTTCCGGTTCAGCACGCGCATCCACAGCACGGGGTGCGCCTCGGCCATGTTCGAACCGACGATCAGAAACACGTCGGCGTGGTCCAGGTCCTCATAGCACCCCATCGGCTCATCCTTGCCGAATGCCGTGATATAGCCGCCCGCCGCCGACGCCATGCACAGGCGCGGGTTGCCGTCCACATTGTTGGTGCCGATTCCCGCTTTGAACAGCTTGTTGGCCACGTAGGTCTCTTCCGTGAGCGCCTGCCCGGAGCCATAGAACGCCACCGAGTCCGGGCCGTGCTTCGCGATGGCTTCGCGGAACCGCTCCGCCACCACGTCCATCGCTTCTTCCCACTTGGCGCGCACCAGCTTCCCGTTGGAGCGGATGAGCGTGTGCTTCAGCCGGGACGGCGCGTCGAGGATCTCGACGAGCTTCGCGCCCTTCACGCACAAAAATCCGCGGTTATGGTTTTGGGCGTCTCCCTTCACGGCGGTGACGCGCGCTCCCTTCGGGCCCTGCGTCACCCCCACATACAGCCCGCACCCGGTGCCGCAGTAGCGGCAGACGGTCTTCACCCAGCGGTCGGGCTCTTGGGGCACGTAGCCGAGCAATGGCGTCCAATCCGCCTGCCCCAACAGGGCGGCGGCGGAAGTCACCACAGGCAGATGAAAGAATTTGCGTCGCGATACCGGGTTCATCTCTTCGTGCCTCCCTCAGACTGGACTGGCGGGTGCCAGAGGCTGCGGTGCGGGTTGAGTCCATGCGGGGTGTGGCAGGAGAAGCAGTCCTTGCCGCGCAGCCCCGTCTGCCGAAGGTCGTCCACATGTTGCGCGTGGCAGGCAACGCATTTCTCCGCGCCGGGCTTGCGGAGGAAGTTCGCGCCCACCGCATTGTGACAGGTGACGCAAGGCACCTGCCTGGATCCGTGTTTCGACCTTTCCCAGTCGGAAACGATCCGGGAAGAGATGCCGCGGTGGCATTCGAGACACTCGCCGCTCGCAGCTCCGATGTCCGGGTGCGCCCGCGGCGCCGGCTTCCGCTGCCCCGAGACAAGGGCTGCGGCGAGGATCAGCAACAGGATGATACGCATGAAGACACCTCAAAAACGGTAGGTCAGTTCGACGTAACCGAAGTTGCCATTGCCCCCCTGGGGGTAAATCTTCCGCACCGCGGCTCTCCCCTGCATGTGTCCGATGTAGCCGGAGAACGAGACATGGGCGTTGACGTTCCAGTCACAGCTCAAGTCCGACAGGTTCGCGAGGGACCGCGCGCCACCCGCCGGGCGCCCCGCGTAGCCGAAGGTCCACGGCTGAAAGGCGCCGCCTCCGGCGTACCAGAGATCCGCAGCCTCCGCGAGCCTGACGGCATGGAACTCCCCTCGCAGCGAGAGGCTCTGATGCGGGCGCACGGTCAGCATGCCAAAGAACTCCTGGCTATTCATCATGTTGTAAAACGGCGTGCGGGCGAAGGGGCGAGGGGTGGGCAGAAGCTGATGAAACGTGCCATGGCGCATGTCACGGTGGTCCTTGTCGCCGCTGGCATGTGCGAAGCCGCCTTGCAGCCACGGTTTCAGCCTCTTCATCCCGGGCGGCTGCCAGCCGACTTCCAGGTTGACGGCTCCGGCCCGGTGGTCGAGCGTGCCCCAGCGGCCGATTTGCAACGCCGCCCATGCCAGCGCGTTGAAGGATCCGGCGCCCGTCTGGAAGTTGTGCATATAATGCGCCGTGAACGTGCCCAGCCGGATGTTGGCGAAATCCCGCTGGCGCGCCGCCAGTGGACGGTTGTCCACTTTAAGCACGTGCCGCCAATCGTGATAGTAGATGCCGCTGAGCCGCCACTCGCCGGCGCTCTGCGCCGAACCGGTCTGCCCTGTGGCCGAAACCGTCGTAAAACCCGTCTTGAGCTGCCCCCATCCGTCCACCTGGAACGCGCCCCGTGTTGCCAGCGCGCCCACCCATGTCACGTTGAGCCGCGGGCGGTTCATCGCATAGTGAAACCCGTCGAAACTGCGGCCCACATGGGTCCACGCAAAGTGCCCGATGAGCCGCTGGTTCACCCGGTCGCGCTTCAACGCCGCGAGCGTCGGATCCTTCGGCGCAACCTCGCCGCCATCCACCCACTCGAAGCGCCCGACCCGCAGGCTCTTCGTCTTGTCTCCGAACAGTCCTTTCCAACGCACGAAGCCCTGTTTGGGAAACGCCATCGCTGCATTCCGCCGGGCGTCGTTGGCCGCGAAGTAGGACGCCCCCAGGCCGAACTGGGCCTGCGGCGCGGCGGCGATGGCGCGTTCCGGCAAGCCGAGCAAGAAGGGAGCCGCCAGCTCGAGCTGCCAGTCAAAGTTCTCTCTTGTTTGCGTGAGGCTCAGCCGCAGAATGTTGCCGCTGAAAGCGTAGCGGTTGTCCGCCGAGCCTTCAAACCAGTCCCAGATCTCGGCGCGCGAGCGGAAGCTTCCGCTGACCGTGACTGGGCTGCCGCCAGCGGAGGCAGTTGCCTGGGCCCACAGACGCGGGAAGAGCCCGATGCAGAGAGGCAGCAGGAGGAAACCCCGGAAGAGACGAGAGAAAGCCATACAAAACAAGATTAAGAGACCTGAAATCTCTGTTCTGTGACTCCGGTCACTTTGGTCCCCCTCCCACCCATGCTAAGCTCGGCTCGAATGAAGGAAAAGGGCTCCGTCGCGCTGTTCGCTGTCGCCGCTCCCCTCGGGGTCCTGCTGGGGCTGGCGATCTTCACCTTCGGTTACGCGCGCGGCCATTCCTACCTGACGGACGATCCCGAGGCGTGCGTCAATTGCCACGTCATGCGCGGACAGTTCGAGGGCTGGCTCCGTTCCAGCCACCGCTCGGCGGCTGTCTGCAACGATTGCCATACTCCGCCGGGATTCATCCCCAAGTACTTCACGAAGGCGCTCAACGGCTTCAACCATTCCCTGGCGTTCACTACGGGACGTTTCCCCGACGAGATCCAGATCACTGGACGCAACAAACGCGTGGCCGGCGAGTCGTGCCTCAAATGCCACGCCGACATCACGTCGTCCATGTGCTTGGCGCGCCACGGGAGAGAAGGAATTGACTGCGTGGCTTGCCACAGGAATGCGGGCCATGCCCATTGAGCCTCGAATGCAGGAGAGTCACTGGTCCTATGAAGCTCGATAGACGGATTTATCTCGCGGTTGCCGTCACCGCCGTTCTCACCATCGCCATCACGGCGCTGCTCATCAACATCTTTGAACACAAGCAGGAGGCCCGCCAGCCGTGGTTCCGCGTCGTCGAGGTCACCGACGACACCGACGACCCCTCCGTGTGGGGCAAGAACTTTCCGCTGCATTATGACGCCTACTCGCGCACCGTGGATATGACTCGCACGCGCTATGGCGGCTCGGAGGCGCTGCCGAAGAACCCGACGCAAGCCGATCCGCGCGAGCGCGTCTCGCAGGAGAAGATCGAGGAGGATCCGCGCCTGAAGAAGATGTGGGCGGGCTATCCCTTCTCGGTGGACTTCCGCGAGGAGCGCGGCCACGCCTACATGCTGATCGATCAGCGTTACACGAAGCGCGTGCTCGACTTCAAGCAGCCCGGCACCTGCCTGAACTGCCACGCCTCCACCTACGTTTTCATGAAGACGCTGGGCAACGGAGACATCTTCGCCGGGTTCGAGAAGATGAACGCCATGCCTTACGCCGAGGCGACGAAGCACGTCAAGCACCCCGTTTCCTGCATCGACTGCCACGACCCGAAGACCATGGCGCTGCGCGTCACCCGCCCGGCGTTCATCGAGGGCATCCGCGCCTACAAGGCGTCGCAGGGCATCCAGAATTACGACCCGAACACGATGGCTACGGCGCAAGAGATGCGCTCGTTCGTCTGCGGGCAGTGCCACGTGGAGTATTACTTCCAGGGCGACAAGAAGAGGCTCGTCTTCCCCTGGCACAAGGGGCTGAAGGTGGACGACGCCTATGCCTACTATCAGGAGACCGGGCACAAGGACTGGACGCACGCCCTCACCGGAGCGCCCGCGCTGAAGGCGCAGCATCCGGAGTTCGAGATGTGGAACCAGGGGATCCACGCGCGCTCCGGCGTCGCTTGCGCGGACTGCCACATGCCCTACAAGCGCGAGGGCGGCATGAAGATCAGCGACCACCATGTACGCAGCCCGCTGCTGAACATCAACCGCGCCTGCCAGGGCTGCCACCGCTTCCCGGAGCAGGAGATCAAGGCGCGCGCCGAGCAGATCCAGGAACGCTTCATAGGCGCGCGCAATATCGCCATGGACGCGCTGATGGATCTGATCGACGAGACCGAGCGGGCGCGCAAGGCTGGCGCCACCGACACGCAGCTCAAACCGGCGTGGGAGGCGCAGCGCAAGGCGCAGTTCCTCATCGACTACGTCGAAGCGGAGAACTCGGTCGGCTTCCATGCACCCGGGGAAGCATTGCGGGTGCTGACCGTAGCCCTCGACACGATCCGCAAGGGGCAGATCACGCTACGCGAACTCGAGCGCGCCACGCCGCGCCGCGCCTCTTCTGCACCTCCGGCGCCTCCGCACGGCGACTGATTCTGCACACGCTTCTGCTGGCTATGCTGAAAAGGTGAAGCTCGTCTTTCTGGGCACGCCTCATTTCGCCGTGCCCTCGCTCGAGGCCCTCGTGGGAGCAGGCCATGAACTGCTCGCCGTGTACACGCAGCCTGACCGCCCGGCGGGACGCAAGCAAGAGCTGCAGGCGCCGCCGGTGAAGCAGGCCGCGCTCCGGTTGGGGCTTGAAGTCCGTCAGCCGGAGCGGATCCGTCATTGCGTGGAAGAGCTGGCGGCGCTGAAGCCCGATGCCATGGCCGTGGTCGGCTACGGGCAGATCATTCCGCGGGCAATCCTCGATATCCCGCCCCTCGGGATCCTGAACGTCCATGCGTCGCTGCTGCCCAAGTACCGCGGCGCGGCGCCCATTCAATGGGCCATTGCGAATGGGGAGACAGTCACCGGCGTCACCATCATGCGGATCGATGCCGGGCTCGACACAGGCGACATCTTGCTGCAAGAGTCCACGGAAATCGGGCCGGAAGAGACTGCGCCAGAACTTGCCGCACGGCTGGCGCCGATGGGCGCCCGGCTGCTGGTGGAGGCGCTGGCAGGGCTGGCGGCGGGGACGATCAAGCCCGTGCCGCAGGATCACTCGCAAGCGACTCTGGCCCCGATCCTGAAGCGCGAGGACGGGCTGGTGGACTTCCACTGGCCAGCGGCGAAAATCGCCAACCGAGTGCGCGGATTTCAGCCGTGGCCCGGCGCCTGGGCGTGGTGGCGCGGACAGAGGTTCTTTCTCTGGAAGTGCCGTCCCGCCGGAGTGGAAACGCCGGCGGCGCCGGGCAAGCTCTTTTCGCACGGCAAGCGCCTGTTTGCGGCCTGCGGCGAGGGCGAAGCCCTGGAGCTTGTCGAAATTCAGATAGAGGGCCGCAAACGCATGGATGCGGCGGCGTTCCTCAACGGATACCGCCTCGCGGATGGAGAAATTCTGGGAGAAATCAAGCAGTGAATTTGCCTTCAGGCTTCCGCTATTCAGCCGTTTATGCTGGAATTCGAAAAGTCCCCAAGCCGGACCTCGCCCTGATCGCCTCCGAGGTGCCTGCGCAGGCGGCGGCGGTGTTCACCACCAACCGCGTGCAGGCAGCGCCGGTCGTGGTGGCGCGGCGGCATCTGGAAGCCACGGGCGGAGTGGCGCGCGCCGTGCTCGTCAATGCCGGCAACGCGAACTGCGCCACGCGAACCGGCGAGCGGGTGGCGCTGAAAACCGTGCGCGCGGCAGCGAAGAGGCTCGGCTGCGCGCCTGAGCAGGTGCTGCCCGCTTCCACGGGCGTGATCGGCGTCGAATTGGACCCGCGTCTGATTGTCGACTCACTGGAACCGCTCTTCGAGGGGCTGAGCCCGGAGCGATTCCTCGACGCCGCGGATGCCATCCTCACCACGGATCTGGTTCGCAAGGTCGCCTTCGCAGAAACAGGCGGAGTGCGCATCGCCGGCATGACAAAAGGTTCCGGCATGATCCACCCCAATATGGCCACAACTCTCGGGTTCGTGGTCACCGACGCCGCCGTGCCGGCGGCCCGGCTGCGTGCGCACCTGAAAGCCGCCGTGGAGCGCAGCTACAACCGCCTGAGCGTCGACGGCGACATGTCCACCAACGACATGCTGCTCGTGATGGCCAACGGCGCCAGCGGCAAGCGCGTGCCGCGCGACGATTTCCAGAAGGCTCTGGACGAGGTCTGCCAGTCTCTGGCAAAGCAGATCGCCCGGGACGGCGAGGGTGCGAAGAAGTTCGTCGAGATCCGCGTCGAGGGAGCGGCGAGCGAGCGCGCCGCGGCGCAGATCGCGCGTTCGATCGCCAACTCGCCGCTCGTGAAAACCGCCATTGCAGGCAGTGATCCGAATTGGGGCCGCATTCTCGCCGCAGCGGGTAACTCGGGCGTTGCGTTCGATCCGGCGCGCGTCGACATCTTCCTCCAGGGGACGCGCGTCTGCCGCGGCGGGCTTGCCGCGCCGTTGGATGAGGCGGCGCTGAAGCAGGCGCTCGATAACGCGGATGTGGTGATCCGTTTCGTCATCCGCAGCGGCGGGGCGGGAAAAGCCGTATTCTGGACCTGCGATCTGACGCACGGATATATCGACATCAACGCCAGCTACCGGACCTGACGCGAAACCGGGTACCAGCAGTACCGGGACGGCAGCCTCCTTTCATCTGTCCACCTGACGACTTACACTTGGGTGGCGCGGAGGCGCTGAGAGCGCACCGCGGACGAAGGAGGAATCATGTACACGAACCGGATCCTCAGCGCGATCTTTGCGATTGCGCTGGCCGTCGGATTTCCTGTCTTTGCGACAAACTGCATCGAGGGCACAGCCCTTAGCGGCGCCCGTTACCTCATCTGCGGGCCGGATCAGAACTGGAACGGCGGCCTTGTGTTGTTCGCACACGGCTATGTGCCCGCGGGAGCGCCGGCGGACGCATGGAAGGCCCAACTGGCGCTGCCGGGCGGGCCGTCCCTCCCGGATCTCGTCACCCAGTATGGCTTTGCGTTTGCGGCTTCGAGCTTTTCCAAAGACGGGCTGGCAGTGTTGCAGGGCGTCGACGACACGATGGCCCTGATCGAGATCTTCAAGTCCACGTTTGGAGCGGTGCCTACGCGGGTGTTCGTGACCGGTGTCTCGGAAGGCGGCCTGATCGCCGCCAAGGCGCTCGAGCAAAACCCGGACAAGCTCAGCGGCGGGCTGGCCGCCTGCGGACCGATTGGTGACTTTCCGAAGCAGATCAACTACTTCGGCGACGTCCGCGTGCTGTTCGACTATTTCTTCCCCCGCGTCCTGGGCGACGCGTGGACGCAAAGCAACATCACCATTCCTCCCGCTCTCATGACGGGATGGGAAGCCACTTATGCCCCCGCGGTGGCAGCGGCGCTGAAATCCAACCCGCTGAAGGCAGCGCAACTGATCTCCACCGGGGACATTCCCATCGGTTTGAATCCGGGCAATGCAGGGGAAGCCGTTCTCTCGGCGCTCTGGTACAACGTGTTCGCCACCAACGACGCGATGGACACGCTCGGCGGGAATCCGCTCGACAACCGCAGGCGCTGGTATTCACGGTCGCTGAACGATTTCCTGCTGAACTTGCGCGTGGCCAGGTTTTCGGCGGCGTCCGCAGCCATCGCCGAAATGGCGAATTACCAGACGTCAGGCAGGCTGCTTCGCCCGCTGATTACGCTGCACACCACGTGGGACCCGGTGGTGCCCGCGTGGCAGGAGTCGCTGTACGCCAAGAAGGTCGCCGCGGCGGGCAAGTCCCATCTGCTGGTGCGATATCCGGTGCCGCGATTCGGCCACTGCGCGTTCAACGAAGGCGAGGTGCTCATCGCCTTCCTGACGATGGTGCTGCACCCGTATTCTTTCTGAGTCGCGGAGGGCGCGCCTCATTTCTTCGGCGGATCCGAGTGCAGGAACTCGATGGTCACGCCGAGTGGCTTCTCGCTGTCGATGTAGACGTAGTCGCCGTTGTCGCGGTCATACCGGCCGCGGTGGAGGACAGGCATGCCTGCGCGCCCGGCGCGAGAGATCGCCTCGTCGAGGTTCTCCACCTGAAAGCCGAGGTGCTGCACCCCCTCGCCGTGCTGGTCGAGAAACTGCTTCCAGGAAGTGTCGCCGCCCACAGGCTCGATCAACTCCAACACCACCTGTCCCAGACGGAAGAAGGCGAGCTTGGCGCGGCCCGCGGAGGGCTTTCCGCGGTAGACCACCTTCACCTCCTCGCCCGGACGTGTGGTCGTGATCGACGGCGCGGGCAGTCCGAGCACGGAAGCCCAGCGTTTGACCGAGGCTTCAATATCGCGGGTGACGATAGCCACCTGCACAATCGTCCTCATGCCGGGATCCAAGCCGGCAGGCTCCTGCGCAGGCAGCAGGAAGGGGAGCAGTGAAACGAGAGCGGCAGTTCGCAGCATGTACACTGTCTACCACCGCTCGGGGGCGCACTGCCACGGTCACACTTTGACGCTCTTCACAACAGGCGCGTACTTCTGGTCCGTGCCCAGGATGTGATCCGTGAGCCAGCCTTTCAGGAAGCCCATGAGCTTGATGGAGAACCCCGTGCGGCTCGACTCGACTTCCTTGCGGAGTTTCTCGACCTGCTCCACCATCGCGCGGTGCACGCGCTTGTGGTTCGCCAGGTCGGCGTAGCCCGCCCGCTCCATCAGCTTTTCTTCATGGCTGAAGTGATAGCGCGTGTAGTTCACCAGATCATTCAGGATGCGCTTCAAATCCTCGGGCTTGCCGCCCAGCTTCATCGAGTCATGCAGGCTGTTGATGATGTCGACCAGCTTCCTGTGCTGCTGGTCGATCTCGGCGTGTCCGACGCTGTACTCAGACCTCCAGTCAACAAATGCCATGTCCGTGTGGCCTCCGTGGAGCTTATCGGACAGGCGGCAAGAGGCTTGAGCGAATGCGCTCAGCCGAGCTTCCAGGGCTTGCGGTAGCGGCGCATGAGATAGCGGTTGGCCTCTTTGTGGTTCGTGATCCGCTCCCGCGCATCGTCCCATTCGATCCGCGCGCCCGTGCGGAAGGCGATGTTGGCAAGCATGGCGCCCTTGTTGAGGCGGTGTGAATACTCGAAGTTGCAGGTCGTATCTGTGCGGCGCGCCCGGATGGCATCCAGAAACTCGCGGATATGCCCCGGCGAATCCGGGATCGAGGGCGCCGGGCGCGGGAAATCGGGCGCTGGCTTTCCCTTGACCCACACCTCGTGCTTCGAGTAATTGGTCACCAGCGTGGCCTCGGTCCCTTCGAAGATCACGCAACTGCCCATGTGCTCGAGGCCGGGGCGCCCTTGCGGGTGCTGCGTCCAGGTGAGCAGAACCGGACCGGGGAACTCCAGGGCGGCCTCAAAGACATCGGGCGTCTCCGCGTTGTCGCCAGCCAGCCAGCGGCCGCCCGCCGCGCTCACCGCCCGGGGCGCCTGCAGGTCCAGGGCCCAATAGGCCACGTCGGCGTAATGGCACCAGAAATCGGCGAAATAACCGCCTGAATAATCCCAAAAATAGCGGAATTTTCCGTGGGACCGGTTTGGATTGTACGGCCGCTTCGGCGCCGGACCCAGCCAGAAATCGTAATCGAGTTCCGGCGGCGGGGCTCCGTCCGGCGGCGCCCCGATGGACTTTTCATTCGACCGCAGCCCGCAGTGCACGCGGACGATCCTGCCCAGCGAGCCCGAGCGCACCAGCTCCGCGACGCGCCGGTAGTTGGGCAGGTCGTTGTGAATGTGATTTCCCATCTGCGTGACCCGCCTGTTCTTGCGGGCGGCTTCCACCATGCGGCGCCCCTCGCCGACCGACCACGAGAAGGGCTTCTCGACGAAGACGTCCTTGCCGGCTTCGCAGGCGAGAATCGCCGGCAGGGCGTGCCAGTGGTCGGGCGTCGCGATGACGACGGCATCGATGTCCTTGCGGTCGAGCACCCGGCGGAAGTCACCATAGGCGTCCGGCTTGCGGCCGCCGAGTTTCTCCACGAGCGCGGCGGCACGTTCCAGGTGTGTCCGGTCGACGTCGCAGACGGCTGCAGCCTCCACGTCCGGGTGTTCCAGAAAATGTTTGATCCGGCCCGATCCCATCCCGCCGCAGCCGATGAAGCCGGCGCGGATGCGGTCGCTCGGGGCGGTCTGCGCGCGCGCCGCGGCTAGCCCGGCCGCGGCCGCGCCGAGGAAGAATCTGCGGGTGGCGCGCATGGCGCCTATCAGGATACAGGAGTAATGACGAGCAGCAGGTCCTTGGGTTCGACAGTCTGCCCCACGCTGGCGTGCCTCTCGGTCACCTTGCCGGAGATGGGCGCGTAGACGGTCGTCTGCATCTTCATCGCTTCGAGCACGAGGAGCTTGTCGCCCTTCTTCACCGTCTGGTTGAGCTCCACAGCAATGGATGTGACAGCTCCCGGGATGGGCGCTCCGACGTGGCCTTCCTTGGCCGGATCGGCCTTGGGCTGCGCTTTCGTTTCGGCCTTGATGTGGCGGTCGCGGACGGTGATCTCGCGCGGCTGCCCGTTGAGCTCAAAGAACACGGTGCGCGTGCCGTCCGGGTGGGCGTCGCCGGTCGCCGTGTACTTAATGATGAGCGTCTTTCCGGGATCGATGTTGACCGCGATCTCCTCGCCCGGCTTGAGGCCGTAGAAGAAAGCCGGGGAGGGAAGCACGGTGAGGTCGCCGTAGGCGGCGCGCGCCTTGTCGAATCTTACGTACACGTCCGGGTACATGACGTAGCTCATCAGGTCCGTTTCCGAGGGCTTGTGGCCCGTCTTCTTCTCAATCAGCGCGCGCGTCTGCTCCCAATGGACCGGCTCCAGCCGCGCCCCCGGGCGGCCGCGTCTCGGCTTTCGGCCCTTGAGGATCACCGAAGCGATCTTCGAAGGCCAGCCACCTTCAGGTTCTCCCAATGCTCCCTCGAACATTTCCACCACCGAATTCGGGATGTTCAGCGAGTGGTTCGGGCCCAGGTTCTCGAACTCGTGAACGGTCATTCCGTGCTGAATGAGGAACAGCGCCATGTCTCCGACTACCTTCGACGACGGCGTCACCTTCACGATGTCTCCGAAGGCGCGGTTCACCTCGGCGTACATCCGAGCGATCTCCGGCCAGCGGTGGCCCAGGCCCAGGCTTTCGGCCTGCTCGCGGAGATTCGTGTACTGCCCGCCGGGCATCTCGTGCACGTAGACGTCCGCGGTGCCCGAACGCGGCGCCGTGTCGAAGGGCGCATAGTTGAGCCGCACCTGCTCCCAGTAGTCCGAGCAGCGGTTCAGGGCGTCGAAGTCCAATCCGTTGGCGCGACGCGGGTCGTGCTGCAACGCGGCGACCAGAGAATTCAGGTTCGGCTGCGACGTGGAGCCGCTCATCGAGGAAACTGCCGCATCGGCGATATCGACTCCCGCTTCCACCGCCTTCAGGATCGAAGCCGCGTTCAGCCCGGAAGTGTCATGCGTGTGGAAGTGGATGGGGATGCCGATCTCCTCCTTCAACGCCTTCACCAGTTTCCAGGCGGCGTAGGGTTTTACGAGTCCGGCCATGTCCTTGATGGCCAGCATATGGGCCCCCATCTTCTCGAGCTCTTTCGCCAGCCGGACGTAATATTGCAGCGGATACTTGTCGCGTTTCGGATCGAGGATGTCTCCCGTGTAGCAAATGGCGGCCTCGCAGACGGCGTTGGTTCGCCGCACAGCCTCCATGGCGACTTTCATGTTGGGCAGCCAGTTCAGCGAATCGAAGATCCGGAAGATGTCGATTCCCTCCTGCGCCGCCACTTCCACGAAGCGCCGCACGGCATTGTCCGGGTACGCCGTGTAGCCCACTGCGTTGGAGGCGCGGAACAGCATCTGGAAACAGACGTTCGGGATCTCCCGCCGCAGCTTCTGCAACCGCACCCACGGGTCTTCCAGCAGGAACCGCATGGCGACGTCGAATGTCGCGCCCCCCCACAGCTCGAGCGAGAACAGCCCGGAGAGCGAGTGCGCGTAGAAATTCGCGATCGCCAGCAAGTCGTAGGTGCGCATACGAGTGGCCATCAGCGACTGGTGCGCGTCCCGCATGGTGGTGTCCGTCAGCAGCAGCCGCTTCTGTTTCAGCACCCACTGCGCAAAGCCCTCAGGTCCCAGCTCGAGCAGCTTCTGCCGCGTGCCGGGCGGCGGCGGCGCGGGATTGTGGGGCGGCACGGGCGGCTGCCGGACAATTTCCGGCGGGCGGCGGCGCGCCATCTCCGGGTTGCCGTTCACGGCCACATCGGCGAGGTAGGCGAGAAGCCGCGTCGCCCTGTCCTGCCGCGGGCGAAAGCGGAAGAGTTCCGGCGTGTTTTCCAGGAAAGTCGTTGTCGCTTTCCCGGCCTGGAACGCAGGATGATTGACGACATTTTCGAGAAATGGAATATTCGTTTTCACGCCGCGGATGCGGAATTCGCGGAGCGCGCGGTCCATGCGCTGGCAGGCGGTGCGGAAATCATTGCCCCAGGCTGTGATCTTGACGAGCAGCGAGTCGTAGTAGGGGGTGATCACGGCTCCGCCATAAGCCGAGGCGCCGTCCAGCCGGATTCCGAAGCCCGCGGGCGAGCGGTAGGTGGTGATGCGGCCGTAATCGGGCAGGAAGTTCTTCGCAGGATCCTCCGTGGTGATGCGGCACTGTAGGGCGGCGCCGTGCACGTGGATCTCCTCCTGCGGCGGAATCGCCATCTCCTCCCCGTGCAGGGCGAGCCCCTGCGCCACCTGGATCTGCGCCCTGACGATATCGATGCCGGTGACCACCTCGGTGACCGTGTGTTCGACCTGGATGCGCGGGTTCACTTCAATGAAGAACCATTCGCCCGAATCGGCGTCCACCAGGAACTCGACCGTGCCTGCCGAGTAGTAGCCGGCATGGCGGCACAGCCGGACCGCAGCTTCGCACAGCGCCTTGCGGATGGAGGGGTCGAGGCTGAAGGCAGGTGCCACCTCGACGATCTTCTGATGGCGACGCTGCACGGAGCAGTCGCGTTCCCAAAGGTGGACCAGGTTGCCATGCGTATCGCCGAGGATCTGCACTTCGACATGCTTGGCGTGCCGGATGTAGCGTTCCACGAACAGCGCGCCGTTGCCGAAGGCTGCCTGCGCCTCATGGCTGGCTTCGTGGAAGCGCGGTTCCAGATCCTCGCTGCGGTGCACGATCCGCATGCCCCGCCCGCCGCCGCCGAAAGCGGCTTTCAGAATCAGCGGATATCCGGTCTGTTCCGCGGCCCGACGGGCCTGTTCCACGGTGCGAACCGGGCGGTCGGTTCCGTCGAGCGTGGGAACTCCCGCTTCGCGCGCCAGCCGCCTCGCGGCGGTCTTGTCGCCGAGCTTCTCCAGCAGCTCCGCGCCCGGCCCGATAAACGTGATCCCTGCCTCGGCGCAGGCGCGCGGCAGCCTCGGGTTTTCGCTGAGGAATCCGTATCCAGGGTGGATCGCGTCGACACCCTTCTCCTTCGCCAATCCGACGATGCCGTCGATGTCGAGATAGGCCTGCACCGGGCCGAGCCCCTGCCCGACCAGGTACGCCTCGTCGGCCTTGAAGCGGTGGAGGCTGAGCCGGTCCTCCTGGCTATAGATGGCTACCGTTTGAAAGCCCAGTTCGTTTGCGGCGCGAAAAATGCGGATCGCGATCTCTCCCCGGTTCAGGGCCATCACCTTCTTCATGTAACCCAGGCTAGCATGCGGGAACTTTCAGCCAACCCGATCCGTAATAGCTTTCGTGAGGAGCTGTCTATGCGCGTTCCCCTCCTGACTGCCCTGACGGCGGGCTTGCTGGCCCTTTCCGCCTGTGACTGGATCGATCCCTCCGAATGGGGCGCCTCGCAACGCTTCAAGGAGCCTTTCTCTACCACGGAGAAGCTCTCAAGCGGGGGACGGGTGACGATGGAAACGTTCAACGGTCCGATCGAGGTCCGCGGCTGGGACCGCGAGGAAGCGTCGATCGAGGTGGTCAAGTACGCCTCCCGGCAGGAGACTCTCGGTCTGATGGACGTGGACATCGTCGCCGACGGCAGCGCGCTGCGGGTGCGCGTGCGGCGCCCCGAGGGCAATTGCAACTGCGGCGCGAGCCTGTCGCTGCGCCTGCCGCGCAAGATCATTCTCGAAGACGCCCGCACATCCAACGGGGCCGTGACGCTTGAGTCAGTGGAGGGATCCGGCCGGGCCACGACCTCCAACGGCGCGGTGAAGGTCTGGGACGTGAAAGGAGACTGGACGCTGCGCACTTCCAATGGCGCCATGGAACTTGACAAGGTGAGCGGCTCCGTCACCGCGCGCACGTCCAATGGGCGGATCCGACTCAGCGGCATCGATGGGCGGGCCGACGTAGAGACGTCAAACGGTTCGATCGACGCCGATATCCCAGTGCCACAGAGCGGCGCGCCCCTTGTATTTCGGAGCTCCAACGGCTCGGTGACCGTGAAGCTGCGCCAGTGGGCCAACAACCCGCTGCGCATCTCCACGTCGAACGCATCCATCACCTTGGCGCTGCCGGACGGCGTCAACGCCGACGTGCGCGCCTCCACGAGCAACGGGCGCGTGACCAGCGATTTCGAGGTCTCCGCGCGCGAGTTCGGAAAGACCCGCCTGGAGGGACGGCTCGGCGCCGGCGGGGAGCGGATCGAGCTGACCTCCTCGAACGGCAGCATCCGCCTTGTGAGGCGGTAATCAGGAGCGCGTCCGCAGCCGCCGCGCCACCTGGAGGTTGGACGCCACTCGCCCCGCGCCGTATCCGATGCGGAATCGCAGCGGCCTGACGCGGCGCCGCGGATCCTCGTAAGCCGCCCGCAGGTCGCGCTGCAGCCGGAACTCGAACGCTCTCCCGTAGGGCTTCTCGTAATCTCCGTAAAGCTGCACGTCCCAAGAGCCTGCCACCAGTAGCCGCCACGGAATGCCGGTGTCGTCCTGCAGGATCAGCGCGGAGCGGTTCAGCACAGTGTCCCTGATCCGCGAGAAACTCCGGTCGTGCAGCACGTAGGATGTCGCCTTCAGCATCGTGCACACGGGACCAAGAGACGAGAGAAAGCGCTCGAACTGCGGATTGGAGCGTATGTGGGCGTTATCGAGGTTCAGCGAGAAGTAGTAAAGCCTGGCAGGGCGGCCCCCCTCGGGCGACAGTAAATCCAGCCGCAGCCCGCGATTGTGTCCGAACTCCGCGCGCCGCACATCCTGCCGCCGCCGCTGCGGCCTGCCGTGCCCGTCCAGCGTCACATACTCGTAGCCGGTGATCCCGTAACCGGCGCGCGCCAGCTGGATGAGCAGCGGCTGAGCCACTCCGTCGGTGTTCTGCCCGCGCAGCTGCCGGTCCATCTCACGTGTGACGAAGAAGCTCTTCCTGAGCAGAGATTCCAGCGTGTCGGCCAGCGGCGGCAGCAGTCGAGGCAGTGCTTCGGTTGGCAGATCCCCGGCATCCGGAACTCTGCCGGGAGGCTCAAGCGCTGCCATCACGTAAGTCTGGCGGCCGGGAAAAAACGTGAGAAGCGTCAGCGCGTCGGCACCGGAAAAAGGATAGAACACGGGGCGGGCGAGGTCTTCCTTCCGGCTCAGTTCCTTGCTGGCGAACTCCCGCATCTGCGGCTCCCGCCTCTCGCGAAAGTCCTGGAACATGGCGTTCAGCCGGCGGCTGTGGCTGGCCCAGGCATCAGAAGACTCCAGCATTTTGAAAGGGCTGGTGCCGCGCCCGGGCAACCCTGCCAGGAAGCGGGCAGCGTCGCCGGCCTCGCCGGGCCGCAAACGGCCCGCTGCGCGTTTCTCTTCAGAACCGCTCCGGCACGCAGGGAGCGCCAGAACAAGCAGAGTCAGGAGAGCTGCCCGGCGGAGCATGAATCGCCAGCCTCCAGTGTAACCGGGCGGTGCCGGGAGGCACCGTCAGGCGGCAGCGGAGCCGTGTTCTAGCCAGCGGCGCATCTCGCTGCGCGGCGCCAGTCCCGCGCGCTGCATCACCAGCCTGCCGCCGGCAAAGACGAGAAAGTTGGGTACCGACTGAATCCCGTAACGCGCAGCCAGCCCCGGATTCTGGTCAACATTCACTTCGAGGATCACGGCACGTCCGGCCATCTCCCGCGCCAGCGCCACCATCTCCGGCACCGCCAAGCGGCATGGGCCGCACCATGGGGCCCAGAAGTCCACCAGCACCGGCACGGGCGACTCACGAACGATCGCATCGAATTCCGTGGCAGTCACGTCCAGCGGCTCGGCCACCGGCGGCAGCGGCGCGCGGCAGGCGCCGCACCGGCCATGATCGGCCAGCCGCGACGGCGGTACACGGTTGCTCTTCCCACAATTCAGGCAACTGCGGATGAGTCCCAACATGCTAACTTTCGCTAACTGCCTACCATGATGCTCCCGTCTGGCGGAGAGTGACATCGCCAGTAGTACTATTCCCGTGCGGAGGCCGCCTTTCCGGCGAAGATGCCGGCAATTGCGAGGCAGACGGTGGCTGCGGGGGCGGCACTTCTGGCGCATGACCCGACTGGCGGCGCCGTGGGCAATCTCGATGGCGCGGCCCGGGTTTGGCCGCAACGCAGTTATGATGGGGGCGGGACCGGCGGAGGTTCCACTGGAGGCTCATTGCGATGAATCGCCGTGAATTCCTGGCCGCCCCGGTGGCGGCGCCGGCCGTGCTGTCGCAAGGAGGCAACGCCCGGCCGAACACCCTGGTTCTGATCGCCGACGACCTCGGGCTGCACACTGGCGCCTACGGGGATTCTCAAGCCAGAATGCCCAACCTCGACCGGATCGCGGAAGAGGGCGTGCGCTTCACGCACGCCTTCTGCACCACGGCTTCGTGCAGCGCGTCCCGCTCCGTGATCTTTACCGGACTGCACAACCACGCCAACGGGCAATACGGCCACGCGCATGACTTCCATGCCATGCGGCTGCTGCCGCACGTCAAGCCTCTGCCTGCCTTGCTGAAGGAAGCCGGCTATCGGACCGGCATCGTCGGCAAGTTTCATGTCGCCCCCGCGGCGCAGTTCGGATGGGATTATCACGCTGAAGGGCGGGGGCGGAACGTGCTGTCGGTGGCCGAGCGCGTGGGCCAGTTCCTGGCGGCCGCGGAGGGCAAACCATGGTATCTGCACGTGGGCTACGACGATCCGCACCGCCTCGGCAGAGGCTTTGGCAATGAACTGGACCATCCAGGCGTAACGAAGAACGTCTTCGACCCTCAGCGGGTGCGTGTGCCTTCTTTCTTGCCGGACAATCCCGCTGTGCGGCGGGAGGTGGCGGAGTACTATCAGGCGGCCAACCGCTTCGATCAGGGCGTAGGCATGGTGCTGAACCTGTTGCGGGCGCGCGGGATGCTTGACCGCACCTTCGTCCTGGTCCTAAGCGACAACGGGATGGCTTTCCCCAACGCAAAAACGAACCTTTACGATGCCGGGACGCGGCTTCCGTTTCTGGTTCGCGCTCCCGGAGTGCGCGGCGGCACGGTAAACGAGGCCATGATCCACTTCCCCGACATCGCGCCGACAATTCTGGAGTGGGCGGGCGCGCGCGGGCCGGAGTACCCGCTGCATGGCCACAGTTTCGCCGGCATCCTCGGCGAAGAACGTCCGGCCGGGTGGGATCAGGTGTACTTCTCGCACACCTTCCACGAGATCACGATGTACTACCCCGTACGCGGCACACGGACCCGCCGCTACAAGTATTTGCGGAACCTGTTTCCCGAACTCACGTTTCCTCACGCGTCGGACCTGTGGGAGTCGCCCACATGGCAGAGCATTGCCGCCGCAGGCGACTCGGGCCGCGTGGGGCGGCGGCCGGCAGCGCAGTACCTGCGCCGTCCGGCGGAGGAACTGTATGAGGTGACCGTGGATCCGGACGAGGTCAACAACCTGGCGCAGGTCCCGGAGCACCGGACGGAGCTCGAGTCGCTCCGGCGTGCCACGCACGAATTCCGGAAGCGCACGAAGGACCCGTGGCTCATCAACGACCGTGAAGGACCGTTTGCGAACCTGGGGTGAACGGCAGGCGGGAAGAAGCCGGGAAGCGGCGCTCGTGGTTCGGCGATCCCGGCTGACGCAGGCGGCCGGCGAGTGACCGGGACCGGATCCTCAGAGTATGGCTGCGAGTTGCGCGGCGACCTCTTCGCCAATCGCAAGGCAGGCCGTGGCCGCAGGGGACGGCGCATTCAGAACATGAACGGCCCGGTGGCGCGCCAGAAAGGCGAAGTCTTCCACCAGACGCCCGTCGGGGGTCATCGCCTGCGCCCGGATGCCGGCGCCGGCAGGTTCCAGATCCTCGGGCTGCACTTCCGGGACAAGGGTCTGCAGGGAGCGGGAAAAGAGCTCTTTTGAGAACGCGCGCCGCAACTCGCTCCAGCACATGGAAGCATGGCGGGCGAGGAACCGCCACAGCCCGGGGAAGGTCAGAGCACTGGCGGCATCACGAACGTCGAAGGCCGTGCGAGAGTAGCCCTCCCGCGCCAGTGACAGCACGGCGTTGGGCCCGGCCTCCACGCCACCGGCAATCATCCGTGTAAAGTGCACGCCGAGGAACGGGAAGCGGGGATCGGCCACAGGGTAGATGAGGTTCCGCACGAGGTACTCGCGCTCCCGCTTCAGACGGTAGTAGTCGCCGCGGAAAGGAACGATGCGGATTTCAGTCCGCTCGCCCGCCATTCGCGCCATGCGGTCCGCCTGCAGCCCGGCGCAGGTGACCAGGAAATCTGAAGCAAATTCGCCCTGTTCCGTTTCCGCCACCCACTCATCTCCGCGCAGGCTGAGGCGGCGGACGCCCGCAGAAAGCGTCACGCGCCCCCCGCCGGACTCGATGAGGCGCGCCAGCGTTTCGCAGACCGCCGGATAGTCAACGATGCCCTCTTCGGGGACCCGTAGAGCCGCCACCCCCGCGGCATGTGGCTCGAACTCGGGAATCCGTTCCGCCGGAAGCAGCTCCAGCCCCCGCAGCCCGTTGGCCGTGCCGCGCTCCATCAGATCACGAAGCCTCGGAACCCGATCCTTACGCGAGGCCACGACCAGCTTTCCGCAAACGTCGTGGCGGACGCCGTACCGCTGGCAGAATTCGATGAGCTGCCGGATGCCTTTCACCGCTAGCCGCGCTTTGGCCGATCCCGGCCTGTAGGCCAGACCGCAGTGCATCACGCCGGAGTTGTTGCCTGTCTGATGCGCCGCCACGCGCGCTTCTTTCTCAAGAGTGGTGACGCGCGCCTCTGGCCACCTCTGCATGATGCGCCAGGCAGAAGCCAGACCGACGGCCCCGCCGCCGATCACTGTGATCCTCGGTCCGGCCATCACTCCTGCTCCGCCCGCCGGTCTGTCAGCGACTCCCGGGCCGCCAGCACGCGCCGGCGTGCGTCTTCCACGGTCGTCGCCAGCGCCGTCAGATGCCCCATTTTTCTGCCAGGCCGCGGCTCGCGCTTGCCGTAAAGGTGCAGCTTGACCTCGGGAAACGCCGCCGCACGGTCCCATCGAGGCTCGCCATCCGCCCACAGGTCGCCGAGCAGGTTCGCCATCGCCGCCGGGCGCGTCTGTTCGGTGGAACCCAGCGGCAGTCCGCACACGGCCCGCAGCTGCTGCTCGAACTGCGAGGTGACGCAGGCATCGAACGTGTAGTGGCCGGAGTTGTGCGGCCGCGGCGCCAGTTCATTCACGAGCAGCTCGCCGGTGCGGGACAAGAACATCTCCACGCACAGCACGCCCACCACGTCCAGCGTCTCCAGGATGCCGCGGGCGAGCTCCACCGCCCGCGCCGCTGTGCGAGGCTCCACAGGCGCGGGCGCGATCGTCACGTCGAGGATGTGTTGCGAGTGTGTGCTCAGGCACACGGGGAAGCTTTCGAAGCGCCGTTGCTGATCCCGAGCCGCCACCACGGAGAGTTCGCAGGCGAAATCGACGAAGGACTCCAGAATCGCCTCCCGGGCGCCGATGGAATGCCACGCCGCGGGCAGCTCACTGCGCTCCCGCACGAGCCGTTGCCCCTTGCCGTCGTAGCCGAAGCCCGCCGTTTTCAGAACCGCTGGCAGGCCGATCTCTGAAGCCGCGCGCTCCAGATCCGCCAGGGAGCAGACGAGGCGAAACGGCGCGCAGGGGAAACCATTCCTGGCCAGAAATGTTTTCTCCCGCAGCCGGTGCTGGGTGATGTGGAGCACCTCCGCGCGCGGGTGCACGGGGACGAGTTCGGCACAAGCCTCGATGGATGCCGCGGGGACGTTTTCAAACTCGAAGGTGACGGCGTCCACGCGGGAGGCGAATGCCCGCACAGCGTCCAGGTCGTCATAGGACGCCCGGACTTCGACGTCCGACACCTGCCCGGTGGGCGTGTCCTCGTCCGGCGAAAGGGTATGCACGCGGTAGCCCATCCGGCGCGCGGCGATGGCGAACATCCTGCCCAGCTGCCCGCTGCCGAGCACGCCGATGGCAGAGCCTGGAGGCAACACGCGGGACATCACGGCTCAAACGGCGGGATCAGGAAGTTCTGCGGCAGCGACCGCCTCGCGCATGCTGGCCCGGTACGCCTCGAGCTTGTCCGCCAGCTCGGGATCGGAAAGCGCGAGGATCGCAACGGCGGTCAGTCCGGCATTCGTCGCGCCCGACTTTCCGATCGCGAACGTGGAAACAGGCACGCCGGCAGGCATCTGCACAATCGAAAGCAGGGAATCCAGCCCGTCGAGCGATGAGCCCTTCACGGGCACTCCCAGGACCGGAAGCGTGGTGTGCGCAGCCATCATGCCGGGCAAGTGCGCGGCGCCGCCTGCCCCGGCGATGATTACCTTCAACCCGCGTCCGCGCGCCGTGCGGCCATATTCCGCCATCAGGTCCGGCGTGCGGTGCGCCGAGGTCACACGCTTCTCGTACGGCACGCCGAAACGCTCGAGGATGGCGCAGGCGTGCTGCATCGTCTCCCAGTCGGAGCGGCTTCCCATCACCACGCCCACCAAGGGCTTTGCGGCGGAGTCCATCTCCTCCAGCATAGCCCCCGGCCGGACGCGTCTGGGTTACTGGCCCTGCCCGAGCGAATAGCCGGGCTTGCCGTCGTAGGTGTACAGATGCTCGGTCTTGACGACGTCGATCCCCGCCCCGATGCAGCGCTCGAGCAACGACAGGACCTGCTGCGGCTGAACCGCCCCGCCGCCCTTCGGCTGGAAGCGGCAGCGCCACGTGTCGCACTGCAGGGTCGCGGGGAGAGGATCCGGGAACACCTTCACGCCGCGGTTGGTGATCATGATCAGGTCCAGCCCGCCACCGGCGACGCTTTGCATCAGCGCGCCCACTTGGTTCGGATCGGTTGGCGCGTGATGGACGTAGACGTCGACTCCCGCCAGTTCGCGCTTCGCTGCGGGCAGCGGCGGCTCGTCCGCCTGAATGGTCTGGCTCGCCGCGGCGTATCGAACCGGTTTCATTTGCTGCGGCTGCTGACCGAGCCGCGCTACCACCGCTTCGGCGAACTCGCGCGTGCCCACCTGCTCGCGCGTGTGCGGGTTCTTGCCCTCCTTGGCGACGTCGTAGGTGTGGATGCCGTCCTCAATCGTCCTCAGCCATGCGTTATGGACGCGCTCTGCCACCTCGGGCTGGCCGATGT
This sequence comes from Acidobacteriota bacterium, assembly GCA_037446555.1. GTDB lineage: Bacteria > Acidobacteriota > Terriglobia > Bryobacterales > Bryobacteraceae > JANWVO01. The sequence goes on from JBBIIK010000003.1 coordinate 210,858, forward strand.
GGACGAGCATCATCACTCCCCCCAGCAGCAGGCCGGAGGGGTTGGCGAGGTTCTGCCCGGCGCGCCGCGGCGCCGACCCGTGGATCGCCTCGAACATGGCGTATTCCTTGCCCACGTTCGCGGAACCTGCCAGCCCCACCGAGCCGGCGATCTGCGCCGCCACGTCGGACAGGATGTCGCCGTAGAGGTTGGGCATCACGATCACATCAAAAGAGCCGGGCGTGTCTGCAAGCTTGGCGGCGCCGATGTCCACGATCCAGTGTTCCTTCTCGATCTGCGGGTACTCGGCGCCGATCTCGTCGAACACGCGGTGGAACAGCCCGTCGGTCAGCTTCATGATGTTGTCTTTCGTGAAGCAGGTGACCTTCTTGCGGTGGTTGCGCACGGCGTACTCGAACGCGTAGCGCACGATGCGGCGGCAGCCGCCGTAGGTGATCACCTTCAGGCACTGCACCTGATCCGGCGTGTGGAAGTATTCAATGCCGGCGTAAAGGTCTTCTTCGTTCTCGCGGACGATGACGACGTCCATCCCGGGATGCTTCGTCGGAATGAACGGGTCGTAGGCGACGCACGGACGCACGTTGGCGTACAGGCCCAGCAGCTTCCGCGTCGTCACGTTCAGGCTCTTGAATCCGCCTCCTTGCGGCGTCGTGATCGGCGCCTTCAAGAACACCTTCGTCCGGAGCAGGCTTTCGATGGACTCCTTTTCGATTCCCGCCGTATTCCCGCGCAGGTAGACTTTTTCACCGATTTCGATCTCTTCGATCGCCAGCCGCGCCCCCGCTTCCTTGAGGATGAACAGCGTGGCATCCATGATCTCCGGCCCGATGCCGTCGCCCTTGGCGACTGTGATGGGAACGATTTGTGACAAGTCAGCCATCTCCTAATGATTCTTACATTTACACAACTATATCTAGCATAGCAGGCTTCCTGGCACCCGCAAGATGGAGTCGGTTCACGGTAGTACTAGTGTGGAACCGGGGGGCGGCGCCGTGGGCTGGGCGCGCTCCAGCGGTCGCGGCAGGAACTTCGCCAGCCGGGGCATCAGTTCCGGGGAGGGCTCCAGGCTGACGGCAGTCCTGCCGGGGCGCTCCTGTTCCAACCGGAATATGCCCAAGTAGCAGGCCTTGCCGGCCGGCACCTCGTAGAAGCGCAGGAACCGCGACAACCGTCCGCGCGGTTCCTCCGGCTTCAAAACGAAACCTGCCAGTCCGAAGCGGCCAGGCGGCACGCGAATCACATAAAACGCGGTATCCGGGACTCCGTCGACTTCGAACCGCGCACCGTGCCGGTTCCAGGTACGAAGCTCGACCGTCTGATGCTCGTCCGACAGTCGCCTGTAATCGAGGACGCCCGCCAGACCCGCGGAGGCGGACTGGCCCGCTGCCTTCCATGAAAAGCCCAACACGATGAATCCAGGGCGCTCCTCTGGCCGGTACGGGACCGTCTCCAACGGTTCCACCTCCGCCTGCCCTTCGCACCAGGAGACTGCGCCGATCGAGTCATAAGCCGTGGCTTCCACCTTCTGCCGTCCCAGCAAAACGTCCCGCACCTGCACGGAGTATTCACGGAATCCGCCCTCCCGGCACAGCACTTTGACCCTCAAGCGCACGGTGGAGAAGTCTTGGCCAGTCCGATTGTCCAGTTCCGCGGAGAGAGCCGGGATGAACTCGCCCCGGCCTTCATTCCACCGCCAGGCGTGGATGCCGGAGAACAGGAGGCCCGACTGCGAAAGAAGCACCAGGACCGGAATCAGCATTCAAATTCTTCACGGCCCATGTAAAGCTCGTTGACAATTTCACGGACGTTGGCGAGCACTTTCCCCCTGCGGAGCTTCATCGTGGGCGTCATTTCTCCGGTTTCGATGGAAAACTCCCGGTCAAGAATTCTGAATTTCCGGATCTGTTCAAACTGGGCCAGTTGCCGGTTGACTCTTGCTACAATTCTTTTCACTTCTTCCTGCACGGCCTCCATCCGCGCCGCTTCGGCCAGCGGTGTGCCGGCCGGCACCAGCCCGAGCGAAGCGGCAGCATCGGGGTTGATGGTGAGAATCGCCGCCACGTAAGGCATCCGGTCCCCCAGCAGCATCACCTGGTTGACCAGCGGCTCGAGCTTGAAGAGCCCCTCGATCTTCGCCGGAAAGATCTTCTTCCCGTTGGAGGAAACGATCAGTTCCTTCTTCCGTCCCGTGATCCAGACGTAGCCGTCGCTGTCGATCTCGGCCAGATCTCCGGTGTGCAGCCATCCATTCCGCAGCACAGCGGCGGTGGCCGCGGGGTCGTTATAGTAGCAGGAGAACAGCATCTGCCCGCGCAACAAAAGCTCGCCTTCTTCCGACAGGCGGACTTCCACTCCTTTCAACGGCTTGCCGATCGATCCTGGGCGCGGGTTTCCCAGTGGGTTCAGGATCACCACGCCGCCCTCGGTAAGCCCGTAGCCCTCGATCAGCGGCAGCCCGATGGCCGAGAAGAACTCCGCCAGATCCCGGCCCAGCGGCGCCGCTCCGCTGGCTGCCACCCGGATCCGGCCGCCCAGGCGCTCGCGGATCTTCGAAAACACCATCCGGTCGAAGAATTTCAGCGATGCCTGCACCCACGGCGATGGCTTCCGGCCTTGAGCGCGCGCACGCGCCGCCTCGGATCCCACGCCCAGCCCCAAATAGAAGAGCTTGCGGACAGCCGCCGGCTTTTTGCGTATTTCTGTGGTGATGCTTGAATAAATGCGCTCCCATACGCGCGGCGGCGCGACGAAAAAAGTGGGCCGGATTTGCCGCAACTCCCCTGGCATTTTGGAGAGTCCTTCGCTGAACCAGACCGGCACCCCCATCCGGATCATCAGCAGCTCGAGCACAAGCCGCTGCGTGATGTGGGCCGAGGGCAGGAACACCAGTGTGGAGTCGTCCTCGCCGATGGGGAGCGCCGGCGGGCCGCACTCGCAGTTGGCGAGGATGGCGTTGTGGCTCACCAGGCCCATTTTCGGCTCGCCGGTCGCACCGGAGGTCAGGTACAGGATCGCCGGATCCGGTGGCGCGATCTCGTCCTGGATGCGATCGACCAGCCCCGGATCGGCCGCCAAAGCCCGCTGGCCCGATTCGAGGAACTCCTCGAAGCACATGGCGCCCGGCTCTTCACCCGCCAGCAGGATGCGCGGCACGCCGAGTTCCCCCAGTCCGGCCTGTTCCAGCGCCCTCAGAGCTTTTGGCGTATCGACGAAGACAGCCTTCGGCCGGCACGCCTTCAGGGTCTTGACCTGCTCCGCCGCCGGCAGAGACGTGTACACTGCCGCCGCCACGGCGCCCGCCGCCATGACGCCCAGATCGGCCAGATAGAACTCCGCCCGCGTCTCCCCGGCCAGCCCGACGATGTCTCCCTTGCGGATTCCCGACGCCCGCAGCGCGGCTGCCGCCCACGCGGCTGTCCGCTCGTATTCGCGCCAGGACCAGCTCCTGTAGGCCCCCTTGCCGGACGGCTGATGGAGCGCGGGGCGCAAACCCCAGGTTTCGGCCGCCGTCCGGAGCATCCGGTAGACAGTCCTTTTTTCGCTCGGCACTGCGGGTGCCGTCCTTGCCATGCAGTCGTCCTCTCGCTTTGGGATCGGCGCGCCGGAGTGGCGCGGCTTTCTTTAGGGTACTGAATCCCGGGCCATAAGATAAGGGGATGGCCTGGGAACGGGAGCTGGAGACCGCCGTGGAACTGGCGAAGGCCGCCGGTTCGGTCGCGCTGGACTACTTCGGCGGCGCGGAACCGGAGACCAAGCCGGACGGCTCGCCCGTTACTGCGGCAGACCGTGAGTGCGAGCGCCTCATCGCTTCCCGGCTGGCGGAGGCCTTCCCATCTGACGGAATTCTGGGAGAGGAGGGCGCCTCGCGGCCCGCGGTTTCGCGGCGCCGCTGGATCGTCGATCCGATCGACGGCACCCGGGATTTTGTTCGGGGAAGCTTTCTCTGGGGGCATCTGCTGGCGCTTGAGGCGGATGGGGAGGTTGTGCTGGGAGTGGCTCACTTCCCCGCGCAGGGACGGCTATACTGCGCCGCGGCAGGACAAGGCGCGTGGTGCGTCGAAGGACGCACCGAGACACAGTTGCGCTGCTCCCGGTTGTCCGGGCCGGCGATGTCGGTCGTCTGCTTCGGCCAGCTGAACCAAGCCCGCCGGGAGCCCTGGGGTGCGCGCCTGTTGGAATTCCTGGGGGCTTTCTGGGCTGTCCGTTCGCTGGGCGGCGCCACGGACGCCATGCTAGTCTCATCTGGCAAGGCGGAGCTGTATCTGGAGCCCGGATTGAAGCCGTGGGACGTGGCCGCCCTGGCGGCGATCGGCCAGGAAGCCGGCTGCGTCTGGCACGACTTCGAGGGGCGGAGGAGTATCTACGGAGGCAGCCTGGCCCTCTACGCGCCCGGGCTCGCCTCCACAGTGTGCGCCTTTCTTGGGTTGCCCGCTCCAAACAATCCGTGAATCTTCTGTTGCGAATCCCGCATCCTCGGATATAGTATTAGAGGACAAACGCGTATTAACATCTTGGGCTCTAGAGGTTTCCATGATCTATTCCCGATCCGCGGAATACGCCATCCGGGCGTTCGTCCAGCTGGCCACGGTGCCAGAGGGCAAGTACGCCATGGTGAAGCAGATTGCCGATCAGGCTGACATTCCCGCGCACTTCCTGGCCAAGATTCTCCAGCAATTGGCGCGCAAGGGCTTCCTGCGCTCCAGCAAGGGGCCCACGGGGGGCTTCAGCCTCCGCATTCCGCCCGGAGAGCTGAACCTCTTGGCGATCGTGGACGCTGTGGACGGCTTGGCCGACTTCGAGCGGTGCCCGGCGGGCATGGCCGTCTGCAACGATGAGGCCCCGTGCGGTATGCACGACAACTGGAAGGCCCTGCGGAATCGTATCATGGAGTATCTGGAGCGCACGACAATTCTGGATCTGGCCAAAGGCTTCGCGCAGAAACGCCGGAACCTGGAGCGGATGCAGAAGAAGGCGGCGAAGCGCTCCCCGAAGAGCGAAAAAGCCTGACCCCGGCGGGAGGCCATCGCCGCCCGTCGCCGTCAGGGCGGCTTCAGAGCAAAGGAGGCGGAATGCCCAACGAGAGCAGGATCGTGCCCGCGCCGACGGACATGCTGGTTCCGATGGTGGTGGAACAAACATCGCGAGGCGAGCGCGCGTACGACATTTACTCGCGGCTGCTGCGCGAGAACATCATTTTTCTCGGCACGCCGATCGACGATCAGGTGGCCAACCTCGTCATCGCGCAGATGTTGTTCCTCGCCGCCGAGGATCCCGAGAAGGACGTCCAGCTCTACATCAATTCCCCCGGCGGATCCATCACCGCCGGGCTGGCCATTCTGGACACGATGAACCTCGTCGAGCCGGATATCGTCACCTACTGCGTCGGCCAGGCGGCGTCCATGGCGGCTGTGCTGTTGGCGTGCGGCGCCAAGGGCAAGCGTTTCGCCCTGCCCCACTCGCGCATCCTCATCCATCAGCCCTCGATGAGCGGCCTCGCCGGCCAAGCCACCGACATCGACATTTACGCCAAAGAGATTCTCCGCATGCGCGAGATCCTCAACCAGATCCTCGCCGACGCCACCGGCCAGCCCGTGGACCGCATCGCTCGCGACGTCGACCGCGACTACATCATGGAAGCCGAACAGGCCCTCCAGTACGGCATGGTCGACAAGATCATCGCCCGGAGGGAGAAGTAATCCTCAGTCGCGACGCCTGTACCCCCGGACGCCGCACTACAACCACTCCCGCTCACCCGTGCGGCACAGCGGCCGGCCGGCATTCTCATTTGAGCTGGCGAAACCGCTCGTACGCTCTGTCCCATGCCGGGTCGGGGCGCGGCTCGATCGTCTCAAGGTAAAACGAATCACGCACCACGCGGCGCAGCGCGTCCAGTCCGTCCACCTCTCCCGCCCCCATCGCCTGCACCAAAATGTTGCCTGCCGCCGTCGCCTCCGCGGGACCCGCCACCACCGTCTGCCCCGTTGCCGCAGCCACAAACTGGTTCAGCAATCCGTTCCGCGATCCGCCTCCGACGATGTGGATCACTTCGATCCGCAATCCGGTCAAGTCTTCGATCATTTCCAGGACTTCCCGGTAGCGCAGAGCAAGACTCTCCAGTGCAATCCGTACGATTTGCGCGTGCGACTCCGGCTCCTTCTGCCCCGTCTTGCGGCAGAACTCCGCGATGCGCCGCGGCATTTCGCCTGGCTCAATGAACCGGTCAGGGTCGATCACGGCCACAAACGGCGGCGCGCCAGCCGCCATTTCGGTCAGTTCCGCGTAGCTGTATTCCCTGCCCTCCAGCAGCCATTGGCGGCGGCATTCCTGCACGATCCACAGCCCGGCGATATTCTTCAGCAGACGGATTTTCCCCTCGACTCCAATCTCGTTGGTGAGGTTCATCTCGAGCGACTTGCCGTTGATGACCGGCTCGTCGACCTCCACGCCCATCAACGACCATGTGCCGGAGCTGATGTAGCACCACGGGCGGTTGCCGGCGGCGGGCACGGCAGCCACCGCAGACGCCGTGTCGTGGCTCGCCGTCGTAAAGACGGGAGCAGGCTCCAGCGCGCATGTCGCACAGATCTCGTCCAGCAGGTCGCCCAGACGCCGCCCGGGCGGCACAACGCTGCCCAGAATCGCCTTCGGCAAGCCGAGCGCATCAAACAGCCCAAGGGACCATTCCTTCTTCGCCGGATTGAAGAACTGCGACGTGGAGGCGATGGTCAGTTCGTTCGCTTGCTCGCCGCAGAGCCAATAATTGAACAGGTCTGGCATGAACAACAGCCTGGAAGCTGACCACAGCCCTGGCGATGCCGCCATCCGCGCTGCATACAGCTGGTAGAGCGAATTCAGCGCCATGAACTGGATGCCGGTCTCTGCGAAGATCTTTTCCCGCCCGGCCCTGCCATGCGCTTCCTCGTAGGCCGCCTGGTTGCGGGGATGGCGGTAGTGGCGCGGGTTGAGGCACAGCTCGCCATTCGAGTCCAGCAGGCCGAAATCTACCCCCCACGTGTCCACCGCCACGCCATCGAGCTTCAGTTTCCTCTCGCGTCCGGCGATTCGCAGCCCTTCGCGGATGTCATGAAAGAGCCGGAACGTGTCCCAGTACAATCCATCCGGCAACCGCACCGGCTCATTCAGAAACCGATGCAGTTCTTCCAACTCGAGCCGGCCGTTTTCGAGCGTTCCCAAAATCGCGCGTCCGCTTTCGGCGCCGAGGTCAAAGGCCAGATATCGAGACATGGACTTCAATCCTTCCGGTCGAAATCAAAAATCAACTTGCCTACACCGTCCGAATAGGAATGCAGAATCTCGAACCCCTCCTGGGCCTGCTCCAGCGGCATCCGGTGCGTGATCAGTTCGGTCTGGATCCGGCCGGAAGCCAGCAGCGCCGCCGCTTGCGCCCCCTTGTGGTTAGACCTGCGCACTGCCTGAATACGCAACTCCTTCGCCAGCGCTGCGTGCAGGTCCACGGAGAACTCCAGTGGTTCCGGGATGCCGATCAGCACCAGTGTTCCGCCCGGGCGGAGGCAACGCAGGCCCAGCGCGATGGTTTCCGGAGCGCCGGCGGCGTCATAGACAAGATCGACGCCGCGGCCGCGCGTGAGATCCATCACTGCCTCGCGGAAATCCGCCTTCGAACTGTTGACGGTGACAGTGGCGCCCATGCGCCGCGCGAGTTCGAGCCGGTGCGGCACACGGTCAAAAGCCAGGACCATTTCCGCGCCGGCTTGCTTCGCCATCGCGATGCCCAGCAAGCCTATCGAACCCGCCCCCAGCACCGCCACCGTGTCTCCCAGATGGGCTGGCTCCAGTTCATAGACATGCACCCATACGGCAAGCGGCTCAATGAGCGTGGCCTCGTGTACACCTAGCCCCGCCGGCACGTGGTCGGCATTGTGCACGGGAATCACGGCATAGTCGCGGAAGAAGCCGGGCGCCTCCGGCCCCCCCTGGAAACGTGCGTGCACGCACAGGTTGTGCCGCCCGGCAATGCAGAATTCACAGTGGCCGCACGTTAGCGAAGGCTCCACGGAGACGAGGTCGCCGGGCCGAAAGCCTTCCGCGCCCGGACCCGTTTCGGCAACCTCGCCCACGGGCTCGTGCCCGAGAATCTGCGGGTACCGCGCGGGCGTCGAGTGAATTCGTCCTTCCGCCCACCAGTGCAAGTCTGAGCCGCACAGGCCCACGGCGCGCATGCGCAGCAGGAGTTCGCCTGCGCGCGGCGCCTCCGGCATCGGCGATTCGACCAACTCCAGCCGCCGCGGAGCTACCAAAGGCACGCTTCTCATGAAGCGACCAGAATATCGCAAACACCGCAGCGTGCTGAAACGTTCCGGACTTACGTCCCAGGGCGTTCTGGCCAGCCTCCGGCGAGCGCCTTGAACATCAGAGCGGACTGCGCGGCAGCAGCGCTCTCGGCTTCCGCCGCCGCCAGACCCTGATCCAGGAGGACGCGCTGCGCTTCGAGCACGGCCAGGTAGTCTCCCACGCCAGCTCTGTAAAGTTCGGTGGCCAGATCCAGCGAAGTGGTGGCGGCGAGCCGTGCCTGCTGCAGCTGATCCAGCCGCGCCCGTTGCGCGCGGTAGCCCGCCAGCGCGTCCTCGGCTTCCAGAAAGGCGGCCAGAACTTCGCGTTCAAATTCGATCCGCGCCTGCTCCAGCCGCGCATCCGCGGCGTGAATTTGCGCTCGGAGCCTCCCCCCCCTGTGAACACCGGAAGGACAAGCTGCGGCCCAACCCCGAAGAAAGTCCGCGCCCCAAGCGACAACCCGGCTACGCTCGTGCCCTGACGCCCGGCAAGCCCCGTGAGCAGCACGCGCGGCAGAAGGTCCGCCTTCGCCGATCTGCGGCGCGCCATGGCCGCCTGGATCCGCGCCTGCGCAGCCCTGACGTCCGGCCGCCTCTCGAGCAGCGCCGAATCCACCCCATCCCCCAGCGCGGGCAGGCGCATCTCGTCCAGCGGCGCCGCATCGATGCCACGCTCTGCCAGCTCGCGGTCGCCCGTGAGCAGCGCCAGCCGGTGCAGCCGCAGGCGCCGCTGCCATTCCAGCGGTTCCATCGCCGCGTCGAGCGAGGCGAGCGAGGCGCGCTGCCGCTCGACGTCGAGTCCGGGAGCGAGCCCGGCCCGCGCACGTTCCTGCGTCAACGCGAGGAGTTCAGCCTGTGCCACTCGGTTGCGCCGCGCCGCCGCCAGTTGCCGCTCAAAGCCGCGAAGTTCAAAATAAGCGCGCGCCGTCTCCGCGCTCACAATCAGCCGCAGATCCGCCAGATCCTCCAGGCCCATCTCGACGTCCGCCTTCGCCGCGCTGTAGCGCTTTGCGGTGCCATTCCAGAAGCTCAGCTCCCAGCGCGTATCGAGACTGCCGGCCAGCAGCCCGGTTTCAAAGTGCGAAATCAGGGGCGTGCCGCTGCCCGGCCCTGCGCCGGGCGTGATGCGGATGATGCCGTTCTGGAACCCTCCGCGGATCTGCTGCGCGCTGGAGGTGCAGACTTGGTCAGCATTTCGCTTCCTCCTCCTCGACACACGTGACCTTGTGAATCACCCCGTCGCTGATTTCGGCCACGCAATCGGCGAAGTCAGGAATTCGCGCGTCGTGCGTCACGATCAGCACAGCACGGTCCGGCTGCACGGCGATCTTGCGCAACAGCTCCATCACGTGCCGGCCGGCGGGGCCGTCCAGAGCGGACGTCGTCCCGTCGCAGATCACGAGCTTCGGATCCTGGACCAGCGCCCTGGCAAATGCAACCCGCTGCTGTTCGCCGCCTGAAAGTTTGTTGGACAGAACGTCGGCTCTGTGGCCCATGCGGAGATCAGCCAGCAGAGCCCTGGCGCGCTCCAGCACCTGCCTGCGAGGCACGCCGGCCGCCAACAGCGGCACGGCGGCGTTCTCTGCCGCTGTCAGAATCGGACCTAGGTTGAACTGCCGGAAGACGAAGCCGACGTTGTAGAGCTGGAACAGCGCGCCCTGCCCGTTGCGCAACTTTGTCAGATCCCGCCCGAGCACTTCGACCGAGCCTGCGTCATGGTGCAGCAGCCCGGCAATGATGCTGAGCAGGGTGGTTTTGCCGGACCCCGAGGGCCCGGGCAAGAACGTCATTTGCCCGTAGCGGGCCTCGAAATCCACGCCCCGCAAAACGCGGAGCGTCATGGCCCCCGCGCCAAAGGACTTGTGCACGCCCCTGCAGCGAACGGCAAGATCGGCGCTCCGGGCAGGTCTTTCCATCGATCGAGCCTCCTGTCTCATCCCCGGAACACGACCGCCGGATCCACCACCACCACGCGCCGCACGTTCAGCGCGGTGGCCGCTATCACGGCGGAAAAGACCAGACCTCCAGTGATCATCATGATTTCTGGCATCAGGCGGAAACCCCTCAGATCGAGGTTCTCTTTCGTCATCTCGAAAAACAGCGCCGTCCATCTGTTGCCAACACTGTGGCCGATGAGAAAGGCAATCACGGCCGGCAGGAGGATCATCAGCACGAGGCGATAATTCGTCACTCCGATGGCTTTCAGGGCGCCGAAATAGCGCAAGTTCTCGAGTATGAACAGTGAGAACGTCTGCCCGGAAACGAGAGCGCCCACCAGCAGCGCGATAGATATGGTGATTCCGAAATTAATGGAATGCCCGTGTTGCGGATGTAGTACCAGATGGTGTCCCAGCCGAACTCCGATGCGGTCAGCGCCTTCAGACCCGTCTGCATCCCGATCTGCCGGCAGACCTCCTGCTCTGATATCCCTTCCCTGCCTTTGACCAGGACGAAGGACATCAGCCTGCGCTCGCGCCCCACCATCTGCGTCGCTTCGCTGTAGCGCGCATACACCACGGGCAGGTTGACGAACGGAGGCGATGCGTCCACCACGGCGCCCACTCGCATGACAAGGGGCCCCAACTCGAGCTCTTGCCCCGTCGAATACGGTTGCCCGGGAAAGAAATAGGCAAAGCCGACCCGGTCGATGGCGACCGTCCGTGGCGCCCGCAACACGTCCACGCTGCCGGCGAGGAACTTCTCGGGCAGCCCCGTCAGAGAGGCGTCATCCACGCCCATCAGAATGGTGTTGCGGAACGTGCCATCCGGCGCCTTGGCCGGGCGATGCCCTTGAACAGCGGTACGGCCCATTCCACGGCAGCCACGCTTCGCACAATGTAGAGCGTCTGGTCGCTGAGCGCCCGCACTTCGTCGACATAGTGCGTTTTGGGATCCATCACCCAGATGGGGGCATCCTGCACGTCGCGGATCTGTGAGCGTGTCCGCTCAAGCAGGCCCACCAAAATCGACATCTGGTGGGACATCAGGAAGGTGGAGAAAGCGACGGCGAGAACGAGCCCGAAATGTTTGGGCTTGTCGCCGGTCAGCATCTGCCAGGCGATGTAACGAAGCCCTGCCCCGCTCGGCTTTTCCACGGCCGATCAGCTTGAACGCTCTTCAACCCTGATGCATTTTTTCTCCTCAGGCGCGCCGGCCTGAAGGTCCGGGACCAGGCCGCCGGACCCCCGCCAGGAGCATCTCGACGTGGCAACGGAAAAGGGTCTTGCGGAGGCGAAAGGGGAACCCTTCCGCCGCGCCGAGAAGATGCACCAGGCCATGCGCGCTGGCCCACAGCACCTGCGCTGTCGTCTCGGCGTCCTTGAGATCTTCGCGGAACTCTCCTTGGCGTATGCACTCGGCACAGCAGTCCCGGATCACGCCGTAACACGCGATGCCCAGTGTGTGAAAGACGCGGCGGAGGTGCTCGTGGTCCTGGCCGGGCGCGGCGGCGAACAGCAGGGCATAATCGCGCGGATGTTCGAGCCCGAACCGCACATAGGCTGCAAGGACGGCGGCTAGTGTCGTGACCGCCTAGACATTTTGCAATAAAACATTTCCAACCGGGAATGTTTGGGGCATACTGGGGTATGTCTCGCCCTGCTCTTCGTCTGACTCTGACCAAGAAGGAACGAACGTCGCTCCGAGAACTCCTCACTGGTGGCATTCAGCCGGTTCGTGTCGTCCTCCATGCTCTTTCGTTGCTGTGGCTGGACAAAGG
>JBBIIK010000004.1:0-220908 GCA_037446555.1 Acidobacteriota bacterium
TTGGGGAGTTGCCTCCGGGCTGAGGCCTAGGGGAATGGAAAACGGGGGCTGGGCTTTTCGGGAGGGGCTGACCGGCTGGCAGATGGCGGGGAGGGCAGACCGAGCCTGCGGAGGATGGAGGAGACGTAGCTCCGGGTTTCGGTGAAAGGCGGGATGCCGCCGTAGCGCTCCACGGTGGCGGGGCCTGCGTTGTAGGCGGAGAGGGCGAGGGGGAGGTCGTTCTGGAAGCTGTCGAGGAGGAAGCGCAGGAAGCGGGCGCCGCCGAGGATGCTCTGTGCGGCGTCGAAGGGATCCTCGACGCCAAGCATGGAGGCGGTTTCCGGCATGAGCTGCATGAGGCCCATGGCGCCCGCCGGGCTGACGGCGCATGGCTTGAAGGCGGACTCCTGCCGGGCGATGGCGCGGAGCAGGAGTGGATCGAGCCCATAGGTGGAAGCGGCATGGTGGAAGAGCGGGGCAAGCTGGGCGGCAGGCATGGAGGCGCAGTCGAGGAGGGGAATGGGAGCGGGAGGAGTTGGCCAGGAGAGGCGCGGCTGGAGCGATGCGGACTGGATCTGAAGATCGAAGCTGCTGACCGGAAGAGCAAGGGAGGCTTGGCCTCCGGGATCAGAGGGTGGGTCTTCCGGCGGTGTGGCGACTGGATTGGCAGATGCTACGAGTGGATGGGGCTGGCGGGTGTAGATCGAAGCGAGCTGGCGCTGGATGGACGCGTCCTGAAGATCGAGAGAAGAAGGCGGCCGCGGAACGGAGATGGACTCCGCGGTGGCCCCCGCTGGCGGGGCCGCCGAAACGGGGTTCGGGGATTCGGAACGCGAGAGTGGCTGGCGGGAGGAGATCGCGGCGAGCTGGCGCTGGATGGACGCGCGCTGCGAATCGGATGAAGAGGGCGTTGGAGCCGAGCTGGCCACCGGGACGCCCACGACGGGCGAGGCGGCGGTAGAGGCGCGGGTCTGTTGAACCTGGATCGACAGAGACTGGAGCTGGCGCTCGAGGGATTCGCGCTGCGCGGAGGCTGCGGCTTCCTGCGGGGACTGCGCGCAGGCGAGCAGGGCTAGCGCTGCTGTGAAGGCGAGACGCTTCACGAAAGTCGCATCGGCGGAATTCGGGGATTTCGCCATATTTCTTTGTGTTGTAGCGGGGTAGGAGTACCGGGGCGGCGGATGGTCGAGCCTGGATGCCAAGGGAAGGATGCCCGGAAGGCGTTGGCATTTTACGATGGTTTACGATGCGGGGGTAATCCGTTGCAGGGGGGCGGGCGTCCCTGAAGATGATGATGAAGAAGCTGATCCTGGGTTGCCTGCTGCCGCTGCTGGCAGGCGCGTGGGACGACGCACCGCCGGGGGTGGTCGCCGGGCGCGTGACGTTTCGGGGCAAGCCCGTGCCGGGCGTGGTGGTGACCGTGCGGCAAGAGGGGCGGCAGTGGACGGCGGCGTCGGACGAGGCGGGGCGGTTCGAGGTGGCGGGCGTGCCGGAGGGGGCGGTGGAGGTGGAAGCGCGGCTGTTCGGTTTCGAGCTGACGCGGCGGACGGCGAGCGGGGCGGAGCGGGGGCGCGTGGAGATAGCACTGACCATGCCGGCCTATGCCGCAGCATCGGCACAGACGGGCACGGCTGGCGAGCCGGCGGGCGAGCAATGGGAGACGCAGATCAACGGATTTCAGTCTCATGCGATGGCGGCGAGCGTGGATGTTGGTGATGCGAGCGAGTCATATCTGGTGCAGGGCTCGCTGAGCCGCGGATTGCAGGAGGCGGGGCGGCCGGGGTTTTTCGAGTTCGGTTTTGCTGCGCCGATGATGGCGGGGATGTTGGGTCCGGGGGGGCTGGCTGGCGGGCCGTTCGGGCCGGAGGGCGCGCAAGCTGGGCCAGGGGCGGGAGCGATGGGCGGCCCAGTGGCGGGCGCGGCGGCGGGCCCAATGACCCTGGGGGGAGGACCGGCGGGCGGGCCGGGGGGCGGACCGGGGATGGGTGGAGGAGGAATGATGCGCGGGGGCGGAATGATGGGCGGTGGACCGGGAGGCGGGCCGGGGATGCGCGCGGGGCTGGGGCCCGGTGGAGGGCGGATGTCGCCGGAAGAGTTCCGCAACCTGAGCCCCGGGGAGCAGGAGAAGATGAAGCGGGAGATGGCGGAGCGGTTCGGGGGGATGCTGCAACGGGAGGGGTTCGGCAACCGGACGCAGCGGGCGCGGGAACAAATCCGGGGTGGATTGTTTTTTAATCTGCGGGACGACGCGCTGGATGCGGCGCCATACGGGGTGAACGGGCGTCCGGTGGAGAAGCCGCAGTACACGCAGCCGCGGTTCGGCGCTTCGCTGGGCGGACCGCTGAAGCTGGGGCGGCTGTTCGGGGCGGACAACACGTTTTTCTTCGTGAATTACAACGCGGGGCGGGGCAACACGGTGTACAACGGCTTCGCGGTGCTGCCGGAGGAGGCCGTGCGGGCGGGCGATTTCAGCAGCCTTGCGCCGCTGCAGCCGGCGGCGATCTTCGATCCGCTGTCGGGCGCGCCGTTTCCGGGCAACCGGATTCCGGAGGCGCGGGTGAGCCCTGTGGCGCGGGGGCTGCTCGAGTTCATCCCGCTGCCGAACCGCCCGGGGGCGGTGCAGAACTGGACGCTTTCGGCGGCGCAGCCTGTGTCGAACGACAACCTGAACGTGCGGCTGAACCGGACGCTAAGCCAGCGGAACCGGCTGGCGTTCGATCTGGCGTGGCAGCGGCGGTATTCGGAGAACATCCAACTGTTCGGGTGGCGCGATCCGAACCGCGGGCGGGGCTGGAATGCGAGCGTGAACTGGAGCCAAACGCTGGCGCCGCGGCTGATCCACACGGTGAGCGCGCGGTACAACCGGAATTTCAACGCCCTGATTCCGTATTTCGCCTACGGGGAGGATGTGGCGGGGAGGCTGGGGATCGAGGGCGCGTCGCGCGACCCGGCGAATTTCGGCCCGCCGAATCTGAGCTTCACGAATTACGGGGACCTGACGGACGGCAACCGGTCGCGCCGGAAGGTGCATACGTGGAGCTTCACAGACGGGTGGACGGTGGTGCGGCGGACGCACACGGTGCGGGCGGGATTTCAGTTCACGCGCACGCAGCAGAACACGATGCTCGACCCGAACGCGCGCGGGACGCTGTTTTTCGGCGGCCTGCTGACGAGCGGGACGGATGCAGCGGGAAGGCCGTTGCCGGGGACGGGCAACGACTTTGCGGATTTCCTGCTGGGGTATGTGCAGCAGAGCAGCGTGCGGTACGGGCAGCCGGACACCTACATGCGACAGTCCGTGCTGGGAATGTTCGTGCAGGAGGAGTGGCGGGCGCGGCCGGGGCTGACGTTGAACGCGGGGCTGCGGTGGGATGCGTGGCTGCCGTTCACGGAGAGGTACGGACGGATGGCGAACCTGGACATCGCGCCGGGGCTGGCCGGGGCGGCGGTGGTGACGCCGGGCGGAACGGGACCGTGGATGGGGAGCGTGCCGGACGGGCTGATCCGCGCGGACCGCAACAATCTGGCGCCGCGCGTGGGGCTGGCGTGGCGGCCGAGCCAGAAGCGGCGGACGATCGTGCGGCTGGGCTACAGCGTGTTCTATGACGCGAGCGTGTTCGGAAGCATCGCGCAGCGGCTAACGTATCAGCCGCCGTTCGCCGTGGCGGCGACGTTCAACACGTCGCCGGCGGCGCGGCTGACGCTCGCGCAGCCGTTCCTCGGGCCGCAGACGCAGACACTGTTGAACTCTTACGCGGTGAACCCGGACTACCGGGCGCCGTACGCGCAGACGTGGAACCTGAACGTGCAGCAGGACGTGCGCGGGTATGTGGTGGAGATCGGGTATTTGGGGACGAAGGGCACGGCGCTGGTGATCCAGAGGATTCCGAACCGCGCGCCGCCGGGCTCTCCGCTGGACAGCGAACTGCGGCGCCCGATTCCCTACGCCACGGGCTTCACCTATGACAGCCCGGAGGGCAGCTCGATTTTCCACGCCGGGCATTTGCGCGTAGTGAAGCGGATGCGGCGCGGGGTGAGCTGGTCGGCGCTGTACACCTTTTCGAAGTCGATCGACAATGCGAGCTCGATCGGCGGGACGGGCAACCTGGTGGTGCAGGACGAAAACAACCTGCGGGCGGAGCGCGGGCTTTCGAATTTCGACGTGCGGCACCAGTTGCAGTTCAGCGGGATGTTCACGTCGCCGTTCGGCCCAACAGGCGTCTGGCTGCGGCAGAGGAACGCGTGGACGGCGCTTTTGCGGGACTGGAATCTGAACGTCTCGTTGCAGGCCAACTCGGGGCGTCCGCTGACGGCGCGGGTCCTGGGCGCGGTGGCGGATGCGGGAGGAAGCGGCGCGACGGGGAGCGCGCGGGCCGATGCCACGGGGCTGCCGGTGAAGAGCGGAGAGGGTTATTTCAACACGGCGGCGTTTGCGGTGCCGCCGGCGGACCGGTACGGGAACGCAGGAAGGAACACGATTCCGGGTCCCGGGAGCGTGGTGCTGAACGCGGGCTTCGGGCGGTCGTTCCAGATTGGCGAGAGCACGAGGCGGCACCTGGAGGTGCGGCTGGAAGGACAGAACGTGCTGAACCACGTCAACCTGACGAGCTACGGGACGGTGGTGAACGCGGCCAACTACGGACAGGCGACGGCGGCGGGAGCGATGCGGAGCGTGCAATTGACGGCGAGGTTCCGGTTTTAAGCGATGCTGCGTAGATTTCTGGCCTGGATGATGTGCGCGGCGCTGACGGCGCCGGCGCAGGATGAGACGCCGACGTTTCGCGCGTCGGCGAACCTGGTGATCGTCACCGTCTTCGTGCGGGACGCGCAGGGGCGTCCGGTGAAGGGGCTCAAGAAGGACGACTTCGTGGTGACGGAGAACGGCAAGCCGCAAACGGTGCGGGTGTTCGAGTTTCAGCAGATCGAGGAGGCGGCGGCAGGAGAGGCGCGGATGACGGCGGAGGAGGGGGCGACGCAGCGGACGGCTCAAGGGCAGCAGACGGGCGCGGTGCTGCCGGTGCGGTACCGGGACCGGCGGCTGATCGTGTTGTATTTCGACTGGACGTCGCTGGATGAAGAGCAGCAAGTGCGGGCGAAGGAGGCGGCGGAGGAGTGGATCCGGACGAAGATGACGGCGGCGGACCTGGTGAGGATTGTGGCGTTCGGCTCGCGGCTGCGAATCGTGCAGGATTTTACCGGGGACCGGGACGCGCTGATCGAGGCGGTGCGGAAGTTTCAGACGGGCGAGATGAGCGAGCTGGCTGCGGAGGGCGCGACGGGGACGGAGACGAGCGAGGACGCGGCGTTTGCGGCGGACGAGACGGAGTTCAACGTGTTCAACACGGACCGGAAGCTGGCGGCGCTGGAGGACCTGGCGAGGTCGCTGGCGGCGCTGCCGGAGAAAAAGGCGGTGGTGTATTTCAGCGCGGGGGTGAGCCGGACGGGGATGGACAACGAGGCGCAATTGCGGGCGGCGGTGAATGCGGCGGTGCGGGCGAACGTGAGCTTTTATCCGGTGGACGTGCGCGGCTTGCAGGCGGAGCCGCCGGGCGGGGGCGCGACGGTGGCGACGGTGTCAGGGACGGGGCTGTTCAGCGGGCGGGCGCAGGGGCAGCAGAGGCAGAAGAGCTTCGATACGCAGGACACGCTGGAGATGCTGGCGGCGGACACGGGCGGGAAGGCGCTGTTCGATTCAAACGACCTGGCACTGGGCATTCAGCGGGCGCAGCAGGACATCCAGAGCTATTACATCCTGGGCTATTATTCGAGCGATGAACGGCGGGACGGGCAGTTCCGGCGAGTGGAGGTGAAGCTTGCGCCTGCCGTGCAGGCGCGCCTGCGGGCGCGGCTGGATTACCGGCGCGGGTATTTTGCGGAAAAGGATTTCGCGGCGTTCACGAGCTACGACAAGGAGAAGCAGCTGGAGGAGGCGCTGCTGGCGGGGGATCCGGTGACGCAGCTGAGGCTGGCGCTGGAGGTGAACTGTTTCCGGCTGGGGCGGAGCCAGTACTTCGTGCCGGTGGCGGTGAAGATCCCCGGATCGGAGATTCCGCTGAAGAAGCAGGGCGGGGCGGAGACGACCACGTTCGATTTCGCCGGGCAGGTGAAAGACGCGCGGGGAGCGGCGGCAGCCACGTTGCGGGACGCGATCAAGATCCAATTGCGGGAGGAAAAGGCAGGGAAATTAGGGTCTCGCAATTTGATTTATGACACGGGATTTACGCTTCCTCCGGGATCTTATTCGATGCGAATTGTCGTGCGGGAGAACCTTACGGGGAAACTGGGTTCGTTCGACGCGAAGTTCACGATTCCCGATTTGAACGGGGTGAAGGACGAGTTGCGGCTGAGCTCGCTGGTGCTGGGGGCGCAGCGGGTGCCGGTGAGAGAGGCGGTGGGCGCGGCGGACAAGAAGCTGATGAAGAAGCAGGACACGCACCCGCTGGTGCGGGGCCAGCAGAAGCTGCTGCCGAGCGTGACGCGGGTGTTCCGCGAGGGGCAGACGCTGTATGTGTATGCGGAGGCGTACGATCCGGAGCTGGATGCAGCGCAGCAGAAGCCGGCACTGGCGGCGGCGCTGACGGTGTATCGCGACGGGAAGCTGGTGTATCAGTCGCGCCCGGCGGTGGTGACGGCAATGAAGGATGCGAAGAGCCGGGCGGCGGCGGTGGCGCTGGAGGTTCCGTTGAAACTGCCGGCGGGGGAGTATGTGGCGCAGCTGAATGTGATCGACCGGATGGGGCAGAAGGCGGGCTTCCTGCGGGCGCCGGTGGTGGTGGTGCGTTAGCAAGTCGGAACGTTTACAAAAACGGCAGGAACCGATGTGCCGCGGCGCCGTAGGAATGTTAGTATGTCAATCGACAAGAAACTTCTGGCGCTATTGCTGCCAGCGACGGCTGCCTTGGCGAGCGATTTTCTGCCGCTCGAGACGGGAAACCAGTGGACTTACCGGGACCTGGCATCGGGACATTCTTTCACCGTGCGGGTAGGGACTCCCCTGGCGACGCAGGGCGGTGCGGAGTATCGCCGGCTTTCCGGATATGTGGGGCGACCGCTGTGGGTGCGGGCATTGGCGGACGGCAGCCTGGTGTGGCTGGACGAGGAGACCGGAGAGGAGCTAACGTTCACGTCCTTTGAGGCCGCATGCCCCGGGTGGGCGGAGGCGCCGTTTCGCCCGTGCGAGCAGGAGAGCCGTGTTGCGGGCAGGCCGGGTCCGCACCAGGGTGCGGCGGGGTGGTTCGCGAGGGCGCAGAAGCTGGAATACAGGTCTTTCGGATGCGCGGATGCCTGGATCGAGAGCGAAGTGTTCGCGGCTGGGGTCGGGATGGTGCAGCGCACGGTGGCCACGGTTGCGGGACCGCGCGTGTATGAACTAGTGTCCGCGCGCGTGGGCAGGTTTGTCTTGGACGCCCCGCCGGCCACGATGTTCAGCGCCACGTTGGTGGAAAACGAAGCCGGCGGGCTGTCGGCGTCGTTGCGTCTGGTGCTGGGCACCGGCGAGCCGGTGGACCTGGTCTTCAACGACTCGCAGCAATATGACTTCGTGATCTGGGACGAGACGGGCAAGGCAATTTACCGGTGGTCAGATGGAAAGGCGTTCGCTCAAGCTGCGCAGGTGAAGACTGTGTCCGGGGAGTTGCGCTACGAAGCGCCGGTGGAACTGGCGCGGCCGCTACCGGATGGGAGGTATGTTCTGGAGGCGTGGCTTGCCACAGGGCCGGAGCGGCGCGGGTACGCAGCGATGGCACCGTTCCGAATCGAAGAGGGAAGAGTGACCCGCTAGCTTTTTCCCCACCCCCCACACGAGAGGGACAGCCTGACACGGGCAGTTGGCGTATTTTCCAGGGGGACGGAGCGCTCCGTCCCCCTGGCGGTTTTCCGCCTCTCACACCCCTTTAGGCCAAGTCCGCGCACGCAAGTACCGGTAACGATCCTCATCTCCCCGCCCGCCCCTGATGAGACTCGCACATCTGATTGAAATGGAGAGACTTCTGCCATTGAGGATTCAATGCTTGTCGACCTCCGGCCTCCGGTTGCAGTCCAGTCTCTTGATCACAAGGACTGTTCGTTCGCGGGACGCAAGCCTGGAGACGAAGAGTTTTTCGGGTTCGAGCCCCATCTGAAGCAGGACTTTCTTGATCAGAATCAGAGTCCGAACAGGCCGTGTGCCCATGAAGGACAGCCAGTGGAAATGCGAGCGGATGCGAGTGTGCGCCCGGCTCTGGGCGGCGTGAGCTGATGTCCACGGATGTTCACGTGATTCGCGTTGCCCGTGTTGTGAGTGCCGCCAGAGACATGATGGGAGGGCATTCGGGGATATGCCACAGCCGCCGCGGATGTGTTTTCAATGCGCGCCGCCACTTTCAAGTTGGACAGGTTGCAGATTCACTGGAAGCAACGTCGCCACAGCAGAACCCGGGTGCAACCGGTTTGCGCAGGACAAACGGCTGCGGAGGTGAGTTCCGGAAGTGCCAAAAATGCGAAGGGGACGGAGCGCTCCGTCCCCTTGGAAAATACGCCAACTGCCCGTGTCAGGCTGTCCCCTTCGGGGGTTGACTTGGGGGGAGGAATTTACTATTCTCTACAGAGAATAGGTACATGGGCTCCGCTACGTTGATGAATGTCTCGGTGAAGTGCGAGTACGCGCTGCGGGCGGTGTTTGAGCTGGCGCTGCGGGGGGGCGGGGAGCCGACGCGGATCGCAGATATCGCCGAGAGGCAGGGGATTCCGCAGAAGTTTCTGGAGTCGATTCTGGCGGAGCTGAAGAAGAGCGGGTTTCTGGAGTCGAAGCGCGGGGCGGAGGGCGGGTATTTGCTGGGGCGTCCGGCGGAGCTGATCACGGTGGGGGAGATCCTTCGGAGCGTGGAGGGAGGGCGGACGGGGCGGGCGACGCTGGATGCGGGAGGGGCGCTGGATTTCTTCTGGGAGCGCGTGGATGGGGCGGTGGCGGAGATCATCGACCGGACGACGTTCGCCGACCTGGTGCGCGAGTGGCGGGAGCGGCAGGCGAGCTTCGTGCCGAACTGGGAGATCTGACCAAGGCGAGGGAACCAAGGAGAGAGCGATGAGAGTTTACGCAGACAATTCTTTGAGCATTGGCCGGACGCCGCTGGTGAAGCTGAACCGGGTGACCGACGGGGCGAAGGCTACAGTGCTGGCGAAGATCGAGGGACGCAACCCGGCGTACTCGGTCAAGTGCCGCATCGGGGCTTCCATGATCTGGGACGCCGAACAGCGGGGCATTTTGAAGCCGGGCAAGGAGCTGGTGGAGCCCACGTCGGGCAACACGGGTATCGCGCTGGCGTTTGTGGCGGCGGCGCGAGGGTATCCGATCACGCTGACGATGCCGGAGACGATGTCGATCGAGCGGCGCAAGGTGCTGAAGGTCTTCGGCGCGAACCTGGTGCTGACGGAGGGCGCGAAGGGGATGAAGGGGGCGGTGGCGAAGGCGCAGGAGATTGCGGCTTCCGATCCGGAGCGCTATGTGCTGTTGCAGCAGTTCGAGAACCCGGCGAACCCGAAGATCCACTATGAGACGACGGGGCCGGAGATCTGGGAAGACACCGAGGGCGGCGTCGACGTGCTGGTGTCCGGCGTGGGGACGGGAGGCACGATCACGGGCGTGTCGCGCTACATCAAGCAGGCGAAGGGCAAGCCGATGGTGTCGATCGCCGTGGAGCCGGCGGCGAGCCCTGTGATTGCGCAGACGTTGAAGGGCGAGCCGCTACAGCCGGGTCCGCACAAGATCCAGGGCATTGGCGCCGGTTTCATCCCGGGGACGCTGGATCTTTCGATTGTCGACCGTGTGGAGCAGGTCACCAACGAAGAGGCCATGGAGATGGCGCGGCGGCTGGCGCGGGAAGAGGGCATCCTTAGCGGGATCTCGTGCGGGGCTGCGGCGGCGGTAGCAGTGCGGGTGGCGAAGGAGCCTGAAATGGAGGGCAAGACTATCGTGGTGATCCTGCCCGATGCCGGCGAGCGGTACCTGAGTTCGGCGCTGTTTGAGGGGCTGTTCAACGAGTAGCTCGCCTGTCAGGCGTCCGACGGATTGAGCGGCGGCCCATGTTCGTCTAGACTTGGCGGCATGGACCGCCGCACGTTTCTTAGCGCCGCTTTGACGGCGCCGTTGGGCGCACAGCCTGCGCCGGCGGGGCGCCGGGCGAAGATCGCATGCACGAGCTTCGCCTTCCACGGCTTCGACACGGCGGGAGTGCCGGACGAGGCGATCGAGATCATCGGGCAATTGGGCTTCGAGGGGATCGAGCTGATCGCCAACTCGCGAGAGCAGCTGCGCGGGTACTGGACGGAACTCAATTGCGCCAAACTCAGGAAGAAGCTGGAGCGGTGGCGTCTGGAGGTGGCGCAGTTCATCCTGTTCCAGCCGGTGGTGGAGGGGCTGACGAGCCTGGACGCGAGGGAGCGAGCGCAGAACCTCGACTTCTTCGAGCAAGGCTGCCGCGTGGCGAAACGGATGGGGGCGCCGATCCTCAACATCGTGGCGCCGTGGCCGCGGGAGTTGAAAGGACCGCAGTCGTATCTGCCGCGCTATTACGAGATCGAGAATCCAAGGGCGGGGCAGAAGTTTCACATTGACGTGGCGCCGCAGTTTGACTGGGAGCGGCTGTGGGCGGCGTTCGTGGAGACGGTGAAGGCATGTCTCGAGCGCGCCAAGCGGCACGGGCTGAAGATGACGATCGAGCATCACACGCACACGATGGTCCATGACGCGAGCTCGTTCCTGATGCTGTGGAACGAAGTCAAGGACCCGGCGCTCGGCTACAACCTGGACGTAGGCTGGACGCTGGCGCAGCGGGAGTATCCGGTGGTGGCAATCCACAAGGTGAAGCGGCACCTCATGAACGTGCACATGCGGGACATCGACGGGCTGATGCGGCGCTTCCCACACATCGGCGAGGGGGTGATGGACTTCCGGCACATCGGGCAAGCGCTGAAGGAGGCGGGCTTTGCCGGATATGTGAGTCTGGAGCAGGACAAGCACCCCGGCGACATGAAGGCGACGGCGGCGCGGTTCCTGGCGCTCATGAAAGAAGTGCTGGCGTAGCGCGCGACTCCGCTACCAGCCGCAGTGGCGGCAGGGGAGCCAAACGGTGAAGTCGGCGGGGCCTCGGTCGTGGAAGGCGTAGTAGGGGATCAGGGTGAGCGGTACTGGCCTTTCCGGCACGGCAGGCTGGAAGCCGTAGAGCGGCTGCCCGGCGAGGGGCGCGGGATGGGAGAAACCAGTGGTGCGCAGCAAGGTCGCGCCGGCGAGGGCGCCTGCGCCGGGGACTGTTTCCATGGGGGCGCGGCCGTCGAGTGATGCTTCGAAGACAGAGACGCCGGGGTTGTCGTGCTGTTCGAGGCAGTAGACGAAGGGGCCGCGCTGGAGAGCGGCCTTGCCGTAGTCTTCGCTGACGCGCGGGTTGGCGAAGACGCGGCGCGGCGTCATGTCGAAGACGAGGCGGACGCGGTCGCCGGGGCGCCATGAGCGCTTGAGGGCGAGGTATTCATCGGGGCGCGCGCTGCCACGGTAGTCCTCTCCATTGATCTGAATGCGCGTGGAAAGGGACCACGAGGGGATGCGGAGGAAGAGAGTGAACTCCTGCGGCTGTTGTGGCGAGATGGTGATGGCCGTTTCGCCCTGCCACGGCATGGCTGTCTGGATCGCGAGGCGCAGTGGGGCGCCGGATTCGAGCTTCCAGTCGAGAGTGGCGTTGTCGTAGAAGTGAACCCAAAAGCCTTCGGGCGAGGTGCTGAAGAAGTAGGCGCCGAGGGCGGTGAAGGTTCTCTGCAGATTGGGAGGGCAGCAGGTGGTGTCGTACCAGGGGTTGCGGATGCGGTCGCTGGCGGGGGCGGCGAGGGGGTTGCGGTAGCAATAGAGCGTGCCTGAGGAGGACATGCCGGAGCAGATGCCGTTGTAGAGGGCGCGCTCCATGAGGGAGGCGTGGCGGGCTTCGCCGGTGAGGTGGAGCAGGCGCTGGTGGAAGAGCATGCCGGCGATGGCGGCGCAGCTTTCGGTATATGCCTGCTGGTTGGGCAGCTCGTAGGGATCGCCGAAGGCTTCGCCGGCGGCGCGGGAGCCGACGCCGCCGGTGACGTACATCTTGCGGAGGGCGAGGTCTTCGGCGAGGCGGAAGACGGTGCGGCGGAAGGCTTCGTCGCCGGTTTCGAGGACGTAGTCGGCGGCGCCGGCGGAGGCGTAGAGGGCGCGGACGGCGTGGCCTTCGAGCTGCGTGCGTTCGGTGAACGGCTTGCCGGAGAAGATGTAGACGAGGTCGCGTTGGCGGAGCTTCAGGCGCTCGCGCTCGACGCCGCTGAAGAGGTAGGCGGCGAGCTGGAGGTAGCGGCGGTCGGCGGTAGTACGGTAGAGCTCGACGAGGGCGAGTTCGAGTTCAGGGTGTCCGGTGAGGAGGGGTTTTTTCGGGGCGGGGCCGAAGTCGCGGATCAGATATTCGACGAAGCGGACACCGGTGTCGAGGAGTTTGCGCTTGCCGGTGGAGCGGTAGCAGGCGATGCCCGCCTGGAGGAGGTGGCCGAGGCAGTAGAGTTCATGGCCGGTGACCTGCTGCTGCCAGCGGAGGGAGGCGCGGTCGTCGACGAACCATGTGTTGAGGTAGCCGGAGGGTTCCTGGGCGGCGCGGATGATGGCCGTGAGCTCGTCGAGGGTGGATTCGAGTTTCGGATCCGGGCGGACCTGGAGGCTCCAGGCGGCGGCTTCCATCCACTTGTAGAGGTCCGAGTCTGTGTAAAGGGGGCCGCGGCGCGGGGGCTGGCGGTCCGGGCGGGCAAGGCGGCGGAAGTTGTCGACGATGCCGTGCTGTTCGAGTAGTTCGAGCAGGGTGGGAATGGATTGCCCAATGGTGACGTCCTGGCGCGTTCTCCAGAAACCGGGCTGGAACCGGACGGCACGAACCGGAACAGGATGAAGCCGGCCGTGCTGGCTGTTGCGGAGGTGGAGCAGCCCCTCTTCGCGCCACTGCGGCTGGGCGAACGCCAGGGCGCAGGCGAGCGTCAGCAAGGCAGGCAAGCGCATGCAACGGTTGTATCAAATTCGCCCATGCCGCAATTCATCCCAGCGGGGTGCGCAGCTTGCGCAGGAGGAACTCGCGGTCCTCCGCCGTCGAAAGGAGTAGGAAGACAGCCGAGGCGGCGGCGGAGCTGAGGAGAGCGGCGAGGATCAAGGCAGGCCAGTTGTCGACCGGAACCCAGAGGCGCGACAAAGTGGCTGCCGCGGCAGTGGCGGCGGCGACGAGCAGAGCCGGGAAGAGGCTGAGGCGGAGGTAATCTTTGTACGAAATGCGAAGTTCGCGCAGCGAGTAGGGAACCAGCGTGGCTACGGAGATGAAAATGCTGGAGACGAGCTTGACCATCGCGACCGCGGCGATTCCTTTCCACCGGACGGCGACTGCGCTTCCCGCGGCAACAAATATGGCTTCCAGGGCCAAGATCAGGGTGACAAACCGCAAGCGCCGCGTGCCGAGGAGGAACTGGTACGGCACGGCCATCAGAACCCGAAAAGCCACAGCGTAAGCGAATATGGCGAGTACAACGTCGCTACGGCTCCACCAGTCTCCGGACGTGTAGCGCGGGCCCACCCACAATGCGAGGAAGTCCCTGCCGAGGCAGGCTACGCCAGAAAGCAGGAGCGCGGAGAGGGCGCAGATCCAGCGGTTGGTACGGAGGAAGAACTTCCGGAGCTCGGCGTCGTCTTTCTGAACGTACTGAGCCGTGAAGTAGGGGGCCAAGACCATGGTGAGGGAGTTGACGAAGCTCCGCGAGTGCACCGCCAGGTAACGGCCGACGTGGTAGTGCGCCACGGCAGTAGGGCCCAGGGCTTGAACAATGATGATCTGCTCGGACTGGAAGGCGAGCAGTTCGCTGACGCGCATGGCGAGGTTGGCGCTGCCGTAGGAGGTCAGTTGCGACACGAGCCGCGGGTCCAGGCGGGGCGGCCAGAGGTTGGAGGTCAAGCGCCACCGGGACAGCAAAGCCTGTTGGGCGATCCAGGGCAGGACCGTGCCGGTGGCCTGGGCGAGAGCGACGCCGAAGATTCCCATTCCCGAATGAAGAGCGGCGAACACGAGCAGGCCTGTCATCAGCGTGCCGGAGATGCTGGTGACGGCGATCCAGTCGAAGCGCCGGAGTCCTGCCAGGACGGAGCTTGCCAGGGAGCCGGTGAGGTTGAGGGAGAAGACCAGGATGCCGAGCCAGAGTACGGAGCGGACAGAAGCCACATCGAGCGAACCCCGCTGGATCAACCCTGAACCCAAGACTGCCAATGGCCAGCTCAGGATGACGCCAAGCAGAGTAATGGACGCCAGCAGCCAGAATGCGTGGCGAACCACGGCCTGGACGTCCCGCTGGCAGCCGGAGGCAGCAGAGCGGGAGACGTAGTAGTTGATGGCGCTGCGGAGGCCCAGATCGAAGAGTCCGAAGTAGCCGCCGAGTTCCCAGGTAACGCTGAGCAGTCCGTAGGGGGCGTCGCCGAGCCGCCTGAGCATGAAGGGAGAGATGAGGAAAGTGACGGCGACAGTCACCACGAAGGAGAAAGCGCCAAGGATGGCGCCACTGCCGGCGCCGATGGTTTTATTGCCGGAAACGGGCAGGGGTGGCGAGGTCTGGGGATCAACCGGCTGCATGAAATTGAAGAGCGGCGCGGACCAGCAGTGAGGGGGCGGAAATGACGCCGGGAGGACATCCTCGGAACGCGGGGGAGCGCTCTTGGCGGGGTAGCGGCTGGAAACGAGAGGAACGGATCCAGACTGGAGGCTGAAGCACGGCGCCTTTCAAAAGATACCATGAGCCATGGCGGAACGAGGCCGCCGAGTGACGAGCCTTAGCGGAACAGGCGTGCTGAGATCTGCTTCCGGCTCATCAAACTGAACTCCTCGCCGCCGGGGAGGATCTCCAGCGAATACCGATGAAGGACCGTAACCTTCCAGAACGTCAGCAGGAGCCGCACTTCCCAATCGAGTTGCAAGAAAAGCCGGCGCATCGGGAGGTTTTCTGCCACGCAGGCGCAGTGTTTCACAGTGTCCGCCTCGGTTGAGGAGAGCCAAAGGAAAAGATTCCTGGCCAGCCCTTGCCGCCGCCATCGAGGCAGGACGAGCACCTTGGAGATGTAGACCTGTCCCGCGGGCAGGGGCACAGTCAGCTTCAGGTAGTCGACGCGCGCAGAGCGGCGCTCCACCCAGAGGTAGCCACAAATGATGCCCTCGCGGATGGCGGCGAGCATGTCGGAATCGCCGCGCTCGAGCCATTGGCGTGCCTCGGCCAGAGTGAGCCAGCCGCCCGGGTACTGCAATGCTTCCAATTCATCGGGCCGGACGAAGCGGAAATCGAACCCAGCCGGGGAAGAGAAGGGCTCCGGCGGCGGGCCAGGATTGCGGCGATAAAAAGCCAGTTGGCGGCGGTAGGTGGAAAGGCCCAGGCGCTCCAGGTAGTATGCCGCCAACCGGATGGTTCTGCTCATGGGCGGAGGTCCTCAGGATCGGGCAGGGCCGAACCGGGGAAGAGCAATTCGGCGAGCTGGTCGGCCGTGCGAAACATGTGGCCGGACTCGGCCAGAAGCAGTTGGTGTGCCAGGATGTGGGCTGCAAGGAACGGGATGTGGAGAACCCGGGTGGGCAGTCGCCCGGAGACGAGAGCCCGGACGACCCTGCGGCGGAAGAAGGTGGCGATGCGGCGGCTGAGAAGGCGTGTCAATTCCCACTGGCTTGCCAGGCGATCCGGGAGGGGCTGGCCGTCTGAGACAGGGCATGGGAGGTGGCCAGGGTAGGTTTGCCAGGGAACGCGGAAGAACTGTTCCGGCAGATGGCGGAGGATTTCGTAATAAAGCCGGTGGCCGAGGAAGGGATCGAGAGGAGGCGCCAGCGAGAGCACGGAATGGAGAACGCGCCGGTCATAGAACGGGACAGCGAAATCGAAGCCGTGGCGCGGCGCCGCTTCGAAGGCGTCGTGCATGTGGCGGCGCAGGTCGTTGGTCAGGAGAAACACATGGAAAGCTTTTTGGGGAGGGAGGTGGCGCAGCGCGTCGAGGGAGCGCCGCATGGCGAGGCGCGGCCGACTCTCCGCCTGTTCCCTGAAGGGCTTGCGGAAGAGAACCGGCGCGGCTCCATGTCCGTCCAGGTAGGCCTTGACCGCATCGTCGACGCGGTGGTCGGCGAGAAGGGCCATGATCTCGGGCTTCATCATCAGAAACCCGAAAGTTTCCCCGCCGCCGTCGCCGCTGAGGATGCGGCCCGGGGGGAAGGGACGCGCGGCCACGGTGAGCACAGCCAGTGCGATCTGGCCGATCAGAGAAGGCGTGAGAGCCGGGTCCCAGGGCGTTTCCCGGAGCGGGATGCTGACGGAAGAGGCGAAGCGCCTGGCGTAATAAGAGTCCAGGCTGCCGGAGATGGAAAGGGTCGCTGCTTCCAATGGATGGCCCTGGCGATGGAGGGTGGCGGCGATGCAGCGGGAGTCCAATCCGCCCGAGAGAAGAATCCGGGCGGGCTGGCCGCGCCCGGGTGCCCTATCCCGCACGGCTGCTTGAAGGGCGCCAGCACAATTCGCGGCGGCTTCTTCCAGGGTGAGTGACCGGAGTTCGATGCGAGACCAGTCGAAGTAGCGGGCGCGGCGTGAGCCTGATGGGGTCCAGCAGAGATATTCGGAGTCCCGCAGTACCCGGATCTCGCGGTACAGGGTCAAATCCCCGAGCGGGTAGCAAAAGGCCGCCTGCTCGACGAACGCGCCGAAATCGAAATTTCTCGGTGTGGCGCCGGTTCTGAGAAGGATCTCCAAAACAGTGGAAAACAACAGCGCGCCGCCGGAATCGCAAAAGTAGAGAGGCCGGGCGCCCAGGCAGTCGGCCACTAGCCAGAGCCGGTGGGCCGAAGCAATCCACGCCAGGGCGGCGAAGGAGCCGTTTGCGGCGGCGAGGACCTCCGGCGTCTCCGCAGCGGCACAGTCCAGCAACGGGAGCAACTGGGCAGGTCCAGGCTCGGGCGTCTCAGCGCTCTCCCAGAAGAGTTCACCAGTGGCCAGGGCGAGTCTGTCCGGTGAAACCGATTTGGAGAAGAGGCCTGGCTGTTCCGGTCCGCACCATACCCTCAGAGGGCCAGCGGAGACCCGCTCGAACGGGAATTGCATCTCTTCGAGAGCGCGTTCGAAGCGGATCTCGATGTCTCCGGCCCCTCCTTCACCACAAACGCCGCAAAAAAACACGCTTGTTTCATCAGAACCCATCCGAAGCGGTAATGCAACCGGGGCATCGCGGGGCGGTGCAGTGGAATCTGGGGCCGTGTGCTCGCCGGCTGGCAAACATCCGGACGGCGGCGTCGAATCAAATGAGGAATCCGGCGAGAATTCTTCAGAGCCCTTGTAACCTCAGGATGTGTTGGGTGCGCCGTATAGTCAATCCCCGTTACGAGTGCGGGCGCCCTCACCCAACACCCCAAAAAGGCGCCCGCATGAATTCCTCGTTTTGATCAGTTCAATTCTTCGAAAATTCTGGAATCAATGCGCGTCCGTGCGCGGAAGGCGAAGGCGCAGCCATGCGCGCCGCGCAGCGGGGGCGGCTCAGAGGGGGCGATCCGTGGTGATTTCGTACCAAGGCGAGTCCGCGCTGAGGCGGAAACGGAAGCCCTGGGGTGTTTTTTCAACGGGGAGCGGGGTGAGGCGTTTTCCTGTTCCGTCGAGCGGATAGACGGACATGGCGCGCAATTTGGACTTCAGGGTCACGATGGCGGGCACGTGCTCCATGACGACGGGCGGGGCGGCGGAGTAGGGAGATGAGGGGAGGTCGGGGTTCTGCGGGGCGATCGTGAACCATGATGGGTCTTTCTTGTAAGGGATCAGCTTCTGGTTTTCGCCGAGGGTGAAGCCGGGGTTGGTGAGGAGCAGGCGCACGGATTCCTGAAGGGGCTTGCCGTCGAGGGCGGTGAGCAGCAGGGAGGCGAAGCCGCGCGCGCCGGGCGCGAGGGAGAAGGTGACGGGGCCGGCGGTGACGGGCTCTTCGAGGAGGAAGCCGAAGGCGCCGGCTGCCTGTTCGGCGTGGATGAGGAAGAGCTGGCGGAGGGGATCGTAGCTGATGTCGCCGTTTTCGGCACGGTAGGGCGGCTGCGATTTTTCGCCCTGCGGCGTGATTTCGACGGTGGGGTCGACGGCGATGCGGCGGGCGAAGGCGAGGTTCGGATCGATGCCGAGATTTTCGAAGAAGGTGGCGAGGCGGAACTGCATGCGTTCGGCGGTGGCTTTTTCGCGCAGGGAGCGGGGCAGAGGCACGACGAATTCGCGTTCCGCGGGGCGGACGAGTCCTTTGCGGAAGAGATAGGCAGCCTGGCCGAAGGCGGCTAGCTTGGAGAAGTCGCCGTTGAGGTTGAAGGCGGAGGGGGCGTTGCGATCCCAGGAGCGGCCGTGTTCGTAGGCGAAGTGCATGACGCCGTCCCAGTCCTGGAAGGCGGCGAAGGCGGCGAAGGTGGGATCGATCCCGGCAGCCTGGCGGTTTGGGTAGGGCTGGTTGAATTCGCTGACGGTGTAAGGCTTGCCTGCCTGGCGGGCGAAGGCCTTGTGGAGGTACTGGAGGTAGCCGGAGCCGGCGCCGGAGGAGTCGCGGATGCGCCAATCGGTGGAGTCCCAGGGGCGGTTGGGGAAGTTGTAGTGATCGATGTAGAAGTGATCGTCGATGTAGTCGAGCGCGGCGTGGGTGTCGAAGATGAATGGGCCGCCGAATTCGACTTGGGTGCCGGTGACGGGGACTGACGGGCCGAGCTCCTGGCGGACGACGGCGGCGATGCGGTCAAGGTAGGCTTTGTCGCGGGCGATGACTTCTTCGAGCGTGGCTTCGGGCCAGTATTTTTTGAGGGCGCCGGTCTGGAAGGAATAAAGCAGCGAGCTTTCGTTGTTGATTTCGACCATGGCGAGGACGGGGTCGTCCTTGAGGCGCAGCGCCTGGATCAGTTTTCGGGCGAAATCGCACTGGAGCTCGACCATGCGCTCGTTGAGGATGTGGACGGGCTTGGATTGGGTGGGGATGGGGAAGCCGGGATCGGGGACGGGATCGACGCCCGGGCGGAAGGCGTAGCCGACGTGGAGGTTGAGGTTGACGTAGATGCCCTCTTCGCGGAGGGCGTCGAGGAGGGCGCGGAGGCGGTCGACGGCGACGGGGTTGAGAGTGGGGTAGGGGGCGGAGGTGAGGATGGAGCGGGCGTTGGAGGGATCGGCATCGGGGCTCGTGTCCATGTGGTGAAGGCGGACGAGGTTGACGCCGAGGCGGCGGAGGCGTTTGGCGATGCGGGAGGCGTCGGCGGGTTCGGGGAAGTTGGCGCCGAAGGCGAGGTTGACGCCCCAGAAGCGGACGCGGCGGCCGAGGGCGTCGACGAAGCGGCCGTTGCGGACGGCGATGCGGTGATCGGCGGTGAGGGGCTGGTTGAGGAAGGAGAAGTCGACGGCGCCGGCGAGGCGGTCCTGATCGATGGAGACGCGGAAGGCGCGGGGCTCGGGTTCGGGGAAGAGGGCGCGATGGAGGAAGGCGAGGACGTCGGCGGCTTCGTCGATGATCTTGGAGGTGGGCTTGCCGGCGCCGTGGCCGGCGGCGGTTTCGATGCGGATGAGGATGGGCGCGGGCCCGGACTGCGCTTCCTGGAGCGTGGCGGCGTATTTGAAGGAGTGGGCGGGGACGACGCGGTCGTCATGATCGGCGGTGAGGACGAGAGACGCAGGATAAGAGACGCCGGGGCGGATGTTGTGGAGGGGCGAATAGCGGTAAATGACCTGGAAGTCTTCGGGGTTTTTCGGCGAGCCGTATTCGGTGGCCCATGCGTGGCCGATGGTGAAGCGGTCGAAGCGGAGCATGTCCATGACGCCGACGGCAGGGATGGCGGCGGCGAAGAGGTCCGGGCGCTGGTTGAGGACGGCGCCGACGAGGAGGCCGCCGTTGGAGCCGCCGCGGATGGCGAGCTTTTGAGAGCTGGTGTACTTGCGGGCGATGAGGTGTTCGGCGGCGGCGATGAAGTCGTCAAACACATTTTGCTTGTTTTGTTTCATGCCGGCGCGGTGCCAGTCTTCGCCGTACTCGGCGCCGCCGCGGAGGTTGGCGGAGGCGTAGACGCCGCCGCGTTCGAGCCACGCGAGGGTGAAGACGCTGAAGGAGGGGGTGACGGGGATGTTGAAGCCGCCGTAGCCATAGAGGATGGCGGGGTGGGAGCCGTCGAGGGGGAGCCCCTTGCGGGCGGTGATGTAGACGGGGATGCGCGTGCCGTCCTTGCTGCGGGCGAACTCCTGGCGCGTTTCGTATTTCGAGGGATCGAAGGGCAGCTTCGAGG
The DNA here is from genome assembly GCA_037446555.1 of Acidobacteriota bacterium. Lineage (GTDB taxonomy): Bacteria > Acidobacteriota > Terriglobia > Bryobacterales > Bryobacteraceae > JANWVO01. Next base: position 20,277 of record JBBIIK010000004.1, read on the forward strand.
GGAACAGCGGGCGGCAGGCGCCGGCGGCGCAGCGGTAGAGGGTTTCGGGCGTCATGAAGTTGGTGACGGAGAAGATTTCGGCGGAGTCTTCGGCGAGCGTGATGGAGGAGTTGGGCGGGAGAGGCACGGGGACGGGTTGTCCGCCGGCGAGGGGGACGATTTTGACGAGCGCGGAGACGTCGTGCATGTAGTTCAGCACGAGGCGACTGCCGGCGAGGCGCGCCTGGCGGAGGGTGCCTTCGGCTTCGGGGACGACGGTGCGCCATGCGGAGGGGGCGGGATTGAGCAGATCGACTTCGATGACGCGGTAGCGGGGGGCGCCGTCGTTGGTGAGAAGAAGGATGCGCGAGCCGCGGCTGCCGATGAAGCGGTAGGAGTAGCGGAACTCGCCGATGACGGTTTTGGGCGCGGGCTGGGGTTCCTGGAGGTCGAGGAAGTGGATGAGGCGCTCGATGGCGGTGCTGCCGGCGGTTTCGATGACGAGGTAACGGCCGTCTGAGGTGAGGTTCGGGGAAAAGGTCCAGCGGGGCTGATCGGGGCGGCGGTAGACGAGCGTGTCAGCGGATTGGGGCGTGCCGAGGCGGTGGTAATAGAGAGCGAAGTTTTCGTTCACAGCCTGGAGAGCTGAGCCGGGCTCGGGCTGCGGGTAGCGCCCGTACCAGAAGCCTTCGCCTTTGGCGTCCCACTCGGCGGAAGAGAACTTGGACCATTCGAGCGTGTCGGGGAGATCCCTGGCTGCGGCGACATCGCGGACGCGCCATGTGACCCAATCGGAGCCGGAGCGGGAGACGGCGTAGGCGAGGAGGCGCCCGTGGCGGGAGATGGAGAAGGTGTTGACGGAGGCGGTGCCGTCGGGCGAGAGGGTGTTGGCGTCGAGCAGGAGGCGGTCCTGGCCGGCTTCGCGGACGTAGAGGACGGGCTGGTTTTGCAAGCCGGACTGGCGGAGGAAGAAGACGCGGTTGCCGCGGACGAAGTATCCTGCCGTGCCACCGCTGCGGCTGACCGTGGGGTAGCGGTCGTACTGGTAGAGCTTTTCGAGCATGGCGCGAATGGCAGGGCGCTGCGGGATGCGCGAGAGGAAAGCCTGGGTGCGCGCGTTCTGCGCCTGGATCCATGCGCGCGTTTCGGGCGAGTCCGGGTCCTCGAGCCAGCGGAAGTTTTCCGTGACGGCGATGCCGTGGAAGAGCTCGGTGGAAGGCTTCGGAGTGTTTTGTGCAACCAGAGGGGCGCAAAGCAGCCAGAGGACGAATCTGCGCATGGCTCGATGATATCGCCGGGCCGGGCGGCGGGGCGCAGGGTTGCCTAGGATGGGAGAATCGGGAGGCAAGATGCTGGATCTTCGTTCCCATCCGCACCGGCGGTTCAACCAGCTTACGGGCGAGTGGGTACTGGTTTCGCCGCACCGCACGCAGCGCCCGTGGCAAGGGCAGGTGGAGAAGCTGCCGCCGGAGGAGCGGCCGGCGTATGATCCGAACTGTTACTTGTGCCCCGGCAACGCGCGCGCAGGGGGGCACAGAAACCCGCGGTACGAAAAAACATTTGTGTTCACAAATGATTTTTCCGCGCTGATGGAGGGCACCCCCGAGGAGTTTTCCGTGCCGTTCCCGTTGATGCGGGCCGAGGGGGTTCGCGGCGTGTGCCGGGTGGTGTGCTTTTCTCCGCGGCACGACCTGACGATGGCGGAGATGGAGGCGCGCGACCTGGAAGCGGTGGTGGAGACGTGGGTGGAGGAGTTCCGGGACCTGATGTCGAGGCGGTTCGTGCGCTACGTGCAGATCTTCGAGAACCGCGGGGAGATGATGGGCTGTTCGAACCCGCATCCGCATTGTCAGATCTGGGCGTCGAGCGTGGTGCCGGACGAGGTGGCTCGCGAAGGGGCGCGGCAGGCGGGCTACTGGCGTGCGACGGGGCGCACGTTGCTCGGCGATTATCTGGAGGCGGAGCTGGAGCTGGGGGAGAGGATCGTGTGCGCGAACGAGTATTTCGTGGCGCTGGTGCCGTGGTGGGCGGTGTGGCCGTTCGAGACGATGGTTGTGAGCCGGCGGGCGGTGACGGGGATCGACAAGTTGAACCGCGATGAGCGGGCGGGGCTCGGCGATATTTTGAAGCGGATCACGACGCGGTACGACAACCTGTTCGAGGTGTCGTTTCCGTATTCGTTCGGGTTCCATCAGCGACCGGCGGGCGAAGGGGATTCGGCGTGTCATCTGCACGCGCATTTCTATCCGCCGCTGCTGCGCTCGGCGACGGTGAGGAAGTTTCTGGTGGGGTATGAGATGCTGGCGATGCCGCAGCGGGACATCACGCCGGAGGCGGCGGCGGCGCGGCTGCGCGAGCAGAGCGAAATTCATTACCGGCGGCGGGCTTGACAGATGCATGGGGCGAGGCTGATCCGCGTGGATGCGCGGGATAACGTGGCGATCGTGGCGTCGGCGCCGGGGCTGGGGGCGGGAGTGCGCACTGAGGAGGGGATTGAATTGCGCGAATTTGTGCCTGCGGGGCACAAGGTGGCATTGGAGCGGATTCCGCGCGGGGCGGCGGTGATCCGCTACGGAGCGGTGATCGGGCGCGCCCTGCGCGGGATCGAGGCGGGCGAGCGGGTGCAAGAGGAGTTGCTCGAGCTGCCCGAGCCGCCGCCGCTGGATTCGTTGCGCGCTCCGGAGCGCGCGCCTGAGGCGCCCGAGCCGCTGGAGGGGTTTGGGTTCGAGGGCTACCGGAATGCGGACGGGAGCACGGGCACGCGGAACGTGCTGGGGATCACGACGACGGTGCAGTGCGTGGCGGGCGTGGTGGAGCACGCCGTGGAGAGGATCCGCAGAGAGCTCCTGCCGCGCTACGAGAACGTGGACGGAGTGGTGGCGCTGACGCACACGTATGGGTGCGGCGTGGCGATCGATGCGCCGGGGGCGGAGATTCCGGTGCGCACGCTGCGGAACCTGGCGCGGAATCCGAATCTCGGCGGCGAAGTGCTGGTGGTGAGCCTGGGGTGCGAGAAGCTGCAGCCTGCGCGGCTGGGCGTTGCGGGGGAGGAGCCGTTTCTGGTGCGGCTGCAGGAGGAGGGGCTGGGATCGCTCGAGTCGATGACGGCGCGGATTCTGGAGCTGGCGGAGCGGCGGCTGGAGCGGCTGAATGGGCGGCGGCGGGAGTGGCGTCCGGCGAGCGAGCTGGTCGTGGGCGTGCAGTGCGGAGGCAGCGACGCTTTCAGCGGGGTGACGGCGAACCCGGCGGTGGGCGCTGCGGCGAACCTGCTGGTGCGCGCGGGGGCGACAGTGATTTTCAGCGAGATCACGGAGGTGCGCGACGCGGCGCACCTGCTGGCGGCGCGGACGGCGTCGGCGAACGTGGTGGAAGATCTGAAGCGCGAGTTCGCATGGTACGATTCGTACCTTGCGCGAGGAGGCGCGGACCGCAGCGCGAATCCGACGCCGGGCAACAAGCGGGGCGGGCTGGCGAACGTGGTGGAGAAGGCGCTGGGGTCGGTGGCGAAGTCGGGTTCGATGCCGCTGGCGGGCGTGGTGGCGGCGGGAGAGCGGGCGGAGCGGCGGGGGCTGCTGTTTCTGGCGGGGCCGGCGAGCGACTTCATTTGCGGGACGCTGGAGCTGGCGGCGGGGATGAACGTGCACGTGTTCACGACGGGCGAGGGGACGCCGTACGGGCTGGCGATGTGTCCGGTGATCAAGCTGAGCACGAGGACGGAGCTAGCGAGGCGGTGGAGCGACCTGATCGATTTCGACGCGGGGCGGATCGCCGCCGGGGAGACGACGATCGAACAAGCCGGGTGGGAATTGTTCCGGCTGATTCTGGGGGTGGCGAGCGGGCGGAGGACGTGGACGGAGCGGCACGGGCTGGCGAACGAGCTGGCGCTTTTCAACCCGGCGCCGGTGACGTGAGCGGGTGTTATAGAATGGCGGGGCCATGGTCGAGGGCCCTGCGCTGCTCGTGCTCACGCTCGGCGCGGTGATCCTGCTGTTGTTGCTGATCCTGGTCTTCAAGCTCCACGCGTTCTTCTCGCTCCTGCTGGTGAGCATGGCCCTCGGCCTTGGCTCGGGAATGGCGCCGGGGCGGGTGTTGAAGTCGATTCAGACGGGCTTCGGGGACGCGCTGGGATTCATTGCGGTGGTGGTGGCGCTGGGGGCGGTGATCGGGCGGATGCTGGAGCATTCGGGGGGAGGGAGGGCGCTGGCGGAGTGGCTGCTCAAGAAGGCGGGGCCGCGGCATGCGGTGTGGGCGGTTTTCTTTGCGGCGTTCGTGATCGGGCTGCCGATTTTCTTCGAAGTGGGATTTCTGATTCTGGTGCCGCTGGTGTACAGCCTGACGCGGGAGTCGGGCAAGAGCCTGCTGTATTTCGGGCTGCCGGTGGCGGCGGCGCTGACGGTGACGCATGCGATGGTGCCGCCGCATCCGGCGCCGGCAGCGGCGGCGCAGCTGCTGGGCGCGGATTTGGGGAAGGCGATTCTGTACGGGGCGGCGCTTTCGATTCCGATGGCGCTGATCGGAGGGATGGGCTACGGGCTGTGGATTGCGAGGCGGATGCAGATTCCGGTTCCAGCTTCGGCGCTGCTGGCGGCGGAGCCGCCGCGCAAGAACAAGGACGAGCCGCATCCGATGCTGGTGGCGGCGGTGCTGCTGCTGCCGGTGGCATTGATTTTCGCGGCGAGCCTCGCCGGGATGACGAAGGCGCGCGGGCTTGAGGCGTATCAGTTTCTGGGGCATCCGTTCACGGCGCTGATGCTGGCGGCGCTGGCGGCGGTTGTGCTGTTCGGGCTGCGCCGGGGGCTGGGCAGGGATGGGGCGCTGAAGCTGGCGGAGGAGGCGCTGAAGCCGCTGGGCAGCCTGCTGGCGATCATCGGCGGCGGGGGTGCGTTCAAGCAGATCATCGTGGATAGCGGCGCGGGGGCGTATGGGGGGCGGCTGCTGGCGGAGAGCGCGGTGTCGCCGCTGGTGGTGGCGTATCTGGTGGCGCTGGGGCTGCGCGTGGCGCAGGGATCGGCGACGGTGGCGATCATTACGGCAGGGGGGATTGTGGCTCCGCTGTTTCGCGGACTGCCCGGATATTCGCCGGAGATTCTGCTGCTGGCGCTGTGCGCGGGGGGCACGGCGCTGTCGCACGTGAATGACGCGGGGTTCTGGCTGGTGAACCAATGCCTGGGGCTGAGCGTGGCGGACACGCTGCGGACGTGGACGGTGATGAAGGTGATTACGTCGGCGGCTGGCATCGTGTGCGTGCTTCTCGTCCACAGCCTGCTCGGGTAGACTGGGCGGGTTGGAGCCCCTTATGAAACGCATTCTTGTGTTTGCCCTTGTGCTGGCGGCTTCGGGCTGCCGTAGGTCGCCCACGGCGGAAGAGGCGCGGCAGTTTCTGGAGAGAGCGGAGCGCGAGCTGCTGCAGCTTTCCAGCGAAGCCTCGCAAGCCGCGTGGGTGCAATCGACCTACATCACGCTGGACACGGAGGCTCTGGCGGCGAAAGCCAACGAGCGGCTGATCACGGCGGGCGTGCGGCTGGCGAAAGAGGCGACGAAGTACGAGAAGCTGCCGCTGCCGGAGGAGATGCAGAGGAAGATCCGGCTGCTGAAGCTGGCGATCACGCTGCCGGCGCCATCGGACGCGGCGGAAGCGGCGGAGATGACGAAGCTGGCGGCGGGGCTCGAGTCCGCTTACGGAAAGGGCAATTACTGCCCGGGCGGCGACGAGAAGAAGTGCCTGAACATCGACGAGATCACGCGGATCATGGCGTCAAGCCGCGACCCGAAGCAGTTGCTGGATGTGTGGCAGGGGTGGCAATCGATTGCGCCGCCGATGAAGAAGGATTTTGCGCGGCTGGTGGAGATCACCAACAAGGGCGCGCGCGAGCTGGGCTTCGCCGACACCGGAGCGCTGTGGCGCGGCGGCTACGACATGGCGCCGGAGGAGTTCTCGCGCGAGCTGGACCGCCTGTGGGAGCAGGTAAAGCCGCTTTACACGCAGCTGCACGCATACGTGCGGTGGAAGCTGCGGGAGAAGTACGGCGCGGACGTCGTGCCCGAGAGCGGACCGATTCCGGCGCATTTGCTGGGCAACATCTGGGCGCAGCAGTGGGACAACCTGTATCCGCTCGTGGCGCCGAAGGGCGCCGATCCGGGCTATGACCTCACGGCGATCCTGAAGCGGCGCAACACGACGGCTACGGACATGGTGCGGTACGGCGAGCGGTTCTTCACGTCGCTGAGCTTCGAGCCGCTGCCGCCGACCTTCTGGGAGCGCTCGATGTTCACGCGCCCGCGGGACCGGGACGTGGTGTGCCATGCGTCGGCGTGGGACGTGGACAACGTGGACGATCTGCGGATCAAGATGTGCATCGAGATCAACGCCGATGATTTCAACGTGATCCACCACGAGCTGGGGCACAACTTCTATCAGCGCGCCTACAACCGGCAGCCGTTCCTGTTCCGCGCGGGCGCCAACGACGGCTTCCACGAGGCGGTGGGCGACACGATCGCGCTGTCGATCACGCCGGATTACCTGGTGAAGATCGGGCTGCTGGACAAGGCGCCGGACGCGAGCAAGGATCTGGGGCTGCTGATGGCGCGGGCGCTCGACAAGGTGGCGTTCCTGCCGTTCGGGCTGCTGATCGACCAATGGCGGTGGAAGGTATTCTCGGGCGAGGTGAAGCCAGAGCAGTACAACCGGGCGTGGTGGGAGCTGCGGCGCAAGTATCAGGGCGTGGCGCCGGCGGGCGAGCGCGGAGAGGAGTTCTTCGACGCGGGCGCGAAGTACCACGTGCCGGCGAATGTTCCCTACACGCGGTATTTCCTGGCGCACCTTCTCCAGTTCCAGTTCCACAAGGCGCTGAGCGATACGGCGGGCTGCAAGGCGCCGGTGCACCGCTGCTCGATCTACGACCACAAGGAAGCGGGGCGGCGGCTGAAGGAGATGCTCGAGATGGGCGCGAGCCGTCCGTGGCAGGAGGCGCTGGAGAAGATCACGGGCACGAGGCAGATGGACGCTTCGGCGATCCGCGCCTATTTCAAGCCGCTGGAAGACTGGCTCATCGAGCAGAACAAAGGCAAGCCCGCGGGCTGGTAACGGCGGGCGCGGCCATGCGATAGAATCGCAGCCGTTATGCGCAGACGAACTCTTCTTGCCGGAGGCGCGAGCCTGCCGGCGGCAGCCATGATGCAGACATCCAATCGCGCGGGGGCGCCGATGATTCTTGAGATGCGGCATTACCGGCTTCGCAACACGCTGGACAACCAGCGGGGGCGGTTGAGCGAGCATCTGGGGAAGGCGCTGGTGCCGGCGTTGCGGCGAGCGGGGGCTGGCCCGGTGGGGCTGTTTTCGAGCACGATTGCGCCGGATGCTCCGTTTCTGTTGCTGGTGGCGCAGCATGCGTCGCTGGGCGCATTCGAGCAGTGCCGGGAGAAGGCGAAGGCGGATGAAGAGCTGAAGGCGGCGACGGCGGCGCTGTACAAGCAGGTGCAGCTGCCGTATCAGCGAATGGAGGTGCATCTGCTGCGGGGCTTCGCGAAGTTTCCTGCCATAGAAGTCCCGCCGGCGGCGGACGGGCGCGCGGCGCGGGTGTTCGAGCTGCGGACGTACGAGTCGAACACGCCGGAGTCGCTTGCGAAGAAGATCGGAATGTTCGAGGACGGCGAGATCGACCTGTTCCGCAAGTTCGGGCTGGCGCCGGTGTTTTTCGGCGAGATGATCGCCGGGGCGAAGATGCCGAACCTGACCTACATGGTGGCGTTCGACAGCCTGGCGGCGCGCGAGGCGAACTGGCGGGCGTTTGCGACGAGCCCGGAGTGGAAGAAGATGGCGGCGACGCCGGGACTGAGCGACGGCGAGGTGGTTTCGAATATCAGCAGTTCGATCCTGTCGCCGGTGGCGGGCTCGATGATCCGGTGATCGGGATGAGAGCCGCGTTGCTGGTGCTGGTTGCGCTGCCGGCGGCGTGCCAGCCGCCGCGGGGGTACTCGATTCCCCTGATCGATCTGGCGGAGGAGACGGAGCGGCAGACGGTGGTGGACCGAGAGGCGGGCCAGTATCTGGGGCATCCGACGACGGTGTTGCTGGAAGACCTGCGCACGGTGCTGGCCGTGTACCCGAAGGGGCACGGGCGCGGGGCGATCGTGCTGAAGCGCAGCCGGGACGGAGGGCAGACGTGGTCCGGGCGTTTGCCTGTGCCGGAGAACTGGGCGACATCGCAGGAGACGCCGACGATTCACCGCGTGGTGGATACGAAGGGCAAGAAGCGGCTGATTCTGTTTTCGGGGCTGTATCCGATCCGGATGTCGGTTTCGGAGGACGATGGCGAGACGTGGACGCCGCTTGCGCCGATCGGCGACTTTGGAGGCGTGGTGGCGATGGCGAGCGTGGAGCGGCTGCGAGACGGGCGCTACATGGCGCTGTTCCACGACGATGGGCGGTTTCTGCGCAAGGACGGGAAGCGCGACCGGTTCATCGTGTACAAGACGGTTTCGCGCTACGGCGGGCTCACGTGGAGCGAGCCCGTGCCGATCCTGTCGCATCCGCAAGCGCATCTGTGCGAGCCGGGGCTGGTGCGTTCGCCGGACGGGAAGCGGATCGCCATCCTGCTGCGGGAGAACAGCCGGAAGTTCAACTCCTTCGTTTCGTTCTCCGATGATGAAGGCGAGACGTGGAGCGAGCCGCGCGAGCTGCCGGGCGCGCTCACTGGGGACCGTCATACAGCGGTGTATGCGCGCGACGGGCGGCTGTTCATCAGCTTCCGCGACAGGACGCTGGAAAGCCCGACGCGCGGCGACTGGGTGGCATGGGTGGGGCGGTTCGAGGACATCGAGCAGGGCAGGGAGGGGCAGTACCGGGTGCGGCTGCTGAAGAACCACAAGGATCTGGACTGCTGCTATCCGGGCGTGCTGCGGCTGCCCGACGACACGATCCTGACGACCACTTACGGGCACTGGACCGCCGGGGAGCCGCCCTACATCGTGAGCATCCGCCTGAAGCTGGGGGAGCTGGACGCGCGGGCGCGCAAGGCGGAGCGTTAGCGCCGGGCGCTGAGCCGCTGGCAGCGATAGAATCGCAACGTTCGCGCCGCAAGCGAAGCGTGCGCGAGAGAGGTGTCATCCATGTCTACTCATCCATTTCTTTTTGCTGCTTGCCTGATGAGCTTGCTGGCGGGCGGAGCGGAGGCGCAGCAGAGCTACACGCTGCGCTCGCCGGACGGGCGGATCGAGGTGACGATCCGCGCGGGGGAGCGACTGTCGTATGACGTTGCGGTGCGCGGCAAGACGGTGATGGAGAACTCGACTGCATCGATCCGCATCGATGGCGCGAGGCTGGGCGTGGGGATGAAGGTTCGCGGGGCGAAGGAGCGCGCGCACGAGGCGTGGATCGAGCCTCAGATAAAGCTGAAGCGGGCGCGGGTCCGGGAGCAGTACAACGAGCTGAGGATCGAGGCGGAGGGCGGGCTGGCGGCGACGTTCCGCGCCTACAACGAGGGCGTGGCGTACCGGCTGGAGACGGCGCTGCCGGCGGCGCGGGTGAAGGTGTTCGAGGAGGAGGCGTCCTTCCGGTTTCCGGAAGACTTCACGGTGTACTACCCGGCGGAGGAGAGCTTCTTCTCGCACAATGAGCGGACGTATGCGCCGCGCAAGCTGAGCGCGATTGCGCCGGGCACGCTGGGCTCGCTGCCCGTGGTGGTGGATGCGGGCGGAGTGAAGCTGGCGCTGGCGGAGGCGGACGTCGAGGACTATCCGGGGATGTGGTTCCGAGGAACCGGAGGGAAGGGGCTGGACGCAGCATTTCCGCCCTATCCGCGGCGAGAGGCGTTGAGGGGCGACAGAGATTTTCGCGTGGTGGAAGCTGAGGACTACATTGCCGAGACGCGCGGGACGCGGACATTCCCCTGGCGGCTGGTTGCGGTGGCGGAGAAAGATGGCGAGCTGTTGACGAATTCGCTGGCGTGGCTGTTGCAGAAGCCATCGGAGATTGCCGATGCGAGCTGGATCCGTCCCGGCAAGGTGGCGTGGGACTGGTGGAACGCGCTGAATGTGTACGGCGTGGATTTCCGCTCCGGCGTGAACACGGCCACCTACAAGTACTTCATCGATTTCGCCGCGAAGTACGGGATCGAGTACATCGTGCTGGATGAAGGCTGGTACAAGCTGGGCAACGTGCTCGAGGTGGTTCCGGATGTGCGGATGGAGGAAATTGTGGCCTACGCGCGGCAGAAGAACGTGGGCGTGATCCTGTGGGTGGTGTGGAAGACGCTGGCGGACCAGATGACGGCGGCGCTGGATCAGTATGCGAAGTGGGGCGTGAAGGGGATCAAGGTGGACTTCATGCAGCGCGACGACCAGAAGCTGGTGAACTTTTACCACGAGCTGGCGCGCGAGGCGGCGAAGCGGAAGATGCTGGTGGACTACCACGGAGCGCAGCGTCCGGCGCTGATGACGCGGACGTGGCCGAACATCATCAACGTGGAGGGGGTGAAGGGGCTCGAGTGGAGCAAGTGGAGCGCGGAGATCCAGCCGCCGCACACGGTGATGCTGCCGTTCACGCGGATGTTCCTGGGGCCGATGGATTTCACGCCCGGCGCGATGCGCAACGCCGCGCGGGGGAGCTTTGCGGCGCTGTTCCAGACGCCGATGTCGAGCGGCACGCGGTGCCATCAACTGGCGATGTATGCCGTCTATGAAGCGCCGCTGCAGATGCTGTCAGACACGCCGTCGCATTATCTGCGGGAGCCGGAGGCGATGGAGTTTTTAGCGCCTGTGCCGACGACGTGGGACGAGACAGTGGTGCTGGATGGGCAGATCGGCGAGTTTGTGGCAGTGGCGCGGCGTCACGAGAAGACCTGGTACGCCGGGGCGATGACGAACTGGACGGCGCGCGACCTGGAGCTGCGGTTCGATTTCCTGCCGCAGGGCGAGTTCTCCATCACTTGGTGGGAGGACGGCGTGAACGCGGACCGCGCGGGGAGCGACTTCCGCATGAAGAAGGGGAAAGTGGACCGGCAGACGGTGATGAGAGTGCATCTCGCGCCCGGCGGCGGATGGGCGGCGCGGATCACGCCGTGAGAGACGGCGGAGGCGCGATGACCGGCGTGACGATGGGTGACGCCAACGGCGTCGGACCGGAGATTGTTTTGAAGGCGTGGCGCGAGGGACGGGTGGGGAGACCGTTCGTTGTATACGGCGAGATGGCCGCGCTGGAGCACTACAACCGGGCGCTGGGACTGGATGTGCCGCTGCGGCGGGTGGAGGGGCCGGGCGAGTTTCAGGATGGCGCGTTGAATGTCCTGGATCTCGGTTTATTGAAGAAGGGCGAGATCCGCCCGGGCGAGCTGAGCGAGAAGGCAGGGTGCGCGGCGCGGGAGGCGGTGGTGCGCGCGGCGAAGGCGGCGCTGGCGGGGGAGATCGACGCGGTGGTGACGCTGCCGGTGAACAAGCGCGCGATTCAGTTAAGCGATCCGGGATTTACAGGCCACACGGAGCTGCTCGGCGAGGTGTGCGGTGTGGAGGACGTGACGATCCTGCTGGCGAGCGAGCGCCTGATGGTGACGCACGTGAGCACGCACTGTTCGCTGCGGGAGGCGATCGAACGCGTGACGCCGGAGCGGGTGCGGCGCATTCTCGAGCTGACCTGCGAAGCCGTGCTGCGGCTGAAGCCGGAGGCGCGGATCGCTGTGGCGGGGCTGAACCCGCACGCGGGAGAAGGCGGGGCTTTCGGGGATGAGGAGATCCTTGTGATCGCGCCGGCAGTGGAGTGGGCGCGCGCGCAGGGGTGGCCGGTGGAAGGGCCGCTGCCGCCGGACACGCTGTTTTATCTGGCTGCCGTGCGCGGACGATTCGATGCCGTTGTGTGCATGTATCACGATCAGGGGCACATTCCGCTGAAGCTGCTCGATTTCGAAGGCGGCGTGAACGTCACGCTGGGGTTGCCGATCGTGCGGACGAGCGTGGATCACGGCACGGCGTTCGATATCGCCGGGAAGGGCGTGGCGTCGGAGGAGAGTTTCGTGGCGGCGTTCCGCATGGCGGAGATGCTGGCAGCGGGGCGCGCGAGCTGACAGCGGGCGCGGATCAGAATTTCACGAACCAGCGCTTGCGCCAGAGCGCCCATGCCACGACCCACAGCACGAGCACGTTTGTGAGGGCGTAGAGCAGGCTGGCGTTCTTCTGCGAGGAAGAGAGGGCGACGCAGACGTTCCCGTACCACCACTTGTGGAACCCCGTAGCGGCGGCGATGTCGGCGAAGATGCCGGACAGCAGGTAGACCAGGATCGCGTTCGATCCGTAGATTTCGAAGAAGCGGGACCAGCGGCCCGCGCCGCGCACTTCCGCCACCCAATACCAGAAGGCGAAGGCGAACATGGCGAGCCCTGCCATGAGGAATGCGAAGGAGGTGGTCCAGAGGTTCTTGTTGATGGGGATCCAGATGGAGAGGATCTGCGCGATGGCGAACAGGGCGGAGCCGCCCAAGGCGAACGCCTGAATGCGCGCGCGGTGCCACGTCCAATGGCGCAGCACGTGTCCGGCAAGAGCGCCGAAGAGGACGGTGGAGATGGCCGGCAGGGTGCTGACGATGCCTTCGGGGTCCCAATCCCGGGTTTCCTGCCACATGTGCCCGCGAAGAAGGAGCGAGTCGACATAGCGGGCGAAGTTGCAGTCCATGGACCAGGAGCCTGCGCCGCAGCCGGGCGCCGGGTAGAAGAACATGAGGCCGAGGTAGGCGGCGTTGAGTCCGAGCAGCCACAGGATCTGGCCGCGCGCCTTAGTGAACAGGAAGATGACGAAGCCAAAGAGGTAGCAGACGGCGATGCGCTGGAGCACGCCGGGGATGCGGATGGTGGCGAGGTCGATGTGGGGAAGCGCCCCTGCGAAGACGCCGAGCAGGAAGAGGATGATGGCGCGCTGCAAGGCATGGCGGAGCAACCCGGCGCGCGATTGCCCGCGCTCGATGCGGCGCGCCGTGGAGAGCGTCATGGCGACGCCGACGATCCAAAGGAAGAAGGGGAAGACTGTGTCGGTAAAGGTCCAGCCATGCCATTCCGCGTGTTCGAGCTGTGCGTAGGAGGGGGATGATCCGGGATTGTTGACCAGAATCATGGAAGCGATGGTGAAGCCGCGGAAGATATCGAGCGACTGGAGCCTGCCAGCGGACGCCTGCTGCATACGAATCCCGAAGCTACCACAACCGGGCGCGTCGCCGCGGCGGGGATCCCGGTACGATAGCGAATGTGACCGCTGCTGATCCGCACTCCTATTCGAACCCGCAAGAATCGCGCGTGCGGCACGTCGAGCTGGATCTTGCGGTGTCGTTCGCCGAGCGCAAGCTCAATGGCGCCGTGACGCTGGAACTGGAGCCGGCGGGGCGGAGGCTGGTGCTCGACACGCGCGATCTGACGATCCGGCGAGTCAACGGACGCACGGACAATTTCCGGGTGGGCGAGCGGGACGGGATTCTGGGCGCGCCGCTGGAAATCCGGCTGGAGCCGGGCGAGCGCAGCGTGCTGATCGAGTACGAGACGTCGCCGGAGGCGAGCGGGCTGCAATGGCTGGAGCCGGCGCAGACTGCGGGGAAGCGGCATCCGTTTCTGTACTCGCAGTCGCAGGCGATTCACGCGCGGAGCTGGATCCCGTTGCAGGACACGCCCGGCGTGCGCGCCACCTTCTGGGCGCGGATTCATGCGCCGGCGCCGCTAAAGGCGCTGGTGGCAGGGCGGCGGGTGCGCGAGGGGCATTTTCATATGCCGCTGCCGGTGCCTTCGTATTTGATGGCGCTGGCGGTAGGCGACGTGGAGTTCCGCGCGCTGGGCGCGCGGTGCGGGGTGTGGGCGGAGCGGGCGGTGCTGGATGCGGCGGCGTGGGAGTTTGCTGATGTCGAGAAGATGGTGGAGGCGGCGGAGTCGCTGTACGGGCCGTATCGCTGGGGGCGGTACGATCTGCTGGTGCTGCCGCCGTCGTTTCCGTTCGGCGGAATGGAGAATCCGTGCCTGACGTTTGCGACGCCGACGGTGATCGCCGGAGACAGGAGCCTGGTGGCGCTGATTCCGCATGAGCTGGCGCACTCGTGGTCGGGCAACCTGGTGACAAATGCGACGTGGAATGATTTCTGGCTGAACGAAGGGTTCACGACTTACATCGAGCGGCGGATTCAGGAGGCGCTGTACGGGCGGGCGCGGAGCGAGATGGAGATGGCGGTGGAGACGGGCGAGCTGGAGGACGAGCTGCGGCGGCTGCCGGCGGCGGATCAGAGGCTGGTGCTGGACCTGAAAGGAAGGGATCCGGACGACGGGATGACGCAGGTGCCGTATGTGAAGGGCGCGCTGCTACTGCGGTATCTGGAAGAGAAGCACGGGCGGGCGAAGTGGGACGCGTGGCTGCGGGGGTATTTCGAGCGGTTTGCGTTTCAGTCGATCACGACGAAGGATTTCGTGGAAGAGTTGCAGCGCGGCTTTCCGGGCGAGGATGTGAGCGCGTGGCTGTATGAGCCGGGGCTGCCGAAGGACGCGCCGCGGCCGAGGTACGAGTTTGGCGCGGAGCCGCGGAAGGACTGGACGACGCAGGAGTGGCTGCACTGGCTGCGTTCGATGCCGGAGACGCTGCCGGGCGCGAAGATGGCGGAGCTGGACCGGCAGTGGGGGTTCACTAAGACAGGCAACAGCGAGATTGCGGCGCAGTGGTTGCTGATGGCGGTACGGGGTGGGTACGAGCCAGCGTGTGCGCGGCTGGAGGAGTTTCTGATTCAAGTGGGGCGGAGGAAGTTCGTGAAACCGCTGTATGCGGAGCTGGCGAAGACGCCCGAGGGGCTGAGGCGGGCGAGGCGGATCTATGAGAAAGCGCGCTCCGGGTATCACCCGATCACGCGGACGACGGTGGACGCGCTGTTGAAGTGAGGCGGGGGCGCGGGGCGCCCCCGAGGTTCGGCGGTTTTCAGAAGGTCATCGGGCCCTGCTGCGGGCGTGGCTCGGGGCGGGGCTTGCGGGGGAGTTTCTCGTCGCGGTTGGCGGTGTGGACGACGAGCGCGGCCACGACGGCGGACATTTGCATCATGTCCTCGCGCGGGATGCGGTCGTAGACGTCCATGTTGGTGTGGTGGGTGCGGGTGTCGTACTCGAGGGGATCCTGGATGAACTGGAAGCCGGGCAGCCCGACGGCATCGAAGCTCTGATGGTCCGTGCCGCCGGTGTTGCGGCTGGTGATGGTGGTGACACCGAGGTCGCGCAGCGGCGCCAGCCAGGCTTCGAAGATGGGGCGGCACATTTCGTTGCCCTGAAGGTAGATGCCGCGGATGCGCCCGCCGCCGTTATCGACGTTGTAATAGGCGCTGAATTTGTCGTACTCGGGCAGGGTCTTCATGGTGGCACGGTCGGCGAAGTGTTTGGTTACGTAGCCGCGGGAGCCGAGCAAGCCTTGCTCCTCGGCATCCCACAGGGCGAGGCGCACGGTGCGGTCGAGCTTGAGGTCGAGTTTCTTGAGGATGCGCATGACTTCGAGCATGACGGCGGAGCCGGCGCTGTTGTCGGTGGCGCCGGTGCCGGCGTGCCAGGTGTCGAAGTGGCCGCCGAGCATCACGATCTCGTCCTTGTGCTTGCCGCTGCCGGGGATCTCGGCGACGATGTTGAAGTTGTGCTGATCGGCGTCGAGCCACTCATTGCGGATTTCGGCTTCGATGCGGACAGGGACTTTGCGGTCGAGCAGGCGCCAGATCCGGTTGTAGTGTTCGGCGGTGAGGGTGATGGTAGGCGGGGCCTGGGGGTCCTTGGGGTTGCGCGAGCCGCCGCCGGAGGTGAAAAAGGTGCCGAGGTCGCCGCGGCCGTTCTGAATGAGCAGGGCGATCTTCTCTTCGCGGAGGAAGTCGTTCAACTTGCGGCGGAACGCCATCATCTGCATGAAGTTGGGCTGCGGCTGGCCGGGCGCGGCCATGCGGCGGCCGAAGGGGAGGATCTGCGCCTGTGCGATTTGGTCCAGTTCCTGATCGGTGTAGCGGCGGCCGTCGGCCTTGTCATGGAGGGTGATGTCGCGGGGCTGGTCGATGAGGACGATCTTGCCGGCGAGTTTGCCGCGCCACTTGGCGAGGTCGGATTCCTCGCGGAGGGCGGCGAAGACGGGTTCGCCGCTTACCAGTCCTTCCGTGGAAGAGGTCCATGCCTGCGGGGCGCCGATGAGGGGCATATAGGCGGGCTCGGTCATGGCGGCGTAAAACTTCCGGTTCTCCCAGCCGCGGCCGAACTGGCCCCACGGCTCGAGTTGCACGTCGGTGATGCCCCACTCTTTCAGGGTTTTGACGACCCACTCGGCGCCGGTGCGGTAGCGCGGCGAGCCGGCGAGCCGGGGGCCGTGGACATCGGTCAGCTGGAACAGCGTGTCCATGACCTTCGAGTTCTGGAACGCCTCCTGTTTGATCCGGTAGATGGCCTCCAGATCGACCTTTTCCTGCGCGGGCAGGACAACGGAGAAGGCGAGCAAAGCGATGGAAATTCGAGTCAAATGTCTCATGGGGAACGCACCTTGAGCATACTGGAGAGGGGAGGCTGCCGACAACAGCCCGGCGGGGTACTGCAACCTTCGGGGCTCTTTTCGCGGAGGTCTTCATCCAAAGAGTCAGGACGAACCCTCCCGAAATGAACCATTGCCAGCCCTCCGGCTTTCGATGGATAATGAGGGCACGGGAACCGCGGGTTCCGGGGGAGAGGCTTGCGCCCTCCGGACCGCAGGGAGAGGACTTGTGAAGCGATCCCCAAACGACGAGATTCTGAGATGCTCTTTTTGCCATAAGAGCCAGGATGCGGTTGGAAAGCTGATCGCCTCCCCGAGCGACTACCCGCGCGCCTACATCTGCGACGAGTGCATCGCCGTATGCAACTCGATCCTGGCCGACGACCGTCCGGAACGCGCCTACGGCGCGCCGCAGAAGCTGCCCAAGCCGCTGGAGCTGAAAGAGCACCTCGATCAGTACGTGATCGGGCAGGAGGCGGCGAAAAAGAAGCTGGCCGTCGCTGTTTACAACCACTACAAGCGGGTTCAGATGAACCGCCACCGGGTGGGCGACATCGAGGTGTCGAAGTCGAACATCCTGCTGATCGGCCCCACGGGCACGGGCAAGACGCTGCTGGCGCAGACGCTGGCGCGGATCCTCGACGTTCCGTTCGCCATCGTGGACGCCACCACGCTGACCGAGGCGGGCTACGTCGGAGAGGACGTGGAGAACATCATCCTGCGGCTGCTGCAAAACTCGGACTGGGACGTGCAGCGGTGCCAGACGGGGATCATCTATATCGACGAGATCGACAAGATCTCGCGCAAGGACGAGAATCCGTCGATCACGCGGGACGTTTCTGGCGAGGGCGTGCAGCAGGCTTTGTTGAAGATCCTGGAGGGGACGATCGCCAACGTGCCTCCGCAGGGCGGGCGCAAGCATCCGCACCAGGAATTCACGCCGGTGGATACCACGAACATCCTGTTCATCTGCGGCGGGGCGTTTGTGGGGCTGGAGAAGATCATCGCGCGGCGCGTGGGCAAGAAGACTCTGGGCTTCAAGAGCGTGGCAGAAAACCGCGAGGGAGCGCGCGGACCGCAGCAGCGGGACATGGCGCTGCTCGAACAGTTGCAGCCGGAAGACCTGATTCGTTTCGGCTTCATACCCGAATTCATCGGACGGCTGCCGGTGGCGGCGGTGCTGACGGATCTGGACCGGGAGGCTCTGGTGCAGATCCTGGTGAAGCCCCGCAACGCGATCATCAAGCAGTATCAGAAGCTGTTCGAGTACGAAAATGTTAAACTGAAATTCAGCGACGACGCCCTGGAGGCGATCGCCGAGCTGGCCCTGCAACGGAAGGTGGGGGCGCGGGGCCTGCGGATGATCCTCGAAGAACTGATGCTGGACGTCATGTACTATCTCCCGTCCTACAAGAAGGTCAAGGAGTTCCTTGTGACGCGGGAGATGGTGATGACGCAGAAGATCAACTGGGCAGTGCTGGAAAAAGCCGGCTGAGGAGATACGCCCACCGCGCGCGAAGGCGCACCGGGCGTTGCGGGCGGCCCGGGTGGCAGGACGCTGACTGTTCCGGACAATCGATCAACAACCCATGAGCAGCTCGAAAGAGAAGATGGAAACGCGGCGGCTCCCCATGATGCCCATCCGGGACGTGGTGATCTTCCCGCACATGATGACCCCCTTCGTAGTGGGGCGGGAGTCGAGCGTCCGCGCGCTGGAAGAGGCGCTGGCGTCGGACAAGAAGATCTTCCTGGCGACGCAGCACGACGCGACGGTGGACGATCCGCAGCCTGGCGAGATCTACCAGGTGGGCACGATTGCCAACATCGTGCAGTCCGTGCGCATGCCCGACGGCAACATCAAGGTGCTGGTGGAGGGCGTGGAGCGCGGCAAGGTGGTGTCGGTTTCGGACGAGGAGGGCTACTTCCGCGCTGTCGTTCGGACGTTCCCGCAGAAGGCGGAGCCGGGTCCGATGCTGGAAAGCCTGACGGCGCGGGTGACGTCGTTGTTCGAGCAGTACGTCAAGCTGAGCCAGAACGTCAACTACGAGACGATGATCGCTGCGGTGCGGGTGGATGATCCGGGCAAGCTGGCGGACACGGTGGGCGCCAATCTGCAACTGACGATCGAGGAGAAGCAGGAACTGCTGGAGATCTTCGATCCGGTGGACCGCCTGACGCGGATCGCCGATATGCTCGACATCGAGATCGAGAAGCTCAATGTGGACCGCACCATCCAGGGGCGCGTGAAGCGCCAGATGGAGAAGGCTCAGAAAGAGTACTACCTCAACGAGAAGATCAAGGCGATCCAAAAGGAGCTCGGGCGGGGCGAGAAGAGCGAGTTCGACGAGCTGCGCAAGCGGATCGACGAGAGCGGCATGACGGGCGACGCGCGCGAGAAGGCGCTGGCGGAGCTGCGGCGGCTGGAGCAGATGCCGCCGATGTCGGCCGAATCCACGGTGTCGCGCAACTACCTGGAGTGGATGCTCTCGGTGCCGTGGAAGAAGAAGTCGAAGGAGATCCGCGACCTCCGCTACGCCGAGCAGGTGCTGAACGCGGACCACTACGGGCTGGAGAAGATCAAGGAGCGCATTCTCGAGTTTCTGGCCGTGCGGCGGCTGGTGAAGCAGCCGAAGGGCTCGATTTTGTGTTTTGTCGGCCCGCCGGGCGTGGGCAAGACGTCGCTGGGGATGAGCATCGCCAAGGCCACGGGGCGCAACTTCGTGCGGCTGTCGCTGGGCGGCGTGCGCGACGAAGCGGAGATCCGCGGCCACCGGCGCACCTACATCGGCGCCCTGCCGGGGCAGATCATCCAGATGATGAAGAAGGCGGGGACGCGGAACCCGGTGTTCATGCTCGACGAGGTGGACAAGATGTCCACCGATTTCCGGGGCGACCCGTCGGCGGCGCTGCTGGAGGTGCTCGACCCCGAGCAGAATTACATGTTCATGGATCACTACCTCGACGTCGAGTACGACCTGAGCGAGGTGTTCTTCATCGCCACGGCGAACGTGCTGCACACAATTCCGCCGGCGTTGCAGGACCGCATGGAAGTGATCCGGCTGTCGGGCTACACCGAGTTCGAGAAGATGGAGATCGCGCGGCGCTTCCTGGTGCCCAAGCAGATGAAGGCCACCGGGCTGGAGGCGGGGTACCTGGAGTTTCAGGACACGGGGCTGATGACGCTCGTCCAGAACTATACGCGCGAGGCGGGCGTGCGCAACCTGGAGCGCGAGATCGGCAACGTTTGCCGCAAGGTGGCGCGGCAGATTGTGATCGCCGAGTCGGCGGCGGAGGAAGCCCCGAAGAAGGGACCGAAGAAGACCGCGGTGGCTCATGAAAAGGTAGTGGTGGATGGCGCGAAGGTGGGGCAGTTGCTGGGGCCGCCGCGCTACCGCGATCTTGGGACGGAGAAGAAGCCCGAGGTGGGCATGGCCACGGGGCTGGCATGGACGGAAGTCGGCGGTCAGGTGCTGACGACCGAGGCGACTATCATGGAGGGGCGCGGGCGGCTGATGATCACGGGCAAGCTGGGCGACGTGATGCAGGAGTCGGCGCAGGCAGCGATGAGCTTTATCCGCTCGCGAGCGGCGATGCTGGGACTGCCGCGCGACTTCTACCGCCACCTGGACATCCACGTGCATGTGCCGGAGGGCGCGATTCCGAAGGATGGTCCCTCTGCGGGGATCACGATCGCGACGACGCTGGCATCGGCGCTGACACGGCTGCCGGTGCGCGGCGATCTGGCCATGACGGGCGAGATCACGCTGCGCGGCCGCGTGCTTCCCATCGGCGGCGTCAAGGAAAAGCTTCTGGCGGCACACCGCCACGGGATCTTCGAGGTCGTGCTGCCGCGCGATAATGAGAAAGATCTGGCCGACGTTCCGGAGAACATCCGGAACGAAATGAAGCTGCACTTCGTCGAATGGATGGACGAGGTGTTGAGAATCGCCCTGGCGGGCGATCTGGAGGCGCTGGCCGCGAGGCCGCCGGCCCATCCCCTGGAGGTGGCGCCGGAGCTGCCCGCGGACGAAAGCCGGGCCCACTGAGAGCGGCGTTGGAGCGGCGGTGTCGTGCGTCCGCAAGCCAGATTCCTTCTGACGGTGACGGATGCGCGGCGGTTGCCGGCTCCGGGCCTGCCCGAGGTGGCGTTCCTGGGGCGCAGCAATGTGGGGAAGTCCACCCTGCTAAACTGCCTCCTGGGGCAGAAGCTGGCCCGCACCTCCGGCACGCCCGGCAGAACGCAGGCCATCAATTTCTTTGAGGTCGATGGCCGGGTGATCTTCGCCGATCTGCCCGGCTACGGATTTGCAGAGGCCCCGAAAGCGGTGAAACGGGGCTGGCAGGAGCTCGTCGAGAGCTACCTGCTCGACCGCGAGGGTTTGGCGCTGTGCTTCGTGCTGCTCGACGCGCGGCGCGGCTGGATGGAATCCGACCTTCAGCTGAAAGAGTGGCTGGAGGCGCATCGCCGGCCGTACGCTGTTGTGGCGACGAAGACGGACAAGCTGAACCAGAGAGAGCGAAACGAAAGCCAGAAAGCCATCCGCGGGTCATATCCCGAAGGGGACCTGTTCTGGTTTTCGGGCCTGACAGGCCAAGGAGTGAAAGAGATTTGGCAAACGATCTGGAAAAGAACGGCTCGGTGAACCAGGACCCCGCCACCGAGGAGAAGAGCCAGGCGGTTGAAGCCCGTCCTGCAGAGAACGCTGTACGAGAGGGGACGCCGACACGCCGGAAGACGGCGGAGGCCAAGGCGAAGCCCGAGGGCCAGCCGGCGAAGGACAACGATGCCGAGCCGAAGGCCGCCGAGGCGGCCGAGCGCGCGGAGCCGCCGCAGCAGGAGGAAGCGCCGCGGCAGGGCGCCCTGAACAAGCGCGGCAACCTCGATCTCGGCGAGCTGAAGGAGATGTCCATCTCCCGGCTCAACCAGATTGCGCGCGACCTGGAGATTCCCGGCGTCGCCGGCATGCGCAAGCAGGAGCTGATCTTCAAGATCCTTCAGGCGCAGGCGGAGAAGGCCGGGTTGATCTTCTCCGAGGGCGTTATCGAATGCTTGCCCGATGGCTTCGGCTTCCTGCGCGCTCCGGAGTACAACTACCTGCCCGGACCGGATGACGTATATGTGTCGCCGTCGCAGATCCGCCGTTTCGACCTGCGCACGGGCGACACGGTGAGCGGGCAGATCCGCCCGCCGAAAGAGGGCGAGCGCTACTTCGCCCTGATCAAAGTGGACGCGATCAACTTCGAGCCGCCCGAGCAGGCGCGGAACAAGATCTTCTTCGACAACCTGACGCCCCTCTATCCGCTGGAACGGATCCGGCTGGAGACCACGCGCGACAACTTCACGGGGCGCATCATGGACATGCTGACGCCCATCGGCAAGGGGCAGCGCGGCCTCATCGTCAGCCCGCCGCGCACGGGCAAGACGATGATGCTGCAATCCATCGCGCACTCCATCGCCGCCAACCACCCGGAGATCATCCTCATCGTGCTGCTGATCGACGAGCGCCCGGAGGAAGTGACCGACATGCAGCGCTCTGTGAAGGGCGAGGTGATCAGCTCCACGTTCGACGAGCCGGCGCAGCGGCACGTGCAGGTGGCGGAGATGGTGATCGAGAAGGCGAAGCGGCTGGTGGAGCACAAGCGCGACGTGGTGATCCTGCTGGATTCGATCACACGCCTGGCGCGCGCGTACAACACCGTGGTGCCGCCGTCGGGCAAGGTGCTGTCGGGCGGCGTCGACTCGAACGCGCTGCAGCGGCCGAAGCGCTTCTTCGGCGCGGCGCGCAACATCGAGGAGGGCGGCTCGCTGACGATCATCGCCACGGCGCTGATCGACACGGGCTCGCGCATGGACGACGTGATCTTCGAGGAGTTCAAGGGCACCGGCAACATGGAGGTGCACCTGGACCGCCGGCTGGTGGACAAGCGCATCTTCCCGGCGATCGACATCAACAAGAGCGGCACGCGCAAGGACGAGTTGCTGATCCCGCGCGAGGAGCTGAACCGGATCTGGATTCTGCGCAAGGTGCTGGCGCCGCTCAGCCCGGTCGAATCGATCGAGCTGTTGCTGGACAAGCTGGCGAAGACTCGCAACAACGCCGAGTTCCTGGCGTCGATGTCCACATAGGCATTCTCCGAGTTCCAGAGTCAGTTCCCCGGCGGGGCGGCTGCGCTGCCGGGGATTTCTTTTGCGGGCGTCAAGCGCCGGTTCGAAGCGCCCCACAGCAGCGCGGCATAATGAAGGAATGTCTTCCGCCTGCTTCAACCGCCGCCAGCTGCTGAACGCGGCGCTTGTCTCGTCCGCCACCCGGGGGATGCCCCCGGAAGGGAGGCAGCCCGATGCGGTCCAAGCGGACTCCGGCAATCTTTTTCCCGCGATCGAAGCGCTCGCTCCGCCGGCGGAGTATCCTCTCTCGTTCCTGCAGGCGCGGTTCCGCGACGTGGAAAGATGGCGACGAGAGGCGCGAAGGGCTTTGCTCTCCGAGCTCGGTCCCGCGCCGGCGCGCGTTGATCCGAAGGCCGAAACGGTGGTCCGGTTCGAAGCGAGCGGCATTGTGTTCGAGAAGATCCTGTTCGCCACGGCGCCGGGCGTGCCTGTTCCGGGCTATGTCTTGCGGCGCGCGGATTTGAAGACGCCTGCTCCGGCGGTTGTCGATCTGCACTCGCACGGCGGCATGTTTCTGTTCGGCAAGGAAAAGGTGATCGACTTCAGCGCGAATCACTCCACCATGACGGAGTATCATGCGGTGAATTACGGCGGAAGGCCCACGGCCACCGAGCTGGCGCGCCGCGGCTATGTGGTCATCACGATCGATGCCTTTCCGTTCGGCGAGCGCCGGTACGTGGCGCCGGAAGACCTCCCCGCGGGCTGGGACAGAGAGAAGCTGAGCGCGGAGGATGTCCGGCGATTGAACGCAAAGTGCCGGGCGAAGGAACCGACTGTCGTGAAGACGTTGACCTATGCGGGCCTCACATGGCCGGGCGTCACCGCATGGGACGACATCCGCACGGTTGATTATCTATGCACGAGACCCGAGGTGGATCCGAAGCGGATCGGCTGCGTGGGCGTTTCCTTTGGAGGGTGGCGTTCGCTGTTTCTCGGCGCACTCGATGACCGTATCCGCGCCTGCTGCATTGCGGGATTTCTTTCCACGGTGAGGTCCATGATGCGGGCCCACATGGACACCCATTCGTTTGTGCATTTCGTGCCCGGCTTGCACCGCTGGATGGACCTGCCGGATCTGGCCGGGTTGCGCGCCGGGCGTCCGCTGATGGTGCTGCAATGCCGTGGCGACGCATTGTTCCCGCCTGATGGCATGCAGGGAGCCGTGGAAAAGCTGAAGGCGATTTACGAAAAAGCCCGCGCGAAAGATTTCTTCGGTGCGCACTTCTACGACGGACCTCACCGCTTTGACGTGCCGATGCAGGAGGACGCCTTCGCGTGGCTGGACCGGTGGCTGAGGCCCGGACGGCGCTGACGGGTCCGCGCCGGCGTCAGGCGATATCGTCGAACCAGCGATAGATGGCGGGCAGCACGACCAGAGTCAGGGCCGTGGAGGAAATCAGCCCGCCGATGACGACGACGGCAAGGGGCTTTTGCACTTCCGATCCCGGCCCGGTGGCAAAGAGGAACGGGATCAGGCCGAGGGCTGCGATGGTGGCGGTCATCATCACGGGGCGGAAACGCTGGGCGGTGCCACGTTCGACGGCTTCCGCGAGGCTCAGCCCGGCTTCCCGGAGACCGCGGATCTGACTGACGAGCACGACGCCGTTCAATACGGCGATGCCCCACAACGCGATGAAGCCCACCGAGGCAGGAACGGACAGATACAACCCGGTGATGAAGAGAGCGAACACCCCGCCGATGGAGGCGAAGGGGAGAACCGAGATGATAAGGAAGGCCGGGCGCAAGCTCTGGAAGAGCAGGAAGAGCAGGAAGTAGATGACGCCGATGGTAACGGGGACGATGATCATCAGGTGCCTGCGGGCGCGCTCGAGATTGTCGAACTGGCCGCCGAATTCGAAGTAGTAGCCTTCGGGGAGCGGCACGCGCTGGCGCAGCACGGATTGCAGCTCGGCGACGTACCCGCCAAGGTCGCGGTCGCGGATGTTGATGCCGACGACGACCCTGCGCCTGCCGCCCTCGCGCTTGACCTGCGAAAGGCCTTCGCGGATGCGCGTGTCGGCGAGAGCGGAAAGGGGGACGAGGGCGCCGGTGGGAGTTTCCAGCAGGATGGAGCGGATGCGCTCGACGGAGTTGCGGTATTCCTCGGCGTAGCGCACGACCGCCTCGAAGCGGCGTTCGCCCTCGTAGATTTCGGTGGCGGGCTTGCCGCCGACGGCGGCTTCGATCACGTCGTTGACGTCCTCGACATTGAGGCCGTAGCGCGCGATGGCGGCGCGGTCGATGGAGGCGTCGATATTCATTTGACCGGCGACGCGGTCGATTTTGACGTCGCCGGTTCCGCGGATGCGCAGGGCGACTCGCGCCGTCTCGCGGGCGGCCTCGAGCAGCTTGTCGAGATCGTCGCCGAAGATCTTCACGGCGACGTCGGCGCGGACGCCGGTGACCATTTCATCGACGCGGTCGGAGATCGGCTGCGCCATGACGACATTGACGCCCGGGAAGCGATCCAGGATCTTGCGCACCTTTTCCTCGACCATCTCCTGCGTGATGCCCGGGCGCTGCTCCAGGGGCAGCAGCTGGATCATCATGTCGGTCTCGTTGTAGCCGGCGGGATCGACGGGCGATTCGCCGCGGCCGAGACGCGAGACGACGTGTTTCACGCCGGGGATCTTGTGGATTTCGCGGATCGCTTCGGCTTCCATGCGGAGGGACTCGTCCAGGCTGATGTTCGGGGCGCGGTCCATATTGGGGGAGATCGTACCTTCCTTGAACTCCGGGATGAAGGAGGTTCCGAGGAACGGGAACAAGGCCAGGGATGCTGCAAAGAGAAGGACTGCGGAAGAGGCTGTGATTTTCGGGCGGAGGATGGTGCGCCTCGCGATTCCCAGATAGAGCCGCTTGCTCCAGGAGACGAGGGGGGTCTCATGCTCCGCACCGCCCTTCAGGAAGAAGGAGCAGAGAACGGGGGAGAGCAGCAGGCTGACGGCGAGCGAAACCGCGAGCGCGATGGCGATGGTGTAGGCGAGAGGGGAGAACATCTTGCCTTCCATGCCCTGCAAGGTCATCAGGGGCAGGAAAACGACAATGATGACGGTAATGCCGAAAATCACCGGGGCGCCCACCTCCGAGACGGCGTCCAGAATGACTCTGGCTTTCGGTTCGCCTTTCCGGTGGCCGAGCTGCGCGAAGACGTTCTCGACAATGACGACGGAGCCGTCCACCATGAGGCCGATGGCGATGGCGAGCCCTCCGAGGGACATGAGATTGGCGCTCATGCCGCTGTGCTCCATGACGAGGAACGTTACGGCGGGCGTGAGGATCAGCGTGGCGACCACGATCAGGGACGAGCGCAGGTCGCCGAGGAAGAGGAACAGGACGATGACGACCAGAATGATGCCCTCGACAAGCACGCGCCCGATCGTAGCCAAAGCGGCGTCCACGAGTTCGGAGCGGTCGTAATAAGGGACGATTTTCAGGCCGCCGGGCAGCATATTGTTGGCATTGATTTCTTCAACACGCTGCTTGATCCTGCTGACAATTTCCTTGGCGTTGCCGCCGGCAACCATGGAGATAATGCCGCCGACCGCTTCCGTGTAGCCGCCCTTGAGCATGGCGCCGTAACGGACCTCCTCGCCGATGCGGACCTGGGCGAGGTCCTTGAGATACACGGGCGTGTTCCGGAATTCCTTGATGACCACGGAGCGGATGTCCTCGATGCCGCGAAGAAGCCCGAGGCCGCGGACGAGCAACACTTCCGGCCCGCGCGGGACGATTCCGCCGCTGGTGTTGTCGTTGTTCCGGCTCAACGCCCGGTGCACGTCGCCGATGGTGACGCCGTAGTAGCGCATCTTCACCGGATCGACGAGCACCTGGTACTGGCGCACGTGGCCTCCGGTGCTGTTGATCTCGGCGACGCCCGGGATGGAACGGAGCAGCGGGCGGACCACCCAATCCTGGATGGTGCGGCGTTCCATGAGTTCCTCTTTGGTGAGGGGGCGCTCGCCGTCGTCCGGGCGTTCAAGGGTGTACTGATAGACTTCGCTCAGCGCCGTGGAGACGGGGCCGAGCACGGGGCTGATGGCCTCCGGAAGACGGGTGCGGACATCGTCGAGCCGTTCGGAGACCATCTGACGGGCGAAATAGACGGGGGTGTCATCGGTGAAGACGAGGGTGATGATAGAAAGGCCCGGTTCATTCTGGGAGCGCATCTCGGTCATGCCGGGCAATCCGGTTATGCCGATTTCCAGCGGGATGGTGGCCAGCCGTTCCACTTCGTCCGGCGACCGGCCGGGCACGACAGTGGCGACCTGGACCTGCACGTTGGTCACGTCCGGGAATGCGTCCACCGGAAGCCGGCGGAACGCATCGAGGCTCAGCCCGAGCAGGCCGAGCGAGAGCACGATGACGACGGAGCGGTGGCGGAGGGCCGCGTCGACGATTTTCCTCAGCATGCCGAGCCTTCACTCCGTGCCGCGGATGTTGCGCCTGCGGCGCTCATTGTTGAGATGGAACGCTCCGGCAACGACTGCCTCGCGGCCGGTGATGTCCGGTTCGAGGACCGCCCTGCTGCCGCCTCCGGCGGGGATGGACTTCGTGGGGGTGAGCAAAAAGCGGCCGCCGTCGGCGCGGAAGAAAACGAACTCCCGTTCGCCTTCGCGAACAAAGGCGTCCTCGGGCAGTGTGAGCATGGGGCGGGCATGGCCGTGCAGGGTCATGGTGGCGAGCATGGCCGGCTTGAAGAGCTTTTCCGGATTGGCGAGCTCGACGCGCACCATCACCGTGCGCGTCTCGGGGTTCACAAGCGGGCTGACAAAGGAGAGCCGCCCGGAGATGCGCCTGCCGGGCAATGCGTCGAACTCCACGGTCAAAGGCATGCCAACCGAAACCAGCCCGACTTCTTTCTCCGGGACGTCCGCCACCACCCACACCTGGCGGAGATCCGCAATTTCGAAGATCGTGTCTGCGGGCTGGACCACCTGCCCCACCGCGGCGCGCCGGTGAATTACCGTACCGTCTCGATTGGAAACGATCCAGGTGACGGACTTGAGCGCACGGGTCCGCTCGAGCTCGTGAATGGCCTCGGCAGGCATGCCCAAGAGGGCGAGTTCATCGCGGGCCGCCTCCAGCTCCGCGGTTGCCTGGGCCAGCTCGGCTTCGCGGCGCTGGAGTTCGGCGGCGCCGATCACATCCGCCTGCAGCAGCGTGCGCGCCCGGGCCACGGCGCGCTCGGCCACCATCTTCTGCGACAAGGCCTTGAGGAATCCCAGCTGCGCCTCGTTCAATCCCGTGCTGTGAAGGAGCGCCAGCCGCTGCCCCTCCTGCACCTCCTCGCCTTCCTCTACAAGGACCTGCGTGATCCTGCCCAACACGGGCGAGCCGATGCGGCTAGTGCGCGTGGCGGCCACCTCCACGCGGCCGGAGACGATCAGATCGGAAGCCACCTCCTTCCATTCAGGCTTGCCGATCCGAACTCTTTGCCGCAAGGCGTCGTCCAGCACGATGGAGTTGGGGTCGGCAGCCTGAGCCTGCGCGGACTGGGCTTCCGCAACAGGAGCGGGAGTGCGGGAGCAACCGGCCGCGAACGTGAAGGTAAGCGCGGGAAGAAGGAGTCGAAGGCTTAGCATTATCGCTCTCACTTGCGGTAGATGGCCAGCGGGTCGGCGCCGCGCAGCTCGTCGAGATCGATGATTGCCGCCTGCCGGTCGAAGCGGGCGTTGAGGTACTCGACCCTGGCAGAGCGCAGAAGGCGCTGGGCGTCGAGGACCTCGATGATGCCGCGCTCGCCGAGCTGGAAGGCGGTCTGGGCGGCGCGGAGAGCCGCTTCCGCTTCCGGCAGGACGCCTTTTTCGTAAGCGCGGATCTGCTCTTCAGCTCCTTCGATGCGCCGGTAGGCTCCTTCCAGCGCAGCCAAAAGCTCAACGCGCCGCATCTCCTCGTTGGCTGCGGCTTCTTTGAGCGTCGCCTCGGCCTCGGCGATCGGCCCTTTGCGGCGGTTCCAGAGCGGGACGGGAATATCGATGCCGAAGCGGAAATTGGGCACGTCCGGATAGCGCTCATAGTCGGTTCGCACGACCGGCTGCGGCAGGCGCAGGGATTTTTCATAGGAGATCCGGGATTCCGCTCGCATTCGCTCGCTTCTTGCCAGACGGAGAACCGGGTGTTCTTGCAGTGCTGCGGACGTGATTTCAGCCAGCGGAGGGATAAACCTGTTCGGATCGAGTTCGCCGGAGACCGACAGATCGCTCGCCAGAGGAACTCCGACCGCTGCACGAAAGGCAGCGAGAGCAGAGACGCGGCGAATGCGCGCGGCATTGACCTGTGCGCGGGCGCTCGCGATTTCCGCGTCGGCGCGCACCAGTTCAAGCCGCGCGGCTTCTCCGACTTCCACTTGCACGGCGATGCGGTTTCGCAGGGACTCCACCAGCGCCAGGTTCTCCCGCAAGATGGACAGTTCACCGTTGCGCCGCAAGACTTCGTAAAACGAGCGGCGCACCTGGCTGAGCACAGCGATCCGGCGCACCTGCCGCTGCAGTTCGGCAACTTCCCTGGAGCTCTGCGCGAAAGCGATGCGAGAGGGGCGCAAGGCGCCGATTTCCAGCGGCTGCTGGAAGCTCAGGATCTGCACCATGCCTGTGACGTTTCCCGGCACGCGCACGAGCTGCCTGCCCGATTGCGAGCTGGCCATGGGGTTCGGCCAAGCGCGCGCTGTTGTGATGCCAGCCTCCGCGCTGCTCACCACAGCGGCTGCCGCAGCCAGTGAGGGGTTGCCCTTCTCGGCCAGATCCAGCGCCTCAGCCAGCGTGAGAGTCGTCTGCCCCGAGGCTGGCTCCCGGAAGGCTGTCAGAGCGAGCAGAGAAAGAGTTGCGCGCAGGGCTTTGGAGAGTTTCATTGGGAAGCATCATCGCCCAGACGGAGGGCGGGAGAAATGCAACCAAAACCTCATCCTAACATGACAGATTTGGCGGCTGCCTCTGAGTCCGCCGATGAGAGTGCGTTTTCCCATCCGGCGCGTGCCCGCCCCACCGGGACTCGTCGCGAGCGAACAGCAGATCGTGCCGATCAGAGCGGAGCGCCTCAGCCAACAGCGCTACCAGTGGATTCCGGGTGCTCCCGATGGCCGCATTCGTGTTCTTTGCGTTGCGGGATCTTGCCGGCTGCGAGGGGGCTGACGCGGGCGCATACGGGCATGCGCCCGATTTCTCAGAAGGGGCAGTCGAGCGCCAGGGCAGCGCGGAGGCGCGCGCGATATTCGCTCTTGCTGATCTCCACAGCGCCGAATTGTGCAAGGTGCGGCGTCCAGTACTGCACGTCGAACAAAGCGAAGCCCGCGGCGCGAAGCCTTTCCAGCAGCGAGAGGAGCGCCACCTTCGACATGTCCGTCACGCGGTGGAACTTCGATTCGGCGAAGAAAGCGCCTCCGAGGTGGACGCCGAAAATGCCGCCCGCGAGCTGATCGCCAATCCACACCTCCAATGAGTGCGCTTTGCCCTGACGGTGCAGTTCTTCGTAGACGGCGCGGAGCTTGGGCGTGATCCAGACGCCCGGGCGCGCCGCGCAGGCGGCCACGGAATCGCGGAACGCCTGGTCGGCGGTGACTGTGAAGCCGCCGCGGCGCAGCGTGCGTCGCAGGGAGGCGGGGACATGGAACGAATCCAGGGGGATGATGCCGCGGGGATCGGGCTCATGCCAGGTAAAGGCGCGCTCTTCCTCATGGCCCATGGGAAAGATGCCGGCGCGGTAGCCCTCTTCCACAGACTCCGGCGTCACCGAGAATGTGACCTTGACGATGTCCAGCACGCAGCCCCTCGTTCACGCGCGGGCGCGATCCCTGTAGAATGCGCCCATGAAGCTCTGCTCCCTCGTTCTGGTGTCGGCGATGCTCGCCGGCGCGGCCGACCTGCGGCTCGGCATCGTGGGCACGGACACCTCGCACGTCATCGCATTCACTTCCATTCTGAACGACCCGAACCACAAGGACCATGTGCCGGGCGCGCGAGTGGTGGCGGCATATAAAGGGGGAAGCCCGGATCTGGCGTCGAGCCGGGACCGCGTGGAGAAGTATGCAGCGGAGCTCGAGTCGAAGTTCGGCGTCGAAATTGTACCGGATATTCCGAGGCTGCTTGGCAAGGTGGACGCCGTGTTGCTGGAAAGCGTCGACGGGCGGGTGCACCTGGAGCAGTTTCGCGAGGTCGCGCGGTCCGGCAAGCCGGTATTCATTGACAAGCCGCTGGCTTCGACGCTAGAGGATGCGCGCGAGATCGCACGGCTGGCGCAGAAGCACGGCGTGCGATGGTTCAGCTCGTCGGCGCTGCGCTATTCGTCCCTGCTGCCGGACTTGAAGCGGGCTGGGGTGGACGGCGCGCTGGTGTGGGGGCCGGGGCTGCTGGAGCCGACCCACAAGCTGGACCTGTCCTGGTACGGCATCCACGCCGTCGAGATCCTATACACGCTGATGGGCACGGGGTGCGAAGAGGTGGCGCGCACTTACGCGACGGATGCCGAGATCGTTTCCGCGCGCTGGAAAGACGGCCGCGTGGCAGCCATCCGGCTGGGGCGGCCGTATTCGGGCTACGGGGCGGTGGCGTTCGCCGGCAAGGAGATCCGGACGGCGCGGAAGGACCTCTACACCGGCTACCGCGGGCTGGTGGAGCAGATCGCGAAATTCTTCCAGACCGGCGTGCCGCCGGTGCCGGAACAGGAAACGCTGGAAATGTTTTCCTTCATGGACGCCGCCCAGCGCAGCCGGGAGGCGGGCGGCGCTCCCGTGAAATTGCGGTGAGGCCTTGCAGACGGACTTTGTCCTTTTCGGCGTGCGCCACTGGGGCGTGATTCTGGCAATTCCCGCTGCGGCGGCGTTGCTGCGGCTGGCTGCGGGGCCGGGCGCGCGCCGCGGGCGGGCGGTGCGCCTGGCTGCGGGCGTGTTTCTGGCGGTCAACGAGCTGGTCTGGTACGCGTACCGGCTCTATACGGAAGGCGTGCGGTTCCCGGAGGCGCTGCCCCTGAATCTGTGCGACCTTTCGCTGTGGCTCACCGTCTTCACTCTGCTCACGCTGAACCGCTGGCTCTTCGATGCCACCTGGTTTGTGGGAATCGGCGGCGCCTCGATGGCAGTGTTGACACCAGAGTTGTGGGCGCCGTTCTGGTCCTACCCGACGATGTACTTTTTCACGGCGCATGGAGGCGTGATCGCGGCGCTGGTGTTTCTGGCATGGTCGGGGCTGGCGCGCCCGCGCCCGCGGGCATTCTGGCGGGCGATGCTCCTGTTGCACGCGTGGGCGGCGTTCGTCGGCGCGTTCAATCTCGTGTTCCACACGAATTACATGTATCTTTGCGGGAAGCCGCACGCGCCGTCGCTGCTGGATTACATGGGGCCGTGGCCGTGGTACATCCTGACGGGAGACGCCGTGGCGGCGGTCGTCTTCGGCCTGCTGGCGCTGCCGTTCGTTCGCGGGCGCATGAAAGAATAGTGGGAGCCATGCGAAATGCCCTGGCGCTGTTTGCGATACTTGCGCTGGCGCGCGCCGGCGCGGACGAGAGGCCCTTCCTGGAGAAAGAAGACATCTTCCCGCTCGACGCGAAGCACAACCACGCTTCGGCCATCGTGCGGCTGCCGGATGGAGGGCTGATGGTCTGCTGGTACCGCGGCTCGGGCGAGCGGACGGCGGACGACGTGCAGATCATGGGCGCGGTGAAGCCGTGCGGGGCCAAAACATGGTCTAAGCCTTTTGTTCTGGCGGACGAACCCGGCTATCCGGACACCAATCCCGTGCTGTTTGTCGACCGGCAGGGGAGGCTCTGGCTGTTCTGGCAGACGATTCTCGCCAACCTGTGGGAGAGCGCGGTGACGAACTTCCGCATGGCGGAGAAGTACTCCGGGCATGGCGTGCCGCGGTGGGACCGCGCCGGGCTGGTGCTGCCGAAGCCGGCGGGAATCGAGGAGGCCGCGGCGGAGCTCGCGCGCCGCGCCAAGGGCACGGCGTGGGAGAAGCAGGCGGCGCGGATCGCCGAGATGGCGAAGGACAAGCTGACGTCGCGGCTGGGATGGATGACGCGGGCGCATCCGCTTCAATTGCCTTCGGGGCGGATCCTGTTGCCGATGTATTCCGACGGCTTCGACTTCTCGCTGGTGGCGATCAGCGACGATGGCGGGCTCACCTGGCGCGGCTCGCGGCCGATCGCGAGCGTCGCCGGCATTCAGCCGACGTTCGCTAGGAAGAAGGACGGCACGCTGGTGGCCTACATGCGCGACAACGGTCCGCCGCCGAAGCGGCTGCAGGTGAGCTACTCGAAAGACGATGGAGAGACATGGTCGCTCGCGGAAGATACAGACATTCCCAATTCGGGCACGGGGGTGGAGATCATTCAGCTGCAGGACGGGCGCTGGCTGATGATCAACAACGACACGGAGAGGGGACGGCATTCCCTCGCGCTGACGATCTCCGATGACGAAGGCGCGACGTGGAAGTGGAAGCGGCACATTGAACTCGACACGCGCGCCGAGCGCGCCGGTTCCTTCCACTATCCTTCAATCCTCCAGGCGCCCGACGGCACGATTCACGCGAGCTACAGCGTTTTTCTCAACCACCTGCCGGAGGGGCAGCCGCGCAAGACCATCCGCCACGCTCATTTCAACCTTGCTTGGGTGGAGGAAGGCGACCCGAAATAGGGGCCTGGCGGCAGGCGGCAGCCCGCAAACGGCGGGTGTATGATCGCTGTTTCGAGGAGATTCCGATGCGCAATTCTGCGTGGCTTGCCGTCCTTTTTGCGGGGTGCGCGATGGGTCAGATACAAACGCGCGGCGTGGGCGTTTATCCGGGCGATCCGCAGGAAGATTTCTCTCCTGTGGCCCGGATCGATGACACCACATACAGAAATCTGGCCCTGCACCGGACGGCGTGGCACTCGTCGAGTTATGACTACAACCTGACGGCGCAACTCGTGACCGACGGCATCCGCGAGCAGCGGCTGCCGCGCTGGCTCGCGAGCGGGAGCAGCGAAAAGC
The DNA here is from genome assembly GCA_037446555.1 of Acidobacteriota bacterium. GTDB lineage: Bacteria > Acidobacteriota > Terriglobia > Bryobacterales > Bryobacteraceae > JANWVO01. Next base: position 53,870 of record JBBIIK010000004.1, read on the forward strand.
AGGCGCTCGAAAAGAACGAACGCGAGTGGCTGCTGGACGGCAACTGGGTGACGTCAGTGGACATCAACGGACCGCGGGGATGGGTGCAGGCGGGCTTTTTGGGCGGCGACGGACCCATGCAGGCGGACCGGATCGACGTAGAAGCGAGACTGAATGTCCGCGCCCAGGGGGATGCCGGATGGACGCTGGTCGTGAAGATTTCCGACGACGGGGTAGCCTGGCGTGAAGCGGGGCGCCTGGAGAGCCGGGATCGGCCGAAGCAAGAGTTCCTGGCTAGCGTGGCGCTTTCGCCGGCAGTTGCGGCACGGTGGTTTCGGGTCGAGTTCGAGGCCCCTTCCGTGACGCAATGGCGCGTCGGGGAGATCACGCCGTACTTCGCCGGAAAGCGCCTCCAGTCGAGCGGTCCGCACCCCTTCACAAGCGCCTGGAAGAGCGCCGGGGCGGGGGAGGAATGGGTGATGGTGGATCTCGGGGCCGAATGCCAGGTGGACCGCTTCGTGCTTCACTGGATCTGGCGTGCGGCGGCGGGACGCGTACAGGTTTCGGCCGACGGCAAGCAGTGGCAGGATGCGGCGCCTCTGCCTGCCGGCAATGGCGCCGTGGATGAGATCCGCCTGCCCTCGCCGGTGAAGATCCGCTATGTAGGCGCGCTCCTGACGAAACCGGAACGCAACGAGGGCTATATTCTTTCCGAATTCGAAGTTTACGGCCGCGGAGGGCCGGTTTGGTCTCCCAGGCCGCAGCCGAAGCCCGAAGGCGGGCGGCTGCTGCTTTCGGGAGGCGCGTGGCGCCTGCAGCGGGCGAGCCTTGTGGCGGCGCGAGGAGAGGAGGTCAGCCGCCCGGCGTTTGCGGACCGCGAATGGATTCCGGCTACCGTGCCCGGCACGGTGCTTGTATCTTATCTGAACATCGGGGCGATTCCAGATCCGAATTACAGCGATAATCAACTAATGATTTCCGATTCTTTCTTTTATTCGGATTTCTGGTACCGGAATGAATTTGTTCCGCGTCCGGTCCTGAAAAACGAGAAACTCTGGCTGCATTTCGACGGAATCAACTGGAAGGCGCAGGTCTGGCTCAACGGCGAGTTCCTGGGCCGGATTGACGGGGCATTCCAGCGGGGCCGGTTCGACGTGACGGGGAAGGTTCGTTGGGGAGAGAGAAATGCGCTGGCGGTGCTGGTAGAGAAGAACGCAACGCCGGGCAGTGTGAAGGAAAAGACGTTCCAGAATCCCGACAAGAACGGCGGCGCGCTGGGCGCCGACAACCCGACCTTCCATGCCTCGATCGGCTGGGACTGGATCCCGACGATCCGCGGCCGAAACACGGGGATCTGGAACCGGGTGTTTCTCTCTTCGACGGGTCCGGTGACCTTGTTCGATCCGCTCGTGTCGAGCCGGGTCAGCACGGACCGCGCGGCGGCGGATGTCCGGCTGGAGTTCCTTGTGGAGAACCACGCAAGCCGCCCGGTTTCGGGCGTGCTGCGCGGAACATTCGGCGAGCGGGAATTCTCTCTGCCTCTGTCATTGAAGGCGGGCGAAGTGCGAGCCGCGCCGGCAGAGCTGAGGCTCGAAAAGCCGAGGCTGTGGTGGCCGAACGGCTATGGCGAGCCGTATCTGTACCGCGTGAACGTGCGTTTCGAGATGGATGGCGCCCTATCCCAGCGCATGGAGTTCCAGGCAGGCGTGCGCGAGTTCCGCTACAGCGAGGAAGGCGGCGCGCTGCGAATGTGGATCAACGGGCGCCGCTTCGTGCCGCGCGGTGGCAACTGGGGCTTCAGCGAGTCGATGCTACGCTACCGCGCGCGCGAGTATGATGCGGCGGTTCGGTATCACCGGGATCAAAACTTCACGATGATCCGGAACTGGGTGGGGATGATCGGAGAAGACGAGTTTTACGAAGCCTGCGACCGGCACGGCATTGTCGTGTGGCAGGACTTCTGGCTGGCCAATCCGTGGGACGGGCCGGATCCGGACGACCACGCCATGTTCCTCGATAACGCCCGGGACCTGATCGCGCGCATCCGGCGCCACGCTTCCGTGGGCCTATATTGCGGGCGCAACGAGGGCTTCCCTCCAGCGCCGCTGGACCGGGAGCTGCGAGGTCTGGTGGCGGAGCTGCATCCGGGGCTGCACTACATCAGCAGCTCGGCCGACGAAGTGGTGAGCGGCCACGGGCCTTACCGCGCCATGCCGCTGGAGTATTACTTCAAGGAGCGCGCCACGCCGAAGTTCCACAGCGAAATGGGCATGCCGAACATCGTCACCTGGGAGAGCCTGCGCGAGTTCATTCCCGAGGAGCCGTCCTGGCCGCAGGGGCAGATGTGGGGCCTTCACGATTTCTGCCTCACCGGCGCTCAGGGCGGCGAGTCGTTCCGCGGGCTGATCGAGACGCGCTTCGGGCCGGCGCGCGACGCGCGCGAATGGACGCAGCTGGCGCAGTTCCTGAACTACGAGGGCTACCGCGCAATGTTCGAGGCGCAGAGCCGCAACCGCATGGGGCTGCTGATCTGGATGAGCCACCCGGCGTGGCCGTCGTTCGTGTGGCAGACTTACGACTATTTCCTGGAGCCCACGGCCGCTTATTTTGGCGCGAAGAAGGCTAACGAGCCGCTGCATGTGCAGTGGAATCCTCTGAACAACGCGGTGGAGGTGGTCAACTACCATGCCGGCGACGCATTCGGGCTGACGGTCACGGCGCGGATCCTGGGGCTGAATGGCGAGGCGCTGCGCGAGAACACGGCAGGGCTCGACAGCAAGGAGGACTCCGTCGCGGTTCCGCTCACCCTCGAAATCCCGGCCAATGTCCCGCCCGTGTATTTCATCCGCCTGGAGCTGCGGAAGGGCGACACGCCCCTTTCATCGAACCTCTATTGGCGAAGCGCCGCGGGCGATGACTTCACAGCGCTGAAGGCGTTGCCGCGCGTCCGGCTGGAGTCTTCCACGCGCTCCACGCGCGAGGGAGGCGCGTGGATTCTGGAAACGACTCTCCGCAACCCGGAGCGCGTTCCGGCGATCCTCACGCGCCTGACGGCAGTGCGCGAGAAGAGCAGGGACCGGATCCTGCCCGCGCTGTATTCGGACAACTATGTGACGCTGATGCCCGGAGAATCCGTCACGATCCGCACCGAGGTGCAGGAGGCGGACTGCCGCGGCGAGGCGCCGGCGGTGCGGGTGGAGGGCTTCAACGCGTCCGCTGCGCCGTGATTCATCCTGACGTGCGCACGGGCGCGGAGGGGAGCGCGTCCCAGAGGTGGCGGCCGGCGCCGCTGATGAACGCCGAGTAGTCTGCAGCCACTTCCGGGTAGGGGCCGTTGCGAACGGCGCGGCCGTGGTGCAGCCAAAGCCCTCGCGTGCACAGCGACTCAAGCATTCCGGACAGGTGCGACACGCAGACCAGCGTGCAACCCCTCTCCCGCAGCTCGGACAGGCGGCGGTGGCACTTCTTCTGGAATGCGGCGTCGCCGACGGCGAGAATCTCGTCGATCAGCAGCACGTCGCATTCGGCATGAACGGCCACGGAGAAGGCCAGCCGCAGCACCATGCCGGAGGAGTAGGTGCGAATCGGCTGGTCCATGTAGCCCTGGAGTTCGGCGAAATCGACGATGGCTTCAGTGCGCTCGCGCACCTCGGCCCGTGTCATGCCAAGGATGGCGGCATACAGCCGCAGGTTCTCCCAGCCCGTCAGGTCCTGATGGAAGCCCGATCCGAGTTCCATCAGCGTGCTCATGCGCCCGTGCACGCGCACCGTGCCGTGATCGGGTCTCAACAGTCCCGCCAGGACCGCCAGAAGGGTGCTCTTGCCCGCGCCGTTGGCGCCGACCACGGCCAGCCCCTCGCCGCGCGGCAAGGAGAAGCTGACGTCATGCAACGCGTAGAAGCCTTCGTTGTGCCTGCCCGTGAGGCGGTCCTGGAGATATTGGCGCAACAGTTTGCGGCTGCCGCGGGGGCGGTAGATCACGGAGACGTTTTCGGCGCGGATCGTCTCGGCCATGTCAGAGATACCTGTAGAAACGGTGGCGCAGGCGGGTGTGTATCCATAGGCCTGCCAGCAGGAAGACCGCGGACACCAGCGCCATCTTCCACATCAGGCTCTGCGGCGGCGTCCGGTGGTTCAGCACCACATACTGCGTGGCGAGGACGAGCGCCGCCACGGGGTTGAACTCGTAAAGGCTCTTGAACTGCTGCGGCACCATCGCGAAGCTGTAGAAGATCGGCACCAGCCAGAAGAGGACGAGGTTCGCCGACTCGACCATGTACCGAACGTCGCGTACCACCACATGCAGGCTGCTGGTGGCCAGCGAAAGTCCGAAGATGAACAGCAGCTCCAGCGCCCAAATCACCGGCAGCCAGACGTAATGCCACGTGACAGGCAGCCGGTACCATAGCACGAGCGCCAAGACCAGCAGGAGCTGGATGGCGAGATGCAGTGTGTTGGAGAGAACCGAAACCAGGGGCAGCAGGGCTGTCTGGAGCGGGACGCGTTTGACCAGGGCGGGATTCTCAGAGATCGAAAGAGTTGCTGTCACCCAGGAAAGCGTGAAGAAGTTATAGGGGATCAGTCCGCACAGGACGTAGAGCGGGTAGTGCGGAATGCGGCTTTGGAAGACCTGCGTGAAGACAAAGGTCAGAATGGCCATCATCGTCAGCGGGTTCAACAGCGACCAGAACACGCCGAGAGACATGTTCCGGTACCGTACCTTGAAGTCCTTCAGGACCAGTTCGGCTGTCAGGAATCCGAGGTTGGAGGTTCGCATGGCATAACAGCGCTGATGGCGCCGCGAAATGGCCCCTTGGCGGCGGCCCGCGGAACCTCTTCATGATAGGCAACGGCCGCAGGCAGCCGCAAACGAGGCGGAAGATCTGTTTGACACTTCCTGCGAGGCTCTTCTATCCTATGTAGCGTCAAACACTTGAGCGAAGGCATTGGTTCCCGCTGCCGCTGGCGGGACATCCCACGTCCCTCACTTCCGCACCAGAGGATGATCCGATGATCAGGGTCGAGAATTTGACGAAAAGATACGACCGCAATGTTGCTGTAAACGACATCAGCTTCGAGGTCGGCAAGGGCCAGATTGTCGGTTTTCTGGGGCCGAACGGCGCCGGAAAGACGACGACGATGCGCATTCTCACCTGTTTCATGCCGCCCACGTCGGGCCGGGCTGCAGTGGCCGGGTTCGACGTGCTGGAACAGCCCCTGGAGGTGAAGCGCCGCATCGGCTACCTGCCGGAGACTCCTCCGCTTTACCCGGAAATGGAGGTCCACGAGTATCTGACGTTCGTCGCCCGGCTGAAAGGAGTGCCCAACGCGGAACTGCGCCGGCGGGTGGCCGAGGTCAGCGAGCGCTGCGCCATCGCGGACGTTTGGAAGAAACTGATTTCGAAGCTCTCGAAGGGCTACCGGCAGAGAGTGGGGCTGGCGCAGGCCATCCTGCACAACCCGGACGTGCTGATTCTCGACGAGCCGACGGCGGGTCTCGACCCCAAGCAGATCCATGAGACGCGGCAACTGATCCGCTCGCTCGCCGGCGAGCACACCATCATTCTTTCTACGCACATCCTGCCGGAAGTGGAGCAGACCTGTGACCACGTGATCATCATCAGCAAGGGGCGGATCGTGGCGCAGGACACGGTGGAAAACCTGACCTCGCGCTTGCGCGGGCAGGAGGCGGTGCTAGTGACGGTGGATGGCGCCGGCGCGGACGAGATCCGCGGCGTCCTTCAGTCAGTGCAGGGCGTGTCCCGCGTCACGCTCCGGGACAGCCGCAACGGGCAGCATTCCTTCGAGGTGGAGTCTTCTCCGGGGCAGAACGTGCGCGCGCCGCTGGCGCGGCGGATCGTGGAATGCGGCTGGCCCCTCCACGAGCTGCGTTCCATCGCCATGAGCCTGGAGGAGGTGTTCCTGGAGCTCACGGCCTCGGAGAAGGGCGGCGAGGCTGAGGCGAAAGGAGAGCGGCAATGAGAAACATCTGGACGATTTGCAGGAAAGAGCTGAAGTCTTATTTCGCATCCCCCATCGCCTATCTCTTGCTGGCGATGTACGCCACCATATTCGGCTTCTTTTTCTGGAATGCCGTGGGCTATTTTGTGAATATCAGCATGCAGTCCACCATGATGGGCCGGAGTTTCCCGATGGATGTGAATGAAATGATCATCCGGCCGCTGCTGATGAATACCTCGGTTATCGGGCTGTTCCTGATTCCGCTGATCTCCATGCGGCTGTTCGCCGAGGAGAAGCGGACGGGCACGATCGAGCTGCTGATGACCTCGCCGGTGCGCGACATGGAAGTGATCCTGGGCAAGTGGCTGGCGGCGCTGATCCTGTATTCCTGCCTCCTCGGGATCAGCCTGCTGGACATGGGCTTCCTGTTCGCCTACGGCAAGCCGGACTGGCGTCCGATGCTGGTGGGCTATCTCGGATTGCTGCTCCAGGCGGGCGGGCTGCTGGCCACTGGCGCGCTGATCTCGACGATGACGCGCAACCAGATCATCGCCGGAGCCGTGACGTTCGGAGTGTGCCTTCTGCTCTGGGTTTTCGAGTGGGTGGCCGGTTACGAAACAGCCACGTGGGCCACGGTGATGGGTTACATGTCGGTGGTCCGGCATTATGAGCCGTTTTCGAAAGGCGTGATTGACTCCAAGGATGCCGTGTATTTCCTGTCCCTGATTTTCCTGGGAATTTTCCTGACGTCGCGGAGCCTCGAGTCGCTCCGGTGGAGGGCTTGAACAATGAAAGTGCCGTTCCTGAAATCCCGTCAGGCCCGCTATGGGGCGTTCGCATCGACTTACATTCTGGTCGTGCTGGCCATTCTGGTCACGGTGAATTTTCTGGCCAACCGGTACAACAAGTCGTATGATTCCACATCCAACAAGCGCTACTCGCTGGCCGATCAGACGATCAAGGTGGTCTCCGGGCTGAAGGCGGATGTCGAGATCGCGTACTTTGACGAAACGGCCGACTTCAACCGTGCGAAGGACCTTCTGGACCGGTACGACAACCTCTCGCCGCGGCTGAAAGTGGCCTACATTGATCCATTCAAGAAGCCCACCCTGGCCAAGCAGTACGGCGTGACGCGGACCGGCACTGTGATCCTGTCCACTGCGGGGAAGCGCGAAGAGGCGCGGAGCCTCTCGGAGGAGGAGATCACCTCGGCGCTGATCCGGCTGCTGAAGTCGGGCGTGAAGACGGTGTGCTTCACCACCGGCGCGGGCGAGCATTCGCTGGAAGACAGCGACGGGCCGGCGTACTCTTCGCTCAAAGAGCTGATCGAGAAGTACAACTACAAGACGGACACCGTGAATCTGCTGGAGAAGCCGCAGATTCCCGAGGCGTGCTCGATCGTCGTGGTTGCAGGACCGCGTACGGATTATCCGCAGCCCGTGGTGGACGCGCTGAAGAAGTATGTCGAGGAAGGCGGCCGAGCACTGTTCCTGATGGACCCGCCACTGAAGACGCGCAAGGACAGCGTGTCAGACAACGCGGCGCTGGCGAAAGTAATGGAAGACTGGGGCGTAAAGCTGAACCGGGACCTGATCCTCGATACCTCCGGCATCGGCGGACTGTACGGGCTGGGGCCGGAGACCGCGCTGGGCACGCGGTATGAAACACATCCCATCGTTCGCGAGATGAAGCGCACGGCGACGGCGTTCCCGATTGTTCGCTCCCTGGAGCCCAAGCCCACCGACAAGACATCGGTAGAAAAGCTCGTTTCGACTTCGCGCAATTCCATCGCAGCCACCAATCTCAACCTGGCTTCCGGCGCGCTTGCCATGCCCAAGGGCGAGCCGCAGTCTTACTGCGTCGCCGCGGCGGGCACGTACCGCACGGGAAAGGAGAAGGACGGCAACGCGGTGGAGGGGCGCTTTGTCGTTGCGGGCTCCTCGGATTTCGCGGCGAATTACGCGCTGGGTTTCGGCGGCAATCGGGACCTCGTCATGAACATGTTGAACTGGCTCAGTTCGGACGAGGACCTGATCTCCATCCGGCCCAAGGATCCGGAGGACCGCCGCATCCAGCTCACGCGGAACCAGATGCGGATGGTCCGGACGGTTTCGCAGTTTGTCATTCCTCTGGTTGTGATCGCGCTCGGCATCGCCGTCTGGTGGCGCAGGAGGTAGAGGAATGCGGACGAAAGGTCTGCTGATCGCATCGGCCGTGCTGGCCATGCTTGCGGGAGCCGTCTGGTGGTCGAACCGCCATCCGAAGACGGAAGAGGCCGAAAAGAAGGCTTCGCCGAAGCTCCTGGAACTGAAGCAGGACGACATCACACGGATCGAGATCCAACGGCCCGGTTCGGAAACCACGCGAGTCGAGAAAGGCTCCGACGGCGTCTGGCGCATTACGTCGCCCGAGCCTCTGCCGGGAGACAAGGACGCGATTTCGAGCCTGGTGAGCTCCGCGGCATCGGTCAACGCCGACAAGGTGGTGGAAGAGAAGCCTGAGGATCTTGCCGTCTTCGGCTTGAAGGAGCCCCGGGCGCGGGTCGTGATTACTTTGAAGGATGGCAAGACGCGCACGTTGCTGTTGGGGGACGATGCGCCCGTCGGTGGAGGCGGCTACGCGCAGGTAGACGGAGATATCCAGGTGTACCTGCTGACGTCGTGGGTCAAGGGCGGGCTGGACAAGCTTGCCGTGGACCTTCGGGACAAGCGCATCCTGACGTTCGACCGCGACAAAATCGTGCGCGTGGAGGTTTCCAGAAAGGCGGAGACATTCGAGCTTTCGAAGAATGCCCAGAGCTCCTGGGTCATCAGCCGGCCAAAACCCTTCCGGGCGGATTCCTGGAGCGTGGACGATTTCATCCGGCGGCTGCAGGATCTGAAGCTCGATCCGCTGCTGACGTCGGACCAGAAAGCGGATCTCGAGAAGCAGTTCCGTTCGGGAACCCCGGTGGTCATTGTTAGCGTGACGGATGCCTCCGGCATGCAGAAACTGGAGCTGCGCCAGAACAAGGACAAGTATTACGCCCGGAGCTCGGCGGTGGACGGCTGCCATTTGGTCCAGGAGTTCGACGCCAAGGCTCTCGACAAGGCCATGGCGGATTTCCGGAACAAGAAGCTGTTTGATTTCGGCTTTGATGATCCGTCAAAGATCGAATACCGGGGCGAGAAGCGGCAGCTCAGCCTGACAAAGTCCGGCGAGAAATGGCTGGACGGACTGAAGCCGGTGGATCCGGTTGGCGTGCAGACGCTGATCGACCGCCTGCGCGAGCTGTCAGCGGCCTCGTTCCCGGAAAGCGGCTTCGCGTCGCCGGTGATCGAAGTGACGGTGAATGCGAAGTCCGCCGAGAAGGTGCTGATCTCGAGAGCCGGCGGCAAGTACATCGCGCGGCGCGAGGGCGAGCCGGCGCTCTATGAGTTGCCTGCCTCCAGTGTGGAAGAACTGGAGAAGGCGGCGGGCGACGTGAAGGAAGCGCCATCCGGGAATCAGGCGAAGAAATAGGACGGGGGCGCGCCCGCCGGGGAAGGAGCCGTCTTGAACGCCCTGCTGACCGACCTCTATCAGCTCACGATGGCTGCCGGCTACTGGTCGGCAGGGAAGTCGGGCGAGATAGCCACCTTTGAGCTGTTCGTGCGGCGGCTCCCTCAGAACCGCAATTACATGATTGCCGCCGGACTGGCGCAGGCTGCGGAATACCTGCTGAATCTGCGTTTTGAGGAAGACGAAATTCGCTACCTCCGCGGGCTGCCCCAATTCCAGCGCGTCGAAGAGGGCTTCTTCGAGGCGCTGCGCCGGTTTCGTTTCACCGGCGACGTGTTCGCCATGCCTGAAGGCACGCCTGTCTTTGCGGGCGAGCCCCTGCTGACAGTGCGCGCCCCGCTGATAGAGGCGCAGATCCCGGAGACGTATCTGCTGTCGATGGTCGGCTTCCAGACGATGATCGCCACCAAGGCGGCGCGGATGGTGGATGCCAGCGGCGGGCGGGCCGTTGTGGAGTTTGGCACGCGCCGGGCGCATTCGCCGCTGGCGGGACTGTATGCGGCGCGCGGGGCCTTTATTGGCGGGTGCGCTGGCACATCGAACGTCTTGGCGGGCATGCAGTTCGGCATCCCCGTGTTCGGCACGGCGGCGCACTCCTGGGTTCAGAGCTTTCCAACCGAGCGGGAAGCTTTCGAGCGTTTGCAGGCGTTGCTGGGCGCAGGCGCCACCTACCTGATCGACACCTACGACACACTGGAAGGCGCTCGGCAGGCGGTGGCGCTGGGCAAGCCTTTCTGGGGCGTGCGGCTTGACAGCGGCAACCTGGTGGAACTGTCGCGCGCCGTGCGCAGGATTCTCGACGACGGGGGCTGCTCGGAGGCGAAGATCATGGCCACCGGAGACTTGAACGAGTACAAGATCCTGGAACTGGGGGCCGCGAATGCGCCGATCGACGCCTTCGGCGTGGGGACGGAACTGGCAACTTCGATGGATGCGCCGAGCCACGGGGCGGTCTACAAGCTGGTGGAGCACGTCTCTCCCCTGGGGCGGCGCTACACGGCGAAGTTCAGCCATGAGAAGGCCACCCTGCCGGGCGCAAAACAGGTCTTCCGGTTTTCCGGCCGGGACATGATCGGGCGCGCGCATGAGTGCCCGCCCGGCGAGGCCGAGGCGCTGCTGCGCCCGGTGATCGTGCGGGGAGAACTGGCAGCGGAGCTGCCGTCCGCCGCTGAGGCCCGGGAGCGCGGGCGCCGCTCCATCGAGGCTCTGCCCCGGAAGCTGCGCACCCTGTTCGAGGTCGATCCTCCCTACCGCATCGACCTGAGCGAGGAACTCATCCAACTGGCCGAGGAGGTCAAGGCCCGCCGATGAACATCGCCTTCTTCGACATCGACACGCAGCTCGACTTCGTTTTCCCGGCGGGTGCGCTCTACGTGCCCGGCGCGGAAAGCGCGCTGCCGCAGGTGGCGCGGCTGAACCGGTGGGCGAAGGAGCGCGGCATTCCGCTCGTCTCCACCGCCGACGCCCATACAGAGGACGATCCGGAGTTCGCTGCCTGGCCTCCGCATTGCGTCGCCGGGACTTTCGGGCAGCGGAAGCCGGACTGCACAATGGTGGGCCAGATTGTTTTGAACAAGCGCAGCGTGGATTGTTTTACCATTCCGGAGCTGCCCGGATTGCTGGAACAGCTCAGGGTGGAGCATGCCTTCGTTTACGGGGTGGTGACGGAGATCTGCGTCCGGCACGCCGTTTTCGGGCTGCTCGATCGCGGCATCCGGGTGACTCTGGTGGAGGACGCCGTTCGTTCGCTGAACGAGGGCGAAGCGGCGGCGATGATGCGGGAGCTCGAAGCGCGGGGAGGCTCTCTCAGCCGCGCAAGCGTAATCTGCGCGGCGTGATCCCACCGCGGCGCGGCGTGCTTCAGGCTGCGGCTTCCGGCGGAACGGGGACGTCTTTCGCGTCCCGCCAGAGACGCTCCAGCTGGTAGTAGTCCCGCTTTTCCGGCGAGAAGACGTGAACGATTACGTCGCCGAAGTCGCCGAGGATCCACTCGCCGTGTTCATATCCTTCGACGCTAAGAGGGGCCTCGCCAGCCTGTTGCTTCATCTCTTTCGCCACCTCGTCCCAGATGGCCTGGTTCTGCCTCTGGTTGGTGCCGGTGCAGATGAGGAAATAGTCGCAAAACGACGCGATTTCGCGCAGGTCGAGCACGCGGATCCCGGAAGCTTTCTTGGATTCGGCGGCTCGGAGGGCGATGAGCCACGTGGGGCTTTCCGTGGCGGTGTAAGGAGATGCCCCGTTGCATTTTCGTTTCCGCAAGAGTTTCGGTTAGAACCTCTCCCTACCCGGTATCGTACTACAATAAGAACAGTGCGCAAGCTTTTTGTTTGCGCCGCCATTGCCTGCCTGCCGGCCTTGTTCGGGCAGAGGCTCGAATGGCGGCAGACGGTGGTCGAGAAGATCCGGGAAAGCGCGGCGGACCTTGGCGACGCCGATGTCCTGAACCGCACTCTCTACTCCTCAGTCCGCCCTGATGAGCTGGGGCTGGAGCTGTGCGCCCAGATGGTGGAAGCTGCCGAGCGGCGGGTGGCGCGGGTGGAGGAGAAGCTTGAAAGCCTGCGCCCGCTCGTCGAAGAAGGCGTCTTCGCGCGCAACGAGCTGAAGCTGCTGGAAGACGAGCTCGCAGACCGGCGCCGCACGGTAGAGCTGGCCCGCTCCCGCGCCGATTTTATCCGCCAGATGGCCGAGATGGCGCAATTGGAGGCGGCGCTGGCGCAGGTCCCCGACGAAGACGACATCGCGCGCCCGTTGCAGGAGCGCTTCGACGGGCGCGGCTTTTTCAGCCTCGCCCAACTCAAGAAGATCAGCGATGCGTTCGAGGCGCAGTTCGGCCGCGCGCTCCCGGTGAGCGCCCACGGCGACACCGCCTTCCACCGGCGCCTCGGACTCGACCACCGCGGGCGCGTGGATGCGGCCCTCTTGCCTGATTCGCCTGAAGGGCAATGGCTGCGCCAGTGGCTGGAAAGCGAGCAGATTCCGTATTACGCCTTCCGCGGCGCCGTCCGCGGGAAGGCTTCCGCCGCCCACATCCACATCGGTCCGCCGAGCCCCCGCCTGCGCGTGGCAGACTAGTGGGCATGAGCGCGGCTCGCTTTGAGATCCTGATCCCTCACGAGAAGATCCAGCAGCGCGTGGAGGAGCTGGGCCGCCAGATCAGCGCCGACTACCAGGGGCGTTCGCTTGTCATGGTGGGCGTACTCAAGGGTTCGTTCATGTTCCTGGCGGACCTAATCCGCCACATCGACGTGCCGCTGCGCATCGAATTCATCGGTACCAAGAGCTACGAAGGCACCACGACGTCCGGCCAGGTACAGCTCACCAAGGACCTCGACCGCCCGATCCTCGACGAAGACGTGCTGCTGGTGGAAGACATCATCGACACGGGACTCACGCTGAACTACCTGAAACACCTGCTCGAGCAGCGCCAGCCGCGTTCTCTGAAGACAGCGGCTTTCCTCGACAAGCCCTCGCGCCGCCACATTGACGTGCGAGCCGACTACGTTGGCTTCACCATCGAGGACAAGTTCGTCATCGGCTACGGCCTCGATTTTGAGCAAAAGTATCGAAACCTGAAGGATCTCTGCGTTCTCATCCCCTGACGGATGGCGCGCCTTTTCTGCCCCTCTCCGCTGCCGGTTGCCGCATCGACGAAGGACCGGGCCGGGTGCAAAAACTCGCGGCCGCCCCGAACTCAGGCCGATGCGTGCTCCCGTGCGGAGGCTGCGAGGGCGGCTGCGGATCCGCTGATCAGCCGGTCTGCCCGGCCGCGCTTGAAGCTGGCTGTTTGGCGCTGGCGCCGTCAGACCCGATTCTCGCCCGGAGCGCGGCGATCAGGGTGGGCATGGAAGGCGGCCCCATCGAGACTACCTGGTTGTCGAACACGAAGATCGGGCAGGCCGAAGGGCCGAATGTCCTGATCAGTTTTACCGCTGGCAGGTCGCGGTCGAGGCTCAGCTTCCTTGAAACGTCCACGGTCTCGACCTTCAGGCCAGGGATTCCTGATTCCAGCTCCATCATGCAGCTCCGCAATTCCTCATCGCTCTGTCCCACGGGCCCGCAGCAGGAGGATTGCGGGCCGCAGGGAAAGGATTGGGGCAGGTAGTAAAGCCGAACGGCGGGCTTGCTGTCGCTTATTCTGACGATCCTCATTCTTATGCGAGAAGATTGTAAACATAACCGGCCACAACGCAGCCGACAAACGAAACCCCGACATACAGCGCCAACACCCTGGCGCGGAAGACGCCCGATAGCATCGCGATCGAGGGGAGGGACAAGCCGGGGCCGCCCAGCAGATACGCCAGCGTGGACCCGGGGCCCATGCCCTTGCTCATCAGAGCCAAGGCGGTTGGAACCTCCACATAGGTGCAGACATAAGCCAGGACAGATATGAATGCGGCCACCAGAACGCTGTTCAATGCGGTGCCGCCCACCCGCTCCGTGATGAGGCTTGTGGGCAACAGCACCTTGATTGCGCCCGCTATCAACACGGCCAGCAGCAGGTAGCCATTGAACTGAATAAAGAGGCGGAGCCCCACGCGGAACACCGCGGCGAGCTTTTCGCGGGGGGCCCCATAGTCCGAGTCGCCCTCGGGAAGCACTGCGCATGCGCCGACGTTCCTGATTTCCGCACTATCCGTCGCGGCCGGCGTCCACAGGCCCCCGGGAGTCTGCTCGGCGAGTCCGCCTTCCTCGAGCGACGCCAACTGCGCTTCGGCGCCGGGGCCCAGTTCGCCAGCGGCCACGCCCTCCGGGCGGTTCGCCGCGAGCATCGCGAAACGGAAGGCGAACTGTTGGGTCTCGGGCGAGAGGCGGGGCGGAATGTGGATTTTCAGGAACTTCTTTGGTTCCGATGCCGCCTCTGCCACAACACCAACACCTGTCCCACCGAGAGTGCGATGGCGAACGTCGCAATGACGCGGCCCAGGGCCATGGGCCAGCCCAGAATGCCCGCGGTCATGAACACCGTGGGGACGTTGATCATGGGCGCGGCCACCAGGAAGGCCATGGTCGGACCCAGCGGGATGCCGGCCTCCACCGTTCCCGCCAGGACCGGAACGATCCCGCACGAACAGATGGGGATGACGGCGCCCGCAGCGCTCGCCATCAGATTCGCTTTCAGCCCGCCGTAGCCCATCCTGGCTTTCACCTTGTTCCACGAAACGAGGACGATCAGCGCTCCGGCGATGAACATGCCGATGATCCAGTACTGGAACAGCTCCACCAGAACCGCGCAGGCCTTGATGTAGACGAACCACAGGACTTGCGGGATGTTCCAGGACAGCGGCGTGGCGATTTCCGTGAGCCTGGCCTCGGCCTCAGGCAGCCCCGGTGGCTGCAGCAGTCCGTAGAGAAAGAGCGAGCGGATGGACAAGCCGTGGACGAGCGCGTAGACCACGCCACTCGCATACATCACTGCGACAGCCGCCAGGTAAAGCCACATGGTCGCAGTCGGACGGAAGGGCGCATGCGCTGCGGAGCTGGCCGGAGGCGCCTCGCCGGGCCCGGCGCCCGCCAGAGTTGTCTCATTGGTCCGCATTGTTCCCTCCCTGCCCGGAAGCGGCAGCCAGATCCGCGGCAATCCGGCGCGCCACGAACTCGTCCCTATGCCTGTCTCCTGCGCCGCGCACCGCGCGCGCCATCTCGACGGCCTCCTGGATCTCCTCCGGCGTTGCGCCGCAATTCAACGCTTCTTTGTAGTGGTACGCGAAGCAAGGCTGGCAGTGGCCGGCGACGGCCGCCGCGATGGCGACCAGCTCCCGCGTTTTCGCCGGCAGAGATTCAGCCATTCTGCTTCCCCTCCTCCGTCATCCGCCCCATCATTTGATCCATCATCCGCCGCGCGGCTTCCCGCATTGCCGGATTCGTCATCATCATCCTGGAGCAGCGTTCCATCATCATCTCCATGAGCTGCGGATTCTGCATCACCGAGCCGCAGAGTTCCGGGCCAAGCTCGCTCATCAGGCGGGCCCGTTCCTCCGGGCTGAGATTCATGATCTGCTCGCGTATTGTCCCGAATTCCATGCTGGTCTCTCCTTTTCTTTGTTGTGGCGGTTTCCTTGCAAGCGGGTTTGCCCCTGCAAATCCTTTGGCGCCTGGCGCGAAGAGGGAGACATCACTGCCGCATCCTCGATCCGCTGATGGCCGTCCGGGCCGGGGTGCGCATGGTCTTGCGCCGCCTGGAGGGGCTGCGGCTGGCAGCCGGCAACGGCACCAACTGTTGCATTTTGCAGGCGCCGTCGCGGATCGCCTGCCGCAACCGGAAAAGATCGTCCTGAAAGACCGGATCGTTCCGGAAAGCGGCCTGAAGAAATTCGAACAGGGCCTTCCATTCTTTCCGTGTGAAATCCGGCAGCGCGTGAAAGACGCGGAATCCGTCCCGGCGTTCGGTGACCAGGCCGGAGTGTTTGAGATACGAAAGATGGCGGGAGACGTTGGATTGGGTCAGGCCCAGGACGATCTGGATGTCGCAACCGCACAATTCTCCGTAGAGCAGAAGGTTCAGGATGCGCAGGCGGCTGGCATCCGCCAGGCCCTTCAGAAGCGATTCAAGACCGGCCAGCGAGATCATGGGTTCATGAGTGTAAACGCATAGACTGGTGAAGTCAAGGGCGCCCGGGCCGCGCCACGGCGTCTATGCGCCCCGGCTGTTCTTCATGAGCGGCTCCGCCCGCGGTTCGCCAGGGGGCCGCCATGCCGGGAACCGGCTGCGGCGGCGGTGCGGATCCCCGGAGGCGCGCCAGCGTCTATGGATGACCGTGGCCGGAAGGGGGCCGGCTCACCTGAATCCCTCTGCCCGCAGGATGTCGGCGTTGGAAGGATCGATCCGCACCACGAGCATCGACTTGCGGTCCGGGGCGAGCGAGAACGGGCCGATTCCGATCGGCAAGATCGGCTCGGGATAATCGGCCACCGCGCGCACCGCGCGGGTTCGCCAGTCCATGTAATACAACGTCTGCTCCGCCGGCGCCTTCGGGCGCACGCCCAGATAGTAGATCCCGCTCTCGTCAAGCGCCCAGCAGGAGGTGCAGTACGGCACCAGCCCGGACAGAACGCGCTCCACTTCGCCGGTCGATACGCGAACCCTCGAAAGCGTCGTGTCCGCCGGCTCGCGGACGAAGTAGATGAACTCGCCATCCGGAGAGACGTCGAGCGACAGCCCGCGCATGGGCGTCACGACTTCGGCAGAGCCGCCGCCTGACGGGTACCGCAGGATGGAGCCGGCGGCGGCTGCGTAGATCCACTTGCCATCAGGAGAAAACACCGGGTGTACGCCGCGTGCGCCGAAGGGCCGCACCGTCCATCGCCCGCCGGATTCTTCCGCCAGGAACATGTCGGTTGAGGCGGCGTCATTGAACACCAGAAACCGCCCGTCGGGGGACCACCGCGGCACCGATGGCCGGCCCCTGCCGCTGGTCACCTGCGCCGGATTGTCTCCGTCCGAGCCGCTGACCCAGATCTGCTCCTCGCCCGTCCGGTCGGACCGGAAGGCGATGCGGCGGCCGTCCGGCGAATACTGGGGGCTGGCATCCTGGCCCGATGAGGCGGCGATGCGCCTCCAGTCCGGCGGGGGGCCGAACCTCAGCCGCCAGATATTGGGATCGTTCTGGATCAGCGAATACACGAGCCTCGCGGCGCGGCGCGAATACGAAAACTGGATCGGGAATTCACCATAGATGCCCGTCGGCGAGGGATCCTTGCCCGGCGGCAGGCGCCAGACGCGGTAGGAGCCGCCCCGTGAGGAACCGACCAACAGGCCGTCGGCGCTCCAGTCGACCCCCGTCACCATACGGGAATCCGACGTCCACTGCCGGGGCGTTCCGCCGTTCACCGGGACAGTGAACGCCTCCTGGTAACTCCTGTGGAAAGCACGGACGAATGCAACCGACTTTCCGTCCGGCGAAAATCTGGGCGCCACGTCGCCGATGATCAGTTCCTCCGGCTGCGTCAGTCTCCGTTTCTCGCCTGTTTTCAGATTCACCAGGAAAATGGAAAGCGGCTGACTGAGAGAGGGCGTGTCATCCACGGCGAGCCATTCGCCGTCGGGCGACCAGTCCAGGTGCGAGTAGGTCAGCCCGAATCTCGTCGGCAGCACCGGCGCCACGCTGTTCGGCGCGCCGCCCTCCGCCGGCAGAATTACGATCTCGCCCGAAGACACGCCCAGCCGCAGGCAGGCGATCCTCTTGCCGTCGGGAGACCACGCCGGGCTCGACCACGAGTATCCGGGTGCGGACAATTGCCGCGGCGTGGCTTCGCCCATCTTCTGCACCCAGATTCCTGGCAAAGCCCGCTCACTCTCCTGCCAAACGAAGACGACCGCCGATCCATCGGGCGAGATGGCCGACTGATACTCCTTGCCAGCCAGCCTGGTAATGGGCGCGACCGACGGGGCTGCCTCCGGTTCGCTTCGCCGTATCACAGCCAGCAGAACCACGACAATCCCCGACAGCGCCAGGATGGCCGCGACCGCCGGCCATAGCCTCCGTGGCGCCCGAGCCGAAGAAACCGGTGCGGGCCCAGCGGGCTGCTCGAGAGGATGATTGGCGTCGCCTTCCAGCGCCTCATGCGGTTGCTCCAATGTCACTGGGCCTGCCAGGCGGTAGCCTCGTCCCGGGAATGTCTCGATATATGCGGGTTCTCCGGGAGACGCACTCAACGCCTTTCGCACCACGGCGATGTTTTGCGCCAGATTGGCCTCGTCGACAATCCGCTCCTGCCAAACGGCAGAAAGGATCTCCTCTTTGGTTGCCACCTCCGGGGAGCGGGCGGCAAGCACGATGAGCGTCTCCACCGCCTTCCGTGTTAGGTGCAGCGGTTGGTCACCGCGGAAGAGAACTTTGGCGGCGGCATCCAGCCGGAAGGGTCCGAACCAGTATACCGGATGAGTTTCCAAGACGTTACACCGCTTTTAGAAATTTCTTAGAAACTTCTCACAGCCCCATCATTGCATGAATCCGGCCTCCGGCCAATCTTGGGGTAGTTCCAGTGTAACGCGGCTGTAGTCTGGGGCGCGATGCACTGATATGTCTGTGGAGTGGGAGTCCCGGTTGCTCCCGCCACCTGTGGGAAGGAATGCGATGGCCTCCATGTGGCGAGGTTGGATTCTCGGATTGGTTGCGCTGCTGGCAGCCGGAGCTGCTTCTCTCGAAGAGACGGCGAAGGTCCTGGAGTCGCCTCCTCCGGAAGCCCGGATCATGATGCGGTGGTGGTGGTTCGGGCCTGCTGTGACGCAGCAGGAACTCGCCCGGGAGCTGGAAGCCATGAGGGCAGCCGGGATCGGCGGCGTGGAGATCCAGCCCGTTTATCCGCTGGCGCTGGACGATCCTGGCAACGGTTTCCGCAACTTGCGCTTCCTTTCGCCCGAATTCCTTGACGCGCTTCGTTTCACGGAGAACAAGGCCCGGCAGCTGGGGATTCGCGTAGACCTGACCCTGGGCAGTGGCTGGCCATTTGGTGGGCCCACCATCCCGGTGGAACTGTCCGCTGCGCGTCTGCGGATCGAGCCGCTCAGCCGGCCACCGCAATTGCGATGGGGCGAACGCGTGATCCGGGAGTTCCCCGAGCACGGCATTCGCTTCATTGAGAGCCGTACCGGGCAGATGGTCAAGCGCGCCGCGGTCGGGGCCGAAGGGTTCGTCTTCGATCATTACAGCCGCGCCGCGCTGGACCGGTATCTGGAGACGGTGGGCGAGCCGTTGCTGAAGGCGTTCGGCCCATTCCGTCCCTACTCGGTCTTCTGCGACAGCCTCGAGGTGTTCGGATCAGACTGGACGCCCGACCTGCCGGAGGAATTCCGACGCAGGCGCGGATACGATCTTCTCCCCCTGCTGCCCGCCTTGACGGGCGAATGGAATGAAGAGAAGGCGCGGGTCCGGCATGACTGGGCGCTCACACTGACCGAACTGGCCGAGGAGAGGTTTTTGCGCCCGCTGGCGGAATGGTCGAGGCGGAAGGGAGTGAAGCTGCGCGCGCAGGTGTACGGCACGCCGCCGGTGACTCTGGCCAGTCAACGCTACGTGGATCTGGCCGATGGCGAACAAACCCAATGGCGGAGGCTGAGCGCCTCGCGCTGGGCCTCGAGCGCCAACCATATTTTGAGGCGCCAGGTCACGGCTTCGGAAACGTGGACGTGGCTCCATTCGCCGACCTTTGCTGCGACGCCGCTGGACGTGAAGGCAGAAGCGGACATCCACTTCATCCAGGGGATCAACCAGCTCATCGGCCACGGCTGGCCGTATTCGCCGCCGCAGGCGGGCAAGCCCGGCTGGGGATTCTATGCGGCCGCGGCGCTGAACGATCACAACCCGTGGTGGCCGGTGACGCCGGAGCTGGCGCAGTATCTGCACCGCGCCAGCTGGCTGCTGCGGCAGGGCGAACCGGTGGCGGACGTGCTGTTGTACGTTCCCGTCGCCGACATTCGTTCACGCTTCTCGGCCGCCAGCGGGCACGTATCCATTGACCGCGCGGTGCATGAGGCCATCGGCGATGCTGTGATTCCGCAGATCCTCGATGCGGGCTACAACTTTGACGCGGTGGACGATGGTCTGTTGGAAGAGGCGCTGGCAGGCGGCCGGTACCGTGCCATCGTCCTGGTGAATGCGGAGAGGATGGAGCCGAGTGCACTGGAGCGGATGGCCGCGTTTGCCCGTTCTGGCGGCCAAGTGATCGTGATTGGCAAGAAACCTCGGCTCTCGCCTGGTTATCGGAACAGCGAGGAAAACGACCGCAAGGTGCAGGCCGCCGCTGCGGCGTTGCTGGCCGAAGCGCGCGTGCGTGTCGTGGAGACAGACGCGAGGCTGGGTGAGGCGCTCCGGCAAGCTGTGCAGCCCGCCGTCGAATGGGAGCCAAGTTCCCCCGCGCTCGCCTTCGCCCATCGCAAGCTCAGCGATGGCGAGGTGTTCTTCCTAGTCAACACGGGCAACATGCCCTGGCGCGGGCGGCTGCGATTCCGCGCCGACGCGCAGCCGGCTGGGGCGTGGGACCTGCTGTCCGGGGAGAAACGCGAGTTTCGCGGCGAGGCGGAACTGCCCCCTTACGGTTCGCTGGTCTTCTTCGCCGGAGGCAGCGCCAACCCTGCGCCCGTCCGAAAACAGCCCGTGCGCGAGCTTGACCTGAGCACGGGGTGGGACGTCACGTTCCTCGACACCGGGAGGAGGGTCCGCTACGAAGGGCCGCGTTCCTGGACCGAGGATGCGGAGACCCGTTTCTACTCCGGTGTCGCCGCCTACGAAAAGACCGTGCAATTGGGGCGCGATGCACTGCGGGCGTGGCTGGAGTTCGGCCCGGTTTCACCGCTCGGGCCGACGCAGCAGCGCCAGCCGGGGATGCGTGCGTGGCTCGACGCGCCCGTCAAAGACGCTGCTGTCGTTTACGTGAACGGCAAGCGCGCGGGCAGCGTGTTCGCTCCCCCATACCGGATCGATCTGACGGGCTGGCTGAGGGAAGGCGAGAACCGGCTCCGGATCGAAGTTTCCAATACGAACCTGAACCTGCTGGCGAGGATGGGCGAGCCCGACTACCGTGTGCTTGCCGCCGCTTACGGGGAACGGTTCCAGATGCAGGATATGCGCAACTTGCAGCCGGCGCCCAGCGGGCTGACCGGTTCGGTGAAGCTCGTCGTCTGGCGGCAGCCTGGCGGCGAGGGTTCCAACAGTGGGAGTTTGTCAACCGCGCCGCGGGGAGGGCGCAGCGCCCGCTCAAGCGGCGTGAATGAATCCAGGTGAAAGGAAGGCTATGAAGTCTCGCATTGTGTGGACTGCAATTCTCTGCTTCCTGCTCGCACTGGCGGGCATGGCGCAGGATCCGCGCGGCGCGATCACCGGCGTCGTCACCGACCCCTCGGGGGCGGTGGTGCCGAACGCGAGCGTGGAAGTGATCAACAAGGCAATGGGCACGCGCATCGCTCTCAAGACGAACGATGCCGGAGTGTACAACGCGCTGTATCTGATTCCCGGGCGCTACCAGATCCTCGTCGAGATCCCAGGGTTCAAGAAGGCGATCCGCGACGACATCGAGGTGCGTGTGGATGACCGTATCGCGGTCAACATCCAGCTCGAGGTCGGCGCCACGGAACAGAGCGTCACCGTCACGGGCGAAACGCCACTGCTATCGACGGAAACCGCGTCGATGGGCACAGTGGTCGATTCCAGGCGCGTGACGGAACTGCCGATTCCTCACGGCAACCCGTACTTCCTGATCGGGCTGGCAGCGGGCGTGTCGTTCACACGCGACGCCAGGCTCGACAGGCCTTTCGAGCCGACGCATATTGTGGGCTACGCGATGGACGGCACGCGCGCCAACCGCAGCGACATCACCATCGACGGCGCCGTCAGCACCGCCACCGCAAACGCCGGCGAAGTGATCGCCTCCTACGTTCCTCCCGCCGACATCGTGCAGGAGTTCAAGGTGCAGACGGCCACCTTCGACGCGCAGTTCGGCCAGACCGAGGGCGGCGTCACCAACATCAGCATCAAGTCCGGCAGCAACGAGTTTCATGGAACCGGCTACTACACCAACATGACGCCGTCGCTGTTCGCCAACGACTTCTTCGCGAACCGCAGCGGCATCCCTCTGGCTGACTTCTACTATCACCGCTACGGAAGCTCGCTTGGCGGGCCCATTGCGATCCCGAAGCTCTACAACGGCCGCAACCGCACATTCTTCCAGTGGGGCATGGAAGGGATCAAGGAAGGCCGTCCGCGCAACAACGGCACGCCCACGGTGCCGACCGAAGCGATGAAGAACGGCGACTTCTCCGCGCTTCTCAACGTCAGCAGCAGCTTCCAGATCTACAACCCCTGGACGCGCCGTCCTGCAAGCGGCGGCCGCTTCCAATCCGACCCTTTCCCGGGCAACATCATCCCCGCATCGTTCTTCAATCCCATTTCGAAGAAGGTGCTGGACACATACTTCCCGAAGCCGTTGCAGGCTGGTAACGCCGACGGTACGAACAACTACCTCCGGCCGGAGTTGATGGAGGTCGCCGAGTATCTCTCGAACACGATCCGTGTCGACCACAACATCACGCAAGCCAACCGGATGTACTTCCGCTACAGTTGGTACGACCGGGACAGCACCTACAACAACTATTTCAACAACATCTCCACCGGCCAGACCTTCTGGTTCATCTCCAAGGCCGGCGTCATCGACGACGTCTGGACGCTGAGCCCCACGATGGTCCTGAACGCCCGCTATGGCTATAACCGTTTCATCCGCGGCACAGACGGCAATGCGGGAGCAAAAGGATTCGACCTGACTTCGCTCGGCTTCCCTGCGGAGTACAACAACGCCATCCCCGCAGAGCTCCGCCGCTTCCCGCGGTTCGAGATCACCGGCTACCAGGGAACCGCCCACGGCGGCGAGAACCGCCCGAATGACACGCACAACTTTTCGGCGATTCTCACCAAGATGTTCTCCCGTCACTCTGTCAAGACAGGCACCGAGTTCCGTTCCTACCGGGAAAACAGCACCTTCTTCGGCAACGAACAGACCGGGCGGTTCATTTTCAACGCCACCTACACGCGCGGTCCGCTGGATAATTCTCCAACCGCTCCGTTTTCCCTGGGCCAGTCCGCCGCAGCGTTCCTGCTCGGCATCCCCACGTCCTCCAGTTACGTCGCCGTTCGCGACAGCTATGCCGAACAGTCGGTCTCGTGGGCGTGGTTCCTCCAGGATGACTGGAAAGTCAACTCGCGGCTGACGCTGAATCTCGGCATGCGGTGGGAGTACGATGGCCCGCTCACCGAGCGCTTCAACCGCACCGTGCGCGGCTTCGACACCTCCTACACGCAGCCGTTCGAGGCTGCGGCGCGCGAAGCCTACGTCAAGAACCCGACTCCCGAAGTGCCTGCTGCCCAGTTCAACGTCCGCGGCGGACTCAACTTCGCCGGATTCAACGGCCAGCCCCGGACGCTATATGAATCGCCCAAGAACAACTGGATGCCGCGTTTCGGATTCGCCTACCAGATCGATCCGAAGACCGTGATGCGCGGCGGCTACGGCATGTTTTTCGGCTTCCTCGGACAGCGCCGCGGCGACGTCATCCAGACCGGCTTCAGCCGCAACACGCCGTTCATCCCCACCCTCGACGGCTACACCTTCATCAACACGCTCTCCAACCCGTTCCCGGACGGGATTCTGCAACCGGTCGGAACCGGGCAGGGCTACCAGACCTTCGTGGGCAACTCGGTCTCGTTCTTCAATGAGAAGCCCCTGCGCCCCTACATGCAGCGCTGGCAGTTCGGCTTTCAGCGCACCATCGGCGCCGGCTACGTGGCCGAGTTGGGCTACGTCGGCAACCGCGGCACGCATGTTGAAATCGGCCAGAACTTCAATGCGACGCCGATCGAGTATCTGAGCCACAGCCTGCTGCGCGACAATGCGACCATCAACTACCTCTCGCAGAACCTGCCCAACCCGTTCCGCGGCCTCATGCCAGCGGGCGCGACCGGTGCTTTCACGGGCGCCAACATGGCTCGTGAAAGGCTGCTCCGGCCCTATCCGCACTTCGACTCCGTCAACGCCTCGCGCTTCGATGGTTACTCCTGGTATCACGCCCTCCAGGCGAGCCTTGAGAAGCGCTTCTCCAAGGGCTACATGGTCGGCGCCAGCTACACCTTCTCGAAGTTCATGCAGGCGACCGAAACGCTGGTGACCAACGCTCCGCGGCCGGTGGAGGTCATCAGCGACCTTGACCGCCCGCACCGCCTCGTGGTCAACGCCATCTGGGAGACGCCGTTCGGCAAGGGACGCCGCTGGGGCTCCTCCATGCCGTTCGCCGCGGATCTTTTCCTCGGCGGCTGGCAGCTCTCCGGTGTCTACACCTTCCAGAGCGGCGCCCCGATCAACTTCGGCAATATCATCTTCCTCGGCAACCTGAAGGACATCGAACTGCCGCGCGACCAGCGCACGGTGGAGCGGTGGTTCAACACCGACGCCGGGTTTGAAAAGCGCGCCGCCTACCAGCTCGAGGGCAATGTCCGCTGGTTCGCCCCGCGCTTCAGCTTCCTGCGGGCGCACGAGATCAACAACTTCGATCTCGCACTCACCAAGAACACGCGGCTGTTCAGCGAGAAGTTGAACGTCCAGTTCAAGGCTGAGTTCCTGAACGCCATGAACCACCCGCTGTTCCCCGCACCGAACACGACGGTGACGTCGGCCCAGTTCGGACAGGCGATCGCATCCACGCAGGCGAACTACCCGCGCCGGACGCAGCTCACGGCGAAATTCCTCTTCTGACCGCAAGACGACCCTGTGGTTTGCCCCGCCCCGGCAGGAGCCGTCCGGGGCGGGGCGATTTTTTCCCTGGCTTCACCTGCACCCGGCTGCCCGCCGCGCACAGGTGAAGCGCGGCGGCGCGCATTGCTATCCTGAGGGCTTGTGTGCGGCATTGCGGGCTACACCACGCTGGATCATCCCGTCGAGCCTGGGCGGATTCGCGACATCCTCGGTCTCATCCGGCACCGCGGGCCGGATTCGCTTGGCTTCCACGAGTCCGGCCTTGTGGCGCTTGGCAACACGCGCCTTTCCATCATCGACCTCGAACACGGCGATCAGCCGATGTTCAGCGATGACGGCGGCACGGTAGTCGTCCAGAACGGCGAGATCTACAATCACGCCGAACTGCGCGCGGAACTGGAGCGCTGCGGCCACCGGTTCCGCACCCGATCCGATACCGAGGTCATCCTGCACGCCTTCCTCGAATGGGACACGGAGTGCTTCTCGCGGCTGCGCGGCATGTTTGCCATTGCACTGTGGGACGACCACCGGCGGCGGCTGGTGCTGGCGCGCGACCGCATGGGCATCAAGCCGCTCTATATCTATCACCGAGGCGGAGATCTGTACTTCGGTTCGGAGGTGAAGACGATTCTTCACCACCCGGAAATCGCGCGCCGCCTCGACCGGAACGGGCTCGGCTATTATCTCTCCCTGAATTATGTGCCCGCGCCGTACACGCTGGTCGAAGGCGTTGAGAAGCTCCTGCCCGGCGAGTGGCTCGAATGGGCGGACGGCTCGCTGCGGCGGGAGAGGTACTGGAACCTGCGGTTCGAGCCGGCCCCAAAGATCACTCTGGAGGACGCCAAGGCGGAACTGGACCGTTTGCTGCGGCTCTCGCTGCGCGAGCATCTCATTGCCGACGTCCCCGTGGGAGTCTGGGCGAGCGGCGGGCTCGATTCCTCCACAGTGCTCCACTACTCGGCGCAAGCGGCGCCGAAGCTCAACACGTTCTCCATCTCCTTCCGTGGCCATTCGCACGACGAGAGCGAGTATTTCCGCACCGTGGCGGCACACTACGGGACCAATCACAACGAGTTCGACTTGATTCCCGAACAAAACCTGGCGGAAACGATCGAGCAACTCAGCTACTACTCAGACGAGCCCTCCGCCGACGCCGGGGCACTGCCCGTCTGGTACCTGTCGCAGATGACGCGGCAGCACGTCAAGGTCGCCCTGTCCGGGGAGGGTGCCGACGAGCTGTTCGGCGGCTATCTCACCTACCGCGCGGACGCTCTCGCCGTGCAGGCGCGCAAATGGCCGGCATGGATGCGGCGCCTCGCGCTGGCTGCCGTGCGCCTGCTGCCTGCGTCTGACGAAAAGATCGGGTTTGACTACAAGGCGAGGCGCTTCCTGGAAGGCACGCTGCTCGGGCCGCACGACGCGCACTTCTACTGGAACGGCTCGTTTGACGAAAATACAAAACGCGCGCTGTATGAAGCGGCGCGCTATCCCCGCCCCGGGGAGCTGGTGAACACGCTTCCGACAGAGGCGTTCCGCTGTGGTGAGCTGAACAAGTTCCTCTGGGTGGACCAGAAGTATTACCTGCCGGACGACATCCTCTACAAGTGCGACCGGATGTCGATGGCGCACTCGCTCGAGGTGCGGCCGCCGTTTCTCGACCACCGCATCGTGGATTTTGCCGCACGGCTGCCGGAGCATTTCAAGATCCGCGGCCCGGTGCTGAAATTCCTCCTGCGCGAACTGATGCGGGACAAGCTGCCGCCGGCCGTGTTGACGCGGCCCAAGGAGGGTTTCGACATTCCCGCCCACCGCTGGTTCCGCGGTCCTCTGCGCCCGATGGCGGAGGAAGTGCTCTCGACGGAAAACGTCCGCGCCACAGGGCTGTTTCGCGCCGAAGTCGTCGAGCGAATCAAGTCCGATCACTTCCGCCGGCGCGCCAACTTCGGCTATCAGTTGTGGGGTTTGCTGACGCTGTTTCTCTGGATGCGACGATGGAAGGTCCACGCCTGAATCGGCTTCTGCTCCTGTTGGCAATCGCGGCGCTGATTTACGTGCCTGGCCTATTCGCGCCGCCGCACCTGATGGACGACGTCGATGCCGTGCAGGCGCAGATCGCCCGCAACATGCTCGAATCGGGGGATTGGGTCACGGCACGTCTCGACGGCGTTCCGTATCTCGAAAAGGCGCCGCTGAAGTACTGGATGATCGCCTGCTCCTACGCGGTGTTCGGCGTGCACGACTGGGCAGCGCGCCTGCCCATCGTTCTCTCCGTGCTGGCGCTCGTGGGCCTCGTCTACTGGATGGGCTGCTGGGCCTTCAGCGAATCCGCAGGCTTCCACGCGGCGCTGATCCTGGGAACCAGCATTGGCACGTTCCTGTTCACGCGCATTCTGATCCCGGACATCACCCTCACTTGCGCCGTCGCCTCTGCCATATTCTCGATGCTCCGCGCACTGGACGACGCCGAGCCGCGCCCGCGCCTCTGGGCTGCCGCCATGGCGCTCGCCATCGGCGCCGGGCTTCTGCTGAAGGGGCTGATCGCCCTGGTTTTTCCATGCGCCGCCGGGTTGCTGTGGCTGGCATGGACGGGACGGCTGTTCGACCCCACAGCCTGGAAGCGGCTGCGCCCCTTCTCCGGCGCACTGATCATCTTGCTGGTGGCAGCGCCCTGGCACATCCTGGCGACGCTGAGAAACCCGCCGTACTTCGACTTCTCCATGACCTCCGGTCCGGGGCAGTACCGGGGCTTCTTCTGGTTCTATTTCTTCAACGAGCATATCCTGCGGTTTCTGAACCGCCGCTGGCCGCGCGACTACAACACCGTACCGCGGCACCTGTTCTGGCTGTTCCACCTGGTCTGGTTCTTCCCCTGGTCCGCATGGCTGCCGGGCGTGGTGAAACTTCGTGCCGGCGGCGATTCGCGAGCCGGGCGCGCGATGCGAATGCTCGTGTGCTGGGCCGGGTTCGTGATGGTATTCTTCACCTTCTCCACGACGCAGGAATACTACTCGATGCCTGCATATCCTGCCTTCGCGCTCCTGCTGGGGCTCGTGGTGGCGCAAGCACAGGGCTGGACCGCACGGCTGTCCCGCGTGGTCAGCATCGTGGCGGCCGTGGCGTGCGTGGCTGCGGCAGGCCTTCTGGCCGCAGTCTGGCGCACGCCTGCGCCGGGCGATATCTCGCGCTCGCTCACGCAGAATCCGGAGCTCTACACGCTCTCGCTCGGCCACATGGGCGATCTGACGCTGGCCTCGTTCGCCTACCTGAAACTGCCTCTCGCTGTGGCGGCGCTCGCCTTCGCGATCGGCGCCGCCGCCTGCTGGCGCACGCGCCCGCGCGCCACGTGGCTCGGCGCCGCCGTCATGATGGTGCTATTCCTGAACGCCGCGCGGCTGGCGATGCAGGTCTTCGATCCCTACTTGAGCAGCTACCCGATCGCCGCCCGGTTGCGTCAGAGTCCGAAAGGCACGGTGATCTTCGGCGATCAATACTACGTGTTCAGCTCCGTGTTCTTCTACGCGGAACTTGGCCGCGCCCTACTCTGGCGCGGGCGCTACCACAACCTGGAGTACGGCTCCTACGCGCCCGGGGCGCCGGACGTCTTCCTCGACGACGCGGAACTGAAGGCAGAATGGGAGAAGCCGCAGTTGGCATGGCTCGTCGTCGAAGGGCCGAAACTCAGAACCATTGAGTCGTTACTCGGCTCGGGCAGAGTGCACCGCGTGCTGGAATCCGGCGGCAAGTACCTGCTTGCCAACCGCAGAATGGAATGAGCCGGCAGTGAAGATCGCCATCGACGCCACGCCCCTACTGCTGCGCAGCGCGGGCGTGAAAACGGTTCTCTTCCACTGGATCCACGCCCTCCGAGAGGAGGCGCGCGGGGACGAGATCCTGATCTACCCGCCGATAGGGCGCACCGGCGTGCTGCTGCACGATGGCAGCGTGGCAGGCCGCGCCGCCACCTGGCTCGGCATGGCGATGGCGGTCGCCAATCAGCGCGCTGCAGCGCCGCTGCCGGACTGGCTGGCGCCTGGAGCGGACATCTTCCACTGCACCAACCAGGTGCGCACGCCGCCACGCCGCATCCCGTTCACCGCCACCCTGCACGATCTCACCTGCTGGAAGATGCCCGGGCTACACTCGGAGGCCAACGTCCGCGCCGACCGCGAGTTCGCCGAACGGGTTCTGAAGCGCGCTGCCGGCATTATCGCAGTCAGTGAAACCACGCGCCGCGACGCCATCGAGATTCTCGGCATCGCTCCGGAACGGATTCGCACTATTTACAACGGTGTCGCCGAAGCTTACTTCAACGCGCCCGCGCCGCCGCCTCGCCCAAAGCCTTACGCGCTGTTCGTCGGCGCCATCGAGCCCCGCAAGAACGTGGACCGCCTGCTCGATGCGTGGGCGCTCCTCCCCGCGGATGTGCGTTCTTCCCACGATCTGCTTCTCGCCGGCGGCGCCGGCTGGCGCTGCGAGTCGACCCTGACGCGTCTGGCAAGCCCGCCCCCGGGGGTGCAATGGCTCGGCTATTTCCCGGAGCCCCTGATGCCCGAACTGATCCGCGGCGCGGTGCTGCTCGTGTATCCGTCCCTGTACGAGGGATTCGGGCTGCCCGTCGCGCAAGCGATGGCTTGCGGCACGCCGTGTGTCACCTCGAACGTCAGCTCTCTGCCGGAGATTGCCGACGATGCGGCGGTCCTCGTGAATCCCGAATCCCCGGAGGAAATCCGCGGCGCCATCCTGCGCCTCATCGAGCAGCCGGACGAGCGCGCCCGCCTCGCGGCCAGAGGGCGCGCCCGCGCTGAGAGTCTCTTCCGGTGGAGGCGCGCTGCCCGCGAGTCGCTCGAGTTCTTCCACCAGATCAACGCGCGTCTGGCCTGACCACGCGGAAGTCCCACACGAGAATCTCCCCCGCGTCCACGGCCTCGCCTTCGGAGTATTGCACCAGCGCGTATTCGCCCGGCTCGAGCGGCTTCGCCGGCCACAGTTTGAACAAATCGCCCTTCAATTGTTGTTTGTAGATGTCCACCGTCTCGAATTCGAAATAGGACATCTTCGTCACCGGCTCCGTTTGCAGGATGCCCACTACTCGCCCCTCGCCCTTCTGCTTCGGCTTTACGCGCGCCAGCACGAAGGGCTGGGTCCAGTCGATCCGGAAATAGAGCTCGGGGCGTTCCGCTTCGATCGCCGTGGCTGCCTGCTGGCCGGGAAGTTCCAGGAACGCCTTCCCGGGCACCACCGGCACCGGGATCAGAATCTTCAGTGCCGTGCGCTTCTTGCTCGCGACCGACTTCAGCCCG
Source organism: Acidobacteriota bacterium (assembly GCA_037446555.1). Taxonomy (GTDB): domain Bacteria; phylum Acidobacteriota; class Terriglobia; order Bryobacterales; family Bryobacteraceae; genus JANWVO01. Next base: position 83,884 of record JBBIIK010000004.1, read on the forward strand.
GCGCGCTTGATCTCCCGCACTTCCTCGCCTTCGAAGTAGTACAGGCCGGCTTCGACAGGGATGCGCGCAATCTGCCGCGCGATTTCGCGTTCGAACGCCTCCTCGGCGTCGGCGAATTCAGCCTGTTTCTTTTCTTCCTCGATCCGCGCCTTCCGCTCCGCCTCCGTGCGCTTCAGATCCACCAGCTCCAGCGGGATCTCCTCCCAGTCGCTGCGCTCCGTCGAATAGTAACGCACCCTGTCTTCCATCACCTGGTATTCGCGCACCATGTGCCATCCGCCTTCCTTGAGATACAGGCGGAACTGCTGCGCCCATAGACAAGCGCCGAACAGCAGGAGCATGGCCAGCCCTCGCATCGCGTCCCTCCACTATTATGGTTCCGTGATAGGAAGACGCACTCTTGGCAGAACGGGTTTTCAGGTTTCCGAAGTCGGCTTCGGCGCATGGGGTATCGGTGGCAACCAGTGGCGCGGACACTCTGAAGAGGAAGCGCGCGCTGCGCTGCGCCGCGCCCTCGAGCTGGGCGTGAACTTCATCGACACGGCGCTCGCTTACAACGAAGGCCACAGCGAGCGCATCATCGGCGAAACCCTGCGGGAGACCGGCGTCGCCGCGATTGTGGCCACCAAGGTTCCGCCGAAGAACCGCATCTGGCCCGCGCAGCCAGGGATCGGGATCGAAGACGTCTTCCCCTACGACTACGTGATCCAGTGCACGGAGACGTCGCTGCGCAACCTCGGCGTCGAGACGCTCGACCTGCAACAGTTCCACGTCTGGAACCCCGAGTGGCTCGACGATGACGATTGGCGGCGCGCCATCGAGGACACGAAGCGGGCAGGGAAGGTCCGCTTCTGGGGCATTTCGATCAACGACCATCAGCCGGACTCCGCGCTCGACGCCATCCGCACAGGTCGGATCGATACCGTGCAGGTGATCTACAACATCTTCGACCAGAGCCCGGAGCGCAACCTGTTCCCGCTCTGCCAGGAGCGGAACACCGGCGTGCTTGCCCGCTGCCCGCTCGACGAGGGCGCCCTCACCGGCGCCATCACACCGGAGACGGAATTCGAGCCCGGCGAGTTTCGGGCGTTTTACTTCCGCGGGGACCGCAAGCAGCAGGTCTGCGCGCGCGTGCAGGCGCTCCAGTCCGACCTGAAGGCCGGCGGATTGGACCGTCCGCTGGCCGAGACAGCGCTGCGGTTCTGCCTCTCCCACCCGGCCGTCTCCACAGTCATTCCCGGCATGAGAAGAGTGCGAAACGTGGAAAGCAACGCCGCCGTCTCAGCCATGGGGCCGCTTCCTGACAACATCCGGGAGGTTCTGCGGCGCCATGTCTGGAACAAGAATTTCTACTCTTAGCCTCCTCGCCGCTGCGCTCTCCGCGCAGACGCTGTATCTTCCCCTCGATGAAGGCAACCTCTGGCTGTACCACGGCAGCGGCGGCGCCCTTGCGATTGAGGTGGGCCGCCCTGCGGAATTCCGCGGAAACACCTGGCACGCCGTGCGCGGCCTGACCGGCGCCGGCGAAGCCTGGCTGAGGAACGATCCCGAAGGCCGCATTCTGATGTGGGACGAACAGGCGGGGGAAGAGCGCATGTTGCTGGACACCACCGCGCCGGAAGGTGTGGTTTTCCAAACATGGGCGGATCCCTGCAACCGCGAAGCCCGCATCGAGTCCCGCAACGGCCGATACAAGGGGCCCGTAGGCGAGTTCGACTACGCTCTGTCCGTCCGCTACAGCCCCGGCCCGTGCATGGACGCGGGGATCGAAAGCGATCATTGGCTGCCCTGGGTGGGTCTGCTTCGCCGGGCGCGCACCACAATCGCCGGCCCGCGCGAGTATGACCTCGTTTATGCGCGGCTTGGCGGCGTCACCTATGTCCGTGCGCCGCAGACAGGATTCTCCATCGCTCTGACACCCTCCGGCAGAACCCTCCTGGTCTCCATCACCATCCGGCACACGCTCGCGTGGCCGCTCATGCTGCACTTTTCCAGCAGCCAGCGCTTCGACATCGTTGCCTACGACTCCAACGGGAAGGAACTCTATCAGTGGTCGCGCGGGCGCGCCTTCCTGACCGTGATGGGGGAGGAGAACATCCGCGGGGAGAAGACCTGGACCGTCGAAATCCCCGTCGAGGACTGGCCGCCCGGCGAGTACGCGATCCGCGCCTGGCTGACTCCGATGGAGGGGCACGCATGGTCGGCGGTGACACTTTACAAACATTAGCCGCGGCTGGCTTCCCCTTCAGTGCCTTTTCGACTATACTCGAAATATGAAAGAGGGAAAGGCCGCCGCGGCCCGGATCGAAAGGCTGGCGGGCATGTTGAGCGCCATGGGAGCGCCACAGCGGCTGCGGATTGTGCGGCTCCTGCTGGCGGCGCATCCGCATGGGCTGCCGGCGGGCGAGATCCAGCACGAACTGGGCATTCCCGCTTCCACGTTGTCGCACCACCTTGAGAAGCTCCGCCAGGCGGGCGTAGTCCGCTTCCGGCGCGAGGGGACATACCTTTGGTACACGGCTGATACGCAAGCGCTGGAGTCGTTGCTTTCTTTCCTCTACGCGGAATGCTGCACGCGCTCGCATGCCGTCGAGCCCGCGGCGGTGCTGAAACTGGCGGGAACAGAATGCAGGAGGTAGGGCTGTGATCGAACAGAAGAACGTTCGGGACGCTGTGCGAGAGCGTTACGCGCAGGCGGCGCTGCAGGTGGTCGGAGGAAATTCCGCCGCCTGTTGCGGGCCGGATTCCAGTTGCGGAGCAGGCGGCGCCGATCCGATCACGATCGCTCTCTACGGGGAATCCGAGACGGCCGTGCTGCCGGAGACTGCTGTCGCTGCGTCGCTCGGATGCGGCAATCCGACGCAGATGGCCGAGCTCAAGCCCGGCGAGACCGTGCTCGACCTGGGTAGCGGAGGCGGCATCGATGTGCTGCTGTCGGCGCGGCGCGTGGGCCCCACTGGCAAGGCTTTCGGCCTCGACATGACGGACGAGATGCTGGCTCTGGCGCGCGAAAACCAGCGCAAGGCGGGAGTGGAGAACGCCGAGTTCCTCAAGGGAGAGATCGAAAACATCCCGCTGCCGGACGCCTCGGTCGATGTCGTGATCTCGAACTGCGTGATCAACCTCTCGGCGGACAAGGACCGGGTGCTGCTCGAGATTTTCCGCGTGCTGAGGCCCGGCGGAAGGCTCGCTGTGGCCGACGTGGTGGTGCGGGGTGAGGTTCCCGCCGAGATCCGGCGCAGCATGGAACTCTGGGCGGGCTGCATTGCGGGCGCTCTCGAGGAAAACGAGTACCGCAATAAGCTCGCAGCTGCTGGTTTCAAAGAAATCTCCATCGAGCCGTACCGCGTCTACAACGTCGAAGACGCGCGGCAGTTCTTGGCTGAAGCCGGCATCGACGTCGAAGCTGCCGCCGCAGCCGCCGCCGGCAAGTTCATGAGCGCCTACGTGAGAGCGAGGAAGCCCTGATGGAACGGATTCTTGTTCTGTGCACCGGCAATTCCGCCCGCAGCCAGATGGCGGAAGGGCTTCTGCGGCAGGCGCTGGGGAACCGCTTCGAGATTCACAGCGCAGGATCAAAGCCCAGCCACGTGCGTCCGGAAGCGATCGCGGTGATGAAGGAACTCGACATCGACATCAGCGGCCACCGCTCCAAGCATCTCGACGAGTTCCTCGGCACGGAGTTCCGTTACGTCATCACCGTGTGCGACAACGCGGCGGAAACGTGCCCTGTCTTCCCGGGCGTCGCCGAACGCATTCACTGGAGTTTCGAGGATCCCGCCGCTGTGGAGGGCGATGAGGAGACACGCCTGGCCGCTTTCCGGCGGATTCGCGACCAGATCGCCGAACGCGTCCGCGCATTCGCTGGATCGCTCGCGGGTTGACCCTCGCGCCACTCTCCGCGCTGTTCCGTTAGCATGGAAGCGATCGGAACGCGGAGAGCACGAGGATGAAACAGCAGGAACCTTCCCGGCGCCATGTCTTCTTCGGCGCCTTGCTTGCCGGCCCAGTTCCCGCCGCCGGTCACGGCAGCGCTCCATCCCTGACGCTGGCGGGCTACAAGAGCCCCAATGAAAAGCTCAACATCGCCGCAATCGGCGCCGGCGGCAAGGGCTATTCGGACATCACGAATTGCGCCGCCACAGAGAACATCGTGGCCATGGCGGATCCCGATGACAAGCGCGCCGAAAGATCGTACAAGCAGTTTCCAGACGTCCCAAAGTACAAGGATTTCCGCCGCATGTTCGACAAGGAGGCGAACAACATTGACGCCGTGCTCGTCTCCTGTCCAGATCACATGCACGGCACCGCCGCCATGTGGGCGATGGCGCGCGGAAAGCATGTCTACTGCCAGAAGCCGCTCGTGCGCACCGTCTGGGAGGCGCAGGAGCTGCTCAAGGCGGCGCAGAAATACAGGGTTGCCACGCAGATGGGCAACCAGGGTTACTCGAACGAGGGCGCCCGGCAAGCCTGCGAGATCGTCTGGGCGGGCGACATCGGCGCCGTCCGCGAAGTGCACGCATGGACGGACCGCCCGGGGCGCTACTGGCCGCAGGATCCGAGCGTGGAACCGAAGGACGCCCCTGTGCCAGAGTGGCTCGACTGGGACGCCTGGCTGGGCGGGTCGCCGCACCGCCCTTACAGCCCGGCGTATTGCCCGCATCACTGGCGGGGCTTCCCCGACTTCGGCTGCGGGGCCATCGGCGACATGGCATGCCACATCCTCGGCACTCCCAACATGGCGCTGCGCCTGAGCGAAGCCTGGCCCGTGAGCGTCGAATGCGTAAAGAAAGAAGGTGTCGGAAAATACACGTTCCCGCACCGGACGGTGATCCGCTTCGAGTTCCCGGCGCGCGGCAACATGCCTCCGCTGACGCTCACCTGGCACGACAGCCTCAAGGAGATGCCAAAGTTCGAGGGTGTTCCGGAAGGCGAGCTGTTGGGCGACCCGGACATCAACGGCAGCCTCTTCATTGGCGAAAAGGGCACGCTCACCACCGGCTGCTACGGCGAGAACACGCGCCTTGTGCCGGCTGCCCGCATGAAGGATTACCGCTTCCCCGCGCCGCTGCTCACGCGCTCGCCGGGCCACTACCGTGACTGGATCCGCGCCTGCAAGGGCGGCGAACCGGCGTGCTCGAACTTCAACGTGGCGGCGCCCTTTGTCTCCTGGATGCTGCTCGGCGTCATCGCCATGCGCGTCGAAGGCAAGCTGCTATGGGACGCCCGGCGCATGGAATTCACGAACAACCGCGAGGCCAACCAGTATCTGAAGCCGGTGTTCCGCAAGGGCTGGCAGTTCGCGGGCTGAGGATCGCGTCTCAGCGTTTTCTCCGAAGGCTCGCAGCCGCCATCAATTCCTCGGACCACTTGCACAGCGCTTCGACGTCTTGCGGCGACAGCCGCGCCTCGCTGTGCATCATGACATAGGCGGGCGGAGGCATGCGGCCGCTGCGCACGTCCTCGCAGGCGATGGCCGCCAGCGCCATGCGCACGGAAGGTTGTCGTTGCCCCCACCTGGAGAGGTTCATCGCTTCACGCCCTTTCTCCACGTCGCGCGCCAACATCCAGGAGACGGGCGCGACGCGTCCGTACCACGGCACCTGCGTCCGCTCGGAATGGCAATCCATGCAGGCGCGCCGCAGCACCGACTTCACGGGAGCGGGAACGGAGGGATCAGTCTCCACAGACTGGCTTGCTCCTGCTGCCGGCGTCTCGATCCGGCACGGCGCCGGCACCACCTGCATCACAAGCACCATCAGAACGAACTCTCCGGCGAGCCTTGCTTTCATGCACTCAGTGTGGCGGGTGAGCGCCGCTACATGGTCATCCGGTTGTGAAAGAAACGTAAAAGCCTACGCCAGCGGCAAGGCCAGCCGGAAACAGGCTCCGGACTCCGAGGGCGCCAGCCACAGGTCCCCGCCGTGGTCCAGCACGATCTTGCGGGAAAGCGCCAGCCCCAATCCCAGCCCGTCGCGCTTGCCATGGCTTGCGAATGGCTCGAACAACCGATCGCGAATCTCGCTTGCACTCCGGGGCCGGTATCCTGAAACGTCAGCACCACCCACCCGTCCTGTTCTGCGGAACGCACGAAAACCTCGCCGCCCTTCGGCATGGCTTCGGCGGCGTTCCCCAGGAGGTTCACGATCACTCTTTCCAGCGGCGCCCGCGCGACCCGTACAAAGTACTGCGAATCGACATCGACATGGACGGATGTGCCATGCCGTTCCAGCAATTCCGCGCAGTCCTCCACTGCGGAAGCCACCAGGTCCACCGCCCGGCAGACCTCCGTTTGGGGCGCAGGTCCGCGAGCCACCTCCTGGAGTTCCGCCAGCAGCGCCTGGATCTTGCGCGAGGACCGATAGATGCTCGTCGCCAGCCGCCGCACCTGGTCCGGCTTGAGTTCGGCGTCCATCAGCATCTCCGCGCCAACGCATACGGCGGCCAGCGGATTGCGGAGGTCGTGCACCAGCGACGTGCTCAGCCTGCCGATTGTGGAAAGCCGCTCTTGCCTGATCAGCTTCTGCTGCGCTTCCTTCAACGATTCGCGCATCGAGTTGAAGGTTCGCGCGAGCCGCCCGATTTCATCTTCCGACCTCGGCTCGAGCGAGAAATCGAAATTCCCGCGAGAGATTTCCCGGGCCGCCTCGTCGAGCTCACCAAGAGGGCGCAGCATCCCGCGAAACAGGAGCGCGGCCAGCGCCAGAGCCAGGACGAGCGCGCCTGCCCAGATGCCAAGAATATCGACCCGCAGCCGTTCCATTACTGCCGGAGCGCTCTCCAGCGCGCGCGTGATGCGCAATTGTCCCGCCGGCTGATCATCGACACCCCGCAGAGGGCGGCGCACTTCGCGCACGAACGCCGCACGGCCGTCCGGGTGCGGGGTGCCGATGGACTTGCTTCCGGCGTGGAAGCTGAAGCGCACTCCGGGAATAGCTGCTTCCAGACGGCTCGCGGGAGCATCGTCCACGGCGAATGCTGCCACCAGAACATTGATCAACGCTGGTCCTCCCGGCGAGCTGACGTACACCGGCGTCACCACCACCTGATAAAACCCGCTTCCCACGGCGTGGAAGCCGGAAGCCTGTCCGGGGAACCGGCTCCTGGCGCGCGGCACAATCCCCAGCCGCTCCTCTCCGGCCTCAGCTTGGGCTCCAAGCGAGGCGATCACTCTCCCTTCCGGATCGCACACCAGAAACAGAGCGTCCTCTCTCTCCATCCTGTTCCAGATCTCCGCCGCTGTGTCCCGAATCGTGGCCGGGTCGCCGGTCGAAAATGCCGCCCGCACGTCCGGCATGCGGCTCAGCAACAGGCTCACCGTCGCTAGCATCTCCTCCCTTGCCTGCCAGAGCGCTTCATAGGCACGGAAACCCGTTCGGATTTCCTCTTCCAGACTCAGCGAAACCAGATTGGCTGCATGCCGCTGCACGATCCACCCGGTCACAGCGAAAAGGAGCGTGACTGCCGCAGCAATGGCGATCAAGATCCTGGAACGAAGCAAGAAGCGCCTCATGGCGGAATCCGTTCAGTCTTTGCGCGGAGAACCATATCCGCTGCGTTCCTGCATGCCCGGCACGTAGTCCAGGCCGTACTTGTTCTTGTGCGCCAGCGGCAGGTACCCCGCCTCCGAAATCCGCACCAGGCCCACGTCCACTCCCTCCGGGCCGACGGTGATCCTTCGCCTCAGCCGGTCCAGCTCCTCCGGCAAGGCGCGTTCATGGGAGAAGTGCAACGTGTACTCCCCGTCAGCTACTCCTGCTATCAGGAACTGGCCGGTTCGCGACGTCACGCAATGCCAGGGAACCGGGAGAACGGCGATGATGGCGGACATCGATTCATGGATGTTGCAGAAGACCCGCACGATTCCCGGACGTGCGAAGCGCACGCGCCGGGAGGTGCCGGGCGGGTAGAGGCCAAGATCGAAAATCTGGCCGTCGTAATTGGAAAAAGCATTGTGAAAAATCGGATCGTAGTTGGGAAAATCCACTTCCGTTCCAGCCTGAATTGCCAAAACGTGCGGCTCAAATGTCTTGTTTTTTTTGCGCCATCACGGCCCGCCCGCCAGCAGGGGCGGGCGGGGCGCCGCCCCGGACGGGCGTCAGCCAGACGACGACGCCTGAGCAGTCCTGCCGCCTCATCACCCGGTCGTCCTTCGAGTCCGCCAGCACGATCCGTCCGGACACTTTCTGTCCGTGAGCGAGGGCCGCACAGAGCAGGCTAAAAGAGATAAGCAATCGCCAGGTCATAGTGCATGACTTTCCGAAATCCCGGCCGATGAAATGCGTCCGGATATTCGCTGCCTCTGCGGAAATCAGCACGTTGGGCGCCGCCCCGTACATCACATTGCCGCCGAGAACCAGGTTCTTCTCGATCCTGCCCGGCAACAAGCCCGCGTTCCGGTCGTCCTGCTGCCCGCCGAAGGCATGAAGGGAGACACGCGCGGCGGGCCGCCAGGCCAGCTGCGCATTGCCGCCGCGCGTTCTCACAGCGCGCGGCCGGGCGCCAACGAACACGAAGCCTTGCCGTAGCGCGCCCAGCGGAGCAATGTTCTGCCCGTTGAAGAAGAGGCCGGAAACGTCCAACCACGACGCGGGACGGATCATCCAGTCCGCCGTGAAGATCCGCGACGGAATCGAAAACCCTCCGCTGCGGCTCGAACTCAGGTGGAAACCGGTGGCCAGCTCCACGCGCTTGCCCTCGGAGCCCTCGTTCCAGAATTCGAGCCGCCCCTGATATCCCGGTCTCGCTGCCGACGTCGTGGAAGCGTACTCATCGGGAATCAGCGTGCGCGTTTCGCTCGTCTGGAACAGCGCCCCTTGCAACCGCACCCCGGAGGTCTCGCCAGTTGCGATACGGTGCTCCACTCGGAGCTGCGGCTGCCACAACCACGGGTTGCCCGCTCCGGTGAGCGGCGAGACGCCCACTTGCGCCAGGGACTCGGGCTCGCGCGGCGAGATGAGCGGCTTGTCCTGTCCGGCGGAGATCGAAAAGCGCTTCCAGTCCGTCGTGAGCATGGCGGTCCGGATTCTGAAGACGTGATTCAGAGAAGAATCCGAACCGGCCCAGAAATCGGCCTGAAACAGCCCGGAGACTTTGCCGCCGCCGGCCACCTCGGGCCCGTGGAACCGGAAGCCCAGGATGCTCTGCCGCAGTGAGCCTCCAACGATTCGGGCGCCAGCCGTCTGTGACGCCGTCGTAGGATGCTGACTGGCCCCATAAGCGCCGTTGGCGAAGAGGTTGAACAGCACCATTCCGGTCAACTCAACCGGGAACCGTGAGGTCGTCTAGACCTTCGTCTGGGCAAGCTCCGCTGTCCGTGCCTCCTGCACCGCCAGCCTCTCCTCCATGCCCGAGGCCTTCGAGCCGGAGTTTTGGGCCGCCATCGAGGTTCGCAGCTCCTCTACTTCCTTCCGCAGCGCGCGGTTTTCCGCCTCCAGCCGCTCCAGCCTTGCGAGGATCTCCTGAATCCGGTCCTGCGCCGCTTCCGGCAGGCTTGTCAACAGCAGACAGAACGCGAGCCTCCTAACCTTCATCGATCATGCCCTCCAGAACGCTGCAAACTTCCCTCGGTGAGTACGGCTTCGCGAAAAACGCATCCGCTCCTGCCGAGATCGCCTCCGCTTCCAGTTCCCGCCGGATCCCGCCGCTGACGGCGATGATCCGCGGCTGCGGCGCAGCAAGCGACGTCCGCAGTGCCCGGATCAGCGCCAGTCCGCTCATCCCGGGCAGGTGAATGCCGGTGACCACCGCATCAGGCGGCGTGGACTGCATTGCCTCCAGCGCTTCCTCCGCGCTGCCAAACGCGCGCACCAGAAACCTGCCGCTGCGGCTCAACGCAATCTCAAGCGCTGTCGAGCACTCCCGCGCGTCTTCCACCAGGACCACCAGGAGCTTGCCGCTCGCCGCGCCGCTCATGGAAGGAACCTGTAGCCGACCCCATGCACCGTGATGAAATGCCGCGGCGCATTCGGCTCCGGCTCCAGCTTCTGGCGAAGCCGGACGACGTGAGCATCCACCGTGCGTGTGTTCGGATACGACTCGTAGCCCCACACTGCATTCAGGATCATGTCCCGTGTGAGCGCCCGGTCCGGGTTCTGGAGAAAGAACGTCAGCAGGTTGAACTCGGCTCTCGTGAACCGCACGTCCTCCCCGCGCCGCACTACAGTACGCTTTTCCAGGTCCACCTCCACTTCGGCGAAACGCACCACGCGTCCCGGCCCCGGGGAGGCCCGCCTCAGCACAGCACGGATGCGCGCCAGCAGTTCCCGCGTGCCAAACGGCTTCACCACATAGTCGTCTGCGCCAATCTCCAGAAGCAGAACCTTGTCGATTTCGTCACCCACCGCGCTCAGCACGATGATCGGCGTCCTGGTGCCCGCGGCCCGCAACTGCTTGCACACTTCCACGCCGCTCATCCCCGGCATCCGCAGGTCCACGAGCACGAGGTCCGGCCTCGTGCGGATCGCCTCCTCAAATCCGGCCGTCCCGTCGGCGGCGGTAGTCACGCGGAACCCCTCGTTTTCCAGCAGCAGCGAGATTGTTTCCCTCAGATTCTCGTCGTCGTCGATCACCAGGATGTGATGCATTGCCGCTTGGTTTCCTGATTGTAAACCCGCTGTGCGGCGCCGGGAACACCGGCCGGCCCCGCTCCGGGCAAATTCACACCTTGTTTACACGCCTCCAACAACTTTCTTCGTCGGCCGGACGTAGCATCAGCATTGCCATGACAATGTTCCCAACCAACACTCCGACGAGGAATGCGATTCGCCTGCTGCTGCTTTGCGGCGGCCTCGCCGTTCTCCCGGCCTCTGCCAGGAGCTTCGGTCCCGCCTTGAGGCTGACCGGCGCGCCCGGCGACAACCCATTGGCTTGCACGCAGTGCCACAACAGCTTCCCCCTGAACTCGGGCAAGGGCAGCGTGCGCGTGGTCTTGCCCGGCGCCGCGTACCGGCCTGGGATGACCTACCGGATCCGCGTCGAGGTTCGCGATCCTGATCAGCAACGCTGGGGCTTCCAGCTTACCGCGCGGCTCGCCAGCGACCCGGCCAACTCGCAGGCCGGCGACTTGATCCCCACCGGCGAGCTTGCCCGCACTGTTTGCGGCAACGGCGCGAACAAGCCTTGCTCCTTCAATAACCAGTTCCAGCTCATCATGCACACCGTGCCTGGCACGCGGACCGGCATCCGCTCTGGCGCTGACTTCGAGTTTGACTGGACAGCCCCTCCCGCCGGTGCTGGCGCGGTCTCGTTCTATGCCGCCGGCAACGCCGCCAATGGCGACGGCACCAACCAGGGCGACTACATCTACACGACCTCGTTCACCGTGGTGGAGGATACTTCGCCGCTTGGCGCCAAGCCGTCAGCCTATGACGTCGCGCATCTGGTGTCGGACCTTCAGGGGTGGGCGGACTGGATCGATCCGAACCTCGCCGCGCCGTGGGGCGTCTCTCTCGGGCCCACCACTGCATTTTGGGTCTCCAACGCCGGCACGGCCACCAGCACGCTCTATAACTCGAATGGCGAGCCATTCCCTGTCGCGTCTCCTCTGGTGGTCCGCATTCCGCAGGGCGCGGGCAGGGGCGGCCCCGCGCAGGTCACCGGCCAGGTCTGGAACGGGACGCCTGCTTTCGAAATCGGTCCCGGCGCGCCCGCTTCTTTCCTGTTCGCCACGCAAAGCGGCGTCATCGCGGCGTGGAACCGCAATGTCGATCCGGTGAATGCGATTGTTGTGGCCGACAATCCGTCTGCCGTCTACACGGGGCTTGCGCTTGCCGCGTCCTCCCAAGGCCCGGCGATGTATGCCGCGAACTTCAAGGATCGCGTCATCGAGACCTTCGACAGCGCCTTCCGTCCCATTCAGCCGCCGGGCGGCTTCCGTGATCCGAACTTGCCGGCCGGGTACGCACCTTTCAACATCCAGCGCTTCGGGCAAAGCCTCTATGTGACCTACGCCCGGCAGAGCGCTCCCGGCATCGAGGAAGATCCCGGCGACAGGGCGGGGATCATCAATGTGTTCGACGCCGACGGATTCCTTCTTCGCCGGCTCGTCACCGGAGGGCCGCTCAACGCGCCCTGGGGGCTTGCCATGGCGCCGTCTTTCTTTGGGGAATTCAGCAACACGCTCCTGGTGGGCAATCTGGGGGACGGCAGGATCCACGCCTTTGATCCTGCCACCGGCCGCTATGCCGGAATGCTGCGCTACCGCGACGGCAATCCCATTGCGCTGGAGGGGCTGTACGGCCTCATCACGGGCAACGGCCGCAACGGAGGCGATCCCAACGCGCTCTACTTTACAGCCGCCGCCTCCGGGCAGGCGCGCAAGGGCGCCCACGGAGTCTTCGGCCGGGTCTCTGTGCTTCCCTGAGTCCTTCTCCTTTGGTGGGGGGACCACCGGGAGACCGCGCCTCGCCGGTCCCCCGGTTCTTTTTCTTTAAACGAACTTGTACTTGCCCGGCTCGGGCAGCGGCGGAGGCGTGAGCTGCAGCTTGTAGTCGAACGCCTTCGGCATCAGGTCGAGCTGCGAGTTCATGATCATGTCCCACGTCACGGCGATCCCCGAGTATGCCGATTCGCGTCCCATGATCGCCGTCATGGTCGATTCAGCCACCATCATGGCTTCGTTGAAGTACGGCCCCGTGCCGCGGATGGAATTCACCAGGTGGATGTGCTCCTGCACGTAAGGGTTGATTCCCTTGCCCGAAGCGAGATCCAGCCCGTTGCTGACGCCTTTCGTGCCGACGATCAGGTCGCTGACGTCGCGCGCGCAGCCCTGCGGATATTGGCGGCAGTGCGACGAATAGCGGATCCCGCCCGGATACTCGAAATCCGAGGCCATGTGGTCGTAAATGTTGCCGTACAGGTCGTCTCCCTTTCGCCAGGAGATGCCGCCGCTGGCGACCACTTTCACCGGGTGCGTGCCCATCACCCAGTTGATGAAGTCGATGTTGTGGAAGTGCTGCTCGACGATCTGGTCTCCGCAGATCCACACGAAGCTGTACCAGTTGCGGTGCTGCCACTCGAAGTCCGCCCAGTTGGGATCGCGCGCCTTCACGTGGAACACCGGTCCCGACAGGTAGTGCGAGTACAGCCCCCGGACCTCGCCTATGGCGCCATTCTTGATTTTGTCCACTGACTCGATGTACTCGCGCTGCGCGTGGCGCTGCGCCCCGCTTACCACTGTGAGCTTTTTCTGTGCTGAGAGCTTCGCGGCTTCCATGAAGCGCCGGCAGCCCACGGGGTCGGTCGCCACGGGCTTCTCGGTGAACACGTGCTTGCCCGCCTGGATAGCGGCCTCGAAATGGAGGGGGCGGTAGCCCGGGGGCGTGCACAGCATCACGATGTCCACACCCGAGTCGATCACCTTCTTGAAGGCATCGAACCCGACGAAGTGGCTTTCCGGCGGCACTTGAATGCGGGGCGGCACGTCCTTCATCAGGTCGTCCATCGTCATCGTCTTCGTCTGCCCGCCGCGCTGCACGGGGATGTTCTCGTAGCGCTTGAGACCCCGGCCCTCGCGAAGGTTGCGCAGCGAGCCTTCCAGCTTGTCCTCGAACACGTCGGCCATGGCCGCGAGTTCGACGCTTTCGTTGCCCACCAGCAGATCCGTCACGGCCTGCGTGCCGCGCCCGCCACAGCCCACCAGCCCTGCGCGCAGCTTGCCGTCAGAGGCGGCGCGCGCGCCGGGAATTGAAACGGCGGCGGTGGCCGCCAGCATGTCCCTGCGAGTCAGTTCCGGCATATCGAATGTAACTCCTCGCACGGCACGATATCGAATCCGGCCGGCAAAAGACAAGCGCCGGCTCCCGTGCGGGCGAGAGCCGGCGCCTGGCGCGGAGCGGGTCCGCGATCTTCAGGGCCTGATGGCCTTGTCGGTGACGAAGTTGGTCCACTCCTCCCACCACTTCGTCTCGCCTGCCGCGCCGAGGAAGCGCGCCGACTGGTCGAAAAAGCCGTTGTCCGGGGGCTGAATCCAGTTCGCCCGGAACACAACGGAATCGGACATCGGCCGGAAATCCGGGTCATTCAACTCGAACGGGCGCCGCAGCATGGGGTCGGCGACCAGGAACTGCCGGCCCTCTCCGCGCTCGCCCTTGGCGAAAGCGGTGCTGGCGCCGGAGCGGACCTGGCCTTCGATGGTGGCGGCGCCGTTGCCCCCGATGTTGTTGTCCCACAGAAGGATGCCGTTCATCGTAGTGTTCCCGCTATCGATCTGCGCTTCCGCCGCGGATCCGTCGATGTGCAGACCCGCGCTGTAGAAGCGGGTCACAATCGCGTTGTTCACGTTGCCGCCGGTGCCGCGGCGCAGATACAGGCCGGGCGCATTGGACTCGTCGAAGCCAGGCTGTCCGGAGCCGACGAACGTGACGTTGAACACGTTCGGCTTCGACAGCGGCGAAGCGCCCTGATCGAATTCGCTGTTGTCGGCTTCGATGCCGCGGTTGCCCGGATTGTCGGGGTCCTGATAGAAGAATCCAAACTGGATGTTGCCCGTGTAGCCGAGCTGCCAGTCGAGGAAATCATCAGCAGCCAGGCCGCCGATCAGATAGCGCGCATTCACTGTGCCGCCGAAAAACTCGAACGCATCGTCAAGCCCGTAGGAGGTCTGAAGGTATTCAGCCACGGTCTTCGTTCCGCAGCCGCCCCATGTAATGGCATTCACCTCGTTGTTGGGTGCAAACGTCGATCCTGCATACTCGACACGCACGTAGCGCAGCGTGCCGCAGTCATGCTCGGGGTCGTTGCCGCCATAGCGGGAATCCTCCGAATCGGGCACTCCTTCGATGGTGAACTCGCCGCCGCTCACGTTGACCGGGGCGCGCCCCAGCAGAATCAACCCTCCCCAGTCGCCTCGCTGGCGCTCGCCCGGCGTGAGCGCCGACGTCATGATGATCGGGCGGCTTCGCGTGCCCTCGGCAACGATTCTCCCGCTCCGCGTGATGATCAGCGCAGAGGGCGGCTCCGAGCCCGGCTGTCCAATGATCACCGTGCCCGGATCGATCGTGAGGGTGGCGCCGTTGCGAACAAAAACAAGGCCGTTCAGCCGGTACAGCTTGTCATTCGTGAGCCGGCGGTCGGACTCGATGTTCCCGGTGATGTCGACAATGTCGCTGATCACAGAGAACTTTGCATAGAGAGTCTTCAGGATGCGCAGCCCGTTCCAGTCGCGAAACTCCATGACCAGCGTGTGCATGCCCGGCTCGTCCGGGGCATTCAGGGCTCCACCCAGAACGCCGCTTTCGCCCAGCAGCGCCTGCCTTTCCACGTCGCCGAGAACAACGGGGCGGAAATCTCCCGGAATATTGCCGAAAATGTCTTTCACCTCTGCCGTCAGCCCTGGCAGATATGTCTTTTCGCCTGTCTGGTTGTTTTGCAGGTAGGCCACCATGGTGAACGGATATTTCTCGCCATTGGTCTTGATCGTCACGGTGAGCTTGATCTCCTCGTTGACGCCGTACCAGATCTTGTCGGTCCACATCCAGGCGGCGATGCCCGTCTCATAGGACTGCACGCCCGCCGCCTTTTCCAGCAGCGCACGGTCCGCTCCGGAGAACGGGGCGCCCGCGTAGGTTGCTGGCAGTAAACAGGTTGTAACGATCACTGTCCAGAACAGACTCTTCCTCATCTTCCTTCCTTCCTTCCTTCCTTGTGTTGGTTGATCCGGGTTCCTCCCGGAGCAGGGTTCAGAAAATGTTCACGGTGAGGCCCACGGTGAACGTGCGGCCGAGCCGGAAACTGCGTTGGGTGAACTCTCCCTGTGTCCAGTGGTAATGGTTATTGGCAAGGTTTTCTCCGGTGAACCGGATCGAGTATTTTCCGGACTCCACCAGATAAAACTTGTAACTGAAGTCCAGGAGTGTCAGAGGCTCCTGATAAATGTCGGGAACTCCGAAAGTGCCTACATCAGAAATACGGCGGCCGACATAGTTGAAATCCACCCGGCTTTCCGAGCGCCATCGAGGCTTTCTCCACTCCGCGAGCACGTTGAAAATGTGCCGCGACGTGCCGATCAGAGGGCGGTTCCGGTTGGTGAGGAGAATGGAATCTTCCGAGCGGATGCGTATGTTGGAGTCAACGAACGTGTAATTGCCGCCGACAAAGAGTTCGCGCAAGCGCGGCGTCAGGATGGACAGCGTGGTCCTGCCTTCGATCTCGAACCCGATGTTGCGCGCACCGGCAGCGTTGATGAAGGTCTGGCGCAAGTCATTCGAGGGCAGAATGGTGACCTCGATCGGGTTGTCGAAATCCTTGTGGAAGAAGCTGGCAGCCAGCAGGCGGTTGCCGCCGGGGAACCACTCCCAGCGGAAGTCCGTGTTCTGCACCCTGGCCCGCAGCAGGTGGGGATTGCCCTGCGTGACGAATCCGCCGTATACGTTGTTGAAGTCGAAGGGTGAGAGCTCGCGGAAGTCCGGACGGGAGACCGTCTTCGAGAATCCGGCCCTGAGGTTCTGCCGCGGGGTGAGCATGTAGGTCACATTGACCCCCGGCATCGGGTCGCGGTTGACGAGGGATGCAACTTGCGGCTTCGATCCCGGAACCAGAGGATCCTGCGTCGTCACAGTGATGTCGGCATCTTCCACGCGGACTCCTCCTGTTACCCGCCACCTTGCTCCAAGGTTCACATCCGCCATCACATAGCCCGCGTAAACGTCCATCGTGGCGTCGTAGCGGTCCGTGGCCCGAGTGTATTCGAGGATCTGGAAGCCGTCGGGACGGATGTTGGCGGACGAAAATAGTTCGTTCGAGGGGGCGAAAAGATCCAGCGTCGTGGAGCGGATCGGGATGAAGCGGAACCGCCGGGCTTGGAAATTCCGGTCCCGGAAGGTTCCCCGGAAGCCCACTGTGAACGCGCCCGTCAGCCAGCCGCGGTAGAACGGCTTGGAGATCTCTCCCTGTGGCTCATAAAGCCGCTCTTTAAGTCCGTTGGAGAAACGCATGCCGGAGCTGGAGAGAGCGGAGAACCGCCAGCGCCCGTCGTCGAGCTGCCCGCGGATCACCTCGCGCATGTCGGGCTCGTCACGGCGGGACTCGGCAGTGGTGACCTGCCAGCGGAAGTTCCAGTTGCCGTGGTCGACGAGCGCATGCGTGCCCTCGACGCTTGTCGACAGCAAGGACCGCTCCACCCATCGCAGCCGTTGCGACCACAGCGTGCTGTCATTGCTGCCGTCGTAGCCGCGAAACTCGCGCGCCTCCTTGTCCGAGTCGCGCGTCAGCGTGTTGCGCACCACCACCTTGTTGTTCGCGCTCAGCTTGAACGCCACGTTCAGCACTCCCCCGAGCCGCACGGCTTCGTTGCCGGACGTGAAGTCGTCGTAGTTGGTGAAGACCAGCGGCTTGCCGCCCCCCATGCGAATGAACCGCTGCTGCTCGACCGTGTTCTGCGGCCGGTTGGAGAACGTCAGCGCGCCCACGATGCCGATGCGTTTGAAGGTATTGCCTCCGACCACCGAATAGCTTTGCTGCGGCCGCATCTGCTCCACAAACAGCGGCTCCCAGTTGTTGGCGAACGAGCGTCCAATCTCCTGGAGCTGCGCGGCGGTGAACCGTCCGGGAAACAGGCGCTGGTCTGCGGGCACTGCCGCCGGCAGAGCACGCGTGCCGTCGTCGGCGCCGAAGGCGTCCAGGCCCCCGCCGGGATAGGTCAGGAAACGCTGCCTGGTCGTTGCCGTGTTGTAGCCCGAGGTCATGGTCACTTTCAACACGGGCTGCGTGGGAAAGTCGACCGTCGTCAACTGCACCACCCCTGCTGCGAACTCTCCCGGCAGGTC
The DNA here is from genome assembly GCA_037446555.1 of Acidobacteriota bacterium. Taxonomy (GTDB): domain Bacteria; phylum Acidobacteriota; class Terriglobia; order Bryobacterales; family Bryobacteraceae; genus JANWVO01. The sequence goes on from JBBIIK010000004.1 coordinate 101,649, forward strand.
CGGCGTGTAACTCTTCACCACGCGGATGCTGTCGATCAGCGCCGCCGGAAACAGATCCAGTGGCACCACGCGCTTTTCCGGCTCCGTGGTGGGGATCAACGAGTTGTTCAACATCGTCGAGCTGTACCGTTCCCCCAGCCCGCGCACGTAAACGTAGCCCGAGTCCACCACGGAAACGCCCGCCACCTTTTGCAGCGCGCCAGCCGCGTCCGACGCGACCGTTTGCCGGATCTCCTCCGAAGAAAGCCCGTCTGTCACCGTGGCTGCCAGCTTGCGCTCCTCGAGCATTGCCTCTGCCGTCGCCGCCACCGGCGTCACAGTCTCCTGCACGTCCACCTTGGTGATCTGTGACCGCGCCGCCAGCACCACCGTGCCATCCGTTGTCTCGCCGGGCTTAATCTCGACGGTTTCGATCGCAGCGTCGAGGAAGTTTTCCGCGCTGACCAGCACGCGGTACGTTCCCGCCGGCAGTTCCACGCGGTACTTCCCATAGCCGTCTGTCTGAACCTTGACGGGTGGGTCTGCTGCCACTGTAATCCTCGCCTTTACAACCGGTTGCCCGCTCGCTCCGTCCAGCACGTCTCCGGCGAGCACGCCCTTGGGCGCCTCCTGCGCCACGGCGGCGCAAATACATGCGAAAGAGCAGCAGATAAATACAAAAGCAGACTTCCCACCAGACCGTTTCACTTCCACGATGTCCAGCAAATCACCGTGCCATGAAATTCCGATGACAGTCTGTTCAAAGTTCTGTAAACAGCGCTGCCGGTTTCCGGATCCTCAACCTCCCCCGGGACGAACCGCTACACAGAAACGAAAAAGGCGCCGGCTTGCCGCCGGCGCCGCTCAATCGAGTTGTGAATCCGGGTCAGTGCACCATCAGCGGCGCGGATGCTTCCATGTCAGACCACGCGATCTTCAGCACGCCCCGGTTTCCACCCTGCGCCTCGATGGAGATGGTCAGCTGCTCCACGGGCGAAGACAGCTTCCGGGCGGTCATTTTGACGCGGCCGAGATCCTTGTTCTGGTCGTACTTGTAGGCGCCCCACTGGTTGGCTTCCTTGTTCAGGATCAACGTCCACTCCTTCTCACCCGGGATCGTGAACAGCGAGTAAGAACCCGCTGGCACGTGAAGCGAGCCGATCATCAGGTCAGCCTCGGTAGTGATCTTGGTGGCCTCGTCGGCGCCGGTGCGCCAGACCTTGCCGAACGGGGCGATCGGGTCTGCCCAGACATTGCGCCCCTTCACGTAAGGACGGCCGTACTCAACGGTGATCTTCTTGCCGCCGATAGTGGCCGAGGTGGTTTCGTGCGGACTCACCCGCTGCTTCGGTTGCGCCCCAGCAACAAGCGCGCCGGCAATGAGCAAAGACACTCCAAACAGAATCCGGTTTTTCATGATTGGGGAAGCTCCTCTGAAGCGAGTGTACCAGAAGCGCATGCCGCTCCCTGCGCGGCCACCCCGAAGATGGGTACAATCAGAAGCACGCGCGGCGTCCATTGCGCTGCGCGGCAATCCTGCGCCCGCGCGCCAGGTGCGCCGGGGCGGCACGAGCAGAGAGGAATTGCCAATGGGTGAAGCGTTGGGAATGGTTGAGACCCGCGGGCTGGTGGCGATGATCGAAGCCGCTGACGCCATGGTGAAAGCCGCCAAGGTGACCCTGGTCGGCTGGGAAAAAATCGGGTCTGGTTATGTGACGGCGCTGGTGCGTGGCGATGTCGCCGCTGTGCGTGCAGCCACCGATGCCGGCGCCGCCGCGGCGCGCCGCGTGGGCGAGCTGGTTGCCGTTCACGTCATCCCGCGCCCGCATCCGAGCCTCGAAGACGTCCTGCCGATCGGCAAGTCTTCGAAGTAACCAGCGGGCGGTCTCCCCACCATGACGCTTGGGCGCGTCGTCGGCACTGTCGTCGCCACGCGGAAAGATCCGCGGCTGGAAGGGCACAAGCTTCTTCTGGTCAAACCGGTCAGTCCCGACGGCAAAGAGGAATCCGGCTACGTCGTCGCCGTCGACACCGTCAGCGCCGGCTTCCGCGAACTCGTCATCACCGTTTCCGGCAGCAGCGCCCGCATGGCCGAAGGCTGCAAGGACAAGCCCGTTGATTGCGTCATCGTCGGCATCGTCGACGGTGTCTCGCTCGACGAGGCGGGCTAGAAAGGCAGGCGGCGGTGCAGCTGGGCAGGGTCATCGGCCGCGTCTGGGCCAGCATCAAGAACCCCGGCCTCGAAGGCCAGCGCCTGCTTATCGTCCAGCCCGTCCTGCCCGACCTCACCCCTCATGGAAAGCCTCTCGTCTGCACGGATTCCACCGGCGCGGGCGCCGGCGAACTCATTTATTGGGTCCGGGGCAGGGAAGCCACGTTCCCCTTCCTTCCGGGCGAAGTGGCCAGCGACGCCTGCATCGTAGGCATCGTCGACGAGATTCACCTCGGCAAGAAGCGGGAGTCCGCATGCTGATCGCCCGCGTCATCGGCGACCTCACTGCCACGCAGAAGCATCCCTCCCACGAGGGACGCAAGATCCTTCTCGTGCAGCCTCTCAACCTGGACGGCACTGACCGCGGCGCTCCCATGGTCGCGCTCGACAGCGTCAACGCGGGTGTCAACGACCGGGTGCTCGTCACCACCGACGGCTACGCCGCCTTCACCGCCGTCGGACAGAAGCTCGCACCGATCGACGCCGCCGTTCTCGGCATCATCGACCATGTCGAGCTCGCCGGCCCCGTCTCAAGCCCGGACGCGGCTCCGCCGGCTGCTCCGCCCCCGGCGAAGAAGCAGCACAAGAAGCGTCAGCCCGATCAGCGCTGAGGCAATCTCGAACGCTGCAAACGATCCGTGCAGCAACTGAACGCGGCGCCCCGCATCCGCCAGCCCCCCGGCGCGGAACTGCCGCGACGCGTCGGCGATTGCCGGGATCAGATACAACTTCTGGAAAAGCGCCAGCGCCAGCAGCGCCGCCGCCAGCGACAGCCGCCACGCCCCCACCTCGGTGAAGAACAACAGCACCAGCGTTACCGCCACAGCGTAGGTCACCTGCATTGTCCCCCACAGCGCGAACATCTGGTTGTTCGCTTCGCCGGCGTGGTAGCGCAGAAGGTCGCGCAATGCGTCCTGTCTCACTGTCTTCAGCAGGGCCGCGTGCGCCGGCGGCGGTTGCCGAAGCACCGCCTCGTCGGCGCGGAACGCTGCAGGAGCGCTCAGCGAAACCAGCACGATCCCCCCCAGCCATGCGCCCAGCAGCACAGCGCAAATCCGCCGCGCCAGCCAGGAACCTTCCGGTGTGATCCGGCTGTACCTCACGGCGGGCTGGTCTGCGCTCTCGTCCAGCATTACATTCTCGGTTTGCGGCCGATCCACAAGTGTATCCGCCCGCCGGCGCCGCTGTCCAACCCGCTTCTCACGACGCCTTCAGCTCCGTCCACAAACGGTCCCGCAGACGCTGCGCCGCCGGCGGCAAAGGCTCGAACCACTCACCCCGCGCAAACGTTTCTGCCGGGGGAAACAGCGTCTCCATGGCCTGTACTTTGGCCGGCAGATGCGCCCGCGCCGCTCCCACCGCAGTGGCAGTGAACGTCTCCGAAGCCACCTCGGCCGCCACTTCCGCCCGCAGCAGGTAGTCCAGGAACTCGTGCGCCAGTTCTTTCCTTTTCGATTCGCGCAATACGACGCCGCAATCCGCGTACAGGGCGAACCCTTCCTTCGGGTAAACGAAGCGGAGATGCGGCGCCGCGGTCATCGCCTGCTGCGCCGTGGTGGCCCATGTCTGGCACGCCGCGAGTTCTCCCGCTACCATGAGGTCCCGCGCCTCCGCGTTCAGATACGCCCGCAGAAGCGGCTTCTGTCGCCGCGCCTCTTCGTGCGCCCGGATCAGCGGCTCCGGCGCATGGGAGTTCAAGGGCAATCCCAGTTTCTTCAGGGCGGCGCCGTAAACCTCCGCAGGATCATCGAGCATCGTGATGCGCCGCGAGTACCGCAACTCCCAAAGATCGGCATAGCGTTCCGGCGCCGCCGCCAACCGCGGGTTGGCCAGAATCCCGCTCGAGCCCCAGTACAACGGGACGCACCACTCCAGCCGCAGATCCCATACCGGCTGCCGGAACCGCGCCTCCAGCCCGTCCAGCCGCGGCAGCCTCGCCTGTTGCAGCGGCGCCAGGAGCCCCAACTCCCGCATCGGGCCGATAAAGTAGTTCGACGGAAACGCCACGTCCCAGCCCGAATTCCCGCTCATCACCCGCGCCAGCATCTCTTCATTCGACTCGTAGGTCCCCAGCCGCACCTCGACGCCAGTTTCCCTTTCAAAGCGCGGCAGCGTTTCGGGCGCAATGTAGTTCGACCAGTGGAACACATTCAGCCGCCGGCGCCCGGCGCGCACGCAGCCCGCCAGCCCGCCGAGCGCCGGAAATACGATCAGCGACCGCCGCCTCATGTCCGCTTCCTCAGCGCTTCGGAGAGCAGAATGCCTGTGCCCAGAACGGCGGCGATCACCGTCGAGATGGCATTCACCATTGGCGACCCGCCCCGCCGCGCCATAGCATAAAGCGCCATCGGCAGCGTCTCCGTGTCCACGCCCGCCACCAGAGACGTGATCACGTAATCGTCGAACGAAATCGTGAACGCCAGCAGAGCTGCCGACACCACCGCCGGAACCAGGTTCGGCAGCGTCACCCGGCGGAACGCCTCCCACTCGCCCGCCCCCAGGTCCATCGCCGCCTCCTCCAGCGCCATGTCCATCGTCCGCAGACGCGCCAGCACCACCAGCGCCACAAATGCCAGGCAGAAGCCCGTGTGCGCCAGGATCACCGTGTGTATGCCCAATTGCAGCCCCGCGTAGCGGAACAGCCATTGAAACAGAGCCAGCAGGCTTACGCCCGTCACGATCTCCGGCGTCACCAGCGACACGGCCAGCCCTGTCATGAACGGCTTCGATCCGCGCTTCCATAGCCCCCAGGCGCACAGAGTGCCCGCCAGGGTGGCCAGCACCGTCGCCGCAGCCGCGATCCACAGGCTGTTCCCTGCGGCTTCGATCAACCTCGTGTCGCGCCATGCCTCCTCGTACCACCGCAGCGAGAAGCCCTCCCACACCGTGAACCGACCGGCATTGAAGCTGAACAGCGCCAGCACGAGCAGCGGAGCGTGCAGAAACGCGTACAGCGACACGGCGCCGAAGATGACCCACCGCCTCACAGCAGCGACTCCTCGCTCCTTCGCGCTTCCATCCACAACAGCACCAGCACCACGGCCATCAGCGCCAGCGAGAGCGCCGCGCCGAACGGCCAGTCCCGCGCCGCCGTGAACTGGTTCTGGATCAACGTGCCGGCCAGAATCGTTTTGCCTCCGCCCAGCAGGTCCGGGATCAGGTACGTCCCCAGGCAGGGGATGAACACGAGCAGCACGCCCGAGCGGATCCCCGGCGCCGCCAGCGGCAGAGTCACACGCCAGAACGCCTGCCAGTCGCGGGCGCCCAGGTCCGCCGCCGCCTCCAGCAGTTGCGGCTCTTGCCGCTCGAGCGCCACATACAGCGGGAGCACCATGAACGGCAGATGCGCGTAGACCAGCCCCAGGACCACCGCGCCCCAGTTGTAGAGCAGCGGCAGCGGCTCGCTCACGAGCCCCGCGCGCATGAGCCACGTGTTCACCAGTCCCGTATCGCGCAACAGGAACATCCAGGCGTAGGTGCGGATCAGCAGGCTTGTCCAGAACGGCAGCATGACCAGTGCCAGCAGCAAGTTCTTCCAACGCCCGCCGCGAGTGATGGCCATCGCCAGCGGAAAGGCCAGCGCGAGGCACAGCGCGGTCGAAACCGCGGCCACCACAAACGAATGCGCCAGAATGCCGGCGTAGAGCGGATCTGCCAGCCGCTGCCAGTTCTCGAGCGTCCACGGCGGCATCACGCCGCCATAGGCGCCGCGGCTCCGGAACGCGTAAGAGACGAGAATTGCAAATGGAACCGCTACCGTTGCAATCAGCAGCGCCGCCGCCGGCGCCACGGCAACCGTGCGAACCCGGCTCATGCGTCGGTCACCCGGATCTCCTCTTCCGCCCGCCAGCAGAGAAAGACCGGATCGCCCGGCTGAAAGATCCCGTTCGTTGGTGCGGTCTCGGCTGTCAAGCGCGTTCCGTCCGCCAGTTCCGCCTCCAGGTGAATGCAATTGCCCAGGAACAGCGACGCGCGCACCCGAGCCTGTACCGATCTGCGCCCGTCGGCCGGCGGCGCCGGCTCCACGCCCACCGCTTCCGGCCGAAGCCCGAATCCGTCCATCCAGTTCACCGGGCCCAGGAACGACGCCGCGAACTTCGTTCCGGGACGCTGGTACAGCTCACGCGGCGTGCCCAGTTGTTCGCAGCGGCCCGCGCGCAGCAGCGCGATGCGGTCCGACAGCGACAGCGCCTCTTCCTTGTCATGGGTCACGAACACGAACGTAATCCCCACGCGCCGCTGCAACGCGCGCAGTTCGATGCGGACCTGCTTGCGGAGGTTCGGATCCAGCGCCGACAGCGGCTCGTCCATCAGCAGCACCGCCGGCCTCACCACCAGCGAGCGCGCCAGCGCCACACGCTGCTTCTCCCCTCCAGAGAGTTCGCGCGGATAGCGCCCCAGCTTGCCGCCCAGTCCCAGCATCTCCACGCACTCGTCCACCGCCGCGCTCCCCGCGCCGTTGCGGTACCGCAGCCCGAACTCGATGTTCTCGCGCACCGTCATGTGCGGAAACAGCGCGTAGCTCTGGAACACCGTGCTGACGTTGCGCTCGTAAGGAGGCAGCCCGTCCAGCCTTCGCCCGTCGAGCAGAATGCGGCCGCGCGCGGGCTGCTCGAAACCCGCGATCAGGCGTAGCGTCGTCGTCTTGCCGCAGCCGGAGGGCCCCAACAGTCCGAAAAACTCGCCTTCCGCAATCTCCAGCGACAGCCCGTCCAGCGCCGCATGTCCGGGGTAGTGCTTCGCCAGGTCCTGCAGTTCGAGGTGTGCGCTCATCGGCGCTTTGGACCGATCTTAGCGCGGCTCCTGCCCGTCCTGCGGCACGATGGTCACCGCCGTGCCCGCCGCCGTCACCATCAGCATTCCGCCGCCGTGCGAACCGGTGATTGTTTCATAGTCGAGATCGACGCCGATCACGGCATTGGCGCCCGCCGCGCGCGCCTCCTCGCACATCTCGCCGATGGCCAGATCCTTCGCCTTCCGCAGCTCGTTCTCGTAGGCGGCGCTGCGCCCGCCCACGATGTCGCGGATGCCGGCGAAAAAATCCTTGAAAATGTTTGCGCCGAGAATCGCCTCGCCGCTCACCAGGCCGTGGTATCTCTGGATCCTCCAGCCTTCCAACGTGTGCGCAGTTACGACCAGCATGGAGCCTCCGCTTCAATAGGGCATCCGGTGCGCGCTGGCCAGCCACGCCTCGAATGGCTGCCCGGCATCCTCCAGCGCGATCCTCCGCCAAGGCAGTGCGCGCTGCGCCTCCGGTAATGCGAACTGGTCATACAGAAAGCTGTCGTCGAAGCCCGCCCGCGCCGCGTCCTCGCGCCCGGCGGCGTAATAGAGCGCATCCAGCCGCGCCCAATAGATCGCGCCCAGGCACATGGGACAGGGCTCGCAGGACGAATAAATAGCCGCTCCGCGCAAGTCGAAGCGTCCCAGCTTGCGGCATGCAGCGCGAATTGCCACCACCTCGGCGTGCGCCGTCGGATCGAGGTCCGCCGTCACCCGGTTGACTCCCTCGGCAAGGATCTCGCTGCCTGCCGCGATCACCGCCCCAAAAGGACCGCCGCGCCCCTGCCCGGCGTTTTCGACGGCGAGCTGGATGGCGCGGCGGAGGAATTCTTCGTGCATTTCAGGCAGAGTCGGCCTCCACCCAATTATGCATGGAAACGGGCGGCGCTAGACCGCTCCGCCGGCAAACTGCTTCGAATACTCCTGCAGGCGGAAGCGCTCCTCGGCCTTCTTCCAGTTGACGACGTTCCACCAGTTGCCCACGTACTCGGCGCGGCGGTTCTGATACTTCAGGTAGTAGGCGTGCTCCCACACGTCCAGGCCGATCACCGGGAATTTGCCTTCCATCAACGGATTGTCCTGGTTCGGCGTGGACACGATCTCCAGACCTCTCTGGCCAATGATCAACCACGCCCAGCCCGAGCCGAACCGGCCCATGGCCGCGGCGGCAAACTTTTCCTTGAACTGGTTGAAGTCCCCGAAGACGCGCTTGATGGCTGCGCCGAGCAGCCCCGAGGGCTCGCCGCCCTCTTTCGGCCCCATGATCTCCCAGAACAGCGAGTGGTTCCAGTGGCCGCCGCCGTTGTTGCGCACGGCGGTGCGGATCGACTCGGGCACGATGGCGAGATTGTTCGCCAGCAGTTCTTCCAGGCTCTTGTTGGCCAGATCCGGGGCCGTGGCCAGCGCCTTGTTGACGTTGTCGACGTAGGCGCCGTGGTGCTTGGTGTGGTGGATTTCCATCGTCCGCGCGTCGATGTAGGGTTCGAGCGCGTCGTAGGCATAGGGAAGGGGTGGCAGCGTAAACGGCATGGTTGTGTTGAAACTCCTCTAGCTATCCCAGATGAACGAAGCAGTCGTTCGGATGCGGCCATCCTGCGGTTCCGGCCGCCAGGCCGCACGAATTCATTGTAGGAGATGCCGCCGGGTTGCGATCAGAGCTCCGCGCCACCGGCGCGCTCGAACGCCTCCGCCAGCCGGAACAGCGCGGGTTCGCCGAAATGCGGGCCGATCAATTGCAGCCCCACAGGCAGGCCTTCCGCCGTTTTGCCGCACGGCACGCTCATCGCCGGCAGCCCGGCGAGCGAGGCAGTAATCGTGAAGATGTCGGAGAGATACATCTGCAGCGGGTCGTCGAGCTTATCGCCAAGGCGGAAAGCCGGAAACGGGCTCACCGGAGCGGCGATCACGTCCACCTGCCCGAACGCCGCCTGAAAGTCCCTTGTAATGAGCGTGCGCACCTGCTGCGCCTTCACGTAGTAGGCATCATAATAGCCTGCGCTCAGCACGTAGGTGCCGAGCATAATGCGCCGCTTGCACTCCGCGCCGAATCCCTGCCCGCGCGTCCGCTCGTACATTTCCCTCAGCGTTTCCGCCTGCGGCACCCGCCACGTGTAGCGCACACCGTCGTAACGGGCCAGGTTCGAGCTCGCCTCCGCCGTGCAGACGACGTAATAGCACGGAATCGCGTAGGGCGTGTGCGGCAGGCTGATTTCGCGCAGCTCGCAGCCAAGCCCAGCGAGCACCGTCTTCGCTTTTTCCATTTGTTCCGCCGTGCCGCCGGTCAGCCCCTCGAAATACTCGCGCGGCACGCCCACGCGGATCCCCCGCGCCTCGCCCGTCATGACCGCCTCGTAATCGGGCACCGGCGCAAAGGCGCTGGTTGAATCCCGCTCGTCGCGGCCTGCCATTGCCTGCAGGATCCGCGCCGCGTCGCGCACGTTGCGCGCCAGGGGGCCAATGCGATCCAGAGATGACGCGAACGCCACCAGGCCGGAGCGCGAGACGCGCCCGTAAGTCGGGCTCAGCCCCACGACGCCGCAAAAGCTCGCCGGCTGCCGGATGCTGCCGCCCGTGTCGGAACCAAGAGCCGCCACCACCGCACCCTGCGCCACCGCCGCCGCCGATCCTCCCGAACTCCCGCCGGGCACTCGGTCCGGCGCCGCCGGGTTCCGCACCGGCCCGTACGCCGAGTTCTCGTTGGAGGAACCCATGGCGAACTCGTCGCAGTTGGTCTTTCCGATCAGCACCGCTCCGGCGCGTTCCAGCCGCTCTACCGCCGTCGCATCGTAGGGCGGCACAAAGTGTTCCAGCAGCCGGGAGCCGCATGTGGTGCGGACGCCGCGCGTGACAATATTGTCCTTCACCGCCAACGGCACCCCGGCCAGCGGTCCTGGGTCTTCACCCCGCTCCAGGGCAGCGTCGACAGCCGCTGCCGCGAGCATCGCCCGCTCTTCGGCCAGCAGCAGCCAGGCGTTGCTGGCCGCGTTCTGCTCCCGCGCCGCGCGCAACGCCTCCTGCGCCAGCTCCCGTGCGCTCATGCGCCGCGCGCGCAGCGCCTCACGGATCTCTCCGATGTTCAGCTTTGCGATATCCATCCCGCCCGCCTCAGCGCTCGATCACGCGCGGCACCTTGAAGCAGCCTGCCCCGGAGACCGGCGCGTTAGCCATGGCTTTCTCATGCGCCAGCGGTTCCTGCGGCTCGTCTTCCCGCAGGGTGCTGTTCTCCGCGCACGGAAACAGCACCTGCGCCATGGGTGGCACGCCGCTGGTGTCCAGTTCCCGCAGCTTGTCCATGTGGGCGAGGATCCCGTCCAGATCGTGCGTCATCCGCTGCACCTCTTCGGCGGAAAGATCCAGGTGCGCCAGCGCCGCCACATAGCGGACTTCCTGTTCGGTGATCTTCACGATGCCAGGGCCTTTCGCTTCGATTTCAGGTACACGCGCCGCAAAACCGGATCTTCGATTCGCGCCGCGTCATCCGCCGGCGCCGCCAGGCGGAATTCGCGTTCCGGGATCTCGCTGCGCACCGGGCGCCGCGGGACTGAGAGCCGGTACTGAATGCGGTCCGGCGCGGCCTCGCCCAACGAGCGGCTCAGGTTCGCCAGGATGTGGCCGTTCAGCAGCTCCAGGTTGCGGAGCCATAACTCGTCGCCCGCTTCGACGATCAGCGTCCTTCCCTCCAACCCCACGGCCCTTGTGTGCCGCGCCGCCTTCGCACCCACTGCCGACGGCCACGCCGCCACCGCCAGCTCTTCCGCTGTCAGGCAGCGCCGCGCTGTCTTCGACCTCGCCAGCAAACCTCCTGCTCGTTCCATCGCCCGGTCCCGAGCAATTGTATCATGCAGTCCTCCGGCGGCATCCCCGCGCCGCCGCATGTTACGCTGTGTGGCCGATGATCGTGCTCGCCTCGCAGTCGCCTCGCCGCAGCGAATTGCTCGCCAACGCCGGCATCCCGTTCGTCGTCCGTCCGGCGGGCATCGAAGAGAAGCCGCGCGAGGGGGAATCTCCGGAGCAGTACGTACTCCGCCTCGCCTGCGAGAAGGCCCAGGCTGTGCCGGCCGAGGAGGATGAATTCGTCCTTGCCGCCGACACCACGGTGGTCGCCGATGGCGCGATCCTGGAGAAGCCACACTCGACTGATGATGCCGCGCGCATGCTGCGCCTGCTGCATGGCCGGGACCACCTGGTACTTACAGGAGTCTGCCTCCGGCGCGCCGGCCGCCTCTGGTCTGCCGTCGAGCAGACGCGCGTCTGGTTCATTCCGCTCCGCGAGGAGGAGATCCTGGCCTACGCCCGTTCCGGCGAGCCGCTCGACAAGGCTGGCGGGTATGCCATTCAGGGTCTCGCCTCGCGCTTCGCCGAGAAGATCGAAGGCTGCTATTTCAATGTCGTCGGGCTGCCCATATCGCGTGTCTACCGCATGCTGCGCGCGGCCGGCTACAACTTCAGCGCCGGGTAGCGCGCCCGCATCCAGTCCAGGAACTCCTCCGGCGCGTCCATTACCGACAGCCGCCCCTGCCGCACCAGCGCCCAGCCTCCGAAACGGCCGCAGTCTTTGATCTCCCTCAGCGATAGTGGCGGCGACACCCAACGCTGGAACTCCACGTCCACGACCCACGACTTCGGGTTCTTCGCATCCTGCCTGGGTTCGGAAACCACTTTCGCCAAGGCCACGATCCCCGGCTCGCTCCCGCTGTGATAGATCAAGGCGCGGTCGCCGGGCTTCATCTGCCGGATGAATCCCGCGGCCTGCGGATTAGTCACGCCGTCCCACACGGTATGGCGCTCCCGCTCCAGGTCGGCCGCGGAGTATGTGGCCGGGTCCGTCTTCAGAAGAAAGTGCCTCATCTTTCCCCTCTTGGATGCCTGTGTGGAACTTCCGTTCCAGAACCACGGTTCCATTCCGCACCCTCCCGCCGGTGGAACGGAAGGCATGGAACGCGACCTGTGCATTCAGGGCGGGATTTGCGGTCGTTCTCTTGTAGAATGATAGTGCCGGTGTCTGGGAATCGCGCTGCAAAGGGGGTTGGCCCCATCTCTTCTGGATGGCAGCCGTCCCGGCCGTGCTCGGAGGAATTTCAATGTTGACGTCCATCCGTTTCGGAAGGCGGTTCACCAGCCTTTTCAGCCTCGCCTTCCTCGTCTCCTCCATGCTGAGTGCCCAACCGCCGGAAGCCCCGAAGCCGCCCGAAGCGCCCGAGGCGCCTCGCCAGCAGAGGGAGGCCCCGGCCTATCAGGCGCCGGCGCCCGTGGATCCGAAGACTTACAAGATCGGCGTCGAAGATGTGCTGAACATCCGCGTCTGGCGCGAAGCCGACCTGAGCGGCAACGTCGTCGTGCGCCCGGACGGCAAGATCACGCTTCCTTTGGCAGGAGATGTTGAGGCTGCCGGGCTGACGCCGGAGGGCCTTGCGCAGAAGGTCGCTGAAGCGTTGGGCAAATTCCTCACCAAGCCGGAAGTGATCGTCTCCGTCATCGATGTGCGCAGCAAGCGCTACTACATCTCTGGCAACGTGCTGCGCTCCGGCCCCGTCCCGCTGGTCACACCCACTACAGTGCTTCAGGCGCTCAGCAGCGCCGGTCTCGGACAGTGGGCCAAGAAAAGCAAGATCGTCATCATGCGCGGCACAGAGCGGCTGAAGTTCAACTACAACGATGTCATCCGCGGCAAGAAGCTGGAGCAAAATATCTTCCTGCAAGACGGCGATCACATCTTCGTTCCCTGATCCCACGGAGGCCTTCTCATGTCCGCCATGCCCGCCCCTTCTTTGCCGCAGGCCACGGAACAGCCCCTGAGTGTTCCGCGCCGGCCGCTGGACTTCGAGGACTACATCGAGATCGCCCGCCGGCACCGCGCGTGGATTCTCGGCCCCGCCTTCCTTGGCCTCGTTCTCGGCGTCGTGACGGCCTATTTGTGGGAGGACTCCTACATCGCGCGCGGCAAGATCCGCATCACGCCGCCGCAAGTGCCCGCACGCCTGGTTCCCGGCAACGTCGGCGAGGAACTCACCGCCCGCATCAATGCCATCGCCCAGGAGATCATCACAAGGTCCAGCCTTCAGAACCTCATACAGACCTATAACCTGTATCCAGATGACCGGAAGCGTCTCCCCATGGAGGACGTTATCGACACGATGCGCAAGTCGATTGGCATCGATAACATCGAGTCCTACTCCCGCTCCGGCGCCCCGCGCTTCCACGTCTTCACCGTCAGTTTCATCTACTCGGACCGGCGCCTCGCCCAGAAAATCTGCGCCGAACTGATCGACCGTTTCACCAAACAGAGCATCGAGAGCCGCCTCAACAGCTCCCGTCAGACCACGCTCTTCCTCTCCGATCAGTACGAGGCCGCCAAACGGGAGCTCGATGACCTCGACGCACGCATCGCCGTGTTCCGCTCCAAGTACTTCGGCGAGCTGCCCGAACAGGAACAGATGGTGGTCTCCCGCCTCTCCACTATGGAGGCCTCGCTTCAGGCCACCACCGGGCAGCTCAGCCGCGCGCAGCAAGACCGGCTCCAACTGGAAACCCAGCTTCGCGAACTCCGTGAACGGGCTGCCGCGCTTTCCCAGCCGCCTCCCGTCGAAACCGTCGAGGCCGCCGCCCGCAGCAATCCGAAGATCGCCGAAATGCACCGCGAAATCGAGCGCGCCCGCAATTCTTTGCGCATCCTGCGAGAGAGCTACACCGACTCCCACCCGGACGTCCGCCGCCTGACCGCCTTTATTGAAGGCCGGGAGGCACAATTGAAAGACCTTCTGGAAGAGGAGAAGAAGGTGGTTGCCTCCGCTGCCGCCGCTGGAATTTCATCTCGGGCAATGTCCGCCGCCACCTTGGAGAAGCTGCGAGAGAACTCCAGCGCCATCGCGCGCGTTCAGACGGCGCTCCAGGCGAAGGACATGGAAATCGATGACTACAATCGCCAGATCAACGATCTGAAGAACCGCATCCGTGCCACGCAGGCAAAACTCGAATCCGGCGCCTCTGTCAGCCAAGAGTACCTGCAGCTGGTTCGCGAACGCGAAATCGCCGCCCGCCGCTACGAAGACCTGGGCCGCAAGCTCCAGGATTCCAACATGGCCACAGACCTGGTGAGCCGTGGTCAGAGCGAGACCATGGAAGTCCTGGAATCTCCGGTCATCCCCGAAGAGCCCATCGCCCCCAACCGCCCGCTCATCATCACCGTGGGCCTCGCCCTCGGCGTTGCTGTTGGAATCGCTCTGGCCAGCTTCCGCGAGATCAAGGACTCCTCTCTGAAAAATCTCAAGGATGTCCGGGCCTACACGAAACTTACCGTCCTTGGCAGCATCCCGCTGCTCGAAAACGACTTTGTCGTCCGCCGCCGCCGCCGCATCGCCTGGCTCGCCTGGGCCGTCGCCTTGCTGGCAGGCATCCTGCTGATCGCGGGCGCCGTGCTTTACTACTACACACAGAGAGGCTGAGTTCGGCCTGAAGCCATCTGGCCCAGGAGCCGAGACAGAAACAGGGGATCATGAGCCGAGTTCACGACGCACTCAGAAAAGTCCAGCCCGCCGGGGCCGTACCATCGCCGGAACCACCTCCGGAGCCGCCGCCAACGGCGGCTGTCGCCTCCCGTGTGGAGGAGCGGCCTGCGCCGGCCCTGCCTGACCTGCTCGCCCGCGTGCAGGCCGTGCCATTCAATCCGTCTCCGGACGCTTCCCTCCTCGATCCTGCCCGCCCCGGCGAGGCGCCAGCCGAGGAGTTCCGCAGCCTGCGCACTCGTCTGAACCATATCCAGTCTCTCCAGCCGGTCCATTCGCTGGTGATCACCTCACCCTCTCCAGCTGAGGGCAAGTCTTTCACCGCAGCCAATCTTGCCCTGGCCGAGGCGCAGCTCGAGCACAATTACACGCTGCTGGCCGACTTCGACTTCCGCCGCCCTGTCGTCCACACCCTGTTTCAGCTCTCCCGTTCGCCTGGCATCACGGACTACCTCCAGGGCAAGGCCACGCTCGACCAGATCATCCGCCGTCTCGAAGGAACCAACCTGTTCGTGATGACCGCCGGGGAGGCCGTACTGAATCCTTTGGAGCTGCTCAACCTGCCCGCAGCCAAGTCGATGATCGAAAACCTCCCCGAATACTTCAACTGGGTGATCATCGACACTCCGCCTTTGCTGTTCGCCGCCGATGCCAACCTGTTGTCGACCGTGGCGCACGGCCTGCTGTTGGTTGTCCGCATCGGCTCCACCACCATCGACTCGGTCACCCGCGCCATGGGTTCCCTCTGCCAGAACAACATTCTCGGCATCGTCGTCAATGCAGCGCAAAAGAGCGAACTGTACAGCAAGTACACCTACTATCACTCGTATTACGCCGCTCCGGAAAGCTGAGCTTGCCCGGCGCGGCGCCCCTGCCTCTCATGCAGCCTGACGAGCCGTGCCCTGCGGACCTCCCGCGACCACCCGATTGGTTCTGGCGCGTGCTGGCGGGCATCGACGCCGGCGCAGCGTCGGCCCTGCTGGTTCTCTGTTGGTTTGCCCTTCACTCCCGGTTGCTCGTCGAGCCTTGGTGGGCCAAGTTCAACCTCGCTGCGGCGCCCGTCTTCGGCGAGCGGGTCTTCGTCATGGGGCTCGGAGGCGCCACTGTAGTCGGCGCCTCGCTGCTCTTTCTCGTCTACTGTCTTTTGGCCGTAGCCTACTCGCTGCTGACAGTTGGGCGGGGAGCGTTCCGGGCCTTCCTGCTCGCCGTCCTGTGGGTGGCCTGCTGGCACATTTTCGCCGACCGGTGGTTCTGGCCCGTGCTCGATCCGTCCGCCGGCGCCTGGTTCCCCTGGTCCGCCACCGTGCCGGCTCACGCCGCCACGGCCATCCTCCTGCTCCGCTGCCCCGCCCGTTACCATCGCCTGCGGGCGCTGGCCGGGCAGGATCCGCCGCCTATTCTATCCGCCGCGGGGCCCGGCGCCGCGTCTGTGGCATCCCTCGGTGTCGAGAATCCGGTCGAATGCGCCGAGCGTCCGGAAGAGCCGCCCGGGCGCCCTGCCGCCGATTGTTGAGGCGCCGGCGTTTTGGCTAGAATGAAGTCTTTGAGCCCGCGAGCTGGGTTCATCGGTGAAACGCCTGCGTCTCTTTCCACGTCACTGTCGCAGGCGCTAACGGAAAGGATCATTTCTGCGTAAGATGTCCTTCAGGCGAACGAGCCTGCCCGTCATTTTTCTGTCCCAGCTCTGCTTCGGTTCCTTCTTCCTCACGGCAACGGCCGAAGCTGCGGCATGCCAGGGGGCAGACCAACCGGAACAGGCCCAGCAGCCGCCTGCCGCGAAGCCGAAGAACCCATTCGAGTCAGTCCCTTCCGCTGAAGCCGAACAGCCGCCCGCAGCTCCCAAGCCGCCCGAAGCCAAGAAGCCCGGGCCCTTCGAAACCGTGCCGGAAGCCCGGGAGCCCGAGGCGCCCAAGCCCGTGGCGCCGGAAGCCGAGGCGGCGAAGCCCGGCGCGCCCGTCGCCGTGCCCGACGTCATCGAGTACATCGAGTTCCGGGGTGCGCGGCGCATCCCGCAGGACACCCTCCGCGCCATGATTTTCTCCCGCAAGGGAGACCGCTTCGACCCTGACGCTATCCACCGCGACTTCATGGCGCTGTGGAACACCGGCCGGTTCGACGACATCACTGTCGAGCGCGAACCCGGCAAGACCGGGTGGATCATCCGCTTCCTGCTCACCGAGCGCCGCGTCATCCGCACCATCAAGTACGAAGGCGTCAAGTCGCTCACCGTCTCCGAGATTTTGGACCGCTTCAAGGAACGCCGTGTCGGGCTCGCCGTCGAGCAGCAGTTCGACCAGGGCAAGATCCAGCGCGCCACCAACGTGCTCAAGGAGTACCTCTCCGAGCGCGGCCGCCAGTTCGCCACTGTCACACCGGTCGTCCGCCAGATCCCGCCATCCTCGGTCGAGCTCACCTTCCGTGTCGAGGAGGGCCCCAAGGTCAAGGTGGGCAGGATCGAGATCCTCAACAACAAGGTCTTCGGCGACCGCGCCGTCCGGCGCGCCATGCGCAACCTCCGGCCCGTCGGCATTCCCTACAGTATTTTCCTGGAGGGCCTCTTCGCCAAGACCTTCGACCAGGCGAAGCTGGACGAGGACAAGGAGCGCATCCGTTTCTTCTATTCCAACCACGGCTACTTCCTCGCCCGCGTCGTCGATAGCGACGTCAAGCTCCGCGACTACCGCGGCCGCCTCTGGGTCCCCCCCTTCACTGCCACCAAGCCCGGCAAGAAGGCCGATATCCGGCTCGACATCGAGGAGGGGCTCCAGTACCGCATCCGTAACGTCAATTTCGTGGGCACGAAGGCACTGAAGACTCCCGAGATCTTCTTCAAGCCCCTGTTCGGCATGGGTACGGGCGATGTCTTCTCCGTCGAGAAGCTCCAGAAGGGCATCAAGAACTTCCAGAAGTTTTACGGCGAGCTCGGCTACATCGACGCCGTGCCGGAACCCGACTTCAACCCCCTGCCCAACGGCCAGATCGATCTCACCATCAACGTCGACGAGGGCAAGCAGTTCTTCGTCCGCCGCATCGACTTCCAGGGCAACACGACCACGCGCGACAAGGTCATCCGCCGTGAGCTGCTGCTGGATGAAGGCGACATGTACAACACGCGGCTGTGGGAGCTCAGCATCCTGCGCCTCAACCAGCTTGGCTACTTCGAGGCGCTCAAGGAAGAGGAAGCCGCCACCATCACGCGCGACACCAAGAACAGCACCGTGGACATCACTCTCAAGGTGAAGGAGCGCGGCAAGAACAGCGTGACCCTGAACGGCGGCGTCTCGGGCATCGCCGGCAGCTTCATCGGCTTCGGATACGCCACCAACAACTTCCTCGGCCTCGGCGAAACCCTCTCCATCAGCGCCGAGCTGGGCGACCGCCTGCGCAACGTCACCTTCGGCTTCACCGAGCCCTACCTGTTCGACCGTCCCATCTCCGCTGGCTTCACCATCTACACCCAGCGCTTCAACTACGACCAGGCGCGCGAAGTCTCCCTGTTCTCCGGCCGCAACCTCATCCCGCTCTATGAAGCCATCGGCCGCGACAACCTCCTCAACTACGTCTCCAACGGCTGGGGCGGTACGGTCTTTCTCAGCTATCCTCTGCGGCGCATCTTCGCCCGCCTCAGCCTGACCTACGGCTACGACCGTTCCAACATCCGCGCTCTGAACACGTCGTCGAACAGCTACTTCCAGTTCTCACAGTTCCTGAACTTCGAGGGGCCGAACTCGCTGTCCGGCATTGTCACCAGCCGCGTCATCCCCGCTTACACCTACAACACCGTCGACCACCCCATCACGCCGTCGCGCGGCAAGAGCCTCTTTGCCAGCGTCTCTTTCGCCGGCGGACCTTTGGGCGGCAACGTGAACATGATCGAGCCGACAGTCTCGGCCACCTATTTCCGCCGGGGCTTCTCCCCGCGTCATGTGATCGGCGGGCGTATCCTCGGCCGTATCATCACGGGCTACGGTGGCAAGGTCGCCCCGCCTTTCAACCGCGTCTTCATGGGCGGCGAAAACGATGTCCGCGGCTTCGAGATCTGGAGCATCCTGCCGTTCGTCTATATCCCGAGCGAGGGCGCTGTGATCGTCCGCAATCCTGACGGCAGCGCGCGCCAGCAAAAGATCCTGGTGGACGGCAAGATCCAAACCGTTGACGTCACCCAGACCATCCCCATTTACCAGCTCGTCCCCACGGGCGGCGACACGCAGGGCGTGGCCAACTTCGAGTACCGCATCCCCATCGTCGGACCGCTCACCCTGGCGTTGTTCTTCGACGCCGGCGTCAACCGCATCAGCCTTCAGAACCAGCTCCGCCTCAACCCGGGCCGCATCGCCTCGCTGAACAGCACTTTCCCGCAGGCGGGCTTCGAGAACCGCTCCATCGTCATCGACAACACCCAGAAGATCCGAACTTCCACTGGCCTCGAACTCCAGGTCATGATGCCTGTGGTCAACGCGCCCTTCCGGCTTTACTGGGCTTACAACCCGACGGTCGTCCAGCAGTGGTTTGTTCCTCCCATCGCTGTTGTCCCGTCCATGTTCCCCAACATGGCTACCTTCCAGGCGGCCACCTTTACCTTTGCCAACCCTGCCCCCTACTTCGAACGCCGCACCATGTTCCGTTTCACCATCAGCCGCACGTTCTGAGCCCGCAATGCTAACATCCAAGTTTTAGGAGCCTGAACACCGTGACATCCGTTTGGAAGACACTTCGCATGGCAACTTTCGTTTCCTCCGCCGCCCTCTTGCCGGCACAGACGCCGGCGAAGGTGGCCATTATCAACATCCAGGGCGCCATCGTCGCCACCAAGGACGGCGCCAAGGCCAGGGAATCCATCCAGAAGAAGTTCGAGCCCCGCTTCAAGCAGATCGAGGCCCAGAACAACGAGGTCCAGAAGTTGCGCAACCAGCTGACTACCTTGGCCAACACCGCGTCCCAGGAAGTCCGTGGCAAGATCAGCAGCGAGATCGACGACAAGCAGAAGAAGCTGCAATGGGACTCGGAGGATCTCCAGAACGAGCTCCAGCAAGAGGAAGGCAAGCTGGTCAACGAGATCGGGCAGCGCATGATGCAGGTGATCGACGAATACGCCAAGGCGCAGGGCTTCGCGCTCGTGCTCGACGTCAGCTCCCAGCAGAGCCCCGTGCTCTGGGCCGCCAACGGCATCGACATCACGCAGCAGATCGTCGAGCTGTATGACAAACGCTTCGGCGCCGGGGAAGCCCCTGCCGCCAAGCCAGCCGCGGGCGCCGGCGCTCCGGCTGCCGCTCCGCCCGCCGCGGCCAAGAAGCCTGCCGGCGTGAAGTAGTCTCCTCCACGTTCCTTCCCCCAAGGGCCCGCCGTTCATGGCGGGCCCTTTTCAGTAGCCCGAGGGAACGATCCGAAACACTCCCTGCCAGCGCCCTCGCGGTTCCACCCACGGCAGTCCCCGATACCAGCCTGCGTGCGTGGCGTTGAACGCGTTCGTGATCGCCGTCATTGGTTCAAAGCAGACGAAGCCCCTTCCAGCCGGTGCATACACCACCGCCACGCCGTACGCCTCGCCGTACTCCACCGTGATCCGCTGCTTCCTGCCCTCTACGCGGAACCGCGCCCATCCGTCCGCCTCCCGCTCCAGCTCATCGAGTACGTCGTCCAGCACCACGTCTTTCAGCTTCAGTAGCCGCGGATAAGGCAAAGGCGCTGTCTCGCCCGTGGGGATCAACTTCTCGTTCAGCACGTGCTTCCGGCGCGCCGCCAGCGTCACCGTCCACTCGCCGCGCGGTGAGTCTGTGATCTGAAAATACGGGTGAAAGCCGAGCGACACCGGCAGCGGCTCGTCGCTCAGGTTCTCGACCACAGTCTCGACCTCCAGTCTTCCTTCGCTGAGCCGGTAGGTCATCTCCACGGTGTGCGCGAACGGAAACTGCGCCATCAGCTCCGGGCGCCGCCAGAACTCGAGCCGCGCCACAACCTCCGCTCCCTGCGCGTTCGCCCCGTGCCGCGCCACCTGCCACAGGCCGGAGTAAACCAGCAGCCCGTGGATCGGCGTGCGGTTCGGTCCAGGGCGCACGTTGCCCAGCTCCGCATTGAGCAAGAACTTCCGCCCGCGAACCCGGTACTCCATGCCGTCGATCCGGTTCGCCCACGGCCAGAGGAACGGGTTGCCGAAATGCGAGGGCCTGGCGCGGAACTCGGCCACTGTCTTGTAGGGAGACCAGAACACCGGCTGCCCGCCCACGGTCATCTCCCAGACGTTGTTGCCGATTCCCGGCAGGATGCGCACCACGATCTCCGTGGCCTTGTCCCGGAGAACGGCAGCGGTCAGACCATCCACGGTCTCCATGCTGGCTTCATAGCGCTGGGCCGCGCATGTCATCGCGGTCAGGGTGAGAATCAGGGCCGCTCGCATCACACGAGCAGTCTACTTCAGCTCCATCTCCCCCAGCGACGGGTCACGCAAATCCACCCGCATCTCCTCCTGGCAGCACTGGCACCGCCCCGGGCGCCAGGCGCGGATCGAGCACACGTCGCACCAGTAGGTCACCACCAGCCGCTTGCCGCCCCGCCACACAAACAGGGCCTTCTCATGGATCGGATCCACTACGAACAATGCCGGCGCGCGGTACCGTCCCAGGACCTCGAACTCCTCGTCCTTCAGCCGCGCATCGCGCAGCACAGACTCCGACGCCTCATCCGCCTCCAGTTCCACCAGGCGGCCGTCACGCGTGAGGATCGCCGGCTTCCGCGCGGCATCCTGCCGCACGCGTCCGCGCAAGCTCTCCTTGGCTGCCGCGCGCAACCACAGGGCCGCGGCCGGCCACAGCATCCAGCTCCGGCGCGAAATCATCTCTCTTCGGTTGGATGAGCCGTGGCCCGCAACAGTCGCAATCCATTCAGCGTCACAAGCAGCGTCGCGCCTGTGTCCGCGGCCACGGCCATCCACAGGGTCGCCTTGCCTGCCGCAGCCGCAGCCAGGAACACGAGCTTCAGTCCCAGCGCCAAGGCTATGTTCTGCCGGATCACCCGCAACGCCCGCCGCGCATGCGCCACCAGAAACGCCACCTTCTCAAGCGCCGGTCCCGTCACGATCACGTCCGCGCTCTCTTGCGCCGTCTCCGATTCGGGCGACGCCACGCTGATGCCTACCGACGCGCGCCGCAGCGCTTCGGCGTCCGCCGTGCAGTCGCCCACCATCGCCGCCGCGCCCGTCTCCTTCTGCAGCCGGTCGATCTCCGCCGCCTTCTCCTCGGCAGAAAGTTCCGCGCGAACTTCTCCGATCCCCGCCGCCACGGCTGCCTCCCGTGCCGCTGGCGCAGGATCCGAGGCGAGTAGCACGATCCGCTCCATCCCCAGCGCCCGCAACTGTTCCACATGCCGCCTCGCCGCGCCCAGCGGCGCATCGCACCAGGCCTCCAGTACGTCCTCGCCCGTGCGCGCCGTCACCGTGCATCCGCCCTCCGTGAGCTCGCCGATCTTCGCCGCCAGCGCACGCGTGGCGCCGCCCGCCGCCGCCCACTTCGGCGTCAGCGGGATTCCGCCTCCTTGCTCCGCGCGCCATTGCTGCCACTGCCGCAGCTCCGCCCCGTGATCCTCTCCGAGCATCTCGACTCTTGCCAGCCGCGGCTCGCCCTGCGTCAGGATGCCCGCGCGGTCCATCGCCAGCGCCTTCAATCTCCCCGCCGCTTCCAGATACGCGCCGCCCTTCACCAGGACGCCTCGCCGCGCCGCGCTCGCCAGCGCTGCCATCACCGTCACGGGGGTCGAAATCACGAACGCGCACGGACACGCGATTAGCAACACCGCCGTGCCGTGATACGCCCACTCGTCCCACGCGCCCAGCCCTGCCAGCGGCGGCAGCAGCGCCACCGCGCCGGCGAACGCCAGCACAGCCGGCGTGTAACGCCGCGCAAACCGCTCCACCAGCCGCTCCGTCTCCGCCTTCCGGCTGCCGGACTCCTCCAGCATCCGCAACGTGCGTTGCAGCCGCGTGTCTTTCGCCGCCCGCCGCACCTCCACTACCAGATCGCCGTCCTCGTTCAGCGTTCCTGCAAACACTTCGTCCCCCGCCCGCTTCTCCACCGCCACCGATTCTCCCGTCAGCGGGGACTGGTCCACATAGGAGACGCCCTCCAACACGACTCCGTCGCACGGCACCCGCTCGCCCGGCTTCACGCGCACCTGCGCCCCCGGTTCGAGCGACGCCGCCTCCACGCGGTGCTCATGATCCCCGTGCACCAGCCAAGCCTGCGCCGGCATCCACTCCAGCAAACGCGCCACCGAACGCCGCGCCCTTTCCAGGCTCATTGCCTCCAGCCTTCCAGCCAGCCCGAACAAGAACGCCAGCGTTGCCCCCTCCGCCCACTCCCCCAACCCTGCTGCCCCCGTCATCGAAACCGCGACGAGCAGGTTCATGTCCGCGCGCAGGTGGCGAAGTGCCGCCCACGCTTTCCTCCAGAACAGCAGCGCCCCCGCCGCCATGGACGCGGCGTACATCGCTACCGCCACGCCCGGCGTCGCGTGGTGGTGCTCTCCTCCCGCGTGCGAATGCGCCAGCAGCGCCTCCAGCGCGCCTTCTCCCCGCCAGACTTGCGCCGCCATCCCGCCGGCGACCAACACCCCGCACATCCACAATGCCGCACGCTCCCACTGCCGCCTTCCTCCCTTCCCGCCGCGCTCCTCCTTCCAGCGCTCGCAGCACATTCCGGCGCTCTTTACCGCCGCCCCGATCTCGCTCTCGCTCGTCAGCTCCGGTGCGTACTCCACCTCCATCCGCCCGCGCGCCACGTCGAAGTGCAGTTCCCGCACCCCCTTCACGCGGCTCAGGCGCGCGCGCAGCAGCGACACCTCTTCGCCGCAATCCATTCCATGCACGCGAAGCTGAATCCGTTGATTAATGAGAACGCCTCCTCAAATACATTGTAGCCTTTCGCCCCTTTTTGGGATATCACAGATGTTTGGCCATGCCGCACCACCGCATTCATCCTCAGCACTCCCACGTCCATGGCGAAGGCTGCGGGCATCCTGCCATTCGCCACGGCGAACACGTGGACTACCTCCACGACGGCTGCCTTCACACGATGCACGGGGATCACTTTGACGAATGCTCGCTCGAGGTCTCCGACCGCAACCCGGACGTATGCACCCCCGCGCACGACTGCGGAGAACACGAGCCCGGCCATGTGCACGGGCCCGGCTGTGGCCACCCCGCAGTGCCGCACGGTGACCATACCGACTACCTTGTCAGCGGCCACCTCCACCACCCCCATGGCGGCCATTGCGACGATCACGGCCCAGTCGAGATCGTCGGCAACAATTCGCGCCCGTAACCGGAATCGCGGATGTCCAGCGACTGGCAGCCACGGCGCACGCCCCGGTTCGGAATCGCGCTGATTCCGCCACGGCACGCCCCCGCAGAGACGGATGCGATCCTCCAGCTAGCGGGCCCGCCGTCCGCCGGCCCGAGCCATCATGGCGCCGGGAGTTCCACAAACCACCTGGCCGTATCCTCCTCCGGCGGGTGGACCGCTGTGGCCGCGTCGGCTTCGGTGCCCGTCTCGATCGCCGTCGTCGCCAGCCATTCAGAGCAACTGTGGCCAGAAAAATGGCTGCACCCGAACGAGCGCCTGCACATCGCGCGTCTCTTGCCGCCCTCCCGCCGCGAATCGCTCGCCGTCCTCACCGCCGCGCGCCGCGCCCTCGCCGGCGCTTGGCACATGCCCGAGCCCGCCTTGGCCCGGTTCGATCTCTCGCCCCTGCTCGATGGCGTGCAATCGCTCCGCCTTGGCGACTGGACTGTGCAGCGCGTTCCCGCCCCGTCCGGAATTCACGCCGCCGTCGCCGCGCCCGGTGCCGGATGGACCTATTCGCTTCTGCAGCAGCAGATGGTTTCCGTTTCCCTGCAAACCTGAGTCCACCCCTTTACTTTTCGATTTCGGAGTGCTATCGGGTATCGTCCGTCCTTTACGGCGGTGCGGGCGCGCCGCCGGGCAATGCTCGACTCACGCCGCATCTCCGAGTCATCAACGTCGGAACCGGCAGCGGAGGGGCATCCCATGCTGACCTATGTCACCTTGATGCGTTACACCCGTCAGGGCATGGAGGGCATTGATCAGGCTCTGGAGCGTTTCCAGGCGACCCGGGAAAAGATGCGCTCCCTCGGCGGGGAACTGGTTTGTCTCTACCTGACCCAGGGGCAGTACGATCTCGTCGCAGTCTCGAAGTGGCCCGACGAGTACACGGGAATGCGCTTCCTTCTCGAGCTCGGCAAAGCGGGGAACGTCCGCTCGGAGACGTTCCGCGCCTTCGACGAAGCCGAGATCGCCAAGATCCTCGGCAGGTAGCGCGCTAGCTGCTGCGCCCCGCGCGAAGCCTGCGTGCGAATTCCGCACCGCGCCGGAAGTCTTCTTCCGGCAGACCGCGCTCCAGGTGTGTCCTGACCGTCCTCAGCCTCTCCTCGAACATTCCGAGCGCCCGAACAATCTCGTCCCGGTTTGTTTCCAGAATGTCCCGCCAGATGTCCCAGCCGCTCAATGCGAGCCGGGTCATGTCCAGCAGCCCGGGGCCGGCCGCCTCCGTCACGCCCTCGCTGCCCTCGAGCGAAGACGCCAGCGCCGTGGAAACCATCTGCGGCAGGTGCGAGCTGAGCGCCACGGTGCGGTCATGTTCCTCAGCGGTCATCACCCGCGGCCTGGCGCCGATCTGCTCCAGCCAGCCCACGAACTCCCGCGCCGCCGGCGTCTGCATCTCTTGGCGGCTTCCCGGCGTCAACAGATACGGCCGTCCGCGGAACAGATCCGCGTCCGCTTCCTCCACGCCCCGCCTCTCCTTGCCAGCCATCGGGTGCCCGCCCAGGAACTGCGCCCCGCGCAACCCGCGCCCTGCCGCGCAGATTCGCCGCTTGGTGCTGCCCGCGTCGGTCACCAGCGCGCCCGATCGCAGCTGCCCGTTCACCCGCGGCAGCGTCTCCAGGATGGCGCGGATCGGACCGGCCAGATAGACGAGATCCGCCCGGGGGGCAGCTTCCTCCAGTGTTGCGCCCTCGTCAATCGCGCCCCGCTCCAGCGCCTTCCGGATCGTCGCCGGGGAACTTACGCCCATGATGCGCCCGCGGAAGCCCGCGCGTTTCAGCGCCAGGCCGAACGAGCCGCCGATCAGCCCCACCCCGGCGATGACCACCGTTTCCATGATCCGCTCAGAAGCTCCTTCCCATCGCTACCGCCAGCGCCTTCAGCAGCCTTGCCAGCTCCAGCAGCTGCGCAGGCTCCAGCGACTGCGCCCCCTCCGCCAGCACCTTCGACGGATCGGGATGCACGTCCACCAGCACTCCGTCCGCGCCCGCCGCCACCGCCGCCGCCGCCAGCGGCAGCGCCAGGTCGCGCCGCCCCGCCGCTCGGCACGGGTCGGCCAGCACGGGCAGGTGCGAGAGCTTGTGCAGCACCGGGATCGCCGTCACGTCCAGCGTGTTCTTTGTGTAGGAGCCATAGGTGCGCACGCCGCGCTCGCAAAGCATTACGGCTTCGTTCCCGCCCTCCAGGATCATGTCGGCCGATACCAGCAGCTCCTGTACCGTCGCTGCCGCCCCGCGCTTCAGCAGTACGGGCTTCCTCGCCCGCCCCGCCGCGCGCAGCAGGGGAAAGTTCTGCATGTTTCGCGAGCCCACCAGCAGAATGTCGGCGTGCTCTTCCACCAGCGCGACATGTCCCGCTTCCGCTACTTCGCCGGCCAGAAACATCCCGAATGTGTCCGCCGCCCGGCGCATCAGCCGCAGCGATTCTGCGTCCGGCGCTGCCGCGCTCATCGGTGACAAGTGCGCCCGCGGCCCCCCTGCCCGGAACAGCTTCGCTCCTCCGCGCGCTGCCAGCTCAGCGCACCGGAACAGTTGCTCTTCGCCCTCCACGCTCCCCGGCCCCGCCATCATCACCACCCGGCTGCCCCCGATCTCCACCTCCCCCGCCCTCGCGCTCGCCAGCCGGATCACTGTCTTGTCAGGCTTCGCTGCCCGTCCCGCCTGCCGGTACGGCGTCATCACGCGGTGGCACTCCATCACGCCCGGCATCACCTTGAATTCATCCGGGTCCACCAGCTCCGACGGCCCCACAGCACCCAGCACCGTGTGCACCTCGCCGGTGGATCGATGCACGTTGAAGTCCAGCCCGATGAGCTTCTCGATCACGGCCTCGATCTGCTCTTCCGTCGCGCCCTTCTCCATGATGATGATCATCGTTCCTGCTCCTTGCGCAGCCGCTCCCGCTGCAACAGACGCATTTCGTCGATGATGCGCTCGAACAACCGCCGCACCGCGCTCTCCGAGAGCGGCCCCCAGTTGTTCGACGTCACGTTGCGGAACACCTCCTCTTCCCGCTTCGGCTCGTAGACGGGCAGCGACGCCGCCTTCTTCACGTCCCCGATTTGCGCCGCCACCAGCGCCCTCCGGTTCAGCATTTCGAGGATCTGCAAGTCCAGCGCGTCGATCTGCTTCCGCAGCTCGTCCAGCGCCGCCTGCGCCTCCTCCGCTGTCAAATGGTTCCGCTCAGCTCCCTGCACAGCCTTTCGAGCCTCGCTTCCAGTTCTTCGTCCGCACTCTCGTTCACCACGCGCATCACGGCGCTGCCCACGACCGCGCCGTCAGCATAGCGCCCCACCTCCTCCACATGCGTCCGCTTCGAGATGCCGAACCCCACCGCCAGCGGCAACGCCGTGCGCGCCCGAAGCCTCCGCGCCAGCTCCCCGACGCCTCCGCTCACCGTCTCGCGTGTCCCCGTCACGCCCGTGCGCGAAACCACGTAGACAAACCCGCTCGAATACCGAGCCGCCAGATCCAGCCTGCGGTCGGTGCTCGTCGGCGCAGCCAGGAAGATCCGGTCCAACCCGTGCCGTTGCATCGACTCCACGGGCGCCTCCGCCTCTTCCACGCTCAAGTCGGTAATCAGGACTCCGTCGACTCCTGCCTCCCGCGCGTCCCGGCACAGCTTGTCAAACCCATAACGCAGCAGCGGGTTCAGGTAGCTGAACAGCACCACCGCCATCTCGCTGCGCCGCCGGATCCCGGCGGCAATTTCGAGCACCCGCTCCACCGTCGTGCCCGCCTTTAACGCCCGGTCGGAAGCCTCCTGAATCACTGGTCCGTCGGCGATCGGGTCCGAGAAGGGCACGCCCATCTCGAGGATGTCCGCGCCTCCGCGCTCCAGCGCCAGCGCCAGAGCGGGCGTCCGCTCCGGCCGGGGGGCGCCCGACGTCAGGTATGCGATCAGCGCCGGCCGCCCGGCTGCCCGAGCCTCCGCGAACTTTCTCGATATTCGTTCACTCGGTTCCATTGGCCGCATCCAGTTCCGGGAAATTCTCCCGGTAAATATCGGTATCTTTATCGCCGCGCCCGGACAAATTCACCACGAAAACCGCGCCTTTCGCCTCCGGCGCCCGGCGGATCGCCTCCGCCACCGCGTGCGCGCTTTCCAGCGCCGGAATGATACCCTCGGTCCGGGCCAGCCGCCGCGCCGCCTCCAGCGCCTCCCGGTCGGATGCCGCCACATACTCCGCGCGGCCCTGATCATGCAGCCACGCGTGCTCCGGTCCCACCAGCGCGTAATCGAGCCCCGCCGACACCGAGTGCGTCAGCAGCACCTGCCCGTCCGCGTCCTGCAGCAGATAGCTGTAGGCGCCCTGCAAGACGCCCGGCGATCCGCCGGCGAAACGGGCCGCGTGTTCGCCCGGCTCGAGCCGCCGCCCGCCCGCCTCCACGCCGATCAATTGCACTCGTTCATCCGGAACGAATGCGGAGAAAATCCCGATCGCATTCGACCCGCCGCCCACGCACGCGATCACAGCATCCGGCAGCCGCCCGGCGCGCTCCAGGATCTGCCGCCGCGCCTCCTCGCCCGTCACGCGGTGAAACTCCCTCACCATCAGCGGATAGGGATGCGCGCCCAGCGCGGAGCCGAGCAGATAATGGGTCGTTTCGACGTTGGTCACCCAGTCCCGCATCGCCTCGCTCACCGCGTCCTTCAGCGTGCGGCTCCCCGTTTTCACCCCCACCACTTTCGCCCCCAGCAGCCGCATGCGGAACACGTTGAGCCGCTGCCTCCGCATGTCCTCCTCGCCCATGTACACGACGCACTCCATGCCGAACAGCGCGCAAACGCTCGCCGTCGCCACGCCGTGCTGCCCCGCGCCCGTCTCGGCGATGAGCCGCTTCTTCCCCATCCGCCGCGCTAGCAGAATCTGTCCCAGGCAATTGTTGATCTTGTGCGCACCGGTGTGAAGCAGGTCCTCGCGCTTCAGGAAGATCCGCGCCCCGCCCAGCTCCGCGCCCAGCCGCCGCGCCTCGTACAGCGGCGTCGGACGCCCCGCGTAATTTTCCAGCAGCTCTTTCAACTCCGTCTGAAACGCTTCGTCCCGTTGCGCTTCGTCGAACGCCTGCTCAAGCTCTTCGAGCGGCGCCATCAGCGTCTCGGGCACGTAGCGCCCGCCATATGGTCCGAAATGGCCCCGCTCGTCCGGTCCCTGCATCGCCTGTTTCATCCCTCTTCCATCTCCCGCACCGCGCGAACGAGAGCCCGCACTTTGGCGGGGTCTTTCCGGCCCGGCGCGCTTTCCAGCCTTGAACACGCGTCCACGCCCCACGGCCGCGCGGCGCGGATCGCTTCCTTCACATTGTCCGGCCCCAGCCCCCCTGCCAGCACGATCCTTCCAGGCAAGCCCGCCGCCAGCGCCCAGTCGAACGTTCTTCCGGTGCCGCCGCGCTGCGCTCCGGCGGGAGCGTCCAGCAAGAACGCTTCGGCCTCGATTTGTTCGATCTCCCGTGCGACTCCCTCCCGCGCCTCCAGCGCCTTCCACCACCGGAGCCGCGGCGTTCCGCAGTCTCCATGCAATTGCGCCACCTCGATGCCCGCAGCGGCCGCGGTTTCCTCGATCCGTTCCGCCGGCTCGTCGACGAACACGCCCACGGCAAGCACGTTGCCCGGAATCCTCTCGATGATCCGCGCTGCCCGCTCCGGCTCGATGTAGCGCGGGCTGCGCGGCCAGAAGTTGAACCCCAGCGCGCCGGCGCCGGCGTCGCAGGCCGCCAGCGCGTCTTCCAGCGCCGTGATGCCGCAGATCTTCACCAGCGTCACGCGCCTCGCAACTCCTCGATCGCCCGCTTCGGATCGCCGCTTTTCATCAAGTGCTCGCCCACCAGAAACGCCTGGTATCCGGCGGCCATCAGCCGCTCCACGTCGGCGCGCCCGGCAATGCCGCTTTCGGCCACGCGCACGGCCCCGCGCGGAATCCGCGGCGCGAGGCGCTCCGACGTTTCCAGCGACACCTCGAACGTCCGCAGGTTTCGGTTGTTCACGCCAATCAGCGACGCCCCCGCCTCCAGCGCCTTGTCCAGATCCGCCTCGTCGTGCACCTCGACCAGCGCTGCCATCCCGTAGCGCTCCGCCGCCACGCGGAACTGCTCGATCTGCTTCGCCGTCAGGATCGCCGCGATCAACAGCACCGCGTCGGCGCCCGACGCCGCGGCTTCCACCACGTCGATCTCATCGATCGTGAAATCCTTGCGCAGCACCGGCAGCGGAACGGTGGCCCGCGCCGTCTTCAGGTGCCCCAGCGAGCCCTGGAAATAGTCCCGGTCCGTCAGCACTGACAGGGCCGCCGCGCCTCCGGCGAAGTACGCCCGCGCCTGCGCTCCGGGGTTGAAGTCCTCGCACAGCAAGCCCCGGCTCGGGCTGGCCTTCTTGATCTCGGCGATGATCGCCGGGACGCGGCGCACGAGCGCCGCGCGAAAATCGCGCCTCTGGCTCTTCTGAAGCGCCGCCGTCATCTCCAGGCTGCGCCTCTGCTCCAGCTTCTCCGCGGCTTCCGCCTTCTTGGTTTCGACAATACGGGCGAGGATATCGGGAAGCGTCTCGTCCATCTGGGGAATCTTTCACATTACCAGATCCGTTCCGCTGCCCGCCGTTTTGCTACAGCCTCCGCACGTCCAGCCCGGCGTCCCATTTTTCCGCCGCGCGCACGACTTCCTCATAGTTCAACGTTCTGCCCGTGTAGGCCGCCGTGCGCCCCAGAATTGCACTCAGCGTGCTCTCCGCGCCCTGCTCCGCTTCATTGACGTAACGCCCGCTTGTGATGCTCTCGATCCAGTGGCGCTCCTTCTCCGCATCTGCGTCCTCGATGGCGCCCTTGAACGCGCCCGTGACGGCTGCCGCCGTCTCCGTCTTCTCCGGCTTGCCCACGCCCGGCGCGTTCCAGGGCTTCCTGCCTGTGATCCGCACCGGCGCGTCGTAGCGCAACTCCGCGTTGCCCTCCTCGCCGAACAGCCGCACGGCTACGTCCCACTCGCCCTCGATGAACTGCGTGGACGTGACAGTCACGTGCACGCCGTCCGGATAGGTGAACGTCACGTTGAAGTGGCTCGAGCAGTCGCCCTGGTCGCGCCGCCCGCGCCGCCCGCACGTGCCCTGCGCGGAAATCGGGCGCGCGCCCAGCAGCCAGTTGTTCAGGTCCACAAGGTGGATGTTTTGCTCGACGAAGATGTCGCCGCTGATCACCTTGTCATGGATCCAGTTCCTGAGCCGCCGCTCCTGCGGCGAGGCGTTTGGCCATTCCGGGCGACGGATCGCGCCCGCATAGTAATGCGACAGACCGCACACCGCCGCTCCCAGATCCCCTTGCCGGATGCGGTCCCGGATCTGGACGTACGGCGGCGCATGCCGCAACTGGAAGCCGATGGCCAGGCTCAGCCGTCCCTGAGCCTTCTTGCCTGTCTCGATCACCGCCAGGCAGCCCGCCGTGTCCACCGCCACCGGCTTCTCGCAATAAACGTGCTTGCCGGAGGCCACCGCCTTCGCCAGATGCTCGGGGTGGAAATACGGCGGCGTTGCAATGAGCACCGCGTCCACCTCGCGCGAATCCAGCACCCGGTCGAGCGAGTCCGGTCCGGAAAACAGCTGCGAGCGGTCGATGGCCGGCTTGGATGCCTTCGCCGCCGCCGTGTCCAGCCGGTCCTTCGCCTTTGCCATCTGCCCTTCAAACAGATCTCCGAGCGCCGTCACCACGGCGGACGTATTTGCCACAAACGATCCCGCGACGCCCGTTCCGCGCCCGCCGCAGCCGAACAACGCCAGACGCACGGCCGAATTTCTCTGCGTGCCGCGCACCAGCTCCGGTTTCATGATCGAAAACGCCGCTCCTGCGGCCCCAAGGAATGCTCTTCTGTCCATGAATGACTCCTTCTCCCGCTTCTCAGCGCGCCCGCTGCGGGACGCGTTCCACTTTGTCTTCGGTCACTGTCAGCGTACGGAAATCCAGCACGCGCCTTTTGCCTTTGTATGTCATCTCCAGCCTCGGTTCGCCGGCCTTGCCATGCAGAAACGGCCCGCCGAATGCCGGCCAGGCGGCATAATCCAGCGGCTTGCCGTCGATCCGCGGCGCCTCCCCGTAGGTGAACTCCAGCATCTTGCCCCGCAGCGTCCGGAACACGACCCGCGGCTCAGGCTCGAGCGCAAATCCCAGGCGCAGCGCCTTCACTGCCTTCCGGAACGCCTCCGCCGTAGGAAACTCGTCCACGCTGGCCGCCTGCACCACCGTTCCATTCTTCAGGTACGGGCTGAACAGCCGCCGCCCGCCGCCCTCGATCGGCTTCCAGACATACGGCGCCAGCGGACGGTACGCGATCCGCGTCCATCCCCCGCGGCAGAAGATCCAGCCGGAAGGATCCTCCTCGATCTCATCCAGATCCTTGGAGAAGAACCCGTTGATGTGCGGAAACCGCGTCCCCGGCGGGATGTCATACAGCGCGATCACCGCGTCTTCGCTCTGCGCGATCTTCTCGTATGGCGATCCGCCCAGCAGCTTGTCCGGAGAATCGTAGGTCGTCTTCGACCGCCACACCGCCTCGGTGCCAAAATCCGGCGAGAAGGTGAAATACGCCTCCAGCTCCACCATGCCTGAGTAGGGGTGCAGGGAAAACAGCGTGTTGTGAACGCCCTCCGGATCGTCCGCGCGCCAAGTGACGTCCCAGGAGTGCTGCTGCACCGGCTGAAGCACTCCGCCCTGATCCGAGCTGACGGCATAGTCCTTCGTGATGAAGGTCGTCTTGTAGACCTGTCCGTGCGGCTCTTCGTGGAAACGCCAGCGATTCCGCGTGCGCTTCTTCTCCAGATGCGTGTACGGGCGGCTTCTGTCTTTCGCGATCTGTTGAAGAATTTCCGGCGGATTCGGCCCATCAGCAACGGCGTAATAGAACGAATAACCGCCAAATGGAGGCGTCTCCTTGCCTTGGCCGAACAGCAGCCACGCAAAATCCGCGGAGACTCCGCGCCACTTCTCCACCACCTGCCGGTCGTCCGTGCGGGCGTGGGCGCCCACGTACACCCCGTCCAGACTCTCCACCGCGAAGTCCGCTGTGATCCACTCAATCATCAACGACGCCTGCTTCTTCATGCGCGGGTCTTCCGCCCATGCCGCCAGATAGGACAGCGGCAGCAGATACACGCCGATGTAGTGCGTGCAGTCGTATTCGCCCTGCCCCTTCGCTGTCGTCAGCTTCACCCAGCTCTCGATCCACCGCTTCGCCTCCTCCATGTTCTCCCGCGAGCTCTTCCCGTTGAACCACCCCTCGCCGCCCATCTCCGGCCACATCTGCGCCATCAGGTACATCGACGTGTAGTAGAGCAGCCAGTGATTCTCCGTGTCGCCGCGGAACGGATAGTAGCGTTTCCAGGATTTCCGGATCAGCGCCCGCGCTCCATCGCTGAGCTGCCCCCGGTCGAGATACGCAATCGCCGTCATCGGGAACATCCAGAACATGTCCCCGCTGATGTCGCCTTCCAGCAGCTCGCGCAGCTTGCGCTCCGCCGCCGGCACGCCCTCGCGCAGCCACAGCCGTCCGGCAACCGCCGCGTAATGGAGCTTCGAGTCGTCGACGCGCGCGACCTTCTCGATCAGCCGCCTCCGCCGCTGTTCGTAGTCCTGCGCCGCCGCGCTCTGCCACGCCAGCGCCGCGGCCGCCGCCAATGCCGCCAGCCTCCTCATCGCGCGCCTCCCGCCGGAACGAACGCCATCCTCAGGACGATGCTGCCCGGCAATCCCTCCACCCGCCATGACTTGCCCGCGTCGTCGGAGACATACAGCGCTTCCTCTTGGACGCTCGCATACAGCCGCCCGGGCTTGTCCGGATCGAACGCCACGCTCCAGACGTCGTGCCGCGGCAGCCCATGGTTCCGCGCCTCCCACCTCACGCCCCCGTCTTCGCTCACCAGCACGCCCACGCCCCAGCCGCACACGGCGATCCTGCGCGAATCCGCCGGATCGAAGGCGACGTCATAGAGGTTCTTCCCCGCTGCGGGATCGCGCCCCGTCGCCTCGAACGTCCGCCCGCCGTCGGTGCTGCGGAAGATCCCTCCCTTCTGCGTCACCGCCAGCCAGAACGAGGCGTCGTGCGGGCTCTGCTCCACGCGCATGGCCTGAAAACCCGCCGCCCCGGCCAGCCGCCACTCGCCGCCCAGGTTTTCCGAAACATAAAACCCGTTTTCTGTTCCGATCACAATCCGCCCGCGCTTTGTGCGGTCCAGCCGCACCGCTTTGCCGTAACGCCTCGGCAGCCCGGACGAAATCTCGCGCCATGATGCGCCGCCGTCCTCCGACACCCGGAACCCCGCCGTGTGACCGAACGCCAGCACACTCCCCGCGCCCGCGCTGATGTCCTGCAGCTCGGTTACCGTCTCATCGGTCAGCACGCGCCACCGCCCCTGCGCGTCCACGCGGATCACCCCGTCGCCCGCCGCCAGATACAGGGTTTCGGGCTTGTCCGGAAGCCACGCCAGACCGGTGAGGAGTGGGTGCCGGTAGCCTTCGTTCACCCACTCCCCGCCCGCCCGTTTCACGAACAATCCGCTTGGCAGCAGCGCGGCGCCGGTCACCCAGCCTTTCGTCGTCACGCCCAGTGCGTGCAGCCGGTGCTGCCCCTGCGCGCACAGCGCCGCCGCCGCGAACCACACGAACAGCCTCATGCGGTTCACACTATCAAATCGCGCAGCCGCCTCTCAGAATGCAGTGATCGTCAGCGTGTACGCTTGCCCGCCCGCACGCACGACGAACCGCTGCGCTCCGGGGAAGAAGCCCAGCCTCACGGTAAGCCCGTACAGGCCGGGCGAATAGCTGTCGTAGTCGGTCACGTTGGAAACGAACCCGCCGTCCAGCGCCTCGGCGGTCACCTCGCCGAGCACGGGCAAGCCGTTCACATCCACAACGCGGAATAACATGGCATCGCGCAACAGGGATCCCCGCCGTGCCGTCGTCGTGGCGTCGTACACTGTGAAGCCTGCCGGCTCGCCGTCGGTCACCGCGCGCCAGTAGGGCACGCGCAGCACAGTCCCGCTCGCTGCGCCTTCAAGAATGACGAAGCCCTCCAGCGTGCCCGTCTCCAACGGCGTTTCCGGCCAGCTCAGGCGGATTTCCGCTTCCCCGCCCGGTGCAAGCTCCACCATTTGCACGTCCGCCACCGGCGCCACTGATCCGCGCCGCGCCTCCACCCGCACGAAGTACGTGTCAGCCTCTTCGCCCGCCTGCTTCACAGTAAACGCACGCTCCTCCACCGCCTCGCCTGGCGCGCCCGCTCCGAAGTTCAGCGTCAGCGCCGAGGAAACCAGCTTCGTCCGCACCGCCGCCTCCAGATCCAGCACGCCCGCGCCGCTCTTCTGGATCCACGCCGAGGCCTCATCGCTCACCGCTGACGCCGTGTTCACCAGAGCAGAGCGCACCGCCGCCGTGTCCAGCCCCGGCCGCGCCGCCTTCACCACTGCCGCCGCGCCCGCCACCAGCGGCGCCGAAAAACTCGTTCCGTCCACCAGCGTGTAGCCGTTCGCGTCCCACATCTCGCCGTACCAGTCCAGCGTCTGCGTGGCGACCCACATGTCCGTGCCCGTCGCCATCAGCTCCGGCTTGATGCCCAGATCCACGTTCGGCCCGTGCGCGGAAAAGCTGGCCAGCCTTCCCGCCTTTTGCGGCACGCGCCCGTAGGTGAAGTTCAGCGTGCCGATCACCGTTTCGCCCGCTGCGAGCCACTCGCGCACCGCCTGCCCGTCGGCGAATGAGATCATCATGGCCGGCAGAACCGCTCCGCCCACGGCCATCGTGATCGGGTCCGGCGACTCCTCGCGCGCCTGCACCATCGCGCCCGCCGCTCCCGCCGCCTGCGCATTCGTCAGTTTCAACTCAAACGTGCACTCGCCTCTCAGGATCAGCGCGATCCGTCCCGCCAGGCTCCCCGGTGGCAAGTCGGCGCAAGCCAGCCCGGTGCCGTCGAGAGCCTGCACATCAGTCACTTCGCCGCTCACCGTGGTCTCCGGCAAGGGCCCGTTGCCCGGCAGCGCCAGCACCGCGTCGTGCCCTTCAAACGACACGCTGGAGCCGAACGTCCTGCTGTTCGTCGTCGCGCCCACGCTCAACGCCGACGGCGCGGTCGCCGGCGAGGCAAGCGTCATCCATCCGGGCCCGCTGTTGCCTGCCGACACTACCACGACCGCCCCGGCTTTGGCGGCGTTTTCCACCGCCTGCGCTAACAAATCGTCCTGCACGCGCGACGGAATGTCCGATCCAAGGCTCAGGTTCAGGATGTCCATGCCATCCGCCAGCGCGTCGTCGATCGCCAGCAGCAGCGCTGCGTCGGTCGTCGTGCTGTTGTAACCCGGCGTGCCAAACACGCGGTAATTGCCGATCCACGCCTTCGGGGCCACTCCGCTCACCCACCCCATCGGCCCTTCGTGAGGGACACCGGCAGCGATCATCGCCAGCGCCGTACCATGCCCCACATGGTCTCGTGCAGACCGGTCCGGGTCCCAGAACCGGAGATAATCCACATAGCTCCGCGCTACAATCACCTTCGCCGAGACATTACTGTCATCCAGCGGCGAGCCCATCCGGGGGAAGCCCTCCGGCATCTCCATCCCGTCCGCCTGAAACGCCGGGTGCCACGTCTCCACACCGCTGTCGAGGACCGCGATTTTCACGCCCTCGCCCGCGCGGCTCTCGCCGCCTGCCAGCTCCCACGCCTCGCGGATCTTGTGCAAGGGCCGCGCCGCGTCGATCGTCATGCGGTACTCGCGTACGGGGCGCACGCGCCTCACTCCAGCCACCTCCCGCAACGCCTCCGCCTCCGCGGCGTCGATCTCCACAAACAGGGCATTTGCCGTGAGAGTCACGCCGCCCAGCACGCGCGCCCCCCGCTCCTCGGCTCCTCGCCAGGCCCGCTCCTGCTCCGCCCGCACGGCCGAGGCGTGCTTGGCCCAGCCGCGCCCCGCTCTCGCCTCGCGCCCCGCACCCGCCTGCCGCGCCGCTTCCACGGCGCGGCCCACCGCCGGCCTACCCTCCAGCTCCACCACATACAAACCCGGAGCGCCCCAAGCCGCCTGTGCCGCCCACAGCAGCCCTCCCCATAGCAGCGCCTTCCACCCCTTGCGTGTTCGCAGCAAAATTCGTACCCTTCCTCTCACTTACTTTTACGCAGATTCGCCCCAGACGGTCACGGTTTCGGCAGAGGATCGCCCGGCGGCCGATTTAACAATTCTTCACGGCTTGCCTATGCCCTCCCCTCTGCTTGCCACGTCTTGTCTATGGGATAACGGGTATCAGGGATGACTCGCGGGCGCGCACTGCCAATCCGGTCCTGGGCATTCCCCGTCCTGCTGATCCTGCTTTGCGCCGCTCTCGGGGCGCTACAGTACCGCTGGATCGACGAAGCCTCGCGCGCCGAGCGCGACCGTCTGCGCGCAGGACTTCAGGATACCCTCATCCGTCTCGCCATTGCCGTCAACGCCGACATCACCGCCGCCGTTGCCGCCTTCTTTCCCTTTGGCCACCCCCCGGACGAGGTCCTCACTCCCGAACAACTGAGCGAACTTTACTCGCAGTGGCGAGAGTCCACGCACCACGATGATCTCTTCGCCCGCATTGGCCTTGTCAACATGGAGCGCGGCCGTCTGGAATTCTTTCTTCTCGATCCGGCGGCAGGCGAGGTTCACTCCGGAGATTGGCCGGCCTCCTGGCGAGGTCTGAAACAGAGGATGCAGGGGCGCTTGGCCGCCATGCAGGGCCGTCCGCCGGAGAACGGCGCGAAAGAGTTTCGCTTCGGTCCTCCTCCCCCCGAAGAGGCGTTGATTTTCGAGGGTGCCCGCTTCGGCCGCGGGCCCGCCGATCCCCGCCGTGGCGCCACGTGGCTCATCTTCGAACTCGACGCGCATCACCTGAAAGACGTCCTGATTCCAGAACACCTCCGCCGCTATCTCGGCCAGTCCCTCGCGGACTACAACGTCGAGGTCTCTTACCGCGCCGATCCCTCCCGTGTCCTTTGCAGCGCTGGCGCCGGCGCTCTCGGTGGCAAGCCCGACGCTGAAACGGCTGTGCTTGAGATCCAGTACGACCGCCTCTTCCACCGCATGAATCCGCCCGGGACGCGCGAACCGCCCCGCGCGCGCAACGCCGGCGCCGAAATCGGACGCCTCCAGCTCCGGGTCCGTCACCGTGCCGGCTCGCTGGACGCTGTCGTCGCCCAGACGCGTTTCCGTAATCTGGCCGTCACCTTCGCCATCCTGCTGCTGATGGCGGCGGCGCTGTCCGCCATCCTCGTCTCCACGCGCCGCGCCCAGCGTCTGGCCAGCCTTCAAATGGACTTTGTCACCGGGGTCTCGCACGAGCTCCGTACGCCGCTCACCGTCATCCGCACGGCAGCTTACAACCTGCGCGGCAAGCTCGCCGCCCATCCGGCCATCGTCGAAAAGTACGGCGCGCTCATCCAGAAAGAAAGCGAGCGCCTGACGGAAATCGTCGAGCAGGTGCTCGAGTTCGCGCGTTCCCGCTCCGCCGCCGGCGCGCGCCAGCCGGAGCCCGTGCCCGTCGCAGCCGCCGTCGAACAGGCGCTGGCCGCCTGCCAGCCTCTGATCGACGCCGCCGACGTGCATGTCGAAACGTCCCTCCCGGAGGACCTCCCGCCCGTCCTGGCCGAGCCGCGCGCCCTGGCCCACTGCATCCAGAACCTCGTTTCCAACGCCGTTAAGTATGGCGGCGATGCCGGTTGGGTCGGCATCTCGGCCTCTCGTGCCGGCGACCATGTCGAGATCCGCGTCGCCGACCGCGGGCCCGGCATTCCTCCCGCCGAGGTGCCCCACGTCTTCGATCCCTTCTTCCGCGGCCGCCGCGCCATTGACAACCAGGTGCACGGCACCGGGCTCGGACTTTCCCTCGTCAAGAGCGCCGTGGAGTCCTTCGGCGGGGAGGTCGGCGTGCGCAGCCGCGAAGGCCGCGGCACAAAGTTCCTGATTCGCCTGCGCATTGCCCCCCAGGCGGCGGAACTTTCCCAGCCCATCCCTGCAGGAGGCCGCCCCGCGTGAGCGCCCGCATCCTGATCGTCGAGGACGAACCCGGACTCGTGCTCACGCTGACAGACTTGCTCGCCGCCGAGGGCTATCAGGTCGACTCCGCCCGGGACGGGACAGCAGGACTGAAGAAAGCTCTCGAGGGTGCCTACGACCTCATCGTGCTCGACGTGATGCTACCGGGCAAGAACGGCTTCGACGTCTGCCGCGAACTGCGCCGCCAGGGACGTGACACCGCCGTGCTCATGCTCACCGCGCGCGGGCAGGTGGCGGACCGGGTCGTCGGCCTCAAGACCGGCGCCGATGACTACCTCGCCAAGCCGTTCGACCCGGCCGAACTCACTGCCCGCATCGAGGCTCTGCTCCGCCGCGCCGGCCGGGGTGCCTACGGGCCGCTTTCCCGCTTTGAATTCGGCGATGTCAGCGTCGACTTCGACCACGGGATCGTCATCAAGTCCGGCCAGCCGGTCTCACTGGCGGGGAAGGAACTCCAGCTTCTCCGGTATCTCGTCGAACACCGCGGCCAGACGGTCTCCCGGGAACAGCTCCTCGAGGCCGTGTGGGAGTACTCCGCCGGCGTGACCTCGCGTACCGTAGACGTGCATGTCGCCTGGCTGCGCCAGAAGCTCGAGGACACGCCACAGTCGCCCCGGTGGATTCACACCGTCCGCGGCGTCGGCTACCGCTTCGTGCCTTGACAAGCGCCCCGCCGGGGGACGGCAAGACAGGCGCCATATTTCCTCTGCATTGGCGGGAGACAATCTCCCTGGGGATAGCCGCCTCCCAGGGCGCCCTGCCCGCCCCGCGGCAGGGAAGCGAAGAATCCCTCGCCGCGTCGGACATCGCCCCATGGGCCCGACGCACCACTTGCTCCCGCCGCGGCCACGCACTCCGTCAATCCGGCTAGCGGAGTTCCCTCAGGGGCAACGCCGCGCCCTTCTCGATCCCATCCCAGGGCCGGCGCGCTCCGCGAAGAGCTGGAGGAGACTTGAAAGAGGCAAACCGCGGAGCGCGCCTTCTTGCCATATAGTGCCCGCCGCTGAACGAACCTC
Organism: Acidobacteriota bacterium; assembly: GCA_037446555.1. Taxonomy (GTDB): domain Bacteria; phylum Acidobacteriota; class Terriglobia; order Bryobacterales; family Bryobacteraceae; genus JANWVO01. The sequence goes on from JBBIIK010000004.1 coordinate 141,511, forward strand.
TCAGCAACGATATAATCTCCGCATGGCTCTGTCTCATCCTTCGCGCCGCACGCTTCTCCGGGGCGCCGCCCACGCTCCCGTCGCCTGGACCGCTCTCTCCTACTCGCGAATCCTCGGCGCCAACGACCGGTTCAACCTCGGCCTCATCGGCTCTGGCGAACGCGGACGCCACGTCATGGGCTTGTTCCAGAAGGCTGGCCGCGTCCAGGTCACCGCCGTCTGTGACGTCTATGCGGCGATGATCGACAAGGCAAAGTCGCTTGCGCCAGAGGCCAAGGGCTATTCCGATCATCGGAAGCTGCTCGAGCAGAAGGATGTCGACATCGTCCTCAACGGCACGCCGGATCACTGGCACGCCGCCACCACCATCGACGCGCTGAACGCGGGCAAGGATGTCTACGTCGAGAAGCCGCTGACGCTGCGCATTGAAGAAGGTCCGGCCATTGTCAAGGCCGCCCGTGTCAACGAGCGGGTATGCCAGGTAGGGCTTCAGCAGCGCTCCGGCGCCCATTACATCGAGGCCAAGCAGAAATACATCGACTCGGGCGAGCTGGGAAAGATCATGCTGGTCCGCACCTGGTGGCACGGCAACATGTACCACCTGCGCCGCGCGCCCGCCTCGCTGGCCGAGAAGCCTTCCAACCTCGACTGGGCGCGCTTTCTCGGCCCCGTCTCCTGGCGCGAATGGGGTCCGCAGCAGTTTTGGAACTGGCGCGCCTATCTCGACTTTGGCGGCGGCCAGGTGACCGACCTGTTCACCCACTGGATCGACGTCGTCCACATGTTCATGGGCAACGATTCGCCGACGTCGGGCGTCGCCGCAGGCGGCGTTTACAACTACAAGGACGGGCGCACCGCTCCCGACACGATCAACGTCCTGCTCGAGTACGGCGGGCAGTACACGGTGGCGTTCGAGGCCACCCTCGCCCCCGGCATCCGCGGCTACGGAATCGAGTTCTGCGGCACCAAAGGCAAGCTCTTCATCGATCGTTCGCGCTATGAATACCTGCCCGTGGGACGAGGCGCCAAACCCATCGAGGTGAGGGGGCCGGACTACGACTTCACCCTCGACCACGTGAAGAACTTCCTTGACTGCTGCGTCTCCCGCAAGCGGCCCAACTGCGATGTCTACGATGGCCACCGCTCGGCCATGGCCTCGCATCTCGGCAACATCAGCTACGTCCAGAAGCGCCGGCTCAACTTCGACCCGCAGCGCGAAGAGATCCTGCCGCTCTGACGAGGGGGACAGCCTGAACTCGCACCTTCGCGAGTCCGCCACCCGCCCGATAGCGCCATGCGCCTTGTAGGCCTGTGCGACAAGGCGCGCTTGGCCTATCGAATTCTTGAGAGATGCGTTCCCCCGAGTGTACTTAATCGGCGAGGGAACTCTCCATGCTCTTCAACAGCCGCCATCAGGACGCCGAACCAGAGATCGACTTAAGCCGATTTGACGATGAATTTGCCCATGTGGCGCCTCCCGGCGCCGCCTCCCAGCCTGTGTACGAGGACATCCCCGACGGCTTCTACGATGCGTCTGTCGAGAGTGTCGACATCGGCCAAACGGCCAGCACCGGCAATCCGATGATCGTGTGGCGTCTGCGGATTCGGGGGCCACAGTGCGAGGGCCGGGCGGTGAGCAAGGTCCGGGTAATCACCCAGAGAACGCTCGGCTTCGTCAAGCGCGACCTGGAACAACTCGGGCTTTCGCTGAACCGGCTGAGCGACTTGCCCGCACGCCGCGACGAGATGATCGACCGCGAAGTGCGGATCTACAAGAAGTCCAGGCCGGAACGCCGCTGGACAGAGGTTTACTTCGTCTCGGCGCGCAAGGAACCCGCGAGAGAAGCCACCCGCGGCTCCACCTGGTCTACCGGCACCGACGACGATCTCCCGTTCTGAAGAGCCACAGGCGCTGCCTGAGGTTGCGGGCTTCTCTCGGGCAGTCGCTCTGGGCGGCACTCGGGGCCGTCCGAGTGCCTCAGGAACGCACCCACCGGACTGGTGGCTCGCGGACTTGGGTGCCCAAGGAAGGGCGCGCCAAGCGCCAGCCAAATCTCTACTTGCCTGTGTATTATGCCAGTACCAGCTGCATCCAGGCAGGCGGGTTGTGTGCGACATTAAAGTCTCTCCACCGGGCAACTTTTCCGTTGACGAGTTACAGGTCTGAAATGCAATAATAGAATCAAGCATAAGTCGTCATCGACTTAATTGCATCCCCGCGAGGAGGCCCAGCTCCTCGCAAGCCCCTCTGATAGGAGGCCGTGAGGTGCCCAGCCACACGGCCTCATCACTTTTTGGGCGACCAGATTCTAACCTTTCCTCAAGGTGCGGATTGTCACCCAAGACACCCTGCCCTTTGGTGGATTGTCACCCATCGCTCCTGGTGGCACGCTTCAGATCTGTCCGCAGCACGTTGATAATCCGTCGAAACGCATTTGGCGGCCGAATTGCCGGTGAAAGGGCAACAAGCAGTCGTCATCGACTCTTACATCCCTCGAGGTGACCCAGCACCTCGTGAAGCCCCTCTGACGAAGGCCCTGCGGCTCCCCGCCACAGGGCCTTCCCTCCATCAGGGCGCCCCGCCAACGCAACGCCTCTCCACCCGCGACCGTGTTCATCGAAGGGTCCAGACCCATGTCTGCTCTCTGCCGCCGCCTCCTCCTTTGCCTGCCGTTCTTGGCCTTGCCGCCCGCTTTCGCCGGCTCCCGCGCCGAACTCCGCGATCGGAACGGCCGTCTGCTGGGCTGGACCGCTTCGCGTTCCGGTGGCGTCCTTGAAGCCCTCGACCGGAATGGCCGCCTGCTGGGCACATACGATCAGCGCACTAACCAGACCCGCGACGAGAACGGGCGCCTCCTGTACCACGGAGACGCTCTCTCCGCCCTCATCCTCTGCCACGGTTGATCCGCAATCCCTCAGGCGGGCCGGATTTCGTATACACCGTTGACCGCCGTGTTGAAGACCTTCAACCCGTCTTTCTCCTTTACTGCCACCGGGCGCCCTTGTCGCCGGATCTCCACCTTGCCGTCCCAACGCAGGCGCACCGGGTTGCCGCGGATCGAACGGATCCGTGCCACCTCCAGCCGCCCGCCGCGCCACTCCATCGCCACCTCGAAGCCGCCCCGCGCCCGCAGCCCCTCTACCCGTCCCGCGCGCCATGCCTGCGGCAACGCCGGCAACAGCCGCAGCTCGCCACGGTGACTCTGAACCAACATCTCGGCGATCCCTGCCACGCCCCCGAAGTTCCCGTCAATCTGGAACGGCGGGTGGGTGTCGAACATGTTCTTCAGTGTGCAGGTCTGCAGCAGGATCCGCCATAGCCGGTACGCCCGCTCCCCGTCGCCCAGCCGCGCCCAGAAATTCATCTTCCACGCCGTGGACCATCCGGTCGAACGGTCCCCGCGCGCCTCCAGCGTCTTCCTCGCCGCCGCCGCCAGTTCGGGCGTGGCATGAAGATCGATCAGCTCTGCCGGATGCAGTGCATACAGATGGGACACGTGCCGGTGCTGCGGCTCCGGCTCGTCATAATCCTCGATCCACTCCATCAACCGCCCTGTGCGCGAGCTCACCCGCAACTCCGGCAGACGCGCTGCAGCCTCCCGGCACCTGCGCCGGAAGTCCTCGTCCCGGCCCATCTCCTCGGCGGCCCGGGCCGCGTTCATCAGCAAGTCCCTGCATATGGCGATGTCCATCGTCGCCGCATACGTGAACATCGCCTCCGTGCCGTCCGCCTTGCGGAACCGGTTCTCCGGCGAATGCGAGGGCGCGGTCACCAGCTTGCCCGCGGCCGCGGCTCCCTCCGGCGCTTCCACCAGAAAGTCCAGCACGAATTCCGCTGCCCCTTTCAGCAGCCCGTAGCCGCGCCTGTCCAGGAATCCCCGGTCTCCAGTGAACAGGTAGTGTTCCCACACATGGCGCGCCAGCCAGGCCGCGCCCATCGGCCAAACGCCCCAGATGCCGTCGGCCGGGGCGGTGTAGCCAAACGGGTCTGTCAGATGGTGGACCACCCACCCGCGCGCCCCGTACATCGCCCGCGCCGTCCTGGATCCTGGTCCGCTCAACATCTGCATGAAATCGAACAGCGCCTCCTCGCACTCTGCGAGGTTCGTGACACACGCCGGCCAGTAATTCATCTGCAGGTTGATATTCGTGTGGAAATCCGAGTTCCACGGCGCCTTCATGTGCTCGTTCCAGATCCCCTGCAAATTCGCCGGCAGGCATCCCGGACGCGAACTCCCCAGAAGCAGATACCGGCCGTACTGGAAATACAGCGCCGCCAACCCTTCGTCTCCGGCGCCCTGCTTCGCCCGCGCCAGCCGGACATCGGTCGGCAGGCGCTCCGCCTCCGCGTCTGCGGGCAACTCGAGACGAACGCGGTCGAAGTATGTTCGGTGATCTCCTTCATGTCTTTGCTTCAGCTCGCTGTATGGGCGGCGCGCTGCCTTCAGGGTTCCGGCAACCTGCACCCCCGGGGCGCGCCCGCGGTAGTTGGTCGCCGCCGCCAGGCGCAGCACAGCCTCCTTCGTTCCTTCGATCACAATCTCTTGTCCTTGCGCCGCCACCCTTCCGCCGCTCGCCTCCACTTCCACGCGCGCCTCGAACTCGACTCCCTCCCCGTTGACGCGCCCCCGCATCACCAGGGTGTCGCTCCTCCCCGGATCGGGTGCCACCATCGCATGCCCGCTTCGCGTCAGCCTCACGCGCGCGGCAAGCTCCGCCTCGCTCGAAAGACGCACCACCAACACCTGGTCCGGCGCCGAAGCAAACACCTCGCGCCTCACCAGTGCGCCCGCGCAGCGGAATTCCGTAACCGACGTCGCCGTGCGCAGGTCCAGCCACCGGCGGTAACCGGCTGCCTCATCGACGCCGGGCAGCTCGATCCACAGATCCCCCAAAGGCTGGTAAGACTCCACATGAGGCGGCACTCCGAGCATCGCCTTCTCCGCCAGCCGCGTGGCTTCCAGCTCCTTGCCCTCGAACAGCAACCGCCGCACCTCAGGCAACGCCTTCAACGCCGCCGGGTTGTTGGCATCCACTGGCTTGCCTGCCCAAACCGACTCCTCGTTCAGTTGCAGCTTTTCCAGTTCCACGCCGCCGAACACCATCGCTCCCAGCCGCCCGTTGCCTACCGGCAGCGCCTCGTCCCACTGCGACGCCGGCTGCCGGTACCACAGCTTCCATTCCGCCTCCGGCGCCGCCGCTTCACCGGCCAGGCGTGCCTTCCAGGCGAACGTGGACGGCTTGCCCCACTGAAATCCGTACAGCGCGCCGCTTGCCCATCCTGCCAGCCACGCTCTCCGGTCGATCTTCATTTCGCCTCCTTTGCCGCTTCAGCACCACGATAGCGGCTTCCCGGCGCCGTGTGCGCCCCGTCCACACATGCTACATTCCCACGCGCTTTTGTTACACAATACGGCGAGAGCCGCACATGCAATCTCTTCAGCACGAATGGGTGGCCATGGCAGAGTGCCTCCTCATCGGCCTCATCGTCGGCATCGAGCGGGAATCGGACACGGAGGAACGGCACGCCGGGCTCCGCGACTTCGTCAGCGTCGGCCTTGCCGGCGGCCTTTGCGGCCTCCTCGGTCTTGCTTGGCTGACCGCTGCCGCCCTTGCCGCCCTCACCGCCATGCTCGTCATCTTCAGGCTTCAGAACCCGCAGCGCACGGGCATCACCACCGAGCTCGCCTCCGTCGTCACGTTCCTGCTCTGCGTCCTCGCATCCACGCGAGGACTCGCAATGGGAGCTCCCCTGGCCATTGCCCTCACGGTGATCCTGGCCCTGTTTCTCGACGCCCGCGAGCCCCTCCGCCGGCTGGCCCGTGAAACGCTCACCGACAAAGAGTACTGGGACACCCTCCGCTTCCTCGCCGTCATCTTCGTGATTCTGCCGATCCTCCCCAACCAGGACTTTGGTCCCTTCGCGGGCTTCAACCCCTACCGCACCTGGGTCTTCGTGATCCTCGTCTCCGGCATCAATTTCCTCGGATACTTTTTCCAGAAATTCCTCGGCGCCCGCCGCAGCCTCGCCCTCACGGCCATCGCCGGCGGTATCGGATCCTCCACCGCGTCCACGATTGCATTCGCCAGGCAATCCGCAGCCGATCCGGCGCGCCTCCGCGATTGGGCATTTGCCGCCGTCCTGGCGAACGTCATCGTCAACTTGCGTGTAGCCGCCATCCTCTGGCTCGCCGGCGGCCCTTTGCTGGCGGCTTCGCTCCAGGTGCTGCTCCTGATGACGGTGCTCGGCGGCGCCTATGCCTGGTTTCTGAGGCCTTCCGGCTCCCCAGCCGGCTCCGTTTCTCCGCCCGCGCTCGGCAATCCCCTACGCCTGGTTTCCGCCATCAAGTTCGGGCTGCTGTTTGCCGCCGTGCGATTCGTGGCCCGCGCCGCGGCCGCAGTCTACGGCAGCTCCGGCATGCTCGCCGGCAGCGCCGTGGGTGGCTCCGTCGACGTGGACGCCATCGTTTTCTCTCTCGCGGGCATGCTGCGCGAGGCGCAGATCCCGGCGGAGATCGCGCTCTGGGGCATCCTGGTTTCGCTTGCCGCCAATGCCGTGCTCAAGTCCGCCCTTGCGGCGTCGATCGGCGGCGCCCGCTTCGCCCGCCTCCTCAGCGGGGCGTTCGTGGCGATGTTTCCGGCCGCATGGATCTGGACAATAATGCGGGCCTGAAACGCTCCAGCCGAGCGAAAAATACGCGGGCTTTCCCTACGTCTTTTCCGATCTGTTCCCTCAGTTCCGCGGCGGACCTGAACTTCTTCTCGGGGCGCAATCTTCGCAGAAACTCGACCCGAATTCTCCGGGGTGCCGGCCCATTCAGCGGCTCGAGCAGGAATGTTTCGATCGTCAGGTGACGCCCGTCGAACGTCGGGCGATAGCCGATATTGGTGACCGATGTCCAATGCCGGTCCGCGTCCAGGTCCTCCGTCCTCGTTACATATACCCCGCTTTGCGGGAGCGCCGACGTCGAATCCTCAAGCGACGACGTCTCCAGGTTCAGCGTGGGCACCACCTCGCGCGCCCCGCGCCCCGCACCTGACACCACGTTGCCAGCAATGGAATAGGGCCTCTCCAGCAGCCGGCTCGCCCGGGACACGTTGCCCTCCGCCAGCAGCCGCCGGATCTCGGAAGAAGACACGCGGACCCCCCGCCGCTCCAGAAGCGGCACGATCTCCGCCCGCACTCCATCCCGCTGCGCCAGCCTTTTCAGGTCCGCGGTGCTCCCTGCCTGCAAGTGGCCGAACCGGAAATTCTCTCCCACCACCACCGCCCTTGCCCCCAGAGCCTCCCGCAGCACCTGCCGGAAGAACCCATCCGGCGAAAGATGCGAGAGTGTCTCGTCGAACGGCATGATCAGCACCTGTTCGATCCCCTCGGCTGCCATCAGCGCGCAGCGCTCGTCCGGCGTGGAGAGCAGCCGCGGCACCCGTTCGGGCGCCACCACCGTCGACGGGTGCGGGTGGAACGTCAGGGCGGAAGGCTTTGCCCCCAGCTCCCGGCCCAGCGCCGCCGTTCTGCGCATCAGTTCGCGGTGTCCCGCATGCACCCCGTCGAAGTTCCCGATCGTCACCGCCGATGGCGCAAAGCCCTGCCTCGCCTCGTCGAGAGACCGGAAGATGCGCAGGCGTGACACGGCTCCTTCAGACCTCCAGGTCCAGTTCCAGCCCGTCGTAGGCCAGCCGCACGCCCTCCGGGAGCAGGCTTTCCGCCCGCGCGTGTTCCAGGTCGTGGGAAATGTGCGTGAAATAGGCCGCCCGGGGCTTCAGCCGCTCCACCGTCCGCAGGCTCCGCTCCACTGTGGAGTGCGTCGGGTGCGGCTTGTACCTCAGCGCGTCCAGAAACAGCACGTCCAGCCCTTCCAGAAGCGCCATGGATTCTTCCGGGATTTCGCTGTGATCCGTCAGATATGCGTGATTTCCAAAGCGGAATCCGTGGCATTCTCCGTTGCCGTGCTTCACCGGGATGGGTAAGAACTCAATGCCGTCCACCACGATTTTCTCTGCCGGGAAAACGTGAATGTCGACTTTCGGCCGCGAGGACTCGGTCGGTCCGTCGTGGAAAATGTAACTGAAAATCCGCTGGATCACTTCCAGCGTCGGCGCCGTGGCGTACACCGGGATCGCCCCGCGCTGATGGAAATTGAACGGCCGCAGGTCGTCCAGCCCCAGCACATGGTCGGCGTGCGCGTGAGTAAACAGAACCGCGCTTACCCGGTCGATTCCGTGCGTCAGCGCCTGCTGGCGGAAATCCGGCCCTGTATCGATCACTACTGCGTGCCCCTCCCACCGCAGGCAAACGGATGGACGCAGCCGCCAGTCCCTCGGGTCTTCGCTCCTGCACACCTTGCACGTACAGCCGATGGTCGGGACGCCCACGCTCGTGCCGGAGCCGAGCACCGTCAACCGGACACGGCGGCGCTCAGCCATGGGAGGCGCTCGCCTCGGCGGCCTTTTTCTGCGCCGCCTCGTAGGCGTGCAAGTAACGGAACCGCAGTTCCGTTACCGTATTGTCCAGCAGCCGCTGCTCCTCCAGGCTCAGGTTGCCCTTCGTCTTTTCTTGCAACATCGCCAGCAGGTCGATGAAATGCCTTGCCAGCCGCAGGTCGGGTCCGCCCTCGCCTCCCTCTTGGGGGTCGGCCAGCTGCGCTTCCGCCTGCACGCGCAGGCTCACAACGAGAAACTCGAACGACGGGGGCGGCAGAGGAACTTCACGCTCGCTCATCAATTCTCATTTTATGCGGCTTTCACGCGCCCTTTCCCCGCAGGCGCTCCACACCCTCTGCCAGGCGCGGTCAGCCGCTCTGCCCGCCCTCAATACCGGGTGGGCGGAAAATCCGTCTGAAGCGAAGCCGGCGCTGACGGCAGCTCCGGCAACAACTCGTCCACAGATCCGATCGCTTCCGGAGAGTCCGGCGAAACCTTGTGCGCTTTCCGCTGCTGCTTCCGCGCCTCTTTCTCCTGGCGCCGTTCCAGCTTCTGCGCCTCCCGTTGCCTTTTGTTGAATGTTGATTTTGACCGGTGCGCCACGCAGACTCCTTTCACGTAAAAGGGGCGGGCCTGGCCGCCCGCCCCTGATTGCCTGCCGCGGTTACCAGCGGTTCTGCCGCCGCTGACCGTAAGAGTTCGAGCGCCCCTGGCTGCGGCCGCCGGCTTCCCGCGGCCGCGCTTCGTTTACGTTCAGCGCGCGCCCGTTCACCGACGCCCCGTTCAGCCCTTCAATCGCACGATCCGCTTCCGCTGTATCGGCCATCTCCACGAACGCAAAGCCCCGGCTCCGCCCCGTGTCCCGGTCCGTAATGATCTGCACGCGATCCACGGTCCCATACTCTTCAAACCAGGAGCGCACGGTTGCCTCCGTGGCCCCGAAATCCAGGTTGCCAACAAAAATGTTCTTCAAAGGTTGTCTTCTTTCTGAATTTGACGGCAGGCTCAACGCGGCGGGATAGTCTCGGTCCGGTCCAGCGAAGCGATCAAATACCTCTCAAGCATACCATGCCCCCGTCCCCCGCGCACCCCGTCTCCCCTCCTTGCAACCCTCCGCCCCGTTCTGCTACCACAGATAAGAAGTCGGCCTGCTTCCTCTCGCACCGCCGATTCTCTTACCAGCCCTGCCGCATGACCATGAAAAAGACAGGCAAGCCCAGCAAGGACCCCCGTCACTCCGCAGCCCAGAAGGCCGCGCCCGCCAGGCCTCAGGGTGAAATCTTCGCCGACGCCATGCGCGCTTTCTGGGCATCCCAGTACGACCGCGCCATCGCCCTCTTCGAGCAGGCCGCCCAGGGCCGCGACCTCTCCATAGCCGAGTCCGCCCAGATGCACATCCGCATGTGCCGCCGCCGCATGGAGAGCGCGAAGCCCGAACTCAAGACCCCCGAACAGCAGCACTTCTACGCCGTCAGCCTCATCAATGAAGAGCGCTTCCAGGACGCGCTCCCCTGGCTCCAGAAAGCGGTCGCCTCCGATCCCCGCCCCGACTACCAGTACACCCTCGCCCTCGCTCTCGGCCGGCTCGGCAACTTCCAGGAAGCCGCCGCCGCCCTCCGCCAGGCCGTGGCCTCCGACAATGGCTTGCGCGCGTTCGCGCGGTCGGATCCCGACTTCGCTCCCCTGCTCGACAATCCCTTGATCCGCGGGGTTCTCGATTCCTCCCCGTCTGCAGTCTAGGAGCCACTCATGCCGGCCAGGAGCAGCCCCTCGCCTCGGACAGGGCCTCCGGTCGATTGGGTTCACGATCCGCTCCGCATCTTCGCCATCGGCGGCGGCACGGGCCTGTCCACGCTTCTCAAGGGTCTGAAAAAGTACGCCCATCAGGTTGGCGCGACCGCCCTGGAGCCGTACGTCGACATCACCGCCATGGTCACTGTCACCGACGACGGCGGCAGCAGCGGCCGTCTCCGGCGCGAGTTCGACATGCTCCCTCCGGGCGACGTCCGCAACTGCATCGTGGCCCTCTCCGAAGACGAAGCCCTCCTTGCGAAGCTCTTTCAGTACCGCTTCTCTTCAGGCCGCGGCCTCAAGGGGCACAGCTTCGGCAACCTGTTTCTGACAGCTCTTACCCAGATCACAGGCGACTTCGCGCGCGCCGTCGAGCTCAGCTCCGCCGTCCTCGCCATCGCCGGCCGTATCTTCCCCTCTACGCGGCAGAACGTCAGCCTCCGCGCCCTGCTCGCCGATGGCCGCATCGTCGAAGGAGAAACCCGCATCAGCCGCAGCGGCGCCCCCATCGCGCGCATCGATCTGGTCCCTTCCTCGGTGCGGCCCTCGCCCGGCATCCTGGAAGCCATCGCCCGCGCCGACCTCATTACCCTCGGCCCCGGAAGCCTTTTCACCAGCATCATCCCCAATCTCCTCGTCCGCGGCGTGGCGCGTGCCATCCTCCGGTCCCCGGCCTGGAAAGTCTGCATCCTGAACCTGATGTCCCAACCCGGCGAAACCACGGGCCTCACTGCCGCCGATCACATCGAAGCCATCCACCGCCACGCGCATGCGCCCTTCCTCCAGTTCGCTCTCGCCAACACATCGCGCATTGCCCGTCCCGCACTGGCCCGTTACGTCCGCGCCCAGGCCGAACAGGTCTCCCTCGACAAGCGCCGCCTGGAAGCCCTGGGCCTGAACGTGATCGAACTGCCACTGCTGGCACACGGCGAGAAGATCCGGCATGACTCGGACCGCCTCGCCGCCGCCGTTATCGACCTCGCTCTCCACAGCCGCCGCAGCGGCCTGATCCGCAACCCGCGGCGTCGCGCCTCCCGCTAAACTGCCCTTCAGGAGCTCCCCCGCAGATGCAACCCGATGTCTCTGCCGTGATCCTCGCCGCCGGCCTCGGCACCCGGATGAAGTCGTCCCTCGCCAAGGTTCTCCACCGTGCTGCCGGCGCGCCTCTCATCGAGCATGTCGCCCGCGCCGCTCTCGCCGTCGCTCCGCCCGAGCGAACGGTAGTCGTGACCGGCCATCAGGCGGATCAGGTCCAGGCTGCTGTCTCGCGCCATGGCGTACGATTTCAGCTCCAGGCAGAGCAGTTGGGCACGGGGCACGCTCTCTCTGTGTGCCGCTCGCAGCCCGGCCTCGGCTCAGGTCTCCTGCTCGTGCTCTACGGCGACTGCCCCCTTCTCCTGCCTTCCACGCTCCAGGCTCTGATCGAGGCCCATCGCCGCGCCGGCGCCGCCGCCACCGTGCTCACCGCGCACCTGGCGGACCCGGCCGGCTACGGCCGCATCCTCCGCGATCCCGAAGGCCGCGTCGCCGCCATCGTCGAGCACAAGGACGCCACCCCGGAACAGCGCGCCATCAGCGAAATCAATTCCGGCATCTATTGTTTCGACGCCAACCTCCTCTGGCCCTGCCTCGAACGCCTCCGGCCCAGTCCGGTCACCGGCGAGCTCTACCTCACCGATGTCATCGCCCTCCTTCGCCAGGATGGCCGCTTCGCCGTCCCGTTCCTTGTCGAAAACGCCGCTGAGGTTCTCGGCATCAACACGCGCGTCGAACTCGCCGAAGCCGACCGCATCCTCCGCGCCCGCAAGACGCGCGCCCTCATGCTGGAAGGCGTCACCATCGAGAAACCCGAAACCGTCTCCATCGACCTCGACGTTGAGGCCGGCCGCGACTCTTCGATCGGCCCCTTCGCCCAGCTTCTCGGCGCCACCCGGCTCGGTCCCGGGGCCCGGATTGGCGCCTGTTCCATCCTTGTCAACACCATTGTGGAAGACGGAGCCGAAGTGCTTCCCTTCTGTCACATCGAGGACTCCCGCCTTGCCCCGGGATCGCGCGTCGGACCTTACGCCCGCTTGCGGATGCGGTCCACTGTCGCTGCGGGCGCCCACGTCGGCAACTTCGTCGAAATGAAGAATTCCACCCTCGGCGAAGGCGCCAAGGCCATGCACCTCGCCTATCTCGGCGATTCGACCATCGGGCCGCGCGCTAACATCGGCGCCGGCACGATCACCTGCAACTACGACGGCTTCCGCAAACACCCCACCACCATTGGCGCCGGCGCCTTCATCGGCTCCAACTCCACGCTCGTGGCGCCGGTCGTCATCGGCGATGGCAGCTTCGTCGCTGCCGCCAGCATCGTCACCAAAGACGTTCCGCCAGACGCCCTCGCCATCGGGCGCGCCCATCAGGTCAACCGCGAGGGCTGGGCCAGCGCCCGCCGCCAGCAGGAGAGGGAGAAGTCCGGCCAGTCCTGATCCGCGCCGCACCCCCGCGCTCCGCTCCGGGCGTCCGGATTTCCTCACTGTCACCCATTGGAACGAAAACCACGCGCGGGCCTCGGCCTGCGCAGCGGCGTCTCCTGGCGGAACATTCCGTGGCGGAATTGTTCTATAGCACGACCACCGGATGGTACACGTTCGGCATCGCCGCCTCGCCGATCGCCACCAGCTCCCCGCGCCCGTTCACCGCTTTCACGTACTTCGCTCCGCCCGCTCCGCGGAACGGCGACACCCGGAAGTCGCGCCCCTGCCGGATCTGCGTCTCCGTAATCGTGTCCACAACCTGCGCCGGAAACTCCGGCAGCAGCTCCTGCGCGGGCACCAGCGCCTCCCGCAGCCGCCCCTCCCGCGCCAGCCCTTCCAGTTCCTCCAGCGTCTTCGCCTGGCTCTCCACGAACGGCCCGGAAACCGTCCTTCGCAGGGATTCCAGATACGCCCCGCAGCCCAGGATCCGTCCCGCCTCGTGCGCAATCGCCCGCAGGTACGTCCCCGGGCTGCAGCGAACGCGCAGCCTCAGCCGGCATCCCTCCACCGCCAGCACTTCCACCGAGTGAACCGTCACTTCCACCGGCTTGAGCTCGAACTCCACCTGTTTCCTTGCCAGCTCGTACGCCGGCCGCCCCGCCACCTTCTTCGCAGATACCGGCGGCGGCGTCTGCAGGAAGGTGCCGTGAAACGGTTTGAGCGCGCGCTCCACGTCCGCCGGTGTCAGCTCCGGCGCGAGATCCTCACCGAGCGGCTCACCCTCGCCGTCGTAGGTGGTGGTTGCATAACCGAACCGGATCACGCCCTCGTAGACTTTCTGTCCGGCGCTGAAGAACTGCGCCAGCCTCGTCGCCCGGTTCAACAGCAGCGGCAGCACGCCCGTCGCCGCGGGATCCAGCGTCCCCAGATGCCCCACTTTCCTGGTTTCGGCGATCCGCCGCAGCTTGTTCACCACGTCGTGCGACGTCCATCCGGCGGGCTTGTCGACGACAATCGCCCCGTTCAATGCTTCGCTCATGCAGGTGTGCTTGTGGATTCGCGCGCCCTCGCGCCGCCCGGCGCCGCGCACAAACCTTCATTGTAGCCCCTCTCCCGCAGCGCCGCCCCGTGAGCCGCTACACTGAATGCTGAGTGCAGGAAGAGGTCTCGCTCACCAGGCCGTTCGATCTCCGTCTCAGCCGCCGCCTGTTCTCCCTTGTGCTTCCCTGGTGGCCCTACGTCCTGCTGGCCCTCGCCTGCCTCCTGCTCAACTCCGTCCTTCAGATCCTCGGCCCCCTGCTGACGAAGATCGCCATCGACCGCTACCTCGCTCCCGTCCCCTCCTCAACGCTACCGTGGCTTGAACAGCGGCTCCCCTCGGCCCCCGTCGCCGGAATTGCTGCCGTCTCGCTGATCTACCTCGCCACTCTCATCTTCGGCTTCCTGCTCGACTTCTCCCAGCAGATGCTCATGCAGTGGACAGGCCAGCAGGCCATGTTCTCGCTCCGCCGCCGCATCCTGCAGCATCTCCATCAGCTCGAGCTCCGTTTCTTCGACTCCAACCCCGTCGGCCGTCTCGTCACCCGCGTCACCAGCGACGTCGACGCCCTCAACGAACTCTTCGCCTCCGGCCTCGTGTCCCTGCTCGGCGACGCGCTCGTCGTCGCCTTCATCCTTGCGGCCATGCTCCGGTTGAGCCCCGTGCTCACGCTCCTCATGGTCTTCGCCCTGCCCGCAGTCTTCCTGGTTACCGTCCTTTTCCGCCGCGCCGTGCAGTCGAGCAACCGCCGCATCCGCGCCGCCGTGGCACGAATCAACAGCTTCCTTCAGGAGCACGTCTCGGGAATCGCTGTTCTCCAGCTTTACAACCGCGAGGCCCGCGCCGCCCGCGACTTCGCCGCCGTCAACGCCGCCCACCGCGACGCCTACTTCGACGCCATCCGCGCCTACGGCTGGTTCTACCCCTCAGTCGAATTCATCAGCGTCGTCACCATCGCCTCCCTGCTCGTCGCCGGCGGCTGGCAGGTTCGCAGCAGCGCCCTCTCCCTCGGCATCCTCATCGCCTTCTTCCAATACGCGATGCGCCTTTTCCGCCCCATTCAGGATTTGAGCGAGCGCTACAACATCCTTCAGGCGGCGCTTGCAGCCGCCGAGCGAATCTTCCAGCTGCTCGACACGCGCCCCGCCATCCTTCCGCCGCCCGCTCCGCGCCCGTTCCCCCCGTCTGCAGCGCCCATCGAGTTCGAACACGTCTGGTTCGCCTACAAGGACGAGGAGTGGGTTCTGCGCGACGTCTCTTTCACGATTCAGCCCGGCGAGGTCATCGCCGTCGTCGGCCACACCGGCGCCGGCAAGACCACCCTCACCAACCTGCTGTTGCGCTTCTACGACGTCCAGCGCGGCGCCATCCGCATCGGTGGTGTCGATATCCGGGAGTTCGATCCGCGCGACTTGCGCCGCCTCTTCGGCGTCGTTCTCCAGGATCCTACTCTCTTTACAGGCACCATCGCCGACAACATCCGTTTGGGCTCCTCGCACGTCACCGACGACGCCATCCATCTCGCCGCCGAACAAGTCAACCTGATCGATTTCGTCGAGGACTTGCCCGCCCGCTTCGGCCACCCGGTGCGCGAACGCGGCGCCGGACTCTCCACCGGCCAGAAACAGCTCATCAGCTTCGCCCGCGCCCTGGCCCACGACCCCGTCTATTTGATCCTCGACGAGGCCACCTCCAGCGTCGACACCGAAACCGAGCTCCGCGTGCGCGAGGCCCTGGAAAACATGGTCGAGGGCCGCACGTCCATCATCATCGCCCACCGCCTCTCCACCATCCAGCGCGCCCACCGCATCTTCGTCATGCACAAGGGGCAGCTCCGCGAAACCGGCACTCACCAGGAACTGCTCGCCCTCCGCGGCATCTACTGGAAGCTCTATCAGCTCCAGTACAAGGATCAGGAGATCCGCCGCTGAACCTTTTGCGCTTCTCTTTCGATCCGCTCCGGCAGCCCGTCCAGCCGAAGCGCCATCGGCACGAACCGCGCCGCTCCTTGTGGCACTGCCGGTCCCAGCGGCCGGAATCCCATCCGCTCGTACATGCCCGTGCGCTCCTCCACGCCGGAAATGAGCAGCGTCCCGGCGCGGGCGTCTCGCAACTCCTCCAGCAGCCGCGCCAGCAGACCCGCAAACACCGCTGTGTTCCGGTAACTGTTCTCCACCGCTAGCAGCCTCACCTCGCACAGCGGCTGCGGCAAGCCATCCAGCACACTCGCGTCCTTCAGGCGCGACTCCACTGAGAACGGCCGCTCCATCGACCAGCACACCATCGCTGCCAGCCGTTCTCCTTCGAGGGCCAGCAGATACCGGCTTTTCGCTTCGAACCGGTCCTCCAGCCGTCCGTCCTCCCGCCTTGGGTGTTGCCCCAGTTCCTCCGCAAAAGCTGCGTGATTCAGCCTCCGGAGCTTCTCATAATCCTCTTCACTTTGGGCCAGCCGGTAAACGAATCTCACTGCATCGCCTCGGCCATTCTGGAGTTTTCTTCCCGAGATCTTACCGCGATTCGCAGATACCGGCCGGCCAAAGGCCCTCTGAAAAACTCGCGCACATAAATTCCCTGCCTGCGCAGCCGCTCCGCCAGTTCTGCCGGCCGGTTGGGGCGAATCAGAAAGTAATTGGCGTCCGATTCCAGCGGCTTCAGATCTTGCAACGCCGTCCTGAACTCCTCCCGCAGCGCGCGGGTCTCCTCGTATTTCGCCCGGTAGTATTCTGGATGGCGCAGCGCCTCCATCGCCGCCGCCTGCGAGAGGAGTCCTACCGGCCACGGCGGCAGCCACTGTCCGAGTTCTTCGGCCCGGTCCGGGTGCACCACCATGTAGCCGGCCCGCACTCCGCTCAGGGAATATACCTTCGACATGGACTTTATCACCGCGAGGTTCGGACGCCGCGCCGCCTCGGCCTCAAGGGAAAGCCCCTCGCCCGCGTACTCCAGATACGTCTCGTCCACCACCACCAGCGTCTCCTCGCCTGCGGCTTCCACGAACTCCAGCAACTTCTCTCCGGGCCAGTACCTGCCTGTCGGGTTGTTCGGGTTCACCAGCAGCACCGCCTGCGGGCGCTCCCGCCGCACCAGCTCCTCCAGCGCCTCCAGCCGCAAGGCGAATCCGTCCTCCTCGCGCAGCTCAAGCCTAGCCAGAGGGCAACCCAGCAGCGTCCCCGCCAGGTGCTCGTACTCGCCGTACATCGGATCCAGCACCAGCACTGTCCGCCCCGGGACCAGCATGCGGGGCAGACAGGCGAACAGCAGGCTCGACGAACCCGCGCCCGCCAGCACACTCTCCCGTGGCACTCCCCGCCGCCGCGCCACCTCCTCAACGAAGCCCTCGGCATGGCTCGGCGGCGAGCTCTTCACCAGGAACGCCAGGTGCCGCCACAGCGTCTCCAGAACCTCCGGCGCCGGGTCGAACCAGGCGTCCAGCACGTCCGCTGTCACCACTTCCTTCGACCGTTCCAGGTGCGTCAGATCCACGCCAATCGCCTCGAACGACGCCCCGCCGTGATACGCCTGCACCTTCGTCACGCCTGCTCCGCCTCCTTCATTCCCTTCCGCACGTCCACCCGCGCCAGCACCAGGATGCCCGCGGCGAAGAACACGATCAGGCTCGCCACCGCCCACTCGTAGCTGCCCGTGAATTGCAGGGCCAGCCCGAAGATCAGCGGCGCAAGCCAGCTCGTTCCCTTGTCGCTGATCTCGTACAGAGAGAAATACTCGGCTTCTTTTCCCTTGGGTATCATGACAGAGAAAAGGGACCGGCTCAGCGCTTGCGTGCCGCCCATCACCAGCGCTACCAAGGCTGCCGCAACAAAAAAATCCCGCGAGTCCTGGATGAAAAACACGCCGCACATGAGGCCGGTCCACACGAAAAGACTCGCCATAACCGTCCGGTAAGATCCCAGTTTTTCCGCGATTTTCTGAAACGCCAGGGCCCCTCCGAACGCCACGAACTGCACCATCAGAATGGCCATCGTCAGGTCCCCCATCGGCATCTTCAGGTGGTCTGCTCCAAACTGGCCCGAGAGAGTGATGACCGCCTGGATGGCGTCGTTGTACAAAAGGTACGCCGCCAGAAACAGCAGCGCCTGCCGGTAGCGGCTCAGGCTGCGCAGAGTCCTGCCAAGCTGCGTGAATCCGCTTTTCCACACCGCGCGCTCCGCCGCATGCGCGGCTCCCCGCGCTTTCAGCTCCATCATTGGAATCACGGTAAAGAACGCCCACCAGGCTCCCGCGGAACCAAGGCTGATCCGCACCGCCATGGATTCGTCCAGCCCCAGCCGCGGGGCCTGCTGATACAGCAGCAGGTTCAACCCCAGCAGCAGCCCGCCGCCAAGGTAACCGATCCCCCAGCCCCGGCTCGACACCGCGTCGCGCTCCTCAGGCGGCGCAATGTCGTTCAGGAAGCTGTTGTACACCACGAT
This sequence comes from Acidobacteriota bacterium, assembly GCA_037446555.1. Lineage (GTDB taxonomy): Bacteria > Acidobacteriota > Terriglobia > Bryobacterales > Bryobacteraceae > JANWVO01. Next base: position 159,657 of record JBBIIK010000004.1, read on the forward strand.
GGACGCCCCGAACGCCAGGTTCGCCACCAGGAACAGCGCTCCGCCCAGCAGGTACATCCCCCCGGTGAGGACGAACATCGCCACCGTGGCCGCCGCGCCTGTATATGCCAGCATCCCGAGGATCCGCTTCTTGTTGCGGCTGGCGTCCGCCACCGCCCCGACCACCGGCAACACCGCCACTTGGCTCACCACGGAGAGCGAGATCAGGTAGCTCCAGTAGCTCCTCGCGTCCACAGCGATCCCAAGGGGGCGAACCATCCCGTCCGCGTCTGCCGCCGCCTTCGCCAGAGCCGTCAGATAAGGCCCCAGAAACAGCGTCACCACCGTCGACGAAAACGCCGAGTTGGCGAAATCGTAGATATACCAGGCGCGCTGCTCCTTTGCGCTGTAGCCAGTCTCAATCGCGCTTTCCGCCAAGCTGCTCCTCCACGATCGCGGCAATCCGCGGGTAATCCAGCTTTCCCGTGCCCAGCAGCGGCAGTTTCTCGATGTATACGATTCGCCGCGGCAGCGCCAGCTCCGGCGCGCCCATCTCCTGCGCCGCTTCCTGCAACTCCTCCCGTCCCAGCCCGGCGTCCTCCGTCGCCAGCACGATCATCTCGCCGCGCGCCGGGTCCGGCCGCGCCACCGCCGCGTGCAGGTGCTTCGGCGACGCCCGCTCCGCCACACGCTCCGGCAACTCCAGCGAAATCATCTCTCCCGCCACCTTTGCGAATCTCTTCTGCCGGCCCAGCAAGCGGATGAAGCCGTCCTCGATCACCGCCAGGTCGCCTGTCGCATACCAACCCATCCCGAAAGCCGAATGTGGCGGCTCCAATACCCCCGGACGGCTCTCCCGCAAATACCCCAGCATCACGTTCGGGCCCCGCACATGCAGCATCCCGCCCTCTTCCAGCCCTTCTACCGGTTCCAGCCTCGTCACCATCAATGGCAGAGGCTCGCCCACCGTGCCCCTCCGCGCCCGCATCGGCGTGTTTACACTGATCACCGGCGAGCACTCCGTCGCTCCGTAGCCTTCGTACACGCGCAGGCCGAACTTTTCCATGTAGGTCTGTTCCACCTCCGCCGTCAGCTTCTCCGCGCCAGACACCAGCAGCCGTGTGCGGCGGAAATCGTACGGGTGCGCCCGCTTCGCGTAGTGCTTCAGGAATGTCGGCGTGGCGAACATTACTGTCGCGTCCCGGTCGTAAAACAGCTCCGGAATCACCGCGTAATGCAGCGGCGTCGGATACAAATAAGCGCGGATTCCGCTTACCACGGGCAGAAGGAACCCTGCCATCAATCCGAAGCTGTGAAACACGGGCATCGCCGAAAAGATCTTGTCCGCCGGAGAGACGTCGAGCACCGCCAGCGCCTGCTCGATGTCGCTCAGGATCGACCAGTGGCTCAACACCACTCCCTTCGGCTTGCCCTCGCTGCCTGAGGTGAATAGCACCGCCGCGGCCTCCTCCGGCGCCGCCCGCCTCGACGCCGCTGCCGGGGCGCGCAGCCCGAACAGCACAAGCCACAGCTTGTCTGCCAGCGTCAGCTGCGCCCGAAGATCCTCGAGCAGCACCACCCGCGCGCCCTCCAATCTCGCCACCGTCTCTTCCAGCTTCGCCCGCTCGAGAAACGCCCTTGATGTGATCACCGTCTTCACCTGCGCCGCGCGCAGCGCGCTCTGCATTCCTTCCACGCCAGCGGTGAAATTCAGCATCGCCGGCACGCGCTTTTGGCTCATCAGTCCCAGCACAAGGGCCAGCGTCGCCGCCGCATTCGGCATCAGCACTCCGACGCGCTCGCCCTCTTCGGTGAATTCCGACGTCAGCCGCCCCAGCGCCAGCGCCCCTTTCAGCAGCCGCCCGTAGGTCATCCGCGTCCCTGCCACGTCCTCCACCATCTCCCGCCCGCGCCCGAACATCCGCACCGCCTCCAGAAACGCCTCCCACAGGCTCCTCTTGCGCTTCGCCAGGCACAGCGAGCGCGCTAGCAGCCGCCGCATCTCCTCGCTGGCCGCCCGCCGCCTCTCGCGTCCCGAACGGCCTTCCGGCATCCGGATCACCTCCGGCCCCAGCCACGTCACGCGGATCTTCGGCAGCCATGCGACCGGATAATCGCCCTTCATCCGCGTGAAACCGCGCGCCCGCGCCGCTCCTTCGATCGCCGCCACAGTCACCGGAGCTTCTGTCTTCGCTGCAATGAACGCCGGCCCGTCGTAAATTTTCATCAGCGCGCCGGTCACCGTCACGCGCCCTTCCGGGAACACCACCACTGTCCTGCCGCTCTCCAGCGCTGCAATGGCGTCCTTCAGCCCCAGCGGACGAGTCACGTCGATCACGATGTAGTCCGCCGCCTTCAGCAGGAACCGGAACACCCATTGATCCATTACCTGCGAATGCACCAGCCACAGCGCGTCCCGCGGCAGCATCGACCACAGGATCGGCGCGTCGAGAAACGATTGGTGGTTCGCGATCACCAGGCCCCGCCCGCCCCGCGGCGGCTCGCCCGCCACCTCAACTCGGTACAGAATGCGCAGCAGCGCGCGGATTGCCAGTCGCAGCATCGCTACTCTTTCTTGCGGCGGCCCGCGCCGCGTTATCGCAAGTGTACGACACTCCGCCGCCCCGCCGTTACAATCGAAAGGTGCCCGCCACACACCTGACTGCCGAAGGCGCCCGCCGCTTTGCGGCCCGCTTCCCGGAAGCTTCCGCAGCAGGCTTCTACCGCCTCGCCCAGGGCTGCCTGCTGTCCTCCATCGGAACCGGCACCTATCTCGGCGAGCCCAACGAGGATGACGACGCGCGTTATGTGGCCGCCGTCCGTGCCGCGGTGGCTTCTGGTGTCAACGTGATCGACACCGCCATCAACTACCGTCACCAGCGGTCGGAGCGCTCCGTGGGCCAAGCCCTGCGCTCCCTCTTCGATTCCGGCGCCGCCGCCCGCGACGAGATCCTCGTCTGCACCAAGGCCGGATTCCTGACGCCCGGTGCTGTTCCCGAAGGACTCCTCGAATCCGCGGATGTCGCTGGGCGCATGCACTGCCTCGCGCCGGCGTTTCTCGAGGACCAGATCGGCCGCAGCCTCTCCAATCTCTCCCTCGAAACCATCGACGTCTTCTACCTGCACAATCCCGAAACGCAGCTCCGCTTCATTTCCCGCGAAGTCTTTGAACAGCGTCTCCGCGCTGCCTTCGCTCTGCTCGAACGCCTCTGCCGCGAAGGCCACATCATTGCCTACGGCATCGCCACATGGGACGGGCTTCGCCTTCGCCAGGACTCCGATCTGCGCCTCAGCCTGCCCCGAGTCGCCGCCATTGCCCGCGAAGCTGCTGGCGAGGATAGCCACTTCCGCTTTGTCCAGCTCCCCTTTAATCTCGCCATGCCGGATGCCTTCACACGCGCCCACCAGGGCGAGCCGCCAAATCACTCGACCGTGCTCGAACTCGCCGCCCGCCTCGGCATCACGGTCATCGCCAGCGCTCCGCTCCTTCAGGGGCGCCTCGCCTCCTCGCTGCCCGGACGCTTGCGCGAAGCCTTCCCCGAATGCTGGACCGACGCGCAGCGCGCTGTCCAGTTCGCCCGCTCCGCGCCAGGCATCACTACCGCTCTTGCCGGCATGAGTTCGCTCGCCCACGTCGAAGAGAACCTCGCTTTGACATCCGTTCCGCCCGCGCCCATAGAGCGCTGGCTCTCCCTGTTTGAAGTTGACGAAGCATGAGCCTTGCCGTGCGGATCGAACCGCCCTTCGAGCTCGACGCCGTTTCCGACGCCCCCGCCGTCTTCGTCATCCACCTGCGCCAGGGCGAGCCCTATGTCAGCCGTACGCGGCTCCTTCGCCGCCGCCTTCGCCGCCTGCTCGCGGGCGGTTCCATCGCCGGGCGCGCCCTCCGTCTCGGCGAACTTGCCACCGCCGTCGAATACGAACTCGCGCCCTCGCACCTCGCCGCTCTCCTGCGCCACTTCGAGCTGCTGGAACGCTACTCGCCCGGCGGCGCCGCCGCGCGCCTCCGCTTGCGCCCGCCCGTTTTCCTCAAGGTGCTTCTTTCCAATCCGTGGCCCCGGACCGTCATCACTTCCCGCCCTGGCCGCAGCGCTTCGCTCTGTTTCGGCCCCTTCCAGAACAAGACCGCCGCTTCCCGTTTCGAACAAGAGTTGCTCGATCTGTTCCAGGTCCGCCGATGCCAAGAGGACCTCTCCCCTTCGCCCGGTCATCCGGGTTGCATTTACGGAGAAATGGGCAAGTGCCTCCGCCCCTGCCAGCAGGCGGTCTCCGCCCAGGAATACGCCGCTGAAACTTCGCGCCTTGTCCGCTTTCTCGATACCCGCGGACGCAGCTTGCTCGAGTCCGCCGCCGCCGCCCGCGACCGCGCGAGCGAGGAACTCGACTTCGAACACGCGCGCCTTTGGCATGAACGCTGGCTCCGCATCCGGGATGCCGCCGCCCTCGCCGGAGACCTCGCTGCGCCGCTGCCCTCCCTCTCCGGCGCCGCCGTTCTCCCTTCGCCTGCGCCCGGCGTGCTCCACATTGCCGTCATGCTCTCCGGCGCGTGGCTCCCGTTGTGCGAATTCCCTGTTGCGCCTTCCGGGGCCGCCGTCAGCCTCGACTCCCGCCTCCGCGCGCTGTTCTCCTCGCTCTCCCCTCCGCGCCTCCCGCTTGCCACGCTCGCCTGGCATGTCGCCCTTCTTGCGCGCTGGTATTACAGCGCCTCCCGCGACGCCGAGTGGCGTCCGTTCACCTCCCTGGAAGACATTCCCTACCGCGCCGTCGTCCGCGACATCTCCCGCACCGCTTCCCGCTCCCAGGGCAGGCTCTTCCAGCCCTGAGTTGGCTCGCCTCCCTCCGCAGTGTCAAACTAACCCTGAGGGCCGGTGCGGCCTCTTCCGCTCCGGCCCGTCCTCCAGGAGGTCATCCGCCAGTGGCTCTCACTTCCAGGTCTCCCTCCGCGCCTTCCACCGGCAACTCCTCCTTCCCTGTTCTCGCCATCGTCATCATCGCCGCCATCGCCCTCGCGGGAGGCGCAGTGTGGTGGTTCTTCCTGCGCACGCCGCCCAAGCCGCCCGAGCCGCCGCCGCTCACCGAGGAGGCGCGCGAATACGTCCGCAGCGGCTACCTCGCCCTCTCGGAGGTCGAAATGAAGGCGGCCGAAAATTACATGATGACCACCGTTGTCGAAATCACCGGCAAGATCACCAACAAGGGGCCGCGTCCCATCTCTGCCGTCGAACTCACCTGCGTCTTCCGCGATCCCTATGGCCAGGTCATTCACCGCGAGCGCGTCCCCATCGTCCGCCGCGTCCCCGCCAAGCCCTTCCGCACCGGCGATACCCGCCCCTTCCGCATGGCCTTTGACAGCATCCCCGCAGGGTGGAACCAGGTGCGCCCCGATCTCGTCATCGCGCGCATCGACTTCGAAGACTCCCGCCCATGACGCGCATCCTGCTCATCGAGGACGACGCCGATCAGCGCCGGCTCCGCGCCCTCCTGCTCGAGTCCCGCGGCTGCCAGGTCCTGTCCGCCTCGTCCCCCGCCGAGGCTCTCGACATGCTCGCCGCAGCCTCCGCGCCGCCCCATTGCGTCCTGATGGACCTCCGGCTGCCCCGCGCCGAGGATGGCCGCTCGCTCATCCGCGCCCTCCACGAGCGCTTCCCCTCGCTTCCGGTGATCGTGCTTACCGGCGCGGGGGGCTTCGAATCCGCTCCGGAACGCGCCTTCGTCCACGAGGTTCTCCGCAAGCCTGTCCGCACGGAGCGCCTCCTCGGCGCCCTCGCGCGCCTGGCTTCTCTCCTGCTCGCCTGTCTGTTTTCGATTCCTGCCGCTGCCCAGTCCCGCTCTTTCCCTTTCACTCTTGGCGCCGCCGCCGAGGTGATCGCCGAGCTCGATCTCGCCTCCCCATCCTCAGACTGGGCCGTCCCCGGACGCCAGGCCGCCGTTGCCGCCATCGGCCTCGAGGGAGAAACAAAGCATCACGTTTTTGTTTTCGGTGAAAAGGACTCACGGCGCTATCGCGTCTTCCTTGGTCCCCTCGCCCCGGGCCCGCACACGCTGACGGTGAGCCGCGATTCCACCCTCTCCGCTCCGGACTCGGATCTCGTCATCGGTGGCGCCGCCATCCGCCCCGTCGCTCCCGGCGATCCTCTCTACGAGCCTGTCCGCCACGCTCCGATCCTCTTCTCCCGCGCCGGAGCCGCGGACCGTTTCAGCGACGCGCTGCTCCTCGTCTACTGCACGCAGGGCCGGGACAAGTCCGGCCCGTGGATTGAGTACACGGCCGTATTCTCCAACGAGGACGGCGGCACCTCCACGCGCGATCTGATGGCCCGCTGGGGACGGACCACGGACATCGAATACGTCTACCGCGTCTGGCTTGACCCCGAAGGGCGCCCCGCCCGCACCCTCATTCAGACCCGCGAACACCAGGACGTCCCTTACGACGGCCCGTGGTTCGGCCTCCATCCCTTCCTGGTCCCCGTCACCGACAACAATATGGTCGAGCCGGCCTCCGCTACGCCTCCTGGGCTTCGCTTCCAGCTCGTGCCCGTGCTCGTCTCCCTGGACACCGGATCTCGCGAAACCGTCATGGATCAGGAGCCTTTCACCTACGAGGTCGCCTGCAAGGAAATGGCCCGCGAGGCGAAAATTCGCGCACAGGGTTCCTGGTTCGACGGCGAGAAAATCGCTGACCCTCGCCGCTATTTCATCGCCGAGTTTCAGACCGAGACCCGCAACGCCGCCGTTCAGCTCGTCTATCGTTTCCGCGGCGAGAATCTCTGGCGGGGCTCCGCTCTCGGCATCGGGAAGAATTTCATCGAGCGCGACGGTTGGGTTCGCACCGCCTTCGAACTTCCGGAAGGCCGCTCAGCCGCCGAAATCGGCGAGTTCGCCTTTGAGTGCCTCTCCCGCCGGGATCTGGAGAAACAGCCCGTGCCGAAGAACGGCGCCTGTATCGTCCGGCACCTCGGCCGCTTCTTCTCCGTCGATCCCCGCTGCCGTCCGGCCGCTTCTCTATCCCGAGCTCAGCCCCCGGCCGGCGGCTGGCGGCTTCACGTTGGAGAAATGATCTCAATTGGCAGGGAATGACGCCCGTGCTTTCCATTTCGCCAAGATTGATTCCTCCAGTCGATGTCAGGCTCTTCTGCCTGAAAAGCGCGAAAGGGTACCAGTTGGAGTTTCTTTTTTCCCAGGAGATGCCTCTCGGGATGGGCAAGCGGCTCGCCGCCGCCAGGAATTACCGGTTCACGGCAGGAATTAGCATTTCTCTACAGATGGAATCCTGATCAGGTGACGCCTATGGAAATCGCCAGGCTCCACGACCGGTTGAAGGCCGAAGGAAGGCTTTCCCTTCAGGTTCGCATCGTCCCGCGCAGTCCAAGAACCGAGTGGGCGGGTTTTCTGGAAAGTGGGGACTGGAAGATAAAAGTCGCCGCTCCTCCCGAGCGCGGGAAAGCCAATGAGGAGCTCATCCGGTTTCTGGCTGCCGAGTTCTGCGTCCCGCGCTCTTCCATCGAGATCGTCGCCGGCGCCACCAGCCATCACAAGCTCATCCGCATTCAGCCGCCCCGGTAAGAGCGCGGTGGGCGCTCGCGCCCCCGGGCGCGGCAAGCACCCGGGGGCAAGCCGCCGAGAATGAAGAAAGCCCCCAGGATGCCAAACCTCACGCGCCGCACTCTCTTGGCCGCATCGCTCGCGCCGTCGTCGCGGGGAGCGCTGTTCCGCGGCACTTTCCTTCAACTGTGGGCGCGGCATCTGGAGTGGTCCTCCGCTCAATGGGATGCTCTTCTGGATGCGCTCTCCGCGCTCGCCTGTCAAGAAATTGTGCTCCAGTGGTGCCGGTATGACGACGTGGACTTCGCTCCCCTCGTGCCGCGCCTTCTCGATGCCGCCCGCAGCCGCCGCATGCGCGTTCTCATCGGACTTCCCTACCAGAGCGACTGGTGGCGCCGGATGGAAGCCGATCCCCTCGAGGCTCTCGGCGGCGTCGTCGCCAGGGCACGCGCATTCGCCTCTTCCTCCAGCGCCCGGCAGTGGGTCCGCCACTCCGCATTTGGCGGCTGGTATCTGCCAGAAGAGATCGACGACGATCACTGGCTGCCCGCGCCCCGGTGCCGCGCGCTGGCTGGTGCGCTCGATCAGCTCGTCGGCGCCCTGCGCCCTCTCTCCGCTTCCGGATTCACGAACCGTGCCAGCGCCCCCTTCGAACTCGCCGAATTCTGGCGTGAATTGGCCGCCCGCCGCCGTTTGGCGCGCGTGTTCTTCCAGGACGGCATCGGAGCGGGCAAAATGACGCTGGCCTCTTGGCCCGCCTATCTCGAAGCCCTGCGCGCCCGGCTGGGCAAGCGGCTGGAGGTGGTCGTCGAAATCTTCGAGTCCGTCCCCTCGGAGGCGGGTTTCCGCGCCGTGCCTGCTCCCATCGAGCGGATCCTCCTCCAGGTGGACATGGCCCGCCGCGCCACCGGCCGCGCGCCGCTCTGCTTCAGCCTGCCGGACTATGCCTCCCCCACCGCCGGTCCCGATGCCGCGCGCCTCTTCGAGCAGCTCTCCCGCCGCTGAACCTGGGAGCGCCTTCTAATTGCCCGGATCGAACGGCCACACCGAAGTCGTCGAAAACCCGCCGTCGACGGCGATCACCTGGCCGGTGATGTAGTCCGATCCGCTTCCGCTGAGGAACACGGCCAGCGGGGCGATCTCCTCGGGGGAGCCCAGCCGCGCGATCGGTTGCGTTCCTTTCAGCCACTCGTGCATCTCGGGCGCCTGCCACATGGCGCGGTTCAGGTCGGTGAGGATGAAGCCCGGCGCGATGCAGTTCACCTGGATGTTGTGGCGGCCCCACTCTGCGGCAAGCATGCGCGTCAGCCCGGCGAGCGCCGACTTCGTCGTGCCGTAGACGGCGGCGAAGGGCAACCCGAGTATGGAAGTGAGGCTGCCGATGAAGACGACCTTGCCGCGGCCTCGCGCGATCATGCCGCGCCCGGCCGCCTGTGTCAGCTCGAACAGGCCCGTGAGATTTGTTTCCACGATCCTGGCATACTCCTCGGGCGTGTAGCCGGTCATGGGCTTGCGCAGGTTCATGCCCGAGACGTTCACCAGGATGTCCGCGCTGCCGGCCAGATCGGCGGCGCGCTGGCGGGACTCACGGGAAGCGACGTCGAGCTCGAGCGCCTCGGCGCGGCAACCCTCGGCCCGCAGCCGGGCGGCCGCCTCTTCCAGGGCCGGAAGGCTTCGCGAGGCCAGCACGGCTTCTGCGCCGGCGCGGGCCAGCGCTTCGGCGATCGCCAGACCGATGCCGCGGCTCGCTCCAACCACCAGAGCACGCCTGCCGTCCAGCCGGAACCAGTTCTGGATGTCCATGCCCGACAGCCTACCAGTTCTTCCATGGCTGCTGATTTCCCTCACAACTTGCCCGGCGCGGCCGATAAGCGCCACAGAAAACAGGGAGGTTCACAGCACATGCCTGTGGATGTCATGATCGTCGACGACTCGGCCGCCATTCGCAAGATCCTGCACCGCGTCCTGTTGCAGGCGGACGTCCCGTTGGGGCAGGTGATCGAGGCCGGCGACGGGGTGGAAGCGCTCGAAAAGCTGAAGACCGCGAAAGTGGGGCTGATCCTCTCCGACATCAACATGCCGAACATGGACGGCCTGGCGCTGCTCGGCGCCTTGAAGTCGCAGGAGGCGACGCGCAACGTGCCTGTGATCATGGTCACCACGGAAGGCTCGAGCTCGCGCGTCATGGAGGCCGTCAACCTCGGCGCATCGGGCTATGTGCGCAAGCCATTCACGGCCGAGCAGATCAAAGAAAAGCTCGCCGGCCTGCTCTGACGACTGAGGAGGAGGAACCTGCATGACGCATGAGAAACTTGTCTCCTATATCCGCAGCTCCACGCGCGACGTGTTCACGACGATGCTCGGCCTGGAGGTCGCCGACGGCGAACCGTTCATCAAGGAAGAGGCGCCGGCCCCCTCCGATGGTGTGCTCGCGCTGATCGGCCTGGCCGGCCGCTGGGCGGGCTCCGGCACGTTCTCCTGCACGGCACCGGTGGCCATGCGCCTCGCCTCTCAGTTGTTGATGCAACCCTACGACGCCATCAGCGAGGAAGTTCTGGACGCCGTCGGAGAGATCACCAATATGGTCCTGGGCAACGTCAAGACCGCGCTCGAGGAGGAACTCGGCCCAATGGGCCTCTCCATCCCCACCGTGATCTACGGCCGCAACTTCACCACCCGCAGCATCGGGCGCAGCAAGTGGACCGTGGTCCCCTTCTTGCTGGACTCCGACATCATCGAGGTCCACCTCTGTATCGCGCCCAGCAAGGACCCCGGCGCGGTCCGCATCCACAAGAACCAGCCGGCAGCCATCCTGTCCATCGAGTGAACCGCCCATGCTGCTCCCTGCGCCTTGCCCCCTGCGGTTTGTCATCGTCCGCCTTGGCGGCCGCGATTTCGCTATTCCCGCGGCTCGCCTTTGCGGCATGGTGCTGCTGCGCACAGCCGACCTCAGCCCCGCACGTGCCCAAGGACCGCTGCGCTTCGCTCTTCATCTCGATTCCCGCACCGTCCCCGTCCTCATCCCCCACTCCGTTCTCGGCCTGGAAACGCGCCCGCCTTCCTCGCGCAGATCGGAAGAGCAGATCCGGGACTCCGCCCGGCACTCCGCTCCGCCGCCCGCGGACGCCGCTTTCGCCCTCGCCGTCGATTCCGTATCCCGCATCGAGGACGTCCCGCCCTCCTCGTGGCGCCCGCCCGGCCGTATCCGCCTCGGCGAAGCCTGGCGCGACGTCCTCGATCCCGATCAGCTCTACCGTGCGGCCCTCGCCGAGCCGGCCAGCCTCACCACAAACTGATCCGCCACAGCAGTCTTCTGCACGTTCCGCCGCTCCAGACCGTCCCAGTCGTCCAACAGTTCCACTGCCTCCCACAGCCAATCAAAGTCCACCCGCTGAACCACTCTCTCCAGCCGCTCCCGCACGTCCTCGTTTCTCAGCTGTCCGCCTCCAACGAACAGGAGGAGCAAATCGCCCAGCAGCCCGTAGAGCGGCCGGACGTAAAGACCCAACTTCTCCGTCTTGCTCGCCAGCAAGCCTTGGCTTTGCTTCACCCAATCGGCGAAGCTCGCCGTGCCGGCCGCCGCCTCCAGCATCGCCAGCGCCACCGCGCGCCTTCGTTGATACTCTTCCAGATCCAGGCTGGCGGCAACGCCGGGACAGCCGCCCGACAGCGCGATACGCCTCTCTGCGTCCTTCCAGCCGAACGCGCGCGCCGCCTCCTGCATTTCCGCTTGGCTCAGCGGCGCCAACCAGAAGGTCACTGAGCGCGACCGGATGGTCGCTGGAAGGTCAAAGGGGTTCTCCGCCGTCATGAGGAGCACCAGGTGCTCCGGCGGCTCTTCCAGCGTCTTCAGCAGGGCATCGGCCGCTTGCGCTCCGGCGCGGTCCATGTGGTCGATCAGAAAGACGCGCCAGCGGCCTTTCAGCGGCCGCAGTTGCGCGCGGCTCCGCGCCAGCCGCATCTGCTGGATGGAGATCTGCCGCAGCGGGCCTTCCGGGCAGATCGTGACAAAATCCGGATAGTTCGAGAAAAACAGCGGCTCCTCGGCCCGTTTTTCACTCGGCAATTTTTCTCTTTCTTCCAGAATTTTCCGGTTTTCCGGCAGGCTGAGATCGTCCCTTTCAATCTTCTCCGCGATCTCCGCCTCTTCCGCCGCAGAGCCGTCCGCCAGCAGCCGCGCTGCGAACCGGCGCGCCAGCGTGGCTTTGCCTACGCCCTCGGGTCCCGCCAGCAGCAGGGTCTGCGCCACCCGGCCGCTCTCGATCATCCGTTCGAGCGATTCCGCCACCGTCCGGTTGCCGAAGAAACTCCTAAACACGCCTCCTCCGGAACTCCTCCACGACGTTCCACACGCGCGCCTCCACTTCTTCCTCGGCGCCCCGCCCGTCCACCCGGACGATCCGCGCGAAGCTTTCCGCCAGGCGGCGGTAGCCGTCGGCGGCTCGTTCATAGAACGCCCGGCTCTGCTCGTCCATTCGCGTTTCCTGCGCCGCCTCGCCGGCGTTGCGCGCCCGCGCCCGTTCGAGCCCGTTGTCGACGCCGATCTCCACGAGCACGGTCAAGTCCGGTTCGATTCCGCGGCAGGCGATCCTGCCGAGAGCGTCGATCCACTCCAGCCCCAGTCCGCGCCCAAAGCCCTGATAGGCCCTTGTCGAATCCGTCCAGCGGTCGCTCAGAACGGTCTTGCCTGCTTCCAGTGCGGGCCGCAGGATCTCGTCCACCGTCTGCGCCCGGGCTGCGAAATACAGCAGCATTTCCGCCACCGGCGAGAGCATTTCATGGGCCGGATCGAGCAAAATCGCGCGGACTTTCTTTCCGATTTCCGTCGTTCCCGGCTCGGCCAGTTCCACCACGTCCTCGCCCGCCGCCCGCAGCCGCGCCGCCAGGCGCCGCATCTGCGTGGTCTTGCCGCTGCCGTCGAGTCCCTCAAAAGTCAGAAAGAGGCCGCGGCGGCTCGTCGTAGACATAGTGCAGCACCTTCTTGAGGTCCTCCCAAGCCTCCCGCTTGGCGTTCTGATTGTACGGCCGGAGAAGGTAGGAGGGATGGTAGGTCGGCATCACCGGAATATCCCGCCACCTGTGCCACCGGCCGCGCAATTTGGTGATGCCTTCCTTGGCGCCCAGCAGCGCCTTTGCAGCAGTGGCGCCCAGCGCGCAGATCGCCCGCGGCCGGATCGCGTTCAGCTGGCGGAACAGGAACTGCCCGCAGATCTCCATCTCGTCCGGTTCCGGCGTGCGGTTCTTTGGAGGACGGCACTTCACCACATTGCAGATGTAGACGTCATCCCGGCGCACGCTCATGCCTTCCTTGGCGGCGGTGTTGTTGATCATCTGCGTCAGCAGTTGTCCGGCGCGGCCGACGAACGGCAGCCCTTGCAGATCCTCGTCCTCGCCCGGCCCTTCGCCGACAAACACGAGCTTCGCCCGCGGGTTTCCGCTTCCGAAGACGATCTTGGTCCTGCCCTCGCACAGCCGGCAACGGCGGCAGTCGCCGATGTCTGCGACGATCCGCTCCAGCGTGTCCCCTTCCGGGCCAGGATCGAAAAGCGGCACAAGCCCGGGGGCGGCCTTCAGGGCCGCAGGTGTGGGCGGCGCAGTCCCGAGACCGCCTCGCAACGGTCCTTCTGCTCGGGCTCCCGTGGCTGATGGCACGTCCTTCTTCACGCCCTGCTGCGGATGTTCCAGCGAAGAGCGCGCGGGGGGCGCCGTGGTCACGTCCCGGTCCAGATACAGCGTCTTCACCCCTAGGTCTCGGTAAAACTCCAGCCACCGCCGCAACTCGCGCGTGTCCATCCTGGCCCTCAACTCCGGCTGTAGAGGGCCAGCCCCAGGCGCAGCGCCTCGTCCAGAATGCGGTCCGCCAGCTCGCGCTTCCTCGCGCGCTCGAGTTCGATCACGTCACCCGCCTGCGTCACCAGCGTCACTGCGTTTTCGTCGCTTTCGAAGCCCAGCCCCTCGGCCGCCACGTTGTTGGCCACCACCATATGGCAGCGCTTGGCCCTGAGTTTGCGTTTCGCCTCGGCCACCACGTTCTCGGTTTCGGCGGCGAACCCGATCAGGAGTTGGCCGCGCTGAGCACGCTCGATTTCGGCGCCGGCTTCGGCCAGGATGTCGGGCGTCGGGTCCAGCTCCAGCGACATCCGCGTGGCCGTTTTCTTCAGCTTCTGCGCCGGCACCTGCGCCACGTGATAGTCCGCCACCGCGGCGCTCTTGATCACAATCGTGCATTCCGGCAGCCGTGCCATCACCGCGTCGCGCATCTGGAGCGCGGTCTCCACGCGCAACGTCTCCACGTGAAGCGGCGGCGCCAGCTCCACCGGACCGCTGACGAGGATCACTTTTGCGCCGCGCCAGGCCGCGGCCTCGGCCAGCGCATAGCCCATCTTGCCGCTGGAGCGGTTGGAGAGGAAGCGTACGGGGTCGAGCGGCTCGCGCGTCGGTCCGGCGGTCACCAGCACTGTTTCGCCTTCCAGGTCGTGCCTCTTCGCCAGCAGATAGTGCGCCTCCTCGGCGATCCGCTCCGGCTCCGGCAGCCGCCCGGCGCCCGTCTCCCCGCAAGCCAGATCGCCCTCCCCGGGCTCCATCACCACGTGTCCGCGCGCCCGCAGGGCGGCCACGTTGGCTTGCGTGGCGGCGTGACGCCACATCGAGGTGTTCATCGACGGCGCCAGCAGCACCTGCCGGTCGAAGGCGAGGTAAAGCGTGGTGAGGAAGTCGCCTGCCAGCCCGTGGGCGAACTTCGCCAGCAGGTCCGCCGTGGCAGGCGCGACGATCAGCAGATCGTTCTCGCGCGCCACGCCGATGTGCTCGACGCTCGAGGAAAGCACCTCGTCCGGCGTGGACCCGAACAGCGAGGTGATCACCTTGCGCCCGGTCAGCGCGGCGAAGGTCAGCGGGCGGATGAACTCTTCCGCCGCCGCAGTCATCACGACTTGCGGATCGATGCCGCGGCGCGCCAGCGCGCGCACCAGCTCCGCCGCCTTGTATGCGGCGATTCCGCCGCCTACGCCCACGACCGCGCGCCACGCAGCCATCGCCGGCTCCGCGTCAGATCTGCTCGCCGCCTTCAGGCTGTTCGGAAGCCTGCGTGGACGGATCCCAGTATTCGATCAGCCCGCGCCGCACTTCCTCCATCGCCATCACCGTCGGTTTCTTGATGGTGCCCGGCAGCAGCGCGCGCTGCCCGCTTTGCAGCTGCCGCGCCCGCTTCGCCGCCACGATGATGAACCGGTACACACTCTGCTCCGGATCATCCGGAATCACATTGAATGGCCGCCGCGAGTTCTCGCTCATATCGTTCTCTCTTCCTGCTCGAATGTCGCCAGAATCTGCCGGACCCGCGCCTGCACCTCCGCGTTCGCCGCGCGCAGCCGCGCTGTCCTCACAATCCACAGCAGGCGTTCGGATGCCGCCTGCAATTCGTCGTTCACCAGCACGTAATCGTACCGGCCGAATTCCCGGATCTCCCCCGCCGCTTTGGCCAGCCGCTTTCGGATCACGGCCTCGCTGACGTCGCCGCGCGCGCGCAGCCTCTTCTCCAGCTCTTCGCGCGAGGGTGCCAGGATGAAGATGCTCACGGCTTCGGGGAGCTTTTCCTTCAATTGTCGCGCACCCTGCACGTCGATGTCGAGCACCACGTCGCGGCCCTCCGCCCGCCCCTGGTCCACGTAGCGGCGGTGCGTCCCGTAGTAGTCCTCGAATACTTGCGCCCACTCGATGAACTCGCCGGCGTCGATCATCCGCCGGAACTCTTCCCGCGACACAAAATGATACTCGCGGCCTTCCTGCTCCTGCCCCCGCGGCGCGCGCGTCGTGTAGCTGACGGAAAACACCAGCCCCGGCTCGTGCTCCAGCAGGCTGTTGACCAGCGTCGACTTGCCCGAGCCCGAAGGGGCGGAAATGATGAATACCTGGCTCATTCCAGATTCAGCGCCTGTTCCCGGATCCGTTCGATATTGGCCTTGATCTCCAGCGCCAGCGACGTCACGCGCAGTCCGAACTCGCCTGCTCCGCCCGTCTTCGACAGGATTGTGTTGGTCTCGCGGCTCATCTCCTGCATCAGGAAATCCAGCTTCTTGCCGGCCTCGCCGCCGGCTTCCAGCATCGCATCCAGCTCCTGCGCATGCACCTTCAGCCGGCCCACCTCCTCGGCGATGTCGGACTTGTCTGCCAGGATCGCCGCCTCTTGCGCCAGCCGCTGCGCGTCCAGGTCCATGCCCTGCGTCAGCTCCTTCAGCCGCTGCTCCAGCCGCGCGCGGTAGTGCTCCATCGCCGGCATCCGGCATGTCTCCACCGCCTCGACGTCCCGCCGGATCGACTCGTTCAGTTCTTTGAGGATCCGCTTCAGATCGGCGCCCTCACGCGCCCGGAACTCGTCCAGCGCAGCCAGCGCCGCCTCCGCCGCCTCCACCACCAGCGCCTCCAGACCCTCCGGCGCCTCTTCCTCTTCCGCCGCCTGTGCCAGCATTCCGGGAATGCGCAGCGCTGTGTCCAGCCGCGGCTCGCCCTCCACGCCGTAGTCCCGCCGCGCCTCCTCGACCGCCTTGAGATACGCCTCAAACAGCGGGCGGTTCAGCGCCGCTCCCGCGCCTGCGTGCGCTGGCGTGAACTTCACGCGCAGGCTCAGGTGTCCCCGTTTCACATGCCTATTGGCCGCCGCGCGCAGCGCCGGCTCGAACGCCTCCAGGTTCTCGCCCGTGTGGATGTGCAAGTCCAGCCCGCGGCGGTTCACGCTGCGGGCTGTCGCCACTACCTCGCCGAGTTCGTTCGAGCGGCGCGCCCGCGCGTAGCCCGTCATGCTTTTCAGTCTCATCTCTCAATGCTCCCAGTCCACCGACTGCAGCTCGTGCAGCCGCTGATAGATCCCGCCCTGCTCCACCAGTTCGGAGTGCGTGCCCATCTCGGTCACCCGCCCATCGCTCAGCACCACGATCCTGTCGGCGCGCCGGATCGTCGAGAGCCGGTGCGCAATCACGATCACCGTCCGGTTCGCCATCAGGTTCGCCAGCGCCCGCTGCACCAGCGCCTCGCTCTCCGTGTCGAGCTGCGACGTTGCCTCATCCAGCACGAGGATGGGCGCGTTCTTCAGCAGCGCGCGCGCAATCGCCAGCCGTTGCCGCTGCCCGCCGCTCAGCTTCGTGCCGCGCTCCCCCACCACGGTGTCGTAGCCCAGCGGCAACTCGCAAATGAAATCGTGCGCCATCGCCGCCTTTGCGGCTTCTTCCACTTCCTCGCGCGTGGCATCCGGGCGCCCGTAGCGAATGTTCGCTTCCACCGTGTCGTTGAACAGAAACGTCTCCTGCCCGACCATCGCGATCTGGCGCCGCAGCGATTTCAGCGTGAACTCCCGGATGTCTGTCCCGTCGATCCGCACCGCCCCTTCCGTCGGATCGTAGAACCGCACCAGCAGTGCCGCCAGCGTCGTTTTTCCCGCGCCGCTCGGCCCTACCGC
The DNA here is from genome assembly GCA_037446555.1 of Acidobacteriota bacterium. Taxonomy (GTDB): domain Bacteria; phylum Acidobacteriota; class Terriglobia; order Bryobacterales; family Bryobacteraceae; genus JANWVO01. The sequence continues at coordinate 176,629 of JBBIIK010000004.1, forward strand.
CGCCGCCACTTCGCCCTTCTCCACGCGCAGAGTCACGTCCTTCAGGGCCTCTCCGTTCTGCGCGTCCGGATACCGGAAGCTTACCTGGTCAAACTCGATCGCTTCCCGCAGCCCGGTGAGTTCCCGCGCGCCTGGCCGTTCGCTCACCAGCGGCTTGCGGTCCAAGTATTCGAACACGCGCTGGCTTGCGCCGGCTGCCTGCTGGAAGATGTTGTGGATTCCGGCCAGCCGCTTCACCGGCTCGTACAGCAGCAGCAATGCCGTGACGAACGACATGAAGTCGCCTGTGGTCATCTGCCCGGCTTTGATCTGCTCCCGCGCGTAGGTCAGCAGGCCCACGATTGTCACCGCGCCGAAGAATTCGATGGTCGGCGAGGGCAGTCCCTGCATGGCGATGTATTTCAGGCTCGCCTGCCGGAAACGCTGCGCCACACGCCGGAACTTGGCGCTTTCCATGGCTTCCGCCGTGAAGCTCTTGACCACGGAGTGCCCGCTGAAGCCCTCCTGCAGGATCTCGCTCATCGCCGCGGCCTCGTCCTGCGCTCTCCGCGTGCTCTTGCGGATCCGCTTGCCCAGGCGCGCCGTGGGCAGCAGCACGAAGGGCAGCACGGTCAGCGAAACCAGCGCCAGCTTCCAGTCGTTCTGCACCAGCACGTAGCACATGCCCGCCGCCGCGAAGGTCTGCCGGAACCAGTCCGCCAGCATCTGCGACACCGCCAGCTGGATCTTCTCGATGTCGCTCAGGATCGACGACATCAGCCGCCCTGTCGAATGCGAGCTGAAGAACGCGTGCTCCTCGCGGATCACCTTGTCGAATGTCTTCTGCCGGAGGTCGGTCACCGCCCCCAGCCCCGCGTAGCTGATTAGGTAGTTCCCCAGGTAGTCGGCGATTCCCTTAACGAAGAAGACCATCAAGATCGCAATGGCCACCATCGTCCAGACGTTGTGGACAGGGAAGGGGATCAGTTGGTCCAGATACAATTCCACGCCCGTCCACCTCGGCACCGGCAGCGGCATGCGCGCCTCCGGGGAGGACGGCTCCAGCACGCGGTCGAACACTGGCTTCAGAAGCACAGGCAGCATGGCGCGCCCTGCGCCGGAGACCAGCATCAAGAACACCGCCACGGCGAGCACAGGCGTGTAGCGCCGCGCATAGGCCAGCAGCCGCAATGTCTCTCTCACCATGCGCGCGCCCTCAACCGCTCGGCCGCTTCCGCCGCGCAATCCACCGGGATCGCATTGAGACCTTCGGGCGAGTGCAGCACCTCCGCCTCGGCGCGCCACGGGCCCCAGATCCGCGGGTCGGACCGTCCGAACAGCACCACGGCCGGCACGCCCAGCGCCGCCGCCATGTGCGCCGGGCCGCTATCGTTGCCCGCAAACAGCTTCGCTCCGGCGATCCACCCCTTCACCTCGCCGAGCGGCGCGCCCTGCACGCATTCGAATTCCGCCAATGGCGCGAAGTCATCCGCGGCGGCGCCCAGCACCACCACCTCCAGCCCGTGCCCGCGCCTCAGGAGCCGGCCCAGCTCAACAAACCGCTCTGCCGGCCAGCGTTTGTCCGCCGCCGCAGCGAAGGGATGGATCACCGCGTAGGGCGAGCGGCGCGGCGGCGAGGCGCCGTACAACCGCGCCTTCGGGATCTCGGCGCGGAGCACGCCGAGATAAAACATGGCCGATGCCAAATGTTCGGCCGTATGGACCACCCGTTCCTCGCCCAGAATCTCTTGCGCCCGCGGGATGCGCACGTGGTAGGTCCACGCGAACCGGTGGTGCCCGAACCCCGCGCGCAGCCGCGCCCCGCTCGCCAGCATCAGCCACGCGCTGCGCGTTCCGCCATGCAGGTTCACCGCCAGCTCCGGCTGCCATGCGCGAACGGATGCCGCCAGCGGATCAAGAATCGCGTCCACCGCCGGGTGATGCTCGAAGACCGCTGCAAAGCGCGGCTCCACGGCCACCGCCACGCGCAGGTCCGGCCGAAAGGCGTGCAGCAGCTCGAGCGCGGGCGTCGTCAGAACGCAATCGCCCAGCGACCGCAGGCGCACCATCAGCACCCGCGCCCCCGGGCTCAGGCTGTCGAGCGCAGGCGCCATGCGTGCGGCTACTCTTCGATCGTCGCCTCGCTCACCAGCATCACCGGGATGTCTTCCCGGATGGGATACACGCGGCGGCACTTGGGGCACTTCAGCCCTTGCTGGTCCTCGGTCAGCTGCACGGGCTCCTTGCAGACCGGACACACCAGAATGTCGAGAAGATCCTGACTGATCGCCATGGACTCCCTGATTTTAGCAGAGCGCCCTCAGGCGCCCCTCATCTCCTCGCGCGCCTTCCGGATCACTTCCAGGAACTGCCGCGCCCGCTCCTCGAACACCTCGAACCGGCCCTCTTTGATCGTCTTGGCGTCTACCAGCTCTCCGCCCACCGCCACCGCGCACGCCCCGGCCTTCAGGAAATCGCCTGCCGTCGTCAGGCTCACGCCGCCCGTGGGAATCAGTTCGATCTGCGGGAAAGGCCCTTTCAGCGCCTTGATGTACTTCGCCCCGCCGACGTTGTCGCACGGGAATACCTTCACGATGTCGGCGCCCGCCTCCCACGCCGCCAGCACCTCCGTCGGCGTCAGCGCGCCGGGCATGATCGGTTTCGAATAGCGGCGCGCCATCTCGATGGTCTTCGGATTCAGCGCCGGCGTCACGAAGAACTGCGCTCCGGCCAGCATGCAGATGCGGCATGTTTCCGCATCGAGCACCGTGCCCGCGCCCAGCACCATCCGGTCGCCGAACTGATCGGCCAGCTTCTCCAGCACCTTCACCGCGCCTGGCACGGTCATGGTCACTTCGGCCGCGCGGATTCCTCCCCGGTAAATCGCCTCGATCGCCTTGTAGGCGCCCTCGGCCGAAGGCGCGCGCACCACCGGAACGATGCCGATCTCCAGAATCGAGGAGAGAATCGTCTCTTTTTTCATGCTTCGATCCTATCACCGCCGCTCCGCCGCCGCGCTATCCTGTCACCATGAAGCAGTTTGGCCTGATGCTCTCCAGCGCTTTGATCGTACTGGCTGTGGCCGCCGGGCAGACGCAGCCGCCGGCCGGGACGCCCGCCCGTGAGAACGGCCTCTATGCCACCATTGGCGTGTCCCACGGCAAGGAGCCGATGGGCAGGATTGTTCTGAAGCTCTACGAGGCGGAATCCCCCATCACCGTCCGCAACTTTGTCGATCTCGCCCTCGGGCGCAAAGCATGGTCTGACCCGAAGACCGGCGCGCGCGTGCGGCGTCCGCTTTACAACGGCCTCACCTTTCACCGCGTGATCCCGGGATTCATGATCCAGGGCGGCGATCCGCTCGGCAATGGCACGGGTGGCACGGCCGTCATCAAGGACGAGTTCCACCCCACGCTCAAGTTCGACATCCCCGGACGCCTCGCCATGGCCAACGCCGGGCCCAACACCGGCTCCTGCCAGTTCTTCATCACGGAAGTTCCCACGCCCCACCTGAACGGCAAGCACACCATCTTCGGCCAGGTGGTCGAAGGGCAGGATTTGGTGGGCAAGATCGCGCGCGTTTCCCGCGGCGCCAACGACAAGCCCGTCACGCCGGTCATCATGACCAAAGTGAGCATCGAGCGCGTCGGCCCGGCTCCAGAGGGCGGCATCGTGCTGACGCCGCCGGCGAAGCCCGCTGCGAAGAAGGCCACGCCTGCTGCAAAACCGAAGGCCCCGGCGTCGAAGTAGCCGGCAGATCCCTGACCCAGGCCGCCTTCGCCCGCGGCAATCCTCCGTGCCGCAGGGCCGATCTGTCCGTTCTTATGTTCCGGCGCGGCCCCTGGCGCGGCCGCGCTGCGCCTGGAGTCTCCACCATTTACCCTCCTCATCCCGCCACAGTAAGTACACGGCCCCGGCGGCGCGCACGCGGAAGCAGGACTTGCCCGGCTCGTACCACTGCTCCAGAACGTCCTCAACCTCGAACGCCTTGCCGCCCCAACGAAACCTCAGCGGGCGCTCCTCGCCCTTGTAGCCCGCATAGCAATCCACTTCGATCTCCGCCGGCGCGCCGCCGGGCGTGTCCAAAGGGCCCACGCCCCCATGCTACGCTTTCACTGTCATGAAGTTGAGCGACGCTTTCCTGGCGCAGGGCGAACAGGGCTTCGCCGATCTGCTGCGCCGGGTCTCCATCAGCCGTTTGAAGACCTACCAGCTGTATGAGCCGCTGAAAGTCCGCACTCATCTGCACAAGCTGAACAGCGAGACGCTGCGCAAGGCGGCTCCGCGCCTCTGGGAGCGGCTCGGGCAGGGTGATGAAGATCTGGCTTCGGATCTGGCGCAGGCAGTGCTGGTCTGCCACCTCGACATGATCATCGCCACGCTCGACCTGCTCGGCATTCCCCACCAGGACGGCTTCTTCGCCAAGGATGCCGACGTGAGCTCCTTCCTGACCGAAGGCTGGCAGCAGCGTGCCTACGACGCGCTCAGGGACCGCTTCCCGCCGCAGGTGCTCGCCTTCTACCTCAACCACCTCGGCATCGAAACAGGCAAAGCGCAGGATCTCTTCCATCCGGCATCCTGACGCCCCCGCCGGCGGCGCTCAGCGCACCGCGACGGCAGGCAGGTTCTTCTCCTTCACCAGACGGTTGAAGGCGTCCAGTTCCTTCTTCAGCAGCCCGTCCAGCGTGCGGAGCTGCGCGTTGACGCGCGAGGCGAGCTCTTCATACAGCTGCTGGCTCTGCGCCGTCGGACGCGCCTCGGCGCTGCCGGCGATCGAGGCCAGTGCCGCCAGCTTGTTGTTGAGCTTGATCGGGTAGTTCAGCGGATCTTGCGAAGAGCGGTTTTTCGTCTGATAAAGCTCCTCTTCCACCGCTGTCAGCTTTGCAGCCAGATCCTTCGCCGCCTTTTCCAGGACAGCGTCGCGCTTGCCCCACGCCTCCACCTGGGAGCGGACTTCGCGAATTTTCAGGATCGCCTCGTGAGTTTCTGTCAGTTTGTCTCGAATCTGCAGCAGGAATTGCTCCTGAATTTCCAGATCCTCCTGCGTGATATCCGTCAGGCGGGGATCTTTCCGGATCTCGAATTCCGTCTCGAAGGAGACTTTTCCTGCGGAAAACCGCGCCTTGTAGCGGCCCGGCGCCGCCTTGGGCCCCCGAACCGAGCCCGCCCAAAGGATCAGATTCGGAATGGATTTTGCGTCCTCGTGGCGTAAGTCCCACACAAAACGGTTGAGACCCTTCGAGGGCTGGAAACGCGCCGTCTGCCCTCCCCGGCGGCTGCCAGAAGGCTCTTCCTCGGCGCTCTCCTGCCGGGCACTGGACGAGAAGCGCCGGATCACTTTCCCGCGCGCGTCCAGGATCTCCAGCACAGCCTCCCCTTGCGGCGCCTCGTCCAGCCAGAAGTGGAACACCGCGCCCGCGGGCGGGTTCTCGCCCACGGTTATGCCCGGGCGCACAGGCGCCCACGAGGCTGTCATTCGCCAGGCAGGCTCCACAGGGAAGAAGCCGTTGCCCCGCCGCTTCCACCCGTACAGAACGGGGAGGTCATCCAGAATCCAGAATGAGCGCCCCTGCGTGGCGACTACGAGGTCCTTTATCTCCTTGTGCAGAGCCAGGTCGGTGATGGGAACCACAGGCAGGTTCAATTGCAGGGACTCCCAGGAGCCGCCGTCGTCGAACGAAACGTACATGCCGGTCTCCGTGCCTGCATACAGCAGCCCGGCCACGTTTGGATCCTCGCGCACCACCCGCGTGAAAGCTTCTTCGGGGATGCCGGACGTGATCCGCGTCCAGGACTTGCCAGCGTCTGTGGTGCGGTAGAGATAGGGGCGGAAGTCACCGTGCTTGTACATGGTGGCGGCGAAATAGGCCTTCTTCGGATCGTGCGGGGATGCTTCGATGGAGTTAATCTGGATCCACTCCGGCATCAACGATACGGGCGGCGTGACATTGCGCCAGTTCTTGCCGCCGTCCTCGGTGACCCACACCAGCCCGTCGTCGGTTCCCGCCCAGATCATGCCGCGCGCGAGCGGGCTCTCCGCCACCGTGAATATCGTGCAGTAGTATTCGACCCCCGTGTTGTCCTTCGTAATCGGTCCGCCGGAAGGCCCCAATTTGGACGGATCATTGCGAGTCAAGTCGGGAGAGATCGCCTCCCAGCTCTGCCCCTCATTCGCCGATTTGAACAGGATATTTCCCGCTGTATACAGCACGCCCGGATCGTGCAGCGAGAAAAGGATCGGGAAATTCCACTGGAAGCGGTACTTCATTCCCTCCGCCCCGTAGCCCATGGGGTTGTCGGGCCAGACGTTGACGGCGCGGGTCTGCCCCGTGCGGTGGTCATAACGGGTCAGATAGCCGCCGTAGGAGCCGGCGAAGACGATGTTTGCATCCTTTGGCGAGGGCGCGATCCATCCGGACTCTCCGCCGCCGGCAGGCCACCAATGCTCCCTCGTGATGAAGGAATCGCTGGAGCGGGACGGGATGCGCACGGTCGTGTTGTCCTGCTGAGCTCCGTAGATGTTATATGGAAACTCCCGGTCGAGCGTCACGCGGTAGAACTGCGCCGTGGGCTGTTCCTGGCTGGTCCACGTTCGCCCGCCATCCACGGTGACGCTGGCGCCGCCGTCGTCGCCGTTGATCATGCGGCGGTTGTCCGCCGGATCGAGCCACAGGTCGTGGTTGTCGGAGTGCGGCGTCGGAATCGGACGGAAGGTCGCGCCGCCGTCATCGGAGCGCCAGAACTGCACGTTCTGGGCGTAGACGCGGTCCGGGTTCAGCGGATCCGCGTGGATGTGCGTGTAGTACCACGCGCGCTGCCGCAGATTGCGGTTGTCGTTCACCCGCCGCCACGTCTTGCCCGCGTCGCCGGAGCGGAACAGCCCGCCGTCCTCAGCCTCGATCTGCGCCCAGACCCGGTCCGGGTTGGCGCCTGAGACGCTGACGCCGATCCTCCCGATCAGCCCCCTGGGCAAGCCGGAGTTGCGCGTGATCTCCGTCCACGTCTCGCCCCCGTCGGTGGACTGAAACAGCCCCGATCCCGGGCCGCCGGACTCCAGCGCCCACGGCGTGCGCCGCACGTCCCAAAGCGCGGCGTACAGCACGTTCGGATTGGAAGGATCCAGTGCAAGATCCACTGCGCCGGCGCGGTCATTGCGGTACAGCACCTTCCGCCAGGTCTTGCCGCCATCCGTCGTCTTGTAAACGCCGCGCTCCTCGCTGGCATTGAAAATAGCGCCCAGCGCCGCCGCCCATGCGATGTCCGGATTGCGCGGATGCACGCGGATGCGGGGAATGTGGCGCGAGAGCGGCAACCCGGCGTGCTTCCACGTACGCCCGGCATCGGAGGACTTCCAAACCCCGTCGCCGTGACTCACGTTGCCGCGAATGCAGCCCTCGCCCATACCCACATACACGACGTTCGGATCGGAGTGCGCCACGGCGATGCTGCCCACGGAACCAGTACGGAAGAAGCCGTCCGAGACGGGCAGCCACGTCTTGCCCGCATCGGTTGTCTTCCACACGCCCCCGCCCGTGGCGCCATAGTAGAAGACATCGGGTTGCCCCGGCACGCCCGTTACAGCCGTCACCCGCCCGCCCCGGTAGGGGCCGATGGAGCGGTACTTCAGGCTCTTCCAGGCGGGAGCCGCCTCTTGCGCCGCCAGTCCGGCGGCAAGAATCAGAACCAGTGGCAGTGCTGTTTTGCGTCTCATTTGGGGAATCTCACCGAATGCGTTTATTGTATGCGGAGCTACCCTGAAGAAGAGGAGGTGGGTGATGAAGTGGACAGTTGCGGTGGTTCTTTCCACACTGGCTGCGACGCTTCCCGCGAGTGCTACCTTCCTTTGCACGCTCTCCGGTACCCCGGCGCTTGTGACATCAGGCGGTCTGGCTGAGCCGGTAGGCGATGTTGCGCTGCAATGCGCCGGAGCACCAGGGCAGGCGGTGCGGATGACGCTCACGGTGCTCCTCGACCAGCGGGTCGCCAACCCCATCGATTTTGTGGGCGGCGACCTGGGCGGCGTCACACTCTGGCTGGACTCGGCGGCTACGCCCGTGCCGTTGCCGAACCTGTCCCGCCTGCTAGGCAATGCTGTAGTCTTCGAGAACCTGGTAGTGTCCTCTAACTCGTTCGGCCAGCTCTCGCTTCGGGTTTCCGGGCTGCGTACAGAGGCTGCGGAAACCGTCTCGGCCAGCGTCTCCATTCTGGCCGACACGCCCATGGTGCTCCCCTCCAACCGTGCCGTCGTCGCCCGGTCTGTCCCGGGCCTCTACGCCACCGTCATGCCAGGCGCCCTCTGTTGCGCGGGTCCAGCCTTTCCTGAATCGCTCGACTGGGCCAGCGTGCTTGCGCGCAAGCCTTGGCCGGTGGCGGTCCGAGTCACAGAAGGCTACTCGGGTGCCTTTCAGCCTGTCGCGATTCCCGGGCTGCCGGACCGCGCCACACGGCTATTGATCCGCCTGACTGGCCTCCCACCCGGCAGCCGCGTCCTGGTTCCCGAGGCCATCGCAGGCGGAAGCGCCGCCCAGGCCACCCATTCCGGCGCTTTCGGAATGTCCCCCGATCCCGGCTTCTACAGCCCGTTGCCGGGGCCGCCCCTGCTGCTGAGCTTCGTGTCGCAGGCGGACAAAGAGGGCGCCGGCGGCCTGCCCGCGCAGTGGCCGGGCACGGCGCTTCCACTGATCAACGTGCGCGAGGCGCTTGTGGAAGGACAGGAGGCATGGGTCACCTATCAGGTGATGGAAGCCGATCCGGGCAAGGTGGAGACAGCTGAAATCCCGCTGTGGGTCTTCACGCCGATTTCACGCCCGAACCAGACCGCGATCGCAAGGGCGGAAGTGCGGCTGGCGCCAGTTTCTGACAAACCGGGCGCGGTTGCCGGCGCGCCTCTGCCCAGATACCGGGACACGGCACTTTCGCCCGACTGCCAGTGGAAGGGCGACTGCGAGGCGGACTACTTCCCCATCCTCTCCGTCGTGCCAAGCCAGACCACCGAGTTTGCGCTCCAGTCCGGCGGGGGGCTCAAGGATGCCTACCTGTTTGTCTCCAACGAGGGCGGCTGGTTCGCCGAATGGGAGGCGTTTCTGAAAGACCCGGATGACGCGTCATGGCTGCTGTTGCGCGGCACCGGCGGGTACGCCGAGGGCAGCTACCACTATCAGCTGAACCCCAAGGATCTCCCCCCGGGTGAATACAGCGCCGAGATCGTCTTCCGGCAGAAAAACTCCCCCACAGGTGTGAACGCCGAGATCGTGATCCCCGTCAAGCTTACGGTGACTGAGGGGCCTCCGCCTGCACCGCCTCAGCCCCCCGTCCCGCCAGCCTCGCCTGCTCCCGCCGTGTGGGCGGCGATGACCGTCCCGTTCGGCTTCGAAGGACCGTTCGCCAATGGTGGCTTACTGAGATTGCAGGGGATCTTTTTCGCCGAAGAGACTACGGTGACGGTGGGCGGTCTTCCCGCTCAGGTGCTCTCTGTGCAGCCCGGCGAACTCGTGGTGCGCGTACCCGACACCATCGAGCGTGGCTGGCAGCCGGTGGTCGCCGCCAACGGCACGAGTTCGAGCCAGCCGCTCTATGTAGATGTGCTGCCTGTTGCGCCCTCCATCGTGGCGGTGAACAACGCCGACGGGCAGGCCAACGAGGAGACGGCCCCGGTGGTGCCTGGCGAAGAGGCCCTGCTCCAGGTGACCGGCATCACGCTCGCCGACGAGCCCGTGTGGGTAAACGTGCACGACCGGTGGCAGCCCGCCACAAAGCAAGCGGGCGCGGGCCCGGCGCTGAACGCCCTCCGCATTACGATTCCAGACGACTTGCCGGCCATGATGACGGCCGTGAAGGTGTGCGTCTCTGGGCCCGGCGTCGACAGCATATGCAGCCACCCGGCGCCAATCTGGCTGGGAGCGAGATAGACGAGCGGCACGGCGGCGGCGCGCGGAAGGCCAGTAACGCGCCGCCCGGCCGCGCCGCCAGACGAACCTAGATGGGCGTCCCTGGCCCTTTGGGCGGAGGCTGCTGTCGGCGCCTCTCCTGAAATTCCCGCATCCGGGGCCTCATCATTGGACCCTGCTGCAGCCGCGGGAAGCGTTTCTGAAGCTCCTGAAACTGCTCCGGTGTCAGTACGCCGCGGAGCCGCAGAGTCATCCGGGACATGGTGCGCGTCAGCTCCGTGCGGGCGGCAACCAGTTGTTCGATCACCGTGTCGACGCGCGCGGGATTGGGTGACTGCTCGGCGAACAGGTCCGCAAACTGCAATTCAGCCTTTTGCAGCGCGGCGCGCTGGTCGATCAGCCGGTCCCGGTACTCCTGCACGATGGAGCGGATCTGCCGCTTCTGGTCTTCCGACAAATTCAGGTCGTTGGCGATCGGCGAATCCCACCAGTTGAAGTAGCCCGGCGGCGCCTGCGCGACCAGAGCGCCGGCGGTGAACAGGAATAGCATCAGGCGGATCATTAGTTCTGTATCTCCGTGTCTTCCTGCGGCGTGAACAGCGCCATCAGCGGTTCCGCCGCCATGGGGGTGTCCCGGGCGATCATCGTGGCCAGATCGTCGAACAGTTGCTGGTCGCTGAGGGTTTGCGCGCCGGCCACATCCACCGGCGGTGCGGCCGGCCGCTGGAGCAGCACCGCCAGCAGAACGGCGCAGGCCAGCGCGCCGGCCCGGACGGCGAGCCACACGGGGCGGCGGCCTTTTTCGATCCTCTGAAACACGGCCTCGCGCTGGGCGCGCAGTCGGCCCGGGTTGGGTACAGGCGCGGGCGCGGCCTGCCAGGCGGCTCGACGGCCTTCCAGTCTTCGCAGCCGCGCGGCGCACTCCGCGCAGGCGTTCAGATGCGCGGAGACCCCTTCCCCGCCCGCACCGTAGAGCGCCAGCAGGAACTGCTCGTCATCCAGATGCCGCAGCGCTTCACTCATGCGCCACCTCCCTGTTTCCCATCCCGTACAAATCCTTCAGTTCCTCGCGCAGACGCGCCACCGCGCGCGCCAGATGCGCCTTCACGGTGCCCACGTCCAGCCCAAGCTGCCCGGCGATCTCCTCCAGCGGGCAGTCCTCGAAATGACGGAGCGTGAACACGGCCCTTTGCCGCGGCGAAAGACGATCAAGAGCCACCGCCAGCCGCTTGCCGATCTCCCGGGCAAAGACTTGCGCCTCTCCATCCGGTTCCCGCGCAGGCGCCATGGCCAGGATCAACTCCTCGTCCGGGCCATCCGGGCGCTTCCGCCAAAACTGCCAGCGCCTCGAGCGAAGCCGGTCGAGACAAGTATTCACGGCGATCCTTGTCACCCATCGGGACGGATCGTCCAGATCAGCCGCCGTGCGCTCCCAAGCCTGGTAGGCTTTCAGAAACACGTCCTGCGTGGCCGAGCCTGCTTCGTCGCTGTCGCCGAGCATCCGCTGGCAGAGCCGGAAGACCCGTGCCTGCTCGGACAGCATCCAGTCCGTGAAGTCCGACGGCCGGGATGCGGCGCCCGCGGCGGCGAGCGGTTCTGCCATGGAACTCATCCTATCTGCCAAGACGGGAAACTGGCAGGCCAAGATTACCACGCCAGAGCCGGAATCCGGCCGCCGGGCGGGCCCGGCACCCGGAGAGGGGTGGCAACGCCAAGGGCCGGCGTTGCGTTGCCTGAAAATCAAAGGCCCGAAAGTGTAGCCACCTTCGGGCCTATCTTTTGTTTTGTAACTGTCAGCCGCTCGGTGCCGCCAGATGGAGGATCCAGCCCCGATCGGCACTGAACGAACCCGAATGCGACCAGGCAAACTGCTCAGTCGCCGCCGAGCGGATCGGGCGGCTTGCCGGGACGAATCGCCAAGTCGCCGCCGAGCGGATCGGGCGGCTTGCCGGGACGAATCGCCAAGTCGCCGCCGAGCGGATCGGGCGGCTTACCGGGACGAATGGACACGGTGTTGCCGGACGGGAGCACGACTGCAGTAGCCGTCAGAGCCGTGGCAACACAAACAAAGGCAACCAGCAAAAGCGTTGTCCTCATAACGATGCACCTTCCGAGAGACTTAGCCTGCGGGAGAGGAGAGATCTTTCCCTGAGCCAAGCCTAGGATCTACACCTGAGGCTAATTCCCCGCAATCTCTCAGCGGTCTAGGAAAATTCCGACCCTTGAGCCTAATGGGATTAACCTAGAAAAGACCCGAAATCGATTGGGGCAAGCCCGAATTTCAACGGCTCATCCGTGCCTGCGTCTCCTCGAGGGCTCGGCGTGGCTCAGTTCTTGAAGGCGAAGTGGAAGTGCCAAGTGGACGGGATTGCCGCAGGCTCCAGGCGTGGCAGGGTGTGCCGGACCTGTGCGGAACCGAATTCAGTTTTCGGTGGGATGAAGGGACGGCTCGTCTTGCGGCGGGGCGATTTTCGCACGGAAGTGCCGCGGCATGCCCGGCCAGGCGAGCCGCATATCGAGGCACACCTCGTCCAGCATCTCGATGCTGGTGAGCTTGGATTCCATTGCGAACGCCGTCAGCAGGAGGTTGTCGCAAAGGGAGTTGATGACGCGCGGGATGCCCTGGCTGCGGACGTGAATCTCGCGTAGCACCTCAGGCGGGAAGACTTTCTGCTCCGTCATGCCCGCCCGGGAGAGGCGCGTCTGAATGTATTCGACCGTCTGCTCGAAAGTGAGCGGTGAAATCGAGCAACGCAGCACGATGCGCTGCTTCAACTGGCGCAACTGCGGCGCCTCCAGCTTCCGGTCCAGCTCCGGCTGCCCGGAGAGGATGATCTGGAGCAACTTGCCCAGCTTCGGATTCTCGAGGTTGGTGAGCAGCCGGATCTCTTCCAGCACATCCCACTCCAGGTTGTGGGCTTCGTCGACGATCAGCACCGTGGTGCGTCCCGCCGTGGCTTCCTCGATCAGCAACTGGTTCAAAGCGAACAGTGCCTCGGTTTTCGACTTGCGGTCGCACCGCAGGTCCAAATCGTAGGCGATCATCTCGAAAAACTGCTCCGGGGTGATGCGGGAATTGAAAATATAGGCGAACTCGATGCCGTGGGCGTCCAGTTCGTCCCGCAGGCACTCGAGCAAGGTGGTTTTTCCCGTGCCTACCTCGCCGGTGAGCACGATAAATCCCTTGCGGCCGTGTACTCCATAAACGAGGTTGGCCAGCGCCTCCTCGTGCTGCGGGCTCCTGTAGAGGAACGCGGGATCCGGGCTCAGATTGAAAGGATTTTCGTGAAATCCGAAAAAAGCGTTATACATGCTCCTCCCGCATCCCCGGATGCGCACGGTCGCTCTTCGGGCAGCTCGCTTGCGTCATTCTACCATTCACCATCTGCCGCCCCTGTAGCGTCCGATAGGCGGCAGGAGGAAGCCGGATCAGTCGAGGACGGAAAGCTCGGCCCAGCCCGGCAGCGTGGCGGGCTGATCGTTCAGGAACACGACCTGCCGCGTCTTGGGGAACGGCAGTCCCGTGCGCAGAGCGTCCCGGCAAACGGGCAGCGCCGCCAACAGTTCGCGGTAAGGGCCGCGGTCGGTCTCGAGGCTCGCGGCCTTGGCCAGAAGGCCCGTTCCCCAGCCCAGGCAGAGCAGACAGGCGCGATTGTCCGTCCGGATGGCGGCCAGGCGTTGTTCCAATCGTGCCAGCGACTCACCCAGCCCTCGCAGCCCCGTAACTTCCGCGTAATGCCGGTGAAGCTCAAGCAGCGGTGCCGCGGCACGGTTGGCAGCGGCGAACGCCGCGCGCCAGTCCAGCACCTCGCCGCTCCAGCCCAGCGCCTTCGCAGCCTTCTCTTGACGTGCCACGCCGGCCGTGCCGAGTGTGCCTTCAAACGCCGCGCCGGGCGCGGCCATTTCCGCGAAGTGCGGCGTGGAGTCGGCCGGACGGCGTCCTTCCACGGCCCCGCGCGGACTCATCTTCCAGCCCAGTTCCAGTCTCCCTCCCCGCTGCACGAGCGTCGCCGTCCGCAGCAGGAAAATGCGGGTCACTCCCCCCGGAGGCTGGGGGGCTGAATCCGACACCTGAAGCGCGCGCAGCCGGTCCGCGCCGGGCGCGCCGAGTAACATCTGTTCCAGCACGGCGGCGGGGCGGCGCGGCGCGCGTTCGGATCTCTGCATACCCGTCTGCGCCGCGCGCCAGCTATGGTCGGTGGCCAGCCCGAGCACCACCGCGCGGCGCAGAGCGCCCTTAAGCACGCTTCCCGGCAAGTAGATGCCGCCGGAGGACAGCGCGGCGAACGTCGGAATGAACAGATGGTCGGCCGAGGCGCGCGCGTAATAGGCGGCCGAGGTGGGATGCTCGAAGGGAATGCGGCGGCTGGCGTAGTTCTGTGCATAACCGCCCCAGGAGGCGAAATCGAGCTTCTCGGCGCGCCGGATCTGGTTCAGATACGTCTCCAGCCGCGGCCCTTTCGCCAGCAACTGGAAAATCCGCCGCTGGTCGAGCACGTTCACCTGGTCTTTCCAGACCATGTAGTCGATGGGCGCCAGCTTTTGCCCGTCGCCGGCGAGCAGCGGAGTCAGGACTGTCAGGCGGTACCGGGTCATGCTCTCTCCGGCCATGGAATCGGAACGGCCACGGCGTAGCCGGCGCGGAGCACCGGGTGCGGGCAGCCCTCCGGCGCCACATTGACAATGGTGCCGCGCGGCGCCTGTCGGCTGACGAGCACCGAGCCCTCGGCTACCATCCGGGATGCCGGCTTGCGCAGTCCGCCGCCGGCGAGGCTGCCAACTCTGCCGCTGCGCTTCAACAGCTGGTAGTGGCCCTCGCCCCACCGGATCGGATCGGAAGGTGAGGGAGTCACCAGAGACAGCAGCCACCAGCCGTTTCCAGCCGGCGGAGCGCCCTTCGGGCCGAATAGCAACTCGCCCAGCGGAGCCGCCTGGAAGTCCACGTGACGCGCCCGCCCGAATCCGCGCGAGCGCATGCCGCCGATGCCAGAATCTCCGAGCAGGCGGAAGGCAGCCTCAATCCGCGGCCTCCACACTGCGTAAGCGGTCTGCGTGGCGAACTGCGCGGCGCACCAAAGACCTGAGGCAGGCGCGAACTGCACGCAGCCAGCCAGATACGGCAGCGCTCGCCCGCCCGTGACCCGGTCCACGGCCGCGCACGACCGGCGCAGAAACCGGTACGGCCCGGTGGCGGAACGGCTCCCGGCCGGGATCAGGCAGCCGCTGGGGCCGTCCACCTCCCAGGTGTCTTCCTCAAACTGCTCGCCGCGCAGCAGTGCGCCGGCCAGTTGCGCCGGCACCAGCGCGGCACCTTTCCACCGCATTCGCGGCGAGGCGCCTTCCGGGGGCCACAACCCGCGGGGCGGGGGCACGTATAGCAGGTTCCTCTGCCAAGGGAAGGCGGAGGTGAAACGTACCGCCGGCTCTCGGAATGGATCGGCAGTCGCCGCCAGCCACTCCTCCATCCAACCCAGCTGGCCCAGCGTCATCGTCACCGCGGAATAGACCGCGTCGCTGTGCAACACGGCCGCAGCCTCGGCCAGCGAGCCCGATTCGGGGCCCAGCCGCCAGGGCGTCGAGGGCCTGATCCTGACCAGCAGCGCTGGGTTCATGCCTCAGCCCCGCTCAACTGAGATTGCCGCTGAACTCGCCAGCGGCGGCCTGCAGCGCGGCAGTCGTCTCGGCCCTCTCCACCAGCACGGCTTCGGCGGCGCCGCCCGCGTAATATGCCTTGTTCCGCCAAGTCACCTTCCAGTTGCCGAACCGCACCCGGCCGCTACCGCGAGAGCCGCCCCCGCCGAGCGCATCGTCTTCCAGCAGGCGCAGCCCTTCCAGGAAACGCGCCACCAGCTCGCGGTCCTCCGGGCAAAGGATGTCCAGCACGAAGCGCACGCGGAACCGCGCCCCCGCCGGCACGCGCTCCAGCGTGCGCGCGCTCGATTGCGCGGTAATACGGTCGATCGCGTTCTCGCTCTTCACCTCGGTGAGCTCGTCGTCGAGGTTCTCGCGCATCTGCGGCGTGATCGAGTCCAGATCCAGCGGGGCGTCGTAAACGGTGAGCCTGGCCGGTGTCGCCGACGCAGGCTCCAGCGCATCGCCCGACACCCGCTCCATGCGGCCGGGATTGCGCCCGAACAGCAGGCAGATCTCGTCGCCCGGCTCGTCGCTCTGGTGGATGCGCACCTCCTGGCCGCGGCGCCGCGACAGATACACCAGATCCTCCGCGCCGACGGCTCCTGCCGCCTGCTCCAGCAGACTGCGGATGCGGCCCCGCAGCGAGCTGCCGGGCACGTACGGCCTCCCGAAGGCGTCCTTTACCACTGGATTGTCAGCGCCGCCCAGATCCAGTGAGCCCTTGCCGGCGCCGATGTGAAGGCCTGTCTCGCAGATCAGCTCGCCTTCGAACAGCAGCTTGCCAATCAGGCCGAGCTTGGTGGAAGCGGTGTGTGAGCTCATGCGTGTCTCCGCAATCTCCGTGTGCTACTCGTTGTACGCCACAATCGCTTCGAACAGGTCCCGGAACCGTTCGTAGGCGCGCGCGTCGTTCTTTCTAGTCACCTGGAGCAGGAGCTTCTCCAGCGGATCCAGGCTGCGCAACTGGTGCCGTGCGATCGTGTAGGCCAGCCGCGCCCGAAGCATGACGAATGCGTGCTGCCGCTCGGCCTCCTGCGTGCGGCAGGCGCGCCGCACGGCGCTGAACAGCCGCCGCAGCTGGCTGCGTGTGCCGGAATCCATGTCGCGCATGCGCGCCACGATGGCATGCGCCTGATTGTCCAGATACAGGCTGTCGGCGATCAGCTTCTCCAGGTCGATCTCCACCGGGCCCTCGGGGCCGCGCCGCTCTGGACGGCCCGCCTCGCGGGGTGGCTTGCGCTGCTCGTTGCGCTCCTGCGGCGGACGCCGCTGGGCCTTCTCCTGAGGCTGCTGGCGAGGCGGGCGGGGCGGGCGCGCTCCAGGCGCGGGCCTGGCCGGAGCCTCCGCCTTCGCGGGTTCCCCGGCCGCAACCGGCGTTTCGCCGCTCCTGGCAACTTCCTCAGGCGCGGGCTTCGGCTCGGTGGGGGCCTCGCTCGTGGCAGGCAGCGCTTCCGCCTCCGGCGCCTTCGCAGCAGCTTCCGCCGCCAATTCGACAGCGGGGGCCGCGGACTCCGTTTTCTCTGCGGCCACGGTCTCCTGCGGGGTCTGTTGAGGTTCCAGTTCGTTCATCGCTTATTCAACCTCTTCCGTCATCCGGGCCCATTCCAGTGCCACCCGGCCAGAGGGTTTCAATTTCAGTTGGGCCTGGCCGCGCGTCAGGAACGCCGCCTGCACCGCCTGCCTGGCCTTCTCGAACTCGCGGTGGCGCTCGCGCCCGTCCAGCACACGGTTCAGACGCCGGTGAAGCCGCCACGGACGCTGCTGCGTCTCTTGCAGCCGCCTCGAACTCTTGGCCGGCAACACCCGGTCCGTCTCGCGGTAGAAGGCGCCCAGCTCTCCCAGGAATTGAGGAGAGCAATGATACCGCTCCACCATGCGGACCATCACGTCCTTGAGTTCCGCCGCCTCGGCGGCCTGCTTCCAGTCGAGCACCTTTCCGAAGACGGCGATCGAGTCGCGCGCCGTGCACTTGGCGGTCTCCAGCTGCTTGACCGCCTCGCGGTAAACCACCGCGGGTTCCGTTTCCGGCGAGGGCGCCAGCGCGATGGCCATGGAAATCGTCTTGCCCTCGCCGCCCGGGAAATCCTTCAGCAGTTCCTCGCTGGAACGGCGGAAGACGCGCTCCATCGCGCGGGCGAACGGCAGCAGAACGTCCCAGCTGCCGGCGATGGCGAATTCATCTCCGCCCGTGAACAGCACCGTGGTCTTGTCCCGGAACTCCGGCTGGGTGCACAGCGCCTGCACCTCGCCCACGAAAAACTGCTTGTAGAAGACCGAAAGCTGGATGTACTCTTCCACGGATTCGGCCTTGTGCAAGCGCGCCTGGAACTGATCCGTGTCGCCGCACAGAACGCCCCAGGTCTTGCGGCCATGCGCGCGCGCGGCCAGCTCTTCGGCGCCCACCGGCCAACCGCCCGGCATCGCGGCAAAGTGCGTGGCCAGCCAGTAGGGCTCGCCCTCCTGCCGCAGCATGCCCTGGCTTTCCGGATCCCAGACGGCGGCGGTGGAGCCGGGCAGCGCCAGGAACAGGCCCTCATAGAACGAGTCCTCGCCCGAATCGTCGAAGGGATCAAACAGCCCGGCGTTGTCCAGCGCGTTCAGCCCGCGCCACTTGCGGAATCCCGAATCCAGCCGCTTGCGGATGTCGCTCCACGCTCCCAGGTTCTCCGTGCTCGACCACACAAGCCGCACGTCATTCCTGGTGAAATCCGACAGCCGCCGCGTGGCGTTCACCAGGAATGCATTGGCGTCCTCCAAATTCTCGGCCGGCAGCACGGCCAGGAACTGCCCTCCGCCGCAGGAGCCCAGCAGTTCTTGCGCCAGGCCCAGGCGGGCAAGCAACGCGCGCGGCAGGGCTTCCGTGAGAAGGCTCACATAGAGGCAACGCCCGGCCAGCGCCGCAAAGCCGCCCCGTGCCGCATGAAGGAACGGCTCAATCCCCAGAAGCTTGCCCTGCAAGAAAACCTGCACGCGGACTTCCTCAAGCGAGAGCCTGACTCTTCAAATCTAACATAAGGCTCCGCCGGCGGCGCCGCGCACGCAGACAACGGCCTTGACAAGGAAATCGCTGGAGCCTTCAGGCGCCCGCCCGGGGACGGTAGCCGGGCCGTGCGCTCACGCGGTAGCGCCGGGCCACGTCGGACTTGATCTCTACCGTGATGCGGCGGAAGCCCTCGTTCGGATTCGGCGCCGGATAGTAGGTCACCGTGTAGGAGTTGCCCAGATCTTCGCGGATCGCCTCGAACGCCTCCACCTGCTTTTGCCACGTCCTGGCGAAGAAACTCTTGCCTCCGGTGCGCGACGCCAGCCGCCGGAACACGCCGGTGGAAATGGGGTCCCGGGAGGCGTCGCTCGTGGAGATGACATAGATCGGGATGCCCTCGTCCTCGGCCACGGCGCGCACGTCGTCCGGCGCCACCATCGAGGCGGAGTCTGGGCCGTTGGAGAAGACGATGATCACCTTCCGCCCCGGCACCTTGGCTGCGTCCCGCAGCGTCAGCAGCAACGCGTTGTACAGCGCCGCCTCGTCGCCGGCCACGGCCTTGCGCAGACCCTGCAAGGCTTCCCCTCGGTCGCGCGTCAGAGACGCCGCCCGCGTCAGGTTGCGGGAGAACGTGTAGACGGCCACAGAGTCGGCGCGGTCCAGGCCCCGGACGAAATCCGCGATCGCGTCAGAGGCGTACACGAAGCCCCGGTACATGTAGTTTGACGTGTCGAACAGGATGAACACGTTGGTGCCGACAAAGGCGTCGGTGGCAATGCCGCCGCGCTCGGGATCGGCTTGCGCCGTCACGAGCGGCCGCGCTGCGCCGTCATCCAGAATCTGCAACGGCGGCCGGTTGCCTTGGGCAAAGGTGTTGATCCGCTGCGGGATGCCGTCTTCCAGGATGCGGAAGTCGTCCGGCTTGAGCCCGTTCACATAACGCCCCTTCGAGTCGGTCACGGTGAAACTGAGCACCACCATGTCGACTTTCACCCGAAACGTGGGCCGGTCCTGCCCGGACGCCAGCCTGCGCGGCAGCCACAGCAGCGTCCCGGCGCGCAGCGCCTGCTTCATCCACTCCCTTCTTGCGGGATTCCACGGTTCCCCTTTCATCTCATTCGCTCCTTCCGTTCAGAATCCCGCGCCTGCTTCGGCCGCTTGCGACCGCCGCACCTCCGCGCGCACCTGCTCGGCCACACGCCGCATGGCGCGCAGCACCGCCGGCCAGTCCTCCAGATGCGTGGCGAAGATCGCCTCCACCGTCTTCACTGTCCACTCCGGAAGCATCACGTTCAACTGCGCCGGCCGCAGGCCGAGTTCGTCAGCCAGCGCGGCAAAGAACAAATTGTGCGACTCCCAGCTCTCGGCCAGAATGCGGCTGGAGTAGCCCATCAAAGTAGGGAACGTCCGCAGCTGCAGCAGCTCCGGCCGGTGCGAGTTGGCCAGCGTCGGCTTGGGCGTCCCGGCGAGCTCCGACACAGCCCGCGCATTGCACTGCGCAGGCAGCGAGGCGGCCAGCAGCCGGATCTTCTCTCCAAACCCCGCGCTCGTCTGCCACTGACGGGCCGCCGCCTGCGCGCCAAGGAAGTAAAGCTCCGACGGCATGATCAACTCGAAGGCTTCGGCCGGACGCCCCGCCGCCAGCAGCCGCGACACCATCTCCACGCGCGCCGGCGGCGCCAGCCGCTCCAGTTCCCGCATCGCCTGCTCGCGCAGGTCGTCCCGCAGGGCCGATTCCACAATCACCGTCTCGCCCAGCCTCAGGTGCAGCCCCAGGTAATGAAGCTGCTGCGGCGTGGCGTTCCAGAACCGCGGCAGCCGCGCGCTCACCAGAAGCTGCGGAACCAGGTCGCCCCAGATCAGGGCCTGCTCGCGCGAGGGGATCAGGAAATTCTGCTCGGCCTCGGCAAGCGCATAGGGCAGGTTCGCCAGCGAGCCCACCAGCCGCCCTCCCGCGCTTGACGGCCAGCCCATGCCAAGAACCTCGGTCTGCTTCCACGTCTGGTTCGAACCCTGGATGCCGATGAAGTCATGGCTGCGCGCGAACAGCGGATTGGTATAGAGCAGCTGCGCGCCCGGCGGCGCGTAGTGGATGTACAGCATGCCCACCAGCGTGTCTCTCAGCAGCGGCGCCAGCAGCCCGCGCGCTTCCTTCAGCCTCTCCGCGTTGCCTTCCGCCTTGGCCACCACGGCACGCAGGTTCAGCTTTCGCTGCATGTCGATGTGCCGCTCGCTGAAATAGCCGAAGGCCATCGAGTTGCGCTCGGCTGTCGTCAGCGAGGCCTTCGGGAGGTTCAGGTCGCTCACCCGCGCCGCCAGACGGCCCAGAAGCTGCGCGTTCAACGGCTCGCCTTTCGAGAGCGCCTCCATGTGGTCGTCGAGATCGAACAGCAGCTTGAGCGAAACCAACCGCTGCGCTTCGAACGCGCGCAGCATCTCGCCAAGCAGCGTCTGGTGCGTCTCCTCGTCGGAGGGCTTCAGCGCCCCGGCCAGCAGGTCCATCATCCGGTCCTGCGGGTTCGAGAGATCCTCGACGCCCGCTGCGCGCAACAACTCCGTCACACCGGCGCGGCCAGCGTCAAACAGCAGCTGCTTGTTGGTGACCGCCGAAAACGGCTTCAGCACCGTTGCCAGCGTCTCGCCGGCGCGGGTCTCCGGGATCAGCTTCTGCCGCACCAGCACCTGCCACAGCCCGGCCAGCGCCTGCATCATTCCGGCAGAGTCGGCCTTCAGCTCGTTGTTGCCCGTGCGGTTGATCTTGTCCGCCGTGTCGAGGAACAGCAGGATGGTCGCGTCGCTCAGGGCGCCGCTCTCGCTGAACAGCGGATATTGCGCCGCGTAGGCCTTCCACCGGAAGGCCAGCTGCTGCACAGTGGCCGGATCGAGCGGATTGGCGCGGCGCCGCTCAATGTCGCTGATCGAAAGGAAGATCCGCAGCGGCTCGTTTTCCACAGCCTTGCGCGAGAGGCCGAACAGCGCCTCGATGAGGTCGTCCGGCTCCTTCCAGGAGGCGGCAGAGCGCGTCAGCTTGCCGTCATACTTTCCGTTGGGGTGCTCCGTGAAGAGCCGCTTCCAGACCTCCAGCCCGCCCGGGATCACTGGCCTTCCGCCCACCACGCGCAGACGCGTGGTCAGCAGCATCAGATCGGTGTTGGAACGAAACACCGGCCGCGCGGGGCCGGGCGAGGTCACGCGGCCGCGCAGCGCCGCGTAGAACCGCTTCAGGCGCCCGGGCTCGGTCAGGTAGTCCAGCGTGGCGCCGTCGATCCGCGATAACGCGTCGAAGTAGCTCGCCAGCCAGCCGTCATCCTTCGAAACGAGCTTGTCCAGAAACTCCACGCCCTTGTCGGGCGGGGCGCCCACCAGATCCGCCCACGCCTCGGCAGACCGAGCGCCGCCCGGCACGAACACCCTTCCGTTGCGGATCTGGAACATGCCCCCGAAGAAGTCGAACACGTGCGCAAATGCGCGGATGCGCGTCACCGGCAGCGCTTTCCGGATCTCCTCTGCCGTCACCGGATCCAGCTTGGCCAGCCCGAGGTAGAGCCGGCACAGCGACGGGTCGTTCAGGAACATGTCGATGAACTCGCCGGTCTGCTTCTCCCGTGCCGACAGCCAGTATTCGGCCGAATACAGCACGGGCACCGTGGCGGGCTTGTAGTCGTACACGAACGGTCGGTTGGTCCGCAGCGCCTGCTCCAGCTCGGCCAGCGGGAATCCGGAATCCATCGACAGGAAGGCCCGCGTGGCGTTCACCGTCTCCAGCACCACGTCGCTGCCGCAGCCGCCCCGCATCCGGAAGCCGAGCACGCGCAGCAGCTCGCCGGTCTGCGCCGATTCGCAGGCGTCGATCCGGATCACCCGCTCCGCGCCGGCGAGTCTTTCCAACTCCCGCGCCTGATTCAGGTAGCGCACCACCAGCTTCAGATACTCGGTCTGCTCCATCCCCTCGTTGCCGCTGAGAGCCTGGTATCCGTTTGTGATCACATTGCGCGCTACTGCCAGCAGGATCTCCTCCGGGGGCATTTCGGGCGAGAACGCCGCCATCCGCGCAAAGCTCTCCAGCGGGCCGGGTATGGTCACCGTGCCCATCGGGAGCGCTGTGGAAGGGCCGGAGCTGCGCAGTTCCCGGCCCCTGCCCCCGGCCCGTTTCCATGCCTCCAGGCTTTGGCGGGCGTCCTCGCCGCGCCCGTACAGCAGCTTCAGCGCGACCACGCGCCCCAGCGCGCGCACACGCCACGGGCTGCCCTCCGGCGCCAGCGATGCCAGCCTTTCATAAAGCGCCAGCGCCTCCGGATCGCGCCGCTCGTCCAGGAACGCCGCATACAGGCCCAGCGCCTCGACGTTCCGGGGCTCGGCCTTCACCGCGGATTCCAGAAGCTGCCGGGCTTCTCCGGCACGCCCTCGCAACTCCAGTTCTCTCGCCTGCCGCTCCAGTTCTTCCGATCCCCATGCGGGAGCGGCCACCGCGATCAGGACACCCCAGACAAGCCCCTTCCAATTCATGGAGCACCTCGAATCATCCCAGCCCTGATGCTGCCGTGCTGGATTGGTGGATCACTGTATCACAAATCCGGCCCGGCGAAACAAAGATCACTGGCGGAGCCCGCAGCCCCCAGCCATTCCTTCACAGATGCCGCAGCTTGCCGCCGGATGCAAGGGGGGCAGAAGTCGTATGCTGTCGGGTGGAGGTACGAACCTTTATCTCATGCGCAGAGCACTTCTCTTTCTTCCGCTCCTTCTCTCCGTCCCTGCCCTGGCAGGCGAGCATACCATCGCGGTGGTTGGTCTGGTCCACTCCCACGTCTGGGGCCACATGGGCAAGATGGTGCAGGGCAAGCCTGCTAGGCTCGTGGGCGTCGCTGAAACCGCGCCGGAACTGGTGGCGGAGGCGAAGAAGCGCGGCGTCGCCGAGGACCTGATTCACTCCGACTGGCGGAAGATGATCGACACCGTCAAGCCCGAAATCGTCTGGGCCTTCGTCGAGAACAACCGCCACCTCGAGATCGTCCAGTACTGCGCCCCGCGCAAGATCCACGTGATGTTTGAAAAGCCGCTGGCATCGACCTACAAGGACTCCCTGGCGATCCGCGATCTCGCCCGCAAGCACGGCATCTACGTGCTGTGCAATTACCAGATGGCCTGGTGGCCCACTTCGGAAGCCATCCGGCAGGCCGTCGCCGCCGGCGAAATCGGCGATGTCTGGCGGCTGCGCGGCATCGTCGGCCACGGCGGTCCCGGCGGACCGAAGGGTCTGAACAAGTACTTCTTCGAGTGGCTCACCGACCCTGTCAAGAACGGCGCCGGCGCGCTGGTCGACTTCGGTTGCTACAACGCCCTGTGGAGCCTCATGTACCTGGGGCGCCCAACTTCCGTCTACGCCGTGTCGCACCGGCTCCGCCCTGACGAGTTCCCCAAGGTGGAAGACACATCGCTAATCGTGCTGTCCTACCCCAAAGGTGTCGCGCTGCTGGAAGCTTCGTGGGACCTGCCGCGCAGTTTCCAGGACCTGGAGTTGTTCGGACGCAAGGGCAGCCTCTATATGACGAGCCGCTCGGTTGAACTGCGGCAGGGCAGGGAGGCGCGCGAAGTTCCGGCGCAGGCGCTGCCTCCCGAGAAGGCCGAGCCCATCGCCTACATGATCCACTGCATCGAATCGAAGCGAGAGCCCGAAGGCATGACCTCGCTGGACCTGAACGCCGGCGTCATGGAAATCGTGGATGCGGCCAAGGAAAGCATTCGCACCGGCCGCGCAGTGACCCTGAAGTAGCCGGTTCGCGGGAATTCTTTCCGGACGGCGCGCCGGGTACGCCTCCCGGCGCGCCCCGCTTTATTGCGCGGGAGAGGCTGTGGCCCCGGTTTGCGGGGCAGGCGGAAGAATGATGGTCGTCTCGCCGGGCAGCGCCTTGTTCAGGTGCTGGCGGATGGCGCGCTTGCGCGCCTCGTCGCTCACCTTCAGCTGATCCACCTCGTGCCGCTTGCGGTGCACCTGCTCGCGCAGTTGCCGCACCTCGTCCTCCAGCCGCTTCACCTCGTGGTAGCGCTCCATCATCTGCGGCAGCCCCTGCGGCCTCAGCAGCGCGGAGCCTAGGACCACGGCAAAGCCTACGCACAACGCGAACAGACCCAATTTGCGCGCCAGCGAATTCATGGCCGAAACAAAACGTCTAACTTTCGTTTATAATCCCTTTCGCGCGGCAAGTCTATCCCCCGGAGGGAACATGACGGACAAAATCGTCGTCTCAACCACGTGCGGCTCGGATGAGGAGGCGCGGCGGCTGGCGCGCCTGCTGGTGGAGGAGCGCCTCGCCGCCTGCGTGCAGGTGCTGCCCTCCCTCCACAGCGTCTACCGGTGGCGTGGCGCCATCGAGGAGAGCGGCGAGTGGCTCCTCCTCATCAAGTCCCGCCGGGGACTATTCGAGGACATTCGCCGCCGGATCCGCGCCGAACACTCCTACGAGCTGCCGGAGATTCTCGCTTCAGCCATCGTCGACGCAGAGCCGGACTACCTGGCCTGGATGGACTCCGGGCTCCGCGAGCCCGCGGCCTTGCAGGACGATGCCGCCCTGTGATGGGATAAGGGCTCATGACAGCGCCGCAGGCTCCCTCGCGCGCCCGACACTGGGTGGTCGTCTTCGCCGTTACACTCGCCATCCTTGCCTACATTGACCGCGTGGCCATCTCGCAGGCTGCCCCGCTCATTTCGAAGGATCTCGGCTTTTCCAAGCAGGAGATGGGCTACATCTTCTCCGCATTCGCCCTCGCTTATGCCCTGTTCGAGATCCCCGGCGGATGGATGGGCGACTGGATAGGGCCGCGCCGCGTGCTGATGCGCATCGTGCTGTGGTGGTCGTTCTTCACTGCCGCCACCGGCTGGGCGTGGAACTTCGTCTCCATGTGGATTATCCGCTTCCTGTTCGGCGCCGGAGAGGCGGGCTGCTTTCCGAATCTGACCAAGGCCTTCACCACCTGGTTGCCAGTGCATGAACGGGTGCGCGCACAGGGCATCATGTGGTCCTTTGCGCGCTGGGGCGGGGCGTTCACGCCTCCGCTGTTCGCTCTGCTGTTTCGCTTCATGGGCTGGCGCGACGTGTTCTATGTGTTCGGCCTCATCGGCCTGGTCTGGGCGTTCTTCTTCTTCCGCTGGTACCGCGACAATCCGAAGGACCACCCTGCGGTCAACGCCGCCGAACTGGCCCTGCTCGAAGGCGCCGAAAAGACCGCTGCCGGCCACGGCGATGTCCCATGGGGCAAGATGGTGCGCCGCGGCTCTGTGTGGCTGCTCTGGGCGCAGTATTTCCTGCTGACCTACCCTTGGTACTTTTACATCACGTGGCTGCCCACGTACCTGCAGGAAGCGCGCCACATGGACATGGAGACCAGCGCGCGTTACGCCATTCTGCCATTGCTGTTCGGTGGCGTCGGCTCGATGTTTGCGGGCTTCCTCGCCAAACACGTCTCTGTCTGGCTCGGTTCGGTGAGCCGCGCCCGGAAATGGATGGGCGCGGCGGGCTTCGTCGGCGCCAGCGTGTTCTTGCTGTTGTCGGCAGTCACAGAGAACCCGGTTCCTGCCATGCTCGCCATGGGCATGGCATCCTTTTGCAACGACCTGGTCATGCCCGGTGCATGGGGCGCCTGCATGGACGTCGGCGGCAAGTACGCGGGCACGCTCTCCGGATCCATGAACATGATGGGCAACTTCGCCGGCATCCTTGCGCCCTCCATCGGCGGATTCATCCTCGCCCACACTGGCAACGACTGGAACCTCTTCCTCTTCACCATGGCCGGCGCCTACTTCCTCGGCGCCTTCTGCTGGCCCTTCATCGACTCCACGCGCCCGCTGGAGGACTGACCCCCGTGCCGTTGCGCCTCCTGCTCGCGCTCGTTCTGCTGGTTCTCCCAGCGGCAGCCGAAATCGTGACCGAGCGCATCTTCGGTCCGGAGGTCTCCACCGGCCCCTACAAGCATCCGGCCTCCATTTGTGCCCTGGACAACGGAGATCTGCTGCTGGTCTATTACGGCGGCGAAGGCGAGTATGCGCAATCCACCGCCGTCTTCCTTTCGCGCCTCCCGGCTGGTGCAAGGCGCTGGAGTCCGCCCGTACCCGTCGCCCGCGACCCCTTCCGCTCCACCGGCAACGGCGTCTGCTGGCAGGATCCTGCCGGCCGCGTGTGGCTGTTTTATGTGATCCGCTTCGGCCCGACCTGGTCGACCTCTCGCATCGTTGCCAAGGTGAGCGGCGACCGCGGTCGCACCTGGTCCGATCCGGGCCTGCTCAGCCTGGAAGAGGGCTGGATGGTGCGCGGCAAGCCCATCGTGCTGGCAAGCGGCCGCTGGCTCCTCCCGGTCTACTACGAGGCGGGCAGCGACCGCGAGCGCGTCGAGCCGGAGACCTCCTCGTTTTTCCTGATCCGCGATCCCGGCGACAGCGAGTGGAGGCCCAGCGGGCGCATCCGTTCGTCCAACGGCAACCTGCAACCCTCGCCCGTCGAGCTCTCCCCCGGCCACTTGCTTGCCTTTTGCCGGCGTGGCGGCGGCTATGGCCCCGAAGAGAGGGGCTTCATCATCGCCGCCGAATCCCGT
This sequence comes from Acidobacteriota bacterium, assembly GCA_037446555.1. GTDB lineage: Bacteria > Acidobacteriota > Terriglobia > Bryobacterales > Bryobacteraceae > JANWVO01. The sequence continues at coordinate 203,695 of JBBIIK010000004.1, forward strand.
GACGGCGGGCTGACCTGGTCCGAGGGGCGGGACACGGATTTTCCGAACCCGAACTCTGCTGTGGAGCTGATCCGGCTTCGCAGCGGCCGGCTCCTGCTCATCTACAATCCCTCCATGAACCGCCGCACGCCGCTGACCGCCGCGCTCAGCGAGGACGGCGGCAAGACCTGGCCTTGGAAACGCAACCTCGCCGAGGGCGAGGACTCCTTCGCCTACCCGAGCGCGGTGCAGACGCCGGACGGCGAGATCCACGTCGTATACACCAGCGACGGTCGCCAAGTGATCCGGCGCGCGGTCTTCCTCGAATCTGATCTGCTCCCGGCGGAGGCACGGCGTTGACGCGTCCTTTGACGGCCAGTGTATATTGGGAGGGTAGGGAGCAGATTCTGAGGCTTCCCCAATTTCGCGGATTCTCTGAAAGCAGGGCGCGCGCCGGGTTCTCTTCCGGGTCGACGCCCTTTTTCCGTTTCGGCAGGACCGGAATCCGGCAGACAAACTCCCCCATCGACAGACTGCATGCATCCTAGATTCCCCCGCCCTCGCGTCAAAGTCAGAGAGAACGTCAATGAGGCGATCCGGGCCCGCGAAGTGCGGGCTGTCTTTCCCGACGGCGTCGTCGAGGTCATGCCGACGCAGCAGGCGATCCGCCGGGCCAAGGAGCTGGGGCTCGACCTGATCCTGGTCGCGCCCACCGCCGAGCCCCCCGTCGCCAAGGCGATGGACTACGGGCAGTGGCAGTACGAGCAGAAGAAGAAGCAGCAGGAAGCGAAGAAGAAGCAGCACGTGATCCAGGTGAAGGAACTCAAATTCCGCCCCAACACCGACGATCATGACTACAATTTCAAGCTCAAGCACGCCATCCGCTTCCTCACCGAAGGGAACCGCGTCAAGGCCCTGGTGCAGTTCCGCGGCCGCGAGATCGCGCACGCGGATCTGGGCAAGAAGCTGCTGATGCGGCTCGCCGGAGATCTTGCCCAGTACGGCTCCATCGAGGGTCAGCCGCGCCTGGAAGGACGTTTCGCGCACATCATCATCACGCCCACCAAGAAAGACGCGAAGAAGGAAAAGCCGTCCGAGCCGAAGCCCGCCGCCGCGCAAGCGCCGCCTCCGGGTCCGTCCGGCGAAGGCGCTCAAGGCTGACCCGCGCGCCCGCGCGGGCGCGGAACGGCTCCGCTCGCGGTTCAGATCTCCAGCGGGGAGACAGGCACGCGCGAGCGCCGTCCCTCGATGACCACGATCCCGCTCTCAGTCACGTGGTACTTCTTGCGGTCGGCCTCGAGATCGTGTCCGATCACCGCATCCTCGGGGATGACCACGTTCTTGTCGAGGATCGCCCGCCGGATGCGCGCGCGCCGGCCGATGTCGCAATTGTCGAAGATGATGGAGTCTTCCACCACTGCGCCCGAGTGCACGCGCACGCCGCGGCCGATCACCGAATTGCGCACCATGCCGCCGGAGAGGATCGATCCCGCGCTCACGATGGAATCAATCGCCTGCCCGCGGCGGTTCTCTTCGTCGAAGGTGAATTTGGCCGGCGGATCCTCGTATCCGGCTGTGCGCAGCGGCCACTGCCTGTTATAGAGGTTCAGCACGGGGCTGACCGAGCGCAGATCCATATTGGCGTCGTAATAGGCGTCAATGGTGCCGACGTCGCGCCAGTAGACGGGAGCGCCCACAGGATCCCCGGGGATATGGTTCGTGTTGAAGTCGTAGGCGTACACGTCGCCCCGCTCCACCCACTTCGGCAGGATGTCGCGCCCGAAATCGTGTGTCGACGTCTCGTCCCGGGCGTCCTCGTAAAGATACTTCAACAGGGCGGGCGTGGAGAAAACATAGTTGCCCATCGAGGCCAGCACTCGCTCCGGATCGCCGGGAATGGTAGGCGCGTCCGCTTTCTTTTCGTGAAACGCCCGGATGCGGCCGTCGGCGTCGATCTCGATGACGCCGAACTCGGCGGCCTGCTCCTTCGGCACCGGGATGGCGGCTACCGTGGCCTGCGCCCGCCTCTGCTCGTGGAATTCGATCATCTCGCGCACGTTCATGCGGTAAACGTGGTCGGCGCCGAATACGGCCACAATGTGCGGCTCGGACTGCTCGATCAGGTTGACGTTCTGGAAAATCGCGTCCGCCGTGCCCCGGTACCACGTCTCGCCGGGAGAGCGCATTTGCGCAGGCACGGGGATGATGTAACGGTCCTTCAAAATGCCGGAGAACTCCCAGCCGTACCGCAGGTGTTGCAGCAGAGACTGGCTCTTGAACTGAATGAGCACATAGATCGAATGAAGCCCGGAATTGACCAGGTTGGAGAGCACGAAATCCACGATGCGGTACTGGCCACCGAAGGGAACGGCCGGCTTGGCCCGCTCTTTGGTGAGCGGATAAAGCCGCGTGCCTTTTCCGCCGGCGAGGACGAATGAGAGTACCCGCAGATGCATAGGCGCAATCTCCTTAGGCGTGCATGATACCACCCGTCTTTGCGGCCGTGCTGTCCTGTCTCTAGGTGCCCGGCCCTTTGCAAGCCCCTGCCAGCGAGCCGCGCAGGCGCGTAATTTCTTCCTCCGTCAGGGGCCGCCCGCCGAGAGTGACGTAGAACACGTCGATTGCCTTGTGGGCGCGCGTATCCACAAGGACCAGCCGGATGTCGCAGCCTGCCGCCGACAGCGCCGCCGCCAGATCATGCAACAGCCCGGGCCGGTCCTGCGCCACCACCTCCGCCACCGTCGCCTGTCCGGAAAGGTCCTCGGAAAATGTGATCGCGGGCGCCAACACGGCGGCTTGCCGTGGCGCGTGGCGCGGCGCCCGTCTGCGCAGAAGTTCCGCCGCCGAGACCCGGCCTGCGGCAGCGCGCTCGAGCGTGTCGCGCAGGCCCTCCTGTTCAGGCGGGTTCAACTCCAGTGTGCGGTGCCGATCTTCGAACCGGAACACGTCCACGGCAAGTCCGCCCGAATGAGTGTAGGCCTCGCACTGCACGATCTCCATTCCGAACGAGGACAGCGCCCCGGCGAGATCGGCAAACAGCCGCGGATGATCGGTGGCCGCCACCCGGGCGGCCCATGCGCCTTCCTCGGGCGTGATGCGCGCCGCCGCCTTCCTCTGCCGTGCCTTCTCCGCCAGCTTTGCGTCCTGTTCGAAATCCTCCGGGCCGCGGCCCCAGCGGTACCGTGCCGGCAGCCCTTCCAGCAGCGCCCGCGCCGCCGGGCTCAAGCGTTCCAGCAGTTCCGCGCCGTTGTCGGCAGGCTCATCCAGCCCGCTCTCGATCCGCGCGTGCAGCGTCCGGTGCAGGCTCAGCAACTGCGCCGCGCGCCACGCCGTCATGCGCCCGGCGCCCACGGCGCTCACATCGGCGTAGGTGAGCAACACGAGCATCCGCAGCCGGTCTGCGGTGCCGGCTTCCCTTGCCAGCCACCGCTGCGTCTCGGAAGAGGCGGTGTCGCGCGTCTGCATCGCCTCGCTCAGCAGCAGGTGTTTGCCGATCAGGAACAGTACCTCGGCCTGCTCCCGTGACGGGAAGCCCTCGCGCCGGAGGAAGCCGCGGGCGATGTCGAGCGACTCATCCGTATGATCCCGTCCGGAGCCCTTTCCGGTATCGTGCAGCAGCAGCGCCAGCCGCACCAGCCACTGGTCGCGTCCGCACTCCTCCCACAGTTCCGCCAGGAAGCGGCGCGGCGGGGCGGTTTCCGCGCGCAGATCCTCCAGCGCCTCCAACGCAACGTTGGTGTGTTCGTCGACGGTGAAGCGGTGATAGAAATCCGGCACCACCAGGTGATCGATGCGGTCCCACTCTGGCAGCGCCGCCGCCAGCCATCCAGAGGCGCGAATTGCGCGCACGGCCGCGGCCGCGTGCGGCTGGCTGAACAGCTCACGCCAGAAGGCTGCTCCTGCCGGGCTGCGGGCGCAGGACTCTCTCCACTTCGCCCGAACAGCCTCCAGCCGCGCCTCGGTCTCGCGCGCCGGCGGGACGCCGTGCCGCGCCACGTGCAGGAACAGGCGGTGCGGCAACGCCGGGTCGTGGTCCAGCTGGCCCGGATTCCTCAGAAACAGGCGGTCGCGGGAAACCGTGAACTCCGCCGTCGAGAACCGCCTCCGGCGGTCGAACCACGCCGACAGCCGCCCTCGCTCCTGCGCTTCGAACTCCTCCACCGCCTTCTCGGACGTCCGCACCACCGCGCCGGCGTTGCGGTACCAAGCCCGCATGAAGGCGGCCGGATCGAATGACTGCAGAAGCCCCGCGCGCGCCGCAGCCTCCTGCGCATCGAAATCCAGTACGTTATTGTCACGCCCGTGGGCCTGGTGCAGGAAGATGCGCACCTCGGCCACGCACTCGAACAACGCCGCGTTTTCCGCCGCCGGACGCTGGCCGCACAGGCGCTCCAGCCACTCTCGCGCTTGCAGATCGCGCAGGCCTCCCGGCCCTTCTTTGACGTCGGGCTCCAGGTGGAAGATGGTGCGTTGGAACCTTGCGTGGCGCGCGCGAAAGCTGGCACAGAGCGCGTGCGCCAATTCTGGTCCGCGCGCCTGGAGAAAGCGCCGCCAGCGCGACTCGAACTCCTCGTGCAGCGCCGGGTCTCCAGCCAGCAGCCGGTGGTCCAGGAGCGAGAACGCCAGCTCGGTGTTGCCCGGCTGGATCGTACAGCATTCAGCCGGCGTGCGTACCGAGTGCGACGCGCGCAACCCCGCGTCCCACAGCTTGCGCAGAAACTCGCCCGTGCGGTCGCGCTCCCGCGGCGTGGAAAACGACCGCGCCGAGAGGATCAGCAGGTCGACGTCCGAGCAGGGAAACAGCCGGCCGCGTCCGTAGCCCCCGGCGGCCAGCAGGGCCACGCCGGGGGCGTCCAGATGGAGGACGAACGCCTCCCGCGCCAGCGCGTCCACGCTCCGCGTGCGGCGCTCGAGCAGGGCGCTGGCGCCGGAATCAGAGGGCGTCGGCGCCGCGGTCGTCATTGCGGATTCGCACGGCCTCCTCCACGGCCATTACGAAAATCTTGCCGTCGCCGATCTTGCCGGTGCGCGCGGCGCCGGCGATTGTCGACACGATCTCCTCCACGCGCTCGGCGCGGCAGAAGATTTCGATCTTCGCCTTCGGCAGCAGGTCCACCTGGTACTCGTGGCCGCGGTAGACCTCCTTGTGTCCTTTCTGGCGTCCGTGTCCGCGCACTTCCGTAATGGTCATGCCGTCGACGCCGATCTGCTTCAGGGCTTCCTTCACATCCTCAAGCTTGAAGGGCTGGATAATGGCTTCGATTTTCTTCACGGCAGTACCTCCCTCTTACGCCTCGAAACTGTAGCCTTCCTCGCCGTGCATCGAAAGATCGAGCCCGTCGGTTTCATGCTCCGGCGCAGCGCGGAGTCCAACCGTCCAGTCGGCCAACTTCAGGCAGAGGAAGCTGCCCGCGGCCGCCAGCACGATGGAGACCAGCGCCCCCAGCCCCTGGTTCAGGATCTGCATGGCGTTGCCATCCACCAGCCCCAGCGGCGCGGGATTGCCGGCCCCGTCCTTCAAAGCGTCGTTCACAGCATTGGTGGCGAACACGCCCGTCAGCAGGGCGCCCAGCGTGCCCCCCGCTCCGTGCACGCCGAAAGCGTCCAGCGAATCGTCATAGCCGAGCTTCATCTTGACCACGGCCACCATGAGGTAGCAGAACAGCCCCGCCAGCAGCCCGATCAGCAGCGCCGGCATCGGCAGCACGAAGCCCGAGGCAGGCGTGATGGCCACCAGCCCTGCCACGCAGCCGGAGATGCCGCCCAGCACGGAAGGCTTGCCCGTACGCATCCATTCGGCTGCCAGCCAGCCCGCGGCGCCGCCCGCGGCGCCGAAATGGGTGGCGACGAACGCCGAGGCCGCCAAGGGTCCTGCTCCGAGAGCGGAACCGGCATTGAACCCGAACCACCCAAACCATAGCAGGCACGCCCCGGCGAAGCTCAGCACCAGCGAGTGCGGCCGCATCGGCTCCTGCAGGTACCCTGTGCGCGGTCGAAGATACAGGGCCGCCGCCAGCGCCGAAACGCCCGAAGTGATATGGACCACGGTGCCTCCGGCGAAGTCGAAGCACGGGATCAGCCCGCCGGAAAACGCGTTGAACAGCCCGCCTTTGCCCCACACCATGTGGGCCATCGGGAAGTAGACGAGGAACAGCCACAGCGTCGTGTAGACCACCATTCCGGAGAACCTGATCCGCTCCGCGTAAGCGCCAGAGATCAGCGCCGGCGTGATGATGGCGAACATCATCTGAAAGGCCATGAAGGTGAGGTGCGGCAGCGTCGCCGCGTAATCCGCGTTGGGCTCCATGCCGACGCCGTGCAGGAACAGGTACTGGAAGCCGCCCACCACGGCGTTGCCTTCGCCGAAGGCGAGGCTGTAACCGGCCACCGCCCACACCACGCTGGCCAGCGCCATGAGAATGAAGCTGTGCATCATCGTGCCGAGCACGTTCTTGCGCCGAACCAGCCCTCCATAGAACAGCGCCAGCCCGGGGCCGGTCATCAGCAGCACCAGGGCGCAGCTGGCCAGCATCCAGGCGTTGTCGGCCGCCATCTGCGCCGACGCGGCCGCCGTCTCCACTGTCTTCAGGGCTTCGTTGACATCCGCCGGGGCTGCAACAGCCGCGGCCGTGAAGAGAAAGATGGGTAGATACTTCATCGCCGTTTGCTTCGATCCTGTCTCTGTGATTTCTCGACTTCCCGCGCCTCGCCGCCGCCGTGCGCCCCCGGAGGGGCAGCCGTGCCACTGAGGCGCACCAGCGCCCTGCGCCGCAGGCACGCGCCTGCACCATGGATCAGGACACCGGCCGGATTCGGAATGCAGACTGCCGGACTGGGGCGAGGAGCGCCGCCCGGCTTCAACCCAGAAATGCAGAGCGGCTGCGGCGGGCCCGACGCGGCCCGCTTATGCCGATGCTAAAACGCACGGAGGCCGGAAATCCAACAGATAATTCTTCTGAAGCTCAGTTGAAAAATGTATCGGGGGCGGCAGGCGCACGCCTTCGATACACTGGTAGGGCGAGCCGCGGCGGCCGCGGCGCCGCATGCTCCGCCCAATCGTCCAGCGCGGAGCGCATTCGTCACGCGCAATGATGACGCTCTTCTCACAGCCCGTGCCCGCTTTCCTTGCAGCCGCAGGCGACGTCGACAGGCTCCCCTTGCAACTCCTGATCGTCTTCGGCGCTGCCAAGCTTCTGGCGGAGGTTGCCCAGCGGCTGCGCATGCCGGGCATCGTCGGTGGTCTGGTGGCGGGCATCGTCATTGGCCCGTCGGGCTTCGGCTGGATCCAGTACGACGAGCTGCTGCATGCGATGGCCGAACTCGGCGTGATGTTCCTGCTGTTCCAGGTCGGGCTGGAGGTGAAGGCTACCGAACTGCTGCGCGTGGGCAAGGTGGCGCTCCTGACTGCCGTCCTGGGGGTCGTTCTGCCTTTCGCCGCGGGCTGGGCCATCATGATGGCTGCCGGGCATCCGCAAATCGAATCCATCTTCATAGGAGCGGCCATGGTGGCTACCAGCGTGGGCATTACCGCGCAAGTGCTGGCCTCGAAGGGCGTGCTCAGCCACCGCACCGCGCAGGTGATTCTGGCCGCGGCGGTCATTGACGACGTGCTGGGCCTGCTCGTGCTGGCCGTGGTGTCCTCCATGGCGCGCGCGGGCGGGCTGGACTGGGCCGGACTGGCCACCTCCACCGCCGTTTCCATCCTGTTCGTTGTGGCCGTCGCCAAGTACGGCTCGCGCACTGCCGGCCTTGTGGTCCCCAAGCTGACGCAGAGCTTGCGCGTGGAAGAGGCCGAATTCGCTGTGGCCGTGACGTTCCTCTTCCTGATGGCGTTGCTGGCCACCTACTCGGGCGTGGCGGCCATCATCGGCGCGTTCTTGGCCGGCATGGCTCTCGCCGAGACCGCCTCTCACCATCTGCACACTCTCGTGCGCGGCGCGGGCGAACTGATGGTGCCTTTCTTCCTGGCCTCCATCGGCCTGCAGATGGACATGAGCGTGTTCCGCAGCGGCGCCACGGTCGTGCTGGCGCTGGTGATCCTGGCCGCCGCCGTGGCCTCCAAGTGGATCGGCTGCGGCCTGGGCGCGGCGGCGCTCGGCTGGAAGGACGCTTCGCGCGTGGGCGCCGGCATGTCGCCGCGCGGAGAGGTGGGAATGGTGGTGGCGCAGGTGGGGCTGAAGGCGGGCGCCATCTCGCAGCCGGTCTACGGCGTGGCTGTGTTCATGGCCGTCATGACCACGATCCTCGCGCCGCCGGTGCTCAACTGGCTCTACCGCGGCGTGTCCCCGGCGCAGCCGCCGCAAGAGGCGACCCCGCGCGTCGAACTCGGCTGAGCGCGGCCCTCAGGCGGGCACAATCACGGCCGCGCACGGCTGCGGCCCTACTGGGATCATCGTCAGCAGCGGCGCCGTCTTGCGCCTCCGCGTGTCCACGGGAATCGCAGGAATCCGGATCACCGCCATGTCCCCGGACGCGCGGTTCAGCACCAGCGCGAACTCCTGGTCTGGCGTTATGTAGATGGAACCCGGCTCGGCTCCTACTCCGGTCACCGACACCACGCGCTGCTCGGCGATGCTGAACGTCGTCACCGAACCCGCCTGAGGGTTGGAGACAAACAGCAGGGGCGGCGAAGCGCTTGCCGCCATCTCGCCGGGCTTGCGCCCGCTCAGCGACGTCTGCGCGATCTCGCTTCGGTAGGGATAGGCGATCACCACTGCGTCGCTGCCCTCTCCAGTGATAAACAGCTGGCCGCCATCGGCGCTGAAGCAGAACCGTTCCGGCATCACTGCCAGAGGCAGCTGCACCAGGACGTCGCGCGTCTGCGCCTCCAGCAGGATCAGCTGCCGCCGGTCCAGCCCTGCCACAATGGCCACCCGCCCGTCCGAGCGGAAACGCACCAGCCCCGGGCGGTCTTCGATCAGGCGGGGCGGCAGCACCAGACCGGTTTCCAGATGCGCGAACACCACCTCCCCGCGTGCAAGCGCGATACAGGCACGTGGCTGCGGGTCCGCCACATCGAAGCTCACGGGCGTCCCAGGCAGCACGATGGACGCGCGCATTCGCAGCGGCTGAAGATCCACCGGCAGCAGGCGCGGCGGGTCCGCCATCAGGCACCACAGCCGACCGTGCTTGAGCACCGCCGTCTGCGGCGCGCCGGGCAGCCGCAGCAGCGATCGCGGGCGCGGCTCGGCGCCCTCGAACACCATGAGCGCGCGCGCCTGCGGACACAGCGCGTACGCCAGTCCGCGGTGCGCCATCACGGTGGATGCCGGTGACGGCAGCGGCAGCGAACGCTCGTAGGCGAACCGCGCCAGGTCCACCACGCCGAGCACGGCTTCACCCGCGGAGGCCACATACAGCCGGCCCGGAAAGCCGCCCTTCGCCCCTCGCCGGCACGCCGCGGCAAAAGCGGGCAGCGCCGCTGAAAACGCCCTCCTCGAGATCACAGGAACGCCGTCGTCTTGATGCCGGAGACCTCGATCGTCCGCCCGCAGCGCGGGTTCCGGCACCTCACCTTGTCGTCCAGCAGAACCATATAGCTCTGCGCCTTGGCGAACTTCGCCCGGTCGCGCTCGTCCGCGCCCGCCGGCAGGCGGTCCTTCTTCCGGCGCACCAGCCATTGCAGCTCGTATTCCTCCACGGTGCGGCAAAACGGGCAGTTCAGCCGCGCCTTCTTCACCGTCTTCGACTCGGTGTAGAACTGCCGTTCGTCCACGACCCTCCATCTTGGCACAATCGCGGACGTCCGGCGCATCACGCGATAATGAAAGCGTGTTGGCCGCTGCCATCGCACTTTCCGCAGCGCTACTGTCCTGGAAAGCGGAGATCGAATCCAAAGGGGTCGCCGTGGTCGTCGCCGTGGCGGAGAAAGAGGAAGCGAGCGGGCGGTTTTCGGTGCCTCCGGACACGCCGCGCCGCGAGTTTCTCGAGCCGTGGCTCGCCAGCCCGGATTTCGCCGGACAGTTTGCGCTGATGCAGGCCACCATGGTCTATCAGCGCGCCCCCGGCGGCGACGTGGCCTTCGTGCTGCTCAACGGCGCGTGGCGCTCCTCGTGGGAGGGCCACGAAGAAGCTATGCTGGCGCACGAGTTCGGCCATGTGTGGCTGAAGGCTGAAAAGTTCCCTTCGCCTGTCTTCGTCCCTGGTCCCCACGCCTGCATCGCCATTCACACCGGCGACATCGCGCAGCACGTTCTGATCCGCAAGGAGATGGAAAGGCGAGGCATCGATTACCGCAGGCAGTGGCTGGGAGGTCTGGAACGCGCCATCTCTCTGATGGAAACCGCTGCGCCTCCCCCCGAAGACGACCGCTGCGCCCGTGCCCGGCTGGCCGCAGAATGGGTGGACGTCAAGCTGGGTCTCGAACCCGGCGCCTGGCCGGCCCAGCCCCGCTATGAGGCTGCCGCGCGCCGCTACATGCCCGAAGTCGTCTCCACCGTCGAGCGCATCGCCGGGTATGTCCGCTCCCATGACATGAACGACCGCACCCGGCACCGCGAGGCCCTTGTGGCCGTCTTCGAAATGCTCAAGGACCTTGTCTACTTCCGGGCGAAGGAATACCGCGCCTATGGTACGCTCAAGTAGAAACCGGGGGCCGTGCCCCGTCCCCCGGCGCCAGAGCGGCTCTGGCCGCGCGGGCTTCGTTTCTTCCCCATGAACATCCGGTCTTTATTCAGTCTTTTCTCTTCGGATCTTGCCATCGACCTGGGCACGGCCAATACGCTGGTCTTCGCCAAAGGCAAAGGCATTGTCGTCAACGAGCCCTCCATCGTGGCCATCAACAAGGTAACCGGCGAAGTGGAAGCCGTCGGCAAGGAGGCCAAAGAGATGCTGGGCCGCACGCCCGGCAACATCGTCGCCATCCGCCCCATGAAGGACGGCGTCATCGCCGACTTCAAGGTCACCGAGCGGATGCTGAATTACTTCATCCAGAAGGCTCACGGCCGGAAGATGCTGGTGCATCCGCGCATTGTGATCGGCGTGCCCAGCGAAATCACGCAGGTGGAAAAGCGCGCCGTCATCGACTCGGCCTACCGTGCCAAGGCGAGCGAAGTGCATCTGGTGGAGCAGGCCATGGTCGCCGCCATCGGTGCCGGGCTGCCGATCACCGAGCCTTCCGGCAACATGGTGGTCGACATCGGTGGCGGCACCACCGACGTCGCCGTCATCTCGCTCAGCGGCATTGTCTACTCGCGCTCGGTGCGCGTTGCCGGCAACGAGATGGACGACGCCATCATGCAGTACCTCAAGAAGAAGTACAACCTCCTGGTGGGCGAGCGCACTGCCGAGCAGATCAAGATGCAGATCGGCAGCGCCTATCCGCTGGACAAGCCGCTCACCATGGAGATCAAGGGGCGGAACCTCATCGAGGGCGTGCCGCGCACCATCGTCGTCAATGACGAGGAGATCCGCGAGGCTCTATCCGAATGTGTGGCCACTATCATGAACGCCATCCGCGTGGCGCTGGAGCGCACGCCGCCGGAGCTGAGCGCCGACATCAGCGACCGCGGCATCGTCCTCACCGGCGGCGGCGCCCTGCTGAAGAACCTCGACAAGCGCATCCGCGAGGAAACGGGGCTGCCCGTGTCGATCGCCGAGGACCCTCTCGCCAGCGTCGTGCTCGGCACCGGCCGCATGCTCACTGACTTCAAACTGCTGCGGCGCATCGCCATCGAGTAGTGCGCCGCCGCCGAGGCTGCCAGGGCCTATGGACAGTTTTCTGGGCCGCTACCGGAACCTGAGCGTGCTGCTGCTGCTCGTCGTCGGGCAGCTTCTGCTGCTCGCCTGGCAGATCCGCAGCAGCCAGGACGTCCCGCTGATCCGCATCTGGGCCGTGGCCGCCGTCACGCCGCTAGCCCGCGGCGTGGAGTCGGCGCGCGCCAGCGCCGGCCGCTTCCTCTCCCAATACGTCGTCCTCGGCGACCTGCGCGCCGAGAACGAGCGCCTTCGCCGGGAGCTGGAGGACCTCCGGCTGAAGAACCACTTCCTCGCCGCCGAACTTGCTTCGGCCGACCGCGCCCGCGCTCTCGAGCAGTTCCGCGCCCGCACGCCCTCGAAGACCCTCGCCGTGCGTGTCATCGGCACCGGCGCGGGGCCCGGCACTCACACCGTTTTCGTCGACCGCGGCGCCGCCGACGGCGTTCAGAAGGGCATGGCCGCCATCACGCCGGAGGGAATCGCCGGCAAGGTTGTCGCCGCGTACCCGATGGCATCGCTGGTGCAGCTCATCACCGCGCAAGGAGCCGCCGCCAGCGTGATCTCCCTCAAGAGCCGCCTGCGCGGCTCGCTGAAAGGCACCGGCGGCGCGCTCTGCTCGGTGGATCACATCGACAACAAGGACCCCCTTGAGCCGGGTGAATGGTTCTACACGTCAGGCGCGGACCGCGTGTTCCCCCGTGGACTCCCTGCCGGCCAGGTCACGCTCGTTCGCGAAGGCCGCGGCGGGAAGGAAGTACTGGTGGAGCCCACCGGCCTGAAGAGCCGCCTCGAGGAGATGCTCATCGTGCTCGACGGAGTGCATCAGCTCCTCCCCTCGCCGGATCAGCCTCCCGCGGAAGCCGTGAGCCTGCTGCCTCCGCCGCCGGAAAGCGCCTCCGGCGAACCCGCTCCCGCACCAGCTGCCAGCGGCGGCGCCTTGACCGATGCAGACCGCCTCGCCGAACGCTACCGCCGCCTGACCGAGTCGCAGGGCGTGCAGCTCGGCGTCAAGGGCCGCATCGCTGACTTCTCCCGCGAGCCGCCCGCCGGCGCCCCGCCGGCCCCTGCTCCCAGGAAGGCGGAGCCCCCGCAGCCATGAGCCGCCTCGAGGACAGTCTGGCGGCCGGGCTTGCCGTCCGCGGCAAAGCTTCCCGTTTTCCGGCGCTGCCGTATGTGCTGGCGCCGGCCGTGGCCATTCTCTTCCAGATTTATGTGCCGAGGTTTCTGGAGGCGCTGTCCTATCTCGAGCTGCCGCTTCTGGTGGCGATTTACTTCGCGTTCATGCGGCGCAAACCCGCCTCCGGCGCACTGATCGGCTGCCTGGTGGGCCTGGCGCAAGACTCGCTCTCGCCCCATCCGCTTGGCATGAACGGCATCAGCAAGACCTTGTCCTGTTACTTCGCCGCCTCCATCAGCCTTCGCTTCGACGTCGAGAACCCCGTCCTGCGGTTCATCCTCGGCTTCTTCTTTTACCTCTTCCACGCGTTCTTCTTCTGGTCGCTCAGCCGCGGGCTGCTCGGCCAGCAGGTCGACTTCCTCATCCCGCAGACGGTGATCTCGGCGTTCCTGAACGCCGTCGTCGCCGCCGCGCTGTTCAGTTTTCTCGACCGCTTCCGCCGCGAGGACTGACCGCCGCCGCGCAACAGGTTCAGCGGCCAGGATGAGGAATTCGGCCGGGCAGGGCTACACTGGAATCTGAGGCAACCGAGGAACTGGCCCACGTGCGTTATCTCCGCGCAGAACGAGAGCCCGATTCGGCCCCGGTCCGGCCGATCTTCCGCGACGAAGCGAAGTTCGCGGCGGGAAAGCTTGCCGCCTTCCAGTACTTCATCGTCGCCGTCTTCGTCTATCTCGCCCTCGGCTACTGGGACCTACAGGTGCTCAACCAGGAGTTCTACTCCGAGAAGGCGCAACAGAACCAGATCAAAAGCTTGCCGATCCTCGCGCCCCGCGGCAAGATTCTGGACCGCGACGGGCGCGTCATCGTCGACAACCACGAATCCTACCGCCTCATCCTCTCGCGAGAGAACCTCCGGCAGTCCCACCTGCGCCCCATTGCGCTCGGCCTCAACCTCGACCCGGCGGAACTCGAGGCCAAGGTGCGCCGCTACCAGAACCAGCCCACCTATTTCGCTATCCCGCTCAAGGAGGAACTGAGTCCCGACGAGCTGGCCTTCGTCGAGTCCTTCCAGGGCTCGAGCGGCTTCCCGGAGCTGGAGCTGATCAAGTCCCAATACCGCCTTTACCCGCAGGCCGGCCTCGCCGCGCACCTGCTCGGATACGTGAGCGAGATCAGCGACGCCGAACTGAACTCGGCCGACTGGGCGCATCACAACCCGGGCGACCTGATCGGCAAGACGGGTGTCGAGCGCTACTACAACGAGCACCTCAGCGGCATCGACGGCCAGCGCCAGGTGCGCGTCGACAACCGCATGAACACGCGAGAGGTGCTGGGCATCAAGGAGGCCGTGCCCGGCCGCGATCTCCGCCTCACCATCGATCTCGATCTCCAGGTGGTGGCCGAACTCGCTATGGAAGAAAAGCGCGGCGCCGTCGTGGCTCTCGATCCCCGTTCCGGCGATGTGCTGGCGCTCGTCTCGCGGCCGTCCTATGATCCCAACCGCTTTGCCAGCCGCATCAGCGCGCGCGAGTTTGCAGCGCTCGTCCAGGATCCTTACCGGCCGCTGTTCAACCGGGCCCTCCAGGCGCAGCTTGCGCCCGGTTCCACATTCAAGCCGATCCTCGCGCTGGCGGCTCTCGAGACCGGCGTCATCGACGAGAACTTCACCGTCCACTGCTCGGGCGGCGCCACCTGGTACGGGCGGTTCTTCAAGTGCCACCGCCGCGGCGGCCATGGCACGGTGAACCTGCACACCGCCATCGCGCAGAGCTGCGACGTGTTCTTCTACGCTGTCGGCAACCGGCTTGGGATCGACGCCATTGCACAGTATGCCCAGCTCGTCGGTTTCGGCAGCCGCACAGGTGTCGATCTGCCTGGCGAGAAGGAGGGCGTGGTGCCCTCCTCGCAATGGAAGATCCGGACGCAGCGCGAAAAATGGTACGCAGGCGAGACCATCTCGGTCGCTATCGGACAGGGCGCTCTGACCATTACGCCCTTGCAACTGGCCCACGCCATCGGCGGCATTGCCAGCGGCGGCGTCTTCATGCGGCCCCATGTGGTGCGGCTCGAGCAGCCGGAGCCGCCCGCGCGCAAGCCGGACTTCCATCCGGACAACGTCCGCAAGGTTGTTCAGGGTATGTGCGCCGTCGTCAACGAGTGGGGCACGGCTTCGGCCTCGAGAATCCCCGGCATCACGATGTGCGGCAAGACCGGCACGGCGCAGCTGGCTTCCAACGATCTTCTGCGGCTGAAGAATTCCGCCGACTGGCACGACAATGCCTGGTTTGTCGGTTTTGCGCCGCGGGAGAATCCGGAAATCGTGGTCGCGGTGCTGTGGGAAAACGGCGCTCACGGCGACATGGCTGCCCCCATTGCCCGTGACGTCATCAAGGCGTGGTTCGACAAGAAAGCCCGCATCGAACGCCTGGCCCGCCCGCCTGCCAGTCTTGCCTCCGCGTGGCTTCAGCCGCCTGCCGCGTCTCAGGAGGGGCGCTGATGGCCACCTACCGCTCGATGCGCCACCTGGACTGGGCGCTCATCCTCATTGCCGTGGCTCTCGCCGCCATCGGCATTCTCCAGATCTATAGCGCCACGCTGGACACCGCCTGGCGCTCCGCCTGGTGGAAGCAGGCCGTTTTTTTGTGCCTGGGGCTCGCCGCCATGTGGATCATGGCGCGCATCGATTACCACACGCTTTTGGGACAGGTTCCCCTGCTATATGGTGCCAGCTTGGGCCTGCTGATCCTCACGCCTGTGGTTGGCTCTCTGGTTTGGGGATCGAAGCGCTGGATCCCGCTCGGCTTCGGTTTCAAGTTCCAGCCTTCGGAATTTGTCAAACTGGTGATAGTATTACTGGTAGCCCGGTATTTGGCGGAGCTGAAATCGGACCGGCTCGAAGGCCGGGACCTGGTGAAGCTGGGTGCGCTCGTCGGCTTGCCATGCGGGCTGGTCGCGGCCCAGCCGGATCTGGGGACGTCCCTGACGTACGTGCCCATCGTCCTCGCCGGGATGTTTTTCGGCGGCATACGGTGGCAGCAGGCGCTGCTGGCCGGCGCGGCCGCTGCCCTCCTGTTGCCCGTTGGCTGGTATTCGCTGAAGGATTATCAGAAGGCTCGGCTGGAGACGTTTCTCGATCCCATGAAGGATCCCGCCGGAAAGGGATATCAGGTCATCCAGTCGAAAATCGCGGTCGGCGCCGGCGGCATCTGGGGCCGCGGCGTGGCGCGGGGCTCGCAGACGCAGCTCCGCTTCCTGCCGGTGGCTCACACGGATTTCATCATCTCCGCCTTCGCCGAGGAACATGGTTTTGTCGGAGTCCTGGTCGTGCTCGGGCTGTACTTCCTGTTTCTGATGCAGATCATCCAGAACGCGCAGGCGGCGCCCGACCGGGCAGGAATGAGTATTTGCATGGGTGTCTGCTCGATTCTGCTCTTCCATCTGCTCGTAAACGCGGGCATGGCGGCAGGGCGGATGCCGGTCACCGGCATACCGCTCCCCCTGATGAGCTACGGGGGATCGAGCATGTTGTCGGTTTTTATGATGCTGGGGCTCGTCAACAATGTCAGGCTCCGGCGGCTTGCAGCGTGATTTGGAAAGAGAGAGTGTGGCCGGATTGGTTCACTGGTCCGGCGGCAGGTGAAGAGCCAGGACAGAGATTTTGCAGGCGTGATTCCGCCTCCCGTCCGTGCGCGGCTGCGGCATGCGTGGCGCCCCCTGGGCCCCGGGCCGGCCGGCGCGGCGGTCTGTAAAAGATTCTTGCACCGGAAGGTTTCGGCCCGTGGCCAGTCCATGACAGCGCCGGGCCTTCCCGCCTGAGCTGACCGGAGCATCGGATCCCTCCTCTCTCCCTTCCAGGGTTTCACGCAACTGGAGTGGAGGTAAGGCAGCATGCCATCCAAAGAATTGGTGGTCACACAGAACCGCCATGAAACCAAAGCGGCCATCCTTGAGGACGGCCAGCTCGTAGAAATCTATTTCCAGCGGGCCAACGAATATTCGCTGGCCGGCAGCATCCACAAGGGGCGCGTCACGCGCGTGCTGCCCGGAATGCAGTCCGCTTTCGTCGACCTCGGCCTTGAGCGCGATTGCTTCCTTTACGTTTCGGACTTCTTCGAAGAGAACGGCGACGAATTCGACCGCGTGCCCGAGGAACGGCGTCCCCGTGACCGCGGCCGTCACCGCGCCGCCCCCGTGCAAGCGGAGCCGGCGCCCGCGCCCGCCATCGCGGAAGAAGAGGCCGCCGCGCCCGCTGAGCCGCGGGAGCGTGGCGACCGCCGCTCCCGGCGCACCCGCCGCCGCCGCCGGCCCGGCCGCGGTCTGCCCGAGTCCAAGTTCGCCACACTCGAAGAGCCCGCGGGAGCCCCCTCTGCCGAGGAGCCCGAAGCCCCGGCCGCTCCATCGGACGACCTGATACTCCT
>JBBIIK010000005.1:0-145000 GCA_037446555.1 Acidobacteriota bacterium
CTTTCTATCGCGGTAATCTCGTATTGGGGCAAACCTAAGACGATCTCAGAATCGGTCAAATCAAAATCTCCCAAGATTGTTTTACCAATCTGGGATCAGGCTTTGCCCCCGCAATTGATCAAGAGCCCAGGAGCCACCCCGCGCCCGCCGGGATTGTCCGCGCGAATCCCGCTCCCGGCTGCAAATCTTCCCTCCAGAACGCTTCAGCCTCTGGCGCATTCGGTTAGCGCGCGGAAGCGGATTCCCTGGTTTGCAATGCGGCACAAAGACCGATTTGGTAAACTGACAGGTGAACCCGGCGGCCAGGTAGCTCAGTTGGTAGAGCGCGGCCCTGAAAAGGCCGGCGTCGGCGGTTCGAGTCCGTCCCTGGCCACCACCCTCCCGCAGGCCCATTCACCTCTGCGAAACCCCTTGTAGCAGCCTGAGTTCAAGAGGCTCGCGCCCCGGCTGGCCGCGCCCACCACCGTCGCAGGCGGCAACCGCGCCGGGATGCGGCTGCCGCGCAAACGCCTCGCCGGCGATCCCTACTGCTGCTCCTGCTCCGCGCCACCCCGCGCCGCCGGGCCGGGGAACCGGAACACCGCGTTCAGGAACGCCACGTTCAGACCGTCGTGGAAAGCGCGGAAGTTCGGGTCCGCAGTGAAGCTCACCACTGCTCCCCGCCCCTGATTCGCAACCACCAGGAACGGCTTGTAGGCGAGCTGCTTCCTGTTTTCCTCCCACAGATATCCGGAGAGGAGCAGCTTGTCCGGCGCCTCGTAGATGATGGCGTTCACGCCCCGGTCCCTCTTGATCGGAGCGTAAATCGTGCGCCCGTTCACCAGCACGTTCACCGACTCGGGCAGCCCGGCCGTCACCCAAGTTTCCGGATCGACGCGCGCCCGGACGATCACTCCCGCCACCGCATCCGGAAGGCGCCTCTCCGGTTCCACTGCCTTTTCGAAGTCTTCTTCCTTGACGAGCAGTTTCCCCGGCACCGGCCCCGCCGCCGGCGCCGCGGGCGCTGCGGGCGCCGCTCCGGGCGCAGGGGACGGCTGCGCGGAAGGCTTCGCCGCTTCCGAAGGGCGCGCGCCAGGTGCCGCTGCACCTTCGCGCGCCAGTTGCTCCTGTTGCAGCGCCAGCAGATTCACCTGCGGACTCGAAAGCCATTGGAGCGCCCCTCCGATCCCTACTACCACGCCCCCTTCCCGCACCCACTGCTGGATGCGAGCCGCAGCGCTGTTCAATGCCGTACCGTAGCCGCCTCCGAAGCCGCCCGCATCGGGCAGGATCAGCACTTGAAACTTGCTCAGATCCGCCGAGGCGAGCGACGAGGCGCGAACCGCGGTCACCGGATAACCAAACTGCCGCTCCAACACGAATCGCGTGGCGCCGGCAGCCAGAGAGGACACCGGGGTGTCCCACACCATCGCCACTCTCGGGCGCCGCACCGCGCTCACATAGTTGCTGCCGAAATCGATGCCATCTTCCACCCAGCTCGTGTTGGTGGCGATCACCTCGGCGCCGCTCGACTCCGCGTAGCGCGCCACTTTGTCATGCAAGTCCGCGCCGTTTTGCTTCACCAGCACGATCAGCGTGCCTGACGGGAACTTCCGCCCGTTTTGCGTGAACGGCTTGTTGGCGGTCAGCACCCGAAGCCCGCCGCGCAGCGCCGCAGCGAGGAACCGCCCGGCTGCCTGCGTGCCCCAGGGAACCAGATACGCCACCTCGGCGCGCCCGCTCACCGATCCCTTCGGGCGCCAGGGCGCCGTCACGGGCGTGGAAGCTACTGTGGCTGGCGCGGACAGCCCGTCGCACTCCACGTTGAACATCAGCGGCAGGCTCCAGCCGGTTACGTCGTAAATCTCGTCCGGAAGGCCCTTTTTCCGCCTCCGCTCCTGCTCTTTCACGAACGTGTCCTCCATGGGAACGCTCTTCTCGAGCAGCACACGGATGAGCCGTTTCCGCGGCTGCGCCGCGCTCACCAGGTAGGACCCCGCAGGATACTTCTTCCCGCCAGCCTCGAAATCCGCGCCGGCGCGCCGAACCTCGATGCCGTGCTCGGCAAGGATGCCTGCCAGCTTGTCGGCGGCGCTTGCGTCGCCGCGCCGCGCCAGAACGTATTCCTTCACCGGCTCGCTCTTGCCTTCCTCGACAGCCGTCACCTGATAACGCCAGAAACTGTCGAGCAACTCCCCGCGGCGCTGCGCCGCCGTCTCGCAGGTCGCGAT
This sequence comes from Acidobacteriota bacterium, assembly GCA_037446555.1. GTDB lineage: Bacteria > Acidobacteriota > Terriglobia > Bryobacterales > Bryobacteraceae > JANWVO01. The sequence continues at coordinate 2,211 of JBBIIK010000005.1, forward strand.
GGAGGCGACAAAGTGTCTCCGCACGCTCTCCTGATAGCCGTACAGCGTGTCGTCGGATCGCCGCACCACCAGGCCGCGCACGCTCGCGTTCTCGTACGTCATGCCCATGCCGCCGTAAAACCACGGCCAGGAGGCGCCGTATCCGGGGTAGAACTCGTCGAAGACCTCGCGCGTGAAATAGGGCCAACCCGCGCGGTCGAAGTACTTCGCGTTGTTCTGCCCGAACCACTGCATCTGCTTCTTCTGCTCGGCGGTGATGTGCGGGTTGTAGGGCGGCGCGCCGGGCGTGAAGAAGTAGGTGGAATTGGACCCCATTTCGTGCAGGTCCACCACGACGTGCGGCAGCCATTCCCGCAGGTAGCGCACGCGCCCGAGCGTCTCGGGCTGCGTGAGAGCGAACCAGTCGCGGTTCATGTCGAACAGATAGTGGTTCGAGCGCCCGCCGGGCCAGGGTTCGGCGCGCTCGGCAGCCGACGGGTGCTCGTCCGGCTCCAGCCCGAGGTTCGTGACGAAATTGTGGATGAAGCGCGCCCTGCCGTCGGGGTTCTGCAGCGGATCGAGAAGCACGATGACGTTCCTGCGAACCTGTTCGATCATCGCGTCGTTCCGCGCAGCCAGCAGGTGGTAGGCGGTCAGCAGAGCCGCGTCCGGCGAAGAGATCTCGTTGCCGTGGACTCCGTACATCAGCGCCAGAACCGAGGGCGAGGAGGCTACCAGCTTCTTCGCCTCCGCCTCGGGCGTCTTGCGCGGGTCTGCGAGCCGTTGCTGCGCGGCTTTGATCTCGGCCAGCCTGCGGAGGTTCTCTTCCGAAGAGATGGCCGCATAGAAAAGACGCCGCCCTTCCCACGTCCGGCCATAGTCGAAGAGCTTGATGCGCGAGGGCGCCGCGGCAGCCAGCGCCTCGAAGTAGCGCGCGATCTCTTCGGGCCTGGCGTGGCGCGTGCCCGGCTCGAAGCCCAGCGTCTTCTCCACGGTGGGAATGCCGGCTTCGTATTGGGCCCCGGGCCAGAACTCGAACTTCTGCGCGAAAACGGAGGCGGCGGAAAGCGCCAGCAGGAACAGCCTTCTGTACATAGACTCCAGAATACAATCCGGAGCCGGGCTGCCGCGGCGCCAGACGCGCGTCAGTTCGTGATGTCGTGCGTGTAAGAGTATCCGCGCACCGGGAGGTAGATGTTGTCCGCCCACGCCCGGTGCGCCGGATGATCCTCGTACGCCTTGAAAGCGGCTTCGTTCTCGAACTCGATCACGAAGGCGTCCGTCATCGGGCGCATGCGGAATGAGCCGTCCGCCTGCCGCTCCGCCCGCGTGCCCTGCACCTTCATCGGCTTCAGCCAGACGTTGCGGATTCCCGGAATCTCCGCAGCCATCTTCTCTACGCCTGCCAGCACCGCCTGTTTCTGCTCCTCCGTGGTGCCGTCGCGGTAGTAGAGCGTCACCACATGCAGGACCGTCTTCGGCTTGCCGTACTTATTGGCCGCCGCCTGCAGCCCGGCGCCCAGCGCCAGCAACAACGCAGCCGCCGCCCAGCTTTTCCATCCCGGATTCCTGATTTGCATCCACCTTCTCCTTCCGGATCACAATTCCCGGCAGCCCCGACCACTCTTCGCACAGCACGATCGAATTGGCCGGATTGCGCGGGTCGTACTTCACATTCACGGGCCCTGCCAGCCGCGACGGATCTTCCGGCAGCAGCGCACGCAGCGCGGAGACATCCTGCGAGGCGAAGTAGGCCACCCCGCTCAGCTCGTACTGATAGTGGATCAGGTCCGTCCCGGCGTCCAGCACGAGGCCCTCCACCGTTCGCTGCCAGCGGTTCAACGCCACGCGCCGCCGCCGCTCCTTTTCCGCGGGCGTCAGCCGCCTGCGGTAGACGATCCACGCCGCCAGCGCCAGCAGCCCGGCCCCGGCCAGCAAGCCGCCCGCCATGCGGGGATCGGCCCAAATCACATCCATATGAGATTGTTTTACACCTTTTCCGCCGGATCCGCATCCTCGACGATGCGGTTTTCCAGCCTGCCGATGCCAGGGATCTCCACTTCGACCAGGTCGCCGGGCTCCACCGCGCCCACCCCCGGCGGCGTTCCCGTGGCGATCAGGTCGCCCGGCTCCAGCGTGAGGAACGACGTGATGTAGGCGATCAGCTGCGGCACGGCGAAGATCATCCCGGTGACGGAAGCGTCCTGGCGCACTTCGCCGTTGACCCGGGAGATGATGCGCAGATCCTCGAAGCGCACCTGCTCCTTCGGCACCCAGCACGGACCCACGGGGCAGAACGTGTCGCTGCCCTTGGCGCGCGTCCACTGCCCGTCCTTCTTCTGCCAGTCGCGTGCCGTGATGTCGTCGAGCACCGTGTACCCCGCCAACACGTCCCACGCCTCTGCCTCGCTCACGCGCCGCGCCCGGCGCCCCACCACCAGCCCCAGTTCGCCTTCATAGGAGAGCTTCTCAACGCCGTGGGGCCGCACCACAGGCGCCCGGTGCCCGTTCAGCGACGACGGCGGCTTCAGGAACAGCAACGGCTCGGAAGGCACCTCGTTGCCAAGCTCGCGGGCGTGCTCCGCGTAGTTCCTGCCCACGCAGACGATCTTCGACGGACACACGGGCGGCAGGAAACGCACATCGTCCAGGCGGTAACTGGCCCCCGCGGGCGTGACGAAGCGCTCCCCCACGAGCCGCCCACAGAGCACGCCCGGATGATGGTCAGGCGCATCCAGCGGCACGGCGGAGTCACGGGCAATTCTGGCGTAGTTCGACATCTCTATCTATGGTGCGACGATTTCCACCGGATCGCAGGGACGGCTTTCATTGCCCTTCTCGTCGATGGCGGACACGGCGTACCGGTAGCGTTTGCCCGGCGCGGCTGTCCGGTCGCTGAAGGTCGACGACGGACCAGGCTCGCCGAGCCGTTGCAGCTCGCCGTCCTCCTCGGCGCGCCAAATCTGGTAGGCGCGGAAGTCGTCCTCGCGGTTCCGGTCCCAGTTCAGTTCGATCGAGCCCGTTCCCGCCAGCGCCCGGAGCCCGGCAGGCGGAGCGGGCGGGAACCTGTCCTCGTATTCGATCCGCACCGGCGCCGTACGTTCGCTCACCGCTGGCGCCGCGCCGGTCTGCGCCATCTGCTCGACGGCGTATTCATAGGCCTTTCCGAAACTCGCCTCGCGGTCCAGCCACTCCCGCTGCTCCACCTCCGCCGCCTGTTCGAACTCCGCCTCAGACTTGCGAAACACGCGCCACCGCGCGCCCTCGCCTTCCCACGTCACGCGAACGCCTTCCGGGGTTCCTTCCGCGCGCAGCCCGCGCGGCGGCGCCGGCGGTGCGATGATCCTCAACACGAGCAGGTTCGACCACTGCGAGACCCTGCCGCGCGGGCCTCGAGTCCTCACCCCAAACACCATCTCCATGCCAGCCCACGCCCGCGCCGGCACGCTCAGCCGGGCCACGCCTTCGCGGATCTCCGGTGCGGGCAGACGCTCGCTTCCTGCCAGCCATGCGGAGATGTCGAATCCGCCCTGAGGATTCTCGCCGGCTCGCAATTCAATCTCGGGAGGCACCTTCAATAGCAGATCCTCAGTGGTCTTCTGCGGAACCGTGAACTGCAACAAGACCACTTCGCCCCGCTGGAACCCGTTCAGGTCTTCGACTGCCTCCGGGATCATCAGCGCCGGCGGAAGCGGATCGCCCGTGTATCCGCAGCCGCACAAGATCGCGGCGGCAAGGCAGGGCAGGAAGCGGCGTGGACCGGTCACAGAATATAGCGGCTCAGATCCTGGTCCTCAACGATGCCCGACAACTGCTTGCGCACGTAGGCCGCGTCGATCGTCACTTTTTTCTTGCGCAGATCAGGACCCTCGAAGCTGATCTCCTCGAGCACTTTCTCCATGATCGTGTGCAGGCGCCGCGCGCCGATGTTCTCGCTGTTTTCATTCACCACGCGCGCGAACCGCGCCATCTCGCGGATCGAATCGGGCGTGAACGTCAGGCGGATCCCTTCGGTCTCCATCAGCGCGGCGTACTGCCGCGTCAGCGCATTCTTCGGCTCGGTGAGGATGCGCACGAAATCGTCCTCGGTGAGCGACTTCAGCTCCACGCGGATCGGGAACCGCCCCTGCAGCTCTGGGATCAGATCACTGGGCTTGGAGACGTGGAAAGCGCCGGCGGCGATGAACAGAATGTGGTCCGTGCGCACGAAGCCGTAGCGGGTGTTGACCGTCGTGCCCTCCACGATCGGCAGGATGTCGCGCTGCACGCCCTCGCGGCTGACGTCGGGGCCGTGGCCGGATTCCCGCCCGGCGATCTTGTCGATCTCGTCGAGGAAGATGATGCCGCTGCGCTCGACGCGCTCGATGGCCGTGCGCGTCACCTGGTCCATGTCGATGAGCTTGTTTTCTTCCTCCTGCACCAGGTAATCGAACGCCTCGTAGACGCGCATCGTGCGCTTTGTCGTGCGGGGCCCAAACAACTGCGGGAGAAACTCCCGCAGGTTCATGTCCATCTCCTCGCTGCCCGTGTTGCCGAAGATCTCGAACGCCGGCGCGCGCTCCTTCACTTCGATCTCCACCATGCGGTCGTCCAGCCGCCCGGCGCGCAGCCGCTCGCGGAGCTTCTCGCGGGTTCGCTCGGCCGATTCGCTCGGTTCGGGCGAAGCGGGCATCAGCGCGTCGAGCAGCCTCTCTTCGGCCAGCTCTTCCGCGCGGTCCGCCACCTCGTCGAGCTTCTGCTCCCGCACCATGTCGATGGCCACTTCCACCAGGTCACGGATCATCGAGTCCACATCGCGCCCGATGTAGCCTACTTCGGTAAACTTCGATGCCTCCACTTTCAGGAAAGGCGAGTTGGAGAGCTTGGCCAGCCGCCGCGCCAGCTCCGTCTTGCCCACGCCAGTGGGACCGATCATGAGGATGTTTTTCGGCATCACATCCTCGGCGATTTCGGACTCCAGCTTCTGCCGGCGGATCCGGTTACGCAGTGCGATGGCGATGGCGCGCTTGGCCTCCGCCTGCCCGATCACGTACTTGTCGAGTTCGGCCACGATCTGCCGCGGCGTCAGCTCGTCCAGCAGCGGCTCGTCCCGGTTGGCGTCACCCGGCAGATAGAGCACCATGGTCAGCCGATCTCCTGGATCTGGAAATTGTGGTTCGTGAAGATGCAAATGTCGGCGGCGATCGTCATCGCCTTCTCGGCAATCGCGCGCGCATCCAGATCCGTGTTCTCCAGCAGCGCCCGCGCCGCCGCCTGCGCGATTGTGCCGCCGCTGCCGATGGCGGCGCAGTCCGAGTCCGGCTCGATCACGTCACCGTTGCCGCTCAACAGGTAAACGTGCTCGCCGTCCGCCACCAGCAACAGAGCCTCCAGATGGCGCAGCACGCGGTCTGTTCGCCAGTCCTTGGCCAGCTCCACCACGCTGCGCGGCAGGTTGCCGTTGAACTGCTCCAGCTTCGATTCAAAGCGCGCGAACAGCGCGAAGGCGTCCGCCGTCGAGCCGGCGAACCCGGCTACGATCCTGTCCTTGTGCAGACGCCGCAGCTTGTTTGCGCGCGCCTTCAGCACCTCCGAGCCGAGCGTCACCTGCCCGTCGCCGGCCATGACCGTCTTGCCGTTGCGGCGCACCACCAGAATGGTTGTCCCGTGAATCCGTGATGACATGGAGGATCCGACAACCCCAGTGTAGCGCGGCGTCTCAAGCCAGACCCATCCGTTCGAGCTTGCGGTACAGCGTCTTGCGCTCGATGCCCAGGATGCGCGCCGCACGGCTCTTGTTGCCGCCGGTCGCCGCCAGTACCTTGCGGATCTGTTCGGCTTCCGCCTCGGCCAGCGTCTCGCCCGGCTCCTCCTTCGGGCTCGAGGCGCGGATCGCCTCCTCCACCGCGTCCTCGGTGATCCTTCCGCCCGGCGCCAGGATCACCAGCCGCTCGATCATGTGCTGCAACTGCCGTACATTGCCGGGCCATTCATACTCCGACAGCGCCCGCATGCCGCTTTCGGTGATCCGCGTGTCCAACCCGTAGCGTTCGTTGTAGCGCTTCAGGAACGCCGCCGCCAGCAGCGGGATGTCGCCGCGCCGCTCGCGCAGCGGCGGCACCGTGATCCGCACCACGTCCAGCCGGTACCAGAGATCCTCGCGGAACTTCCCCTCCTCCACCATCTTCCGGAGGTCGCGGTTGGTGGCAGCCAGGATGCGTACGTCCACCTTTTTCGGGCGCGAGGAGCCCAGCGGGCGCACCTCCTTCTCCTGCAAAAAGCGCAGTAATTTCAGCTGAAAATTCAGGTCGATTTCGCCGATCTCGTCCAGGAATACCGTGCCGCCATTGGCCGCCTCGAATACACCCGTGCGGTCCCGGTCCGCGCCCGTGTAGGCGCCGCGCATAGCGCCGAACAGCTCGCTCTCGATCAGCGTGGGCGCCAGCGAGGCGCAATCGACGGGGATGAACGGCATCGAGGCGCGCGCCGAGTTTGAGTGTATCATGTGCGCGATCAGCTCCTTGCCAGTCCCCGTCTCGCCTTCGATCAGCACCAGCGCGTCGGTGGGAGCCACGCGCGAGATCGTCTTGTAGATCTCCACCATCTTCGGCGCGCTGCCGATCATCTCCGTCGGCAGCGGCTCTTCCGGCTCCACCTCATCGTCGTCTTCGGCAGCGACACCCTCTGCGCGTTTCAGGATCTTCAGCAGCTCGTCCAGATCGAAGGGCTTGGCGATGTAGTCGTAGGCGCCGCCCTTTGTGGCCGCCATCACCGTCTCCATGCTCCCGCGCGCCGACATCAGGATCACCTTCGCCTGCGGCGAAGACTGCCGCGCCGCGTGGAGAATGTCGATCCCCGTGCGGTCGTCGATATAAATGTCGCTCACCACCAGCGGATACTCGCCCCGCTCCAGCCGCTCCAGGGCCTCCCGCGTCGACGCCACCGCCTCCACCGCATACCCTTCCAGCTCCAGGAAGGTCGCAAGCGTGGAGCGCACCGCAGCGTCGTCTTCCACCAGCAGAAGAGGGGTCATGCCAGAAGTCCAGTTTAGCGTGCAGGCAGCACCACGGTGAACGTGGAACCCTTGCCGGGCGCGCTGCGGACGCCAATTGTGCCCTCGTGCAGCTCGACGATCTGCCGCACGATGGACAGCCCGATCCCCGTTCCCGCCTCGCCTGATTCCTCCGCGCGCCGGGTCCGGTAAAACTTTCGGAACAGCTGCTTCACCTCGGCCTCGTCCATGCCGATGCCCTGGTCGGCCACCCACAGCCGGACAGCGCCGTCCCCGGACGCCCCGCCAATGACGACCTCCGTCTCCTCCGGCGAGTACTTCACCGCGTTGGTGACCAAGTTGTAGACGGCGTATTCCAGCAGTTCCGCGTCCGCGCGCAATGTCAGCCCGCCCGGCACGCGGTTGGAGAGCGCAATGCGCTTGCGTTCGGCCAGCGGCGCGGCGCGCTGGCAACACGCCTCCACCAGCGCGGCCACATCCACGTCCGATATCCGCAGCTCCATCTGCCCGGCGCTCAGCTTCTCCACGTCCAGGAAGGTCGTGATCATCCGCGCCAGGCGCTTCGATTCGCTGTGGATCATCTGGCTCAGCTCGCGCCGCTTCGCCTCCGGCAGGTTATAGCGCGAGATCAACTCGCTGGATCCCTGGATGGCCGTCAGGGGCGTGCGCATCTCATGCGCAACGAAATGGAACGCCTGCTGGTAGCGCCGGGTAGTGGCTTCGCTGGCCTCCATACGCCGCCGCACGAAGAAGTAGCGGAAGGCGCCCCCGCCCGCCATCGCCAGCCAGGCCGCCGCCACCGGCGCCGACGCCGGAACCACTAGATCCTGTTTGAAACAAATCCAAGGCGCCACGTGCATCGCCGCCAGAACGGCGCCGGCGGCCGCCCAGCCATGCCAGCGCATGGCCAGCGACAGCGGCGCCACAATCAGCCCGGCCCCCAGCAATGCCCCCAGCAGCGTGGCCCACAGCGGGGCGTCGGCCAAGAGCGCCCCGGCGTGCATCGTCTGGAACGCTTGCGCGTGAATTTCGACGCCCGCCACCGGCAGCCCGCGCGACAGCGGCGTGAACAGTCTGTCTGGCGCAGCCGAAATCGCAGTCACTCCGACGAAGACCGCCTTGCCCGCAAGGGCGGCCGCCGTGCCGCCGCCCAATAGCTCCGCGGCGGAGTACACGGGCACGCCGCGCTCCGCATAGCGCACACGGAGAGGCCTCCCCTCGTCCCACCGCGAAGGAATCATGCGCGTTCCTACTGTCACGTCTGCGGGCGAGGCGACAATCTCCGCCGCCCCGGTCGAGACGCGCAGCGTCTCCAGCGACAGTGCCCAGCGCCGTGCGCGCCCCGCCACCCGCTCCAGCGTAATGCGCCGGTTTACGTCGTCATAGGGCCCAGCCAGCGTCGAGACGTGTCCCACCGCGGCCGCGTGCCGCCGGAACGGTTCGACCGGATCCTGCCAGCCCGTGCCGTCCGGCAGCATCTCGCAAGCCAGCACCAGCCCCGGCGTCCTCGCAAACGCCACCGCCAGACGCGCGTCCTCCGCGGGGTCGCCCGGGTCGGCCAGAGTCACGTCGACCGCCACGGCGGCGGGCTTCGCCTCCGCGATCCGCTCCATCAGCCGCGCCAGGTTCTCCCGCAGCCTTCGGATGCCGCCATACTGCTGGAACGTCCGCTCGTCGAACACCACCAGCGCCGCAGGCGAAGAGGCAGGGCGCGGCGGCGAAGCGCGGAACAGAAAATCGTAGACGTTGTTGTCGAACTGCCCGCCCAGAGCCGTGAACGAAAACACCGCCGCCGCCAGCCATGCAGCGAACGCAATAGCCGCCGCCAGCAGCACCGTGCGGCGTTCCGCCTTCATCGCAACATCCGCGTTCCGTCCCCGCAGTGCAACTTGTATCAGCGGGTCCGCAAAGCCTTCAGTTTCCGCTGTTGCACCTCAACGGGTCTCAGCGTCCGGTCAAAACCGTACAGGGCATCCTCCCACGAACCGTACATCGGGTTCGGCAGGATGATCCATCGCTCGCCCCACCACGCATCATAAGCGCGCGCCTTCCCCGCGCGCTCTTCCGGCTTCAGCCGCGCCGGGAAAAAGTCGTTCAGATCATCGCCGCACATAAGCAGCACGCGGTAGTGCGCCGCCACCGCTGCGCGGCGCGAGCTCTTGCCGGAGGTCCACTCCGGGCGCTCGCCCCGCAGCAGAAGCACGTCGCCCAGATCGCCCGCAGCTTGCTCGCGGAACGGGAAACCCTTCTCCAACAGATTGCGCCGCGTCGCCTCCGCCTCCTGCTGCCCGCGGTTCGAGATGTAGAACACCGTCACGCCCCGCGCCGCGGCGGCTTTCAGAAACTCCACCGCGCCGGGCACCGGCTCCGCTCGCGCTTCGGAGGTCCACTCTTCCCACTGCTTCTGCGAATAGCGCCCGACGCCCTCCAGCAGGAACCGCGCCTGCCCGGGCGAGTTGTCGAGCACCGTCTCGTCGATGTCCACGATCACCGCCGGCGGCAGCCGGCGTGCGTCGCCCGACTGTTCCAGCGCCGCCGTCCAGCGCTTGTCCTTCAGCGCCCGCTCGAGCGACAGCTGCGCCGAACGCCACGCCTGTAGCGCGCAGGCACGGTACTCCACCGAAGTTTGCACCCATACCGTGGCGCTCAGCCCGTCCATCACCGCCTGCGCGAGCACCACTCCGCCCGCCAGCAGGAAAACCGCGATCAAACTTGTGGCTCGTGACACAACTCCATTATCGCCGCCGCCCCGCCTGACGACCCTGCAGCCGCTCCCACAGCCGCTCCGGCTCCGGATCGAACACGGCGTCGGCCTCGCCGGGAAGAATGCGCCACAGGCCGCGCAGCCACTCCTGCCTCAGTTGCGCCGCCGTCCAGCCTGCGTATCCAACGTAAGTCCGCCCCCGGGGCGAGCGAGTCCTGCCCGCCACCATCCACACGCCGGGGCAGAGCCTCGTAGCAGAGGGATCAGCGGCCTCCGGCAGCAGCGAGCGCACTCCGTGCGGCACCGGGCCGCCGGCATACATCTGCGGCTCGCCGGAGCGGCGCGGCAGTGGCCGGTTCAGCATGAGGCCCATCACGGCTTCCGCCGACGCGGAGAACAACAGGATCACCGACCGGGCAAAATCCGCGTCACGCAGCGAGGACGTGGCCACCAGCATCTGTCCGGCCTGGAAGGGAGGCGCCTGCCACACTCCCATCGCCGACAGCAACAGGTGCCGCCGCGGCACCAGCGGGTTTCTCGGAGAGGACGGGCCGCTCATGGATCGCCGTGCGCATTTCCATCATCGCGCGCGGCGCATCAGCGGGGCGGCTCGTACATCACCAGCCCGGAACCAAGCTTCGGATAGAAGTACGTCGACTTCTGCGGCAGCACCTGCCCGGCGAACGCCGCCCGCGCCAGCCCCTCCACGGGCAAGTCTTCCAGCAGAAAGGCGATCTGCGCCCGGCCCGCGCGCACCGCCTCCCGCGCCTCCTCCGCCGAGCGCGTGTAGGCCAAGTGCCCACCCTCCGCCACGCGCTCCGGCGTCAGTCCGAGCAAAGGCGAAAGGATCGCCTCCTGCACCACCACAACGTTGAGCGCCCCTTCCGGCGCGGGAATGTCCGTGTGGTGCTCGCCCGCGGCGCTCGCCACGCCGATCCGCACATGCCCGGGCGGCGAGGCCAGCGGCCAGGCGCCAGGCGCGGCATTGGGCAGCGCCCCAAGAAAAGCTCCCGCATCGAACTGCGGCAGCGAATGCACCAGGCGGTGCGTGGCGAAGCAGCGCAACCCGGGCGACTCGAGCGCCACGAAGGTCATCATCGTCCGCGCCTGCCCCATCCGCAACGCCGTCTCGTAGCGGTGGTGCCCGTCGGCGATCAGCAGCTTCCTGTTCGCCATCGCCTCCTGCAGCCGTTCGACCCATGCCGCGTCCGACACGCGCCACAAACGGTGCCGCGTCTGCTGGTGATCCTCGTATTCGATCTCCGCCGGCTGCGCCGCCGTCTCCGCCAGCATCCGTTCCACCGCCAGATCCGGATCGGGAAAGAGCATGAAAATCGAGTCGAACTGCACGCGCGTGGCTTCCAGCAGCCGGAACCGGTCCTCCTTCGGGCCGCTCAGCGTGCGTTCGTGGCGGAAAACGGTCTGCCCGTAAGGCTCGGTGTCGCCCAGCGCGATGAACCCGCGCCGCAGGAGTCTTTCACCGCTGCCCGGCGCTGGGAATTGCTGCTCGTAGACGAACACCGCATCCGCATCATCTGTTGCGACGATGCCCGTGCGCCTCCACTCTTCCAGGCGCGCCGCCGCGCCAGCATAATCGCCGCGCGGAAGGATCAGGTGCGCGAAGTTGTACGGGCTTCGCGCCCTGTAATTGCGCTCCAGCTCTTCGGGAATGACGTCGTAGGGAAGCGTGGCGAGTTGCGCCACATCGCCCGCGCGGGGCGTGTAGCGAAGGGCGCGGAACGGATGGATGCGTGCCATGGACGGGGGAATCACCACCATAGCGCAGCGCCGCGGCTGCCGTCAGCCCGCACCGGGCAGGAAGACGCCGCGCGCCCTCTCTCAAGACGGGCGCGCGGCGCAAAGGCGAACCGCCCGCCTAGAGCAACTTCGCCAGCTCCGTGTACGCGATCCCCTGGGACTCCGCCACTGCCGGATGCGTGCAGTGTCCCTTGTACGTGTTCACACCCAGCGCCAGCGAGGGACTGGCCGCGATCGCCTCGTGCACACCGTGCTGCACCAGCTGCATCAGGTAGGGGAACGTGGCGTTGGTCAGCCCGTAGGTGGATGTGTGCGGTACCGCAGCCGGCATGTTCGACACGCAGTAGTGCAGGACGTTGTCCACGAAATAGACCGGATCGGTGTGCGTGGTTGCGTGCGAAGTCTCGCAGCAGCCTCCCTGGTCGATGGCCACGTCTACGATCACTGAGTTGCGCTTCATCACCTGGAGTGTTTCGCGCTTCACGAGTTTCGGCGCGCTAGCGCCGGGGATCAGGACCGCTCCGATCACCAGGTCGGCGTGCCGCAGCGATTCGCGGATCGTCCATGCGTTGGATGCGAGAGTGATCACGCCGCCGTTGTAAATGTCGTCCAGCTCGCGCAGGCGGTTCAGGTTCTTGTCGATGATGGTAACGTTCGCCCCCAGCCCGTGGGCGATGCGCGCCGCATTGTGGCCCACCACGCCGCCGCCCAGCACGACAACATTGCCCGGAGCAACGCCCGGGATGCCACCCAGCAGCACGCCGCGGCCGCCGTTCGGCGCCTCCAGGTATTGCGCGCCGATCTGCACTGCCATGCGGCCGGCTACTTCGCTCATGGGCGTGAGCAGCGGCAGGGAGCCGTCCTCCTCCTGAATGGTCTCGTAAGCGATGCCGGTCACTTTCGTCTCCAGCATCTTCTGGGTCAGCTCCGGCAGCGGCGCCAGATGCAGGTATGTGAACACCGTCAGCCCTTCGCGGAAGAAGCCGTATTCGGAGGGCTGGGGCTCCTTCACTTTCACGATGATGTCGGCGGCGTTCCAGACGTCGGCCGCCGTCGGCGCGATGCGCGCGCCCGCCTGCAAGTACTCTTCGTCGGTAATCGAACTCAGGCTTCCGGCGCGGGTCTGCACCACTACCTGATGGCCGGCTTCCACGAGCGCGGTAACGCCGTGCGGCACCAGCCCGACACGGGATTCGTGATCCTTCACTTCACGGGGTACGCCAATGATCATGGTCGATTTCCTTCCCTTGGAGGTTCGGCGGCCGCCGCGCCGGATGGCGCTGTGCGGTTCTGCGGCGGACCCAGGCCCAATGCGATCAGGGTCAGCGGGTCGAGCTTGCCCCTGCCGGTCAGGTTCCGGATGTTGTGATCCTCCTGGAACCTCTTGAGCGCCTCCACCGTGGCCGCGTCCCACACGCCCGTCGGCGCCACGGCGTAGCCGCGCTCGGCCAGCGCCTGCTGGATTTGCCGGATTCGCTGTGGTTCGGGCTGCTGCTGTCCGCGTGCCTGCCGGGTGGCGGCTTTCTTGCGCACGGTCCTCCGCCGCGTGGAAGACTTCTTCCCTTTGCTGGCTGCGTTGTCCTGCTTGAGGGCCGGCTTGCCGGAGGCCTTTTGCGCCGCAGGCTCAGCCTCGGGCGGCGCAACAAGCGTGAAGGCCAACAGGGGCAACAACAGCAGACAGGGCCGCTTCACGATGCCAGAATAGCACCGGGCAGCCCCATTTTTCGACCTTTCTGCCCGGAAATTGCCGGGCGCCACTCAACCCGCGCCGCCCACCTTCGATTCTTCGCGGAACACAGCCACCGCCCTCGTGAAGTCCCTGTGCATGCGGGCGATGTTCTCGATCTTCACGCCCTTCGGGCAGATCGCCTCGCATTCGCCCGTGTTTGTGCAGTAGCCGAAGCCCTCTTCCGTCATCTTCAGCACCATGCGCATGGCGCGCCGGTCGCGTTCCGGCTCCCCTTGCGGCAGCAGCCCCAGGTGCGCGATCTTGGCCGAGACGAACAGCGACGCGCTTGCGTTCGGGCACGCCGCCACACAGGCGCCGCAGCCGATGCAGGCTGCCGCGTCCATCGCCCGGTCGGCGCACTGCTTGCTCACCGGGATCGAATTGGCCTCCGGAGCGGAGCCCGTGTTGATGCTGATGTAGCCGCCCGCGGAGATGATCCGGTCGAACGCGCTCCGGTCCACCATCAGGTCCTTGATCACCGGGAACGCCTTGGCACGGAACGGCTCAAGCCACAACTCCTCGCCGTCGTGGAAATGGCGCATGTGGAGCTGGCAGACTGTGGTGCCCCGCTCCGGCCCGTGCGGGATGCCGTTGATCATGAAGCCGCAGCAGCCGCAGATGCCCTCCCGGCAGTCGTGCTCGAACGTCACCGGGTCCTCGCCCTTGCGCGTCAGCTCCTCGTTCAGCACGTCGAGCATCTCCAGGAACGACATGTGCTCGTTCACCTGGTCGAGCTCGTAGCGCACCATCTTGCCCGGGCTCGATGAATTCTTCTGACGCCAGATGTTCAGGATGATCTTCATCGCCTGTGCTCCTCACTTATAGCTGCGCTGCGCCAGATGCACGAATTCGAAGTTGAGCGGCTCCACGTGGCGCGCCGGACGCTTGCCATCGCCCGTGAACTCCCAGACAGCCACATGGCAGAACCGCTCGTCGTCGCGCTTCGCTTCGCCTTCCTCGGTCTGGTGCTCCTCCCGGAAATGCCCGCCGCAGCTCTCTTCGCGTTCCAGGGCGTCCAGACACAACAGTTCGGCCAGCTCGAAGAAGTCCGCCACGCGTCCCGCCTTTTCCAGACTCTGGTTGAGCTCTTCGCCGCTTCCGGGAACGTTCACGTTCTGCCAGAACTCCTCCCGCAGCTCGGGGATCTTCTCGAGCGCCTGCTTCAGCCCCGCCGCGTTGCGGGCCATGCCGCAGTACTCCCACATGATCCTGCCCAGCTCGCGGTGGAACTCGTCCACCGTCTTCTTGCCGCGAATGGACAGCAGGCGCATGGTCCGCTGCTCGACCTCCTCGCGCGCCGCTCGGAACTCCGCCTGCTCATCGCTCACTCCTCCCGGCTTCACCTGCGCCAGGAAGTGCCCGACCGTGTAGGGAATGATGAAGTAGCCGTCGGCCAGGCCCTGCATCAGCGCGCTCGCGCCCAGCCGGTTGGCGCCGTGATCGCTGAAGTTCGCCTCGCCGAGCACGAACAGCCCGGGAATCGTGCTTTGCAGGTGGTAATCCACCCACAGCCCGCCCATGGTGTAGTGCACCGCCGGGTAAATGCGCATCGGGACCGTGTAGGGGTCCTCGCCGGTGATGCGCTCGTACATCTCGAACAGGTTGCCGTAGCGCTCCTCGATCGTCTTCCGCCCCAGCCGCCCGATCGCCTCCTTGAAGTCCAGATACACTCCGCGGCCGCCGGGGCCCACCCCGTAGCCTTTGTCGCACATCATCTTGGCCGCGCGCGAGGCGATGTCGCGCGGGCAAAGGTTGCCGAACGCCGGGTAGATCCGCTCCAGGTAGTAGTCGCGCTCTTCCTCGGGAATGTCGTTCGGGTTGCGCGTATCGCCCTTCTTCTTCGGCACCCAGATGCGGCCGTCGTTGCGCAGCGACTCGCTCATCAGCGTCAGCTTCGACTGGTAGTCGCCGCTCTGCGGGATGCAGGTCGGATGGATCTGCGTGAAGCACGGGTTGCCGAAGCCCGCGCCCCGCTTGTAGGCCCGCCAAATGGCCGTGGCGTTCGACCCTTTCGCGTTCGTCGAAAGATAGAACACGTTGCCGTAGCCGCCGGTGGCAAGCACAACCGCGTCCGCCACATGGCAGTCGATGGCCCCCGTAACCAGATTGCGCGTGACGATGCCGCGGGCGCGCCCGTCCACGACGACGAGGTCCAGCATCTCGTGCCGGTAAAACATCTGCACGCGCCCGGCGTCCACCTGGCGTTCCAGCGCCTGGTAGCAGCCGAGCAGCAGCTGCTGACCGGTCTGGCCCCGCGCATAGAACGTGCGCGACACCTGCGCGCCGCCGAAGCTGCGGTTGGCCAGCGTGCCGCCGTACTCGCGCGCGAAGGGCACGCCCTGCGCCACGCACTGGTCGATGATGTTCACGCTCACTTCGGCCAGCCGGTAAACGTTCGACTCGCGCGAGCGGAAATCGCCGCCCTTGATCGTGTCGTAGAAGAGCCGGTATACGCTGTCGCCGTCGTTCTGATAGTTCTTCGCCGCGTTGATGCCGCCCTGCGCGGCGATCGAGTGCGCACGCCGCGGCGAATCCTGAAAGCAGAAGCACTTGACGTTGTAGCCCAGCTCCCCGAGTGATGCCGCCGCGCTGCCGCCGGCCAGCCCTGAGCCAACCACGATCACCGTGTATTTACGCCGGTTGGCCGGGCTCACCAGCTTCATCTCCTGCTTCGCCTTCGGCCAGCGCTGCTCGAGCGGGCCCGACGGGGTCCGCGCATCCAGTTGGAATGCCATGATTGCTTCTCCCTCCCGGTCTACTTCACCAAGCCGGTCAGCACCGCCAGCGGAATCGACACATTGCCGGCGCCGATCACCCACGCATAGACCTTCGCCAGCCGCTTCAGCCACGGCGTGTAGCGCGGGTGGTTCACGCCCACGCTCTGGAACATGCTCCAGACGCCGTGGTAGAGGTGGATCGCCAGCAGAATGTTGGCGGCGATGTAGAAAAGGCTCGCCGCCGGCTGGCTGAAGCCGGCGATCACATTGTGATACACGTCTCCGTGGCGGAAGTCCGGGTGCGCCTGGCCGGTGGTGAAGTGGAGCAGGTGGTAAATGATGAAGGCCAAAACGATCGGCCCGCTCCAGATCATCGTCCGCGCCGCATAGCTGGTGGCCACCGTCGCTTTCTTGACATAGGAAACCGGCCGCGCATCCAGCTTCAGGCGCCACAACTGATAAGCGCTAAGGATGTGCAGCCCCACGCACGCCAGCAGCACAAGCCGCACCGCCCACAGCCCGGCGCCCAGCCCTTGCAGCAAGGCCGCATAGTGGTTCAGCTTCTCCGCCCCTTGATAAACCTGCAAGTTGCCCAGCATATGGCCGAGCACGAACAGGCAAAGCACGCAGCCCGTCGCCGCCATCACCACCTTCTTGCCGACAACGGACCTGTAGAAAAAGGCGGTCTTCTCCAGACCGCCATTCAACGCAATCGTTCCCATTTGTGCGCTCCGCTGTTCCCTGACAACGACCCGGTGGATCGCAGGCATCCGGGCCTCTCTGCTGTTCCAGATGCCCGGAACCTCTCATTGTATAGAAGATCGAAGCGCAACCCCTTCGGACGCAAGAAAAGCGGGGCGGCCCCTGCGGCCGTCCCGCTCCCGCGGGCAGTCTGCATCGCTGCGGCGGGAGGTCCGGCCCCCGGCAGGCTGCCTCCGACCTTTCCGGTGACCGCCTGCCGCTGTCAGCGCCCGGTCAGCATGGCTACGATGCGCACTCGCTGTCTCGCGCTCGCCACCGGCCCGGCCTTCTTCGCCGGCGTCACACCGGCGCGGTGCGCAGCTCCGGGCGCCCAGACCTCCGCGAGGCTGTACTCGCCAGCCTCGCGCTCGAAGACGAGCCCCGGTGCGGGCGGCGCCTCCAGTTTTCCGGCCGGGTGCGTCAGCATGGCGATCTGGCGGCCCTCCGGCGTGGTGATGACAAGCACCGGCTTCATCGCCATGTGCTCAAAAGTGTATGTCCCCGCAGGCAGCAAGTGATTTCCTGCCTGAAAATCGAATGGAATTTCCGCCCGGAGGATGCGCCCTTCCGCGCGCGCCTCTCCAGCCAGCGCGCCCAGGGCGAACACCACAGCGGCAGCCGTCGTGCATACGTGTCTCCAGGTCATTGAAGCGGCCCTCCTTCTTGATCCGCGGGCGCTCAAGCCCGCCTTTCTGCTCGTAGTCATCTACGCGCTCGGGCCTGGAATGTTTGTAAACAGTGCACGCGCGGCGGCAGGATTTACACCTATCACGCGCCCGCGTCGAATTGGACGGAAAATGCCGCGCGAATCAGGAGGAAATCACTTGAAGAAATGCGGCCTTGAATTTCTCCATTTCCTCCGGTGTGCCGAGCGTCACCCGCACATGGTTCGGCCAAGAGGGCCAGGAGCGCCCAATGATCACCTTCCTGAGCGCCATCGCCGCGGTCACCTCACGCCCCGGCTTCGCCGTGCGGATCATGATCTTGTTGCTCACGCTGGGCACGAAGTCGATCTCGTGCTTCCGCAGCCAGGACATCAGGTCCTCGCGGACCCTCCGGACATACTCCCGCCGCTCGGCCACCACGCTCTTCGCCTCCAGGCTGGCGATGGCGCCCGCCATGCCCGTCACCGGAAGAAAGCCGGTTCCGTAAGGACGGATGCGGTCCAGCAGGTCCGGGCGGGCGAACGCCAGCCCGGCGCGCAGCCCCGCCATCCCGTAGATCTTGGAAAACGTCCGCAACACGAACACATCCTTGCGGTCACGCACCGTGTCCAGGCAGGACGGCGCGCCGCAGAAGTGAATGTATGCTTCGTCGATGAGCACGACGCTGCCGGCGGGCTTTTCTCGCACCAGATGCTCGATGGCCGGACGCGGCGTCAGCGTCCCGGTCGGGTTGTTCGGATTGCAGATGTAAAACACGCCCGCCTCGGTTCCCGCCGCCCGCAACATGGCTTGAACATCATGGGCGTATTCCTTCGTCAGCGGCACGCGGCGCACGGGCGCCTGCACGAACCTGGCCGCACGCTCGCCTGCCTCATAGCCGGGATCGGCGGTGACGAACGCCCGTTCCGGACCGCAGAAAGCCAGCACGACGCGGTGCAGCGGATCGCTCGATCCGGCGAAGGACTGCACGCATTCCTCCGGGACGCCCTCCATTTCGGCCGCCTTTCTCGCCAGCCTCAGCGTTTCGCCGA
Organism: Acidobacteriota bacterium; assembly: GCA_037446555.1. Taxonomy (GTDB): domain Bacteria; phylum Acidobacteriota; class Terriglobia; order Bryobacterales; family Bryobacteraceae; genus JANWVO01. The sequence goes on from JBBIIK010000005.1 coordinate 20,526, forward strand.
ACTGATACCGCCCGCCGTTGCGCGCCGCCCGCTCGATCGCCGTCAGCGCCTCGGCGCACGGCCCCAGAGGGTTCTCGTTGGCGTTCAGCAGCACCGCGTCTGGCGGCGCCTCGCCCGGATAGCTCAACTGCGCCAGCGCCCGTTCGGTCAGCACCGGCAGCGCCGCGCCTAGCGCGGCGGCGCGGGCGAATCCGCGGCGGGATAGAGCTTCATGCGGTCCCATCTCTCAATCGTCTCCCCGGCCAGCCTCGTCATGCAATCCACCACGGCCTGAAAATACTCCTTCGCCTTGGCGCCGTCAAACCGCACCGACCCCTGCCCCGGTTGGTAGAGAATCACCGGCGCCGGAAACGGATACGCAGCCCAGCTTCCCGCTGCTGGCCGCGGGATTTCGAGTTCCCACGTGTGACGTTCCGGATGGACCAGCTTCGGGCGCACGGCTTGCGTGAACGCCGTCTCGTTCCATCCGGCGTGGCCGCCGTCCTGGCCGAAGACGCGCAGCGTCTGGTCGGCGCACGCGGCCCACCAGTTGATCACCATCACCCGCACACGGTGCTCGCGGCTTGCCTGCTCGGCCAGATCATTGAGAATCGCGGTTTGCGGACCGCCGTGGCCGTTGATGACCAGGATGTTGCGGAACCCGTTGCGCGCGAGGCCTCGCAGGACGTCTGCGACGAACGGCCGGTAGGCTGCCTCGGAGATCTGGAACGTGCCCGGGTAGCCGTCGAGGCTCCCGGTGACGCCGTAGGGGATTAACGGCGCGATCAAAGCGTTCAGGCGCGGCGCCATCGCACGGGCGATGTCCACCGGCGCCGTATTGTCCGCGCCGTTGTGGATCACCCCGTGCGCCTCCAGCGTGCCCGTGGGCAACAGGACGGTGTGGATCTTCGCCGGCACCAGTTCGGCGAACTCCGCCCAGTTCAGTTCCTCCATTTCGCGGCTGCTTTGCCCGGCGCAGGGAACCAGGCACAGGGCCAGAATGGCGATGCAGGATTTTTCCATCTTGCGCCTCCCGTGCCTCTATTGTGCACTCGGCACGAACCGGCGCCGGGGCGGCAGCCCGAGTAGCCGGCAGCGCTACTGGGCCAGGCGCAGGATCTCGGAAGCGATGCGGGCGAACGCCTGGTTGAGCTGCGTCTTGTCTGGGGCGTAAACGTAAAGCCCCGTCGGCTCATCCCGGTTGTAGGTTGGACTGGAAGGATCGTTGGCTACGCGCTTCAGCAGCACCGAGTCGACGCTGCCCAGCCCGATCACATAGAAAATGGTGGGCATCGCGAGGTTCTGACGGATCCGCTTCGCAGCGTTGTCGGTGGCGTTCGTGGAAGCGGCGCCGACCGAAGATGGCCGGTCGGGGCGGATTCGGCCGGCATATGGGCCGGAGGAGAACGTGGAGACGGACCGGTAACAGCAGTCCATGCGGTTGTTGTACAGGTCGAAATTCGGGATGTAGGCGATGTCCCGCCGCACATAGCGCATCAGATTGAAGTTTGTGGTGCCTGCCCCGAACGCACACCCGGCGCCGCTGTCCAGCGCGCCCAGCGGGCCGTTGATGGAACGGTCGCCGGCCGTCATGGTGGAAGCATAGGGCTCAATGATCCCGTAGGTGGCGCCGGTGCTGGCGGTGCCTTCGCCGCTGGACACCAGCACGCCCACGCGGTCCTGCGGGCTCCACCCGGATTGCAAGTAGCTCCTGTTGGCAGAGTCGCGGCACCCGCTGCGCTCCATGCTGTAAATCGTTCCGGTATTGGGGTAGTAGTAGGTCACGCCATCCACTTTTCGGTTTTCCCCGTTGCCATAGCGGGAGTCGATGGATTGCTTCACCGGGAACTGCGCGGTCAGGCCCGTAGGAATCCCGTCGGTGAACAGCATGATGATGTTCAGGGCCCCGGGCTCGGCAATGGCGGAAAGCTGGTTGTAGGCCTCGCTCACGGCCATGGCGGTCGAGGTGCCGCCGGTGCAGATAACGGTGCTGATCACGGAATCGAGGGTGGGCGACTGCGTCTTGAAGTTTTTCGTCAGCGGGTAGGCGTAATGCCAGGCGGTGCTATAGGTGATCATGCCCAGACGGTCGCGCGCCTCGGCGAAGCGCGCCACGAAGCTGCGGGCGGCCGACTTCATCGGCTCGCAGGCGCCGGCGCTCTGCATGCTGCCCGACCGGTCCAGGACCATCATCATGTTGACGTCGCGGCGAGAGGCCTTGCCCAACGCGGCCACGGGCACCGTAGCGATGCCCGCCAGCCGCATGAAGTAGGTGGGAGCGTCCACACGGGCGGAAACGGTCACCGAGCGCGTCCTCAGCGCCGTCTCTTCCACTACGACGGATGCGCTCCGGTTCCGCGTGTTCAGGTTGCCGTCGGGGAAATTCGCGTCAAAAAACGCAGATGCCCGGGCCCGGGCGGAATCCTCCTGCTCGGCCATCGTCAAGCCCACATTGAGCGAGCGCGCCGCCGCCAGGGCGGCCGCGTCGCACGCCATCGACAGCTTCGCGCGCACCGTGTACAGGTACGACGCATCCACGGCGAGGGCCACCATGAAGAGGATCAGCACCAGGCTGACAGCCAGCATCACGATGGCAATACCGCGGCGCTGCTCAGAAGATCGTCCGCGCATAGATCGGCCCCCTGTTGTTCATCGTTGGAAAGTCTTTCACCGGTGATTCGAACCACGCCTCGGCCACGTAGGCCGTTTCTCCATCCGCCAGGTTCAGGATCGCGTCGAAGCTTGTGGCGCGCGCGCCAGAGTTCGTCAGATAGTCGGATGGCCTGATCGAGCCGTCGCTTTGCAGCAGACCCGCGGCCGGCGTGGCCACAAGGCTCGGCTTCAGGCTGACGTTGCCCACCACGATCCGCTGCGTCACCACCGGCTGCCCCAGATTCGCGCACGAACCAACAGAGATGCCGCCATCGGTGCATTCCTGGGCGCCAACCTTCAACACTCGCGTCAAAATCACGACGCCGGCGCCCCCGGTGCGCGTCATGTTCATCCCGGCTGCCAAACGCACCAGCACATCCTGGTTGCCAGCCAGGGAAAAGTCCACGCCGCGGGCGAACATATGACCGGCGTCCCGGCTGACCTGCCCGGTCTGCATCATCCGCCGCAGATCCAGACCGAACACGAGCATCCACACGTAGAGAGGCATCACCAGCGCAAACGCCAGGGCGAACTCAATCAACGCATTGCCCCGCCGCGCCTTGCGGACTCGCGCCTGCTTCATAAGCCGTCCTCCTGCCATCCCTTACCTCGGCGGCGGAGACGCCCCCGTCGGGAGACCCTCCATCCGGTCAGCCGCCCTTGCGCCCAGCGTGATCGCCCCGGGCGCGCGCCACAGTGCCGCCAGCCAGCGGTGCTGGTACCCTTCGATCGAGATCTCCACGATGTTGCCCGGGACGTTGTCAGGAACCTCCTGAAACGTCGCAGGGTCGAAATAGCGGATCTTGACCGCATCCTCCCTGCCCCTGAGGAAACCCATCGACTGGTTCACCACAACCTGGCGGATCGAGGCGTCATGGCCCATGCCGCCGGCCGTCTGATACGTCACCGCATAACGCACACCTTCCCGCACGGCGTGCTGAAAGGTCGACTGCAGGAAGACGACCAGCCCGTGGTCGATGAACGCATATGTCAACGCCAGCAGCGGCAGCAGAATCAGAGCGGACTCGACGGTCGCATTTCCTCGCTGTCTGTTCCTTCGCAGAGGCACCTCTCCCTCCGTCCAGCGGGTGTTTTGTCCCGCTTATCGCTCTCATGACGGGCAGGGGCGGCCTATTCTTGACGGCGTTCCGGCGCCTAAGTCAATTTGGGCGCCAAGTTAGACGGAATACCTTAGGTTCTGGGCCTCTGGCCGTTGCCTTTTGGGGCCATGGCGTGGACAATTCAAGAAAGACGCCTGATGAGCCACGACCCAGCATCGGAGCAGCCAGCCGACATTTTCCTGCAAGCAGACCTGTTCGTCTCTGCGCCCGCGAACATGGAGGCGTTACTGCTCGAGGAGCTTCGCGTCCTGTATCAGGCGCACGCTCCCATGCTGGTGCGGCTCGCCCTGATCGAATGCCGCAACCTGGCCTTGGCGGAGGACTCCGTGCAAGAGGCGTTCCTGCGCTACTATGCCGAACGCCGCCGCGGATTGATCATTCGAACGCCGAAGGCGTGGCTGGCGCGTGTGGTCCTGAATTTCCTGGTGGACGAGGCGCGGCGGCAGAAGCCCAGGGCGCGGCTGGTGGAAAGCATCGCCGCCGAGCAGCAGGCAGCAGGCCCCTTCGCGATTCTTGAGAAACTCCGCTCGCGCCTGTCGCCCCGGGAGTTTGAGTGCCTCCGGCTTCGCTGCATGGGCTTCAAGTACCATGAAATCGCGGATACGCTTGGCATCAGCGGCGGCAGCGTCGCGCGCCTCATGTCCCGGGCGTTGAACAAGGCCAGAAAGTATGCGCGGGAGGAAGGGCGGGAAAAATGATCCGGCGGATGCGGCGGCTGCTGGTCCGGCTCCTGCGGCCCCACCTGTCTGATGCAACCCTGTTGGCCTTCGATGCGGGAGCCCTGTCCCGGGCCGCCCGACGCCGGGCTGTGCGCCATCTGGGGCAGTGCCAGCGGTGCCGTGGCCGGCTCGGCGAGCTCCTGTCAGATCTGGATGCTCTGGCGGCGCTGTTTGAGGAAGCGGCCAACGCCCCTGCCAGTGCGGGACAAAACTGGCCCGCGTTCCTCGAAACGGCTCGCGGATCGTCAGGAACACCTCGAACGGGCGCCATTTCTTCGCAGGCGCTGATGCCGTACCTCGGACGGCTGGTTGGCCAGCCCAGCGCGCCGCTCCCTCCCGGCCGGACTCCGGCCGACGTGCTGGAGGCCCTGCTGGGTGCCCGGGCAGCCTCTTGCATCTCCGGCCCGGCGCCACGGCGCACCCGCTCTGCCCACAATTCCCATCGCGAGTAGGCCAGCGCCATGACAAGGATCGAACCGACTGCCTGGCCGCCCCTGATCCTCTGGACAACCGCGGGCTTCACGGCGACCGCAATCCTGTTCATTTTCTATTGGCTGGAGACCGGAGACGCGCAGCCGCTCAATCTCTGGTTCCGGGAGTTTGGAGCTTTCTTGTTGGTGGCGTTCCCTTTGTCCGGAGCGGCCACCGGCGCCCGGGTCGTGTCTCTCTTCGGCCAGGACGAACCGATGCGGCAAAGCTGGCTCTTGCTGGCCACTGCAGCGGCCATCCAAGCCGCCTCCAACTTCGTGCGCCACGTCCTCGGTCATGACATCCTGTTGAACCCATTGAGGCCTTTCCCGGCGCTGCAACCCTGGATACCCGCACTGAGTGAATTCGGGCGCCTGCTGGGAGGTATTCTGTTCCCTGGTGTGCTCATCGCTGGCCTCATGCTGGCGCTTCGAACCTACGTGCGGCTGGGCCTGCTGCCGAAGCTCAGGACCTTCGACTTCTTCGCACTGGTTGTTCTGTCGCTTCTGCTGGCCTGCCATTTGCTCAATGCTATTCGCTGGCTGGGCGATCCACGCGTGCAGCCCACGCCCCTGTTGTTCCTCAATCTGACCATCGACCCGCTCTACGCCGCGCTCTTCGTCGTTGCGATTTTCCTGCGCCGGGCCAAGCTCTCGCTCCGCCACGGCCTGATCGAGCGATGCTGGACGGCTTACAGCTGGGCCATCTTTCTCACTTGCGGCGGAAGCCTGGCCATCACTCTGAACGCACAGGGTATGTTGCCCGACCGGTGGATGTGGCCCACGTGGGTGCTCTGGCACCCGGCCGCGGCGCTGTTCGCCCTCGGGCCCGCCTATCAACTGGAGACGATGGAGGCCGCCATGGCCTCCGCCTCCACCGCAAGGTTGCGGATCCGCTCCTGACGCCGCGCAGCTATCTGGGCCTCTCGCGCTTCTTGTAGGGGAATTTCTCCCAAACCGTGGCTGCACGGCCGAGACGGTCCCAGACCACCGCGCCGCCCTTGACCGTCACTTCGGCCGTCAGCCAACGGTCCCCGTCCAGGCGCGCTCCGGCGGAATCGACAAAGCCGAACCGGCCCTTCTGGAGGCTGAGCACCGTGATGTCGGCCTCCGCGCCTTCGCTGAGGTGGCCGAGTTCCGGGCGGCCGATCTGCTGGGCCGGCGTCCAGGTCGACATCCGGATCACGTCCTCCAGCGGCGCTCCCAGGTTCAGGATCTTGGACATCACGTTGATCATGTCCTTCATGCCCGCGTTCATGCTGCCCGTGTGCAGGTCGGTCGAGATCGAGTCCGGCCAGAAGCCTTCCTTCGTCATCGGCACCGCGATGTTCCAGTAGAAGCTGCCCCCGCCGTGGCCGACGTCGAACCGGACGCCGCGCTTGCGCCCCGCCCACATGGCCGGATTCGTCTTTCCGTCCAGCAGCTCGTCGCGGTGCCCGGAGTAGCAATGCGTGTAGATGTCGCCGGGGCGGAGCTTCTCCTCCAGCAGGATCTTCAGGTTGCGCCGCTCGTTCGTCCAGCCGAAATCCACCATGATCGGGATCTTCAGCTCGTTGGCCGCTTTCAGCGCGTTGTCGATGTCCGGCCATCCTTCCTTGCTGTAATGCGCCACCTTGATGCCCACGATCAGGTCCCGGTTCTCGCGCGCCATGCGAATGGCCGCCTCCGGGTTCATGTCGGCCGGATCGTCTTCGCTCGTGATGCCCATGCCGCCGCCGACGATGTTGAGAAACGCCAGCACGCGTGTCCTGGCCCGCTCGATCACCCGCTGGCGGAAGTCCGGGAAATTGCGCCATCCGCTGGTGCCGGCGTCGACCATCGTGGTCACGCCCGTGCGAAAGGAGAAGCCGTCGGGGTACACGCTCAGGTCGCCCGTGTAGACGCCCTTGAGCCCGGTGCCGGCATAGACGTGAACGTGCATGTCGATGATGCCCGGGACTACATAGAGCCCTGTCGCGTCCACGACGCGAGCCGCTTGCGCCGGATCGATCGATGCCGCCACGCGCGCGATCCGCCCCTTGGCGACCGCCACGTCCCGGCGCGCGCTGATCCCGTTTTTCGGGTCGATCACGTGGCCGCCTCTGAGCAGCAGATCGTAGGCGGGCTGCGCGCCCGCCGGCACCGCCGCCGCCAGCAGAACCAGAATCGCGAACCGCATCACGTGCCTCCTTGCGCCGCGCCGCCCGGGATGCCGCCCTGTGCCATTGCCACCAGCTCCCGGGCGGCGCGCAGGTTCTCTTCCACCATCTCCCATGCGCCTTCGTAAAAGCAGAGGTCGGCGCACCACCACTCCACCCGCGGCAGCGCCGCCAGCGCCGGAGCCACAAAGCGCCACGGCACCCGTCCGCGCCCGATGGGAACGTGACGGCTCGTGTCGTCCCCGTACAGTGAGCCGTCGCTATCGATCACATGGACGGCGCCGATGGCTTCACCCAGCTTCTCGATGAACGCCGCCACGCCGCCCTCCAGCGTCTCCTTCGCCCCGTGCTGCCGCGCGCCCACGACGGCGCACATGTACGCGTGAGCCGTATCGAACAGAATGCGGAACCAGGGATGCCCCACCAGTTCGTACATCGCCGCCACCTCGGACGGCTTGTTGAACACGAAGCCCGGCTCGAACTCCCAGGCCATGACCACGCGCGCCTGCCGCGCCGCCTCCGCGCAGTCCCGCCACAGGTCTGCCACGCGGCGGAACGCCAGGTGGCATTCACGGTCCGGCATTACGCCGGGCGCCGTGCCGGTGTCGACACGGATCATCGGACTGCCGAGGTCGTGACACAGCTCCACCAGGCGCCGGAACCGGTCGAGGTAGTCTTCGCGATTCTCTTCGATGGATGGATTCCACGCGCTCAAGTCGGCCGAGTAGCCCGACACGCCCAGCCCCATCCCATCCAGCATCGACTTCAGTTCGGCCCGCGCTCCGCGGGTAGCGTAACGCTCCAGTGTCGCATGGGGCGGATAGCCGTTGAGCTCGATGCCGTTGTAACCGGCCCGCGCCAGCCGCTCGGCCACTTCCTCCAGCGGCTTCGGATCGGCCGCATACGGACCGAAGGCGAACGACCACGAACCCATCGAAATCCGGATCGCCATCTCCCCCATAGCTTACTACCGGCGCGCCGGTGGTTCCCGCCGGCCGACAGAGAGATTACAGCTTGACGAACCGCCCGCCGATACAACAGAATGGGTGTGTCTTGTTTGACCCGGGCGGGACGCCGGGCGCGTCTTCCGCCTCGAAACGAAAATTCGAGAGGAAGAGAGAATGGTTCGTCTCCTTTGCCTGGCGTTCTTTGCCGCGTCGTTGCTGCCCGCTGGGCCGCAGAAGGCCGCTTCCGGAGCGAAGAAGAAAGCGGGAGTTTCACGCACGAGCAGCAAGGAAGCCTCGACTACGGCTGCCAAGGTGCGCAAGCCGTCGGTAGCCAAGGCATCGCCTGCCTCGCGGTCTGTCTCCTCCGCGAAAAAGGGGAAATCCTCGCCCGTGCGGGCCCGCACCGCTACTCCAGGCACACGCTCACTGGCCGTTACCGGCAAGCAGCGGGCGCGAGGCGTACGCCGGCGCTTCTACAGCCCTTGGTCGACGCCGACTTACGCCGATTCCACGCTCGGAGATGTGGCCGACGGAGAGGATCCGGTGGTACGCCGCGCCGCCGTAGAGGCCCTCGGGCCCTACAACGGCAGCGTCGTTGTGGCGGATCCGTTCACCGGCCGCGTTCTCGCGATGGTGAACCAGAAGTTGGCGCGTACTGGCGCCTACCAGCCGTGCTCAACCATCAAGCTCGTCGCCGCCGTCGCCGGGTTGCATGAGGGCATCATCGATCGCGAGACACGCCTCCGGCTCACGCGCCGCGAAAGCATGGATCTCACGGAGGCCCTGGCGCGTTCGAACAACAAGTTCTTCTTCGATATCGGCGAGAAGCTGGGCTTCGACCGGATCTACCATTACGCACGGTTGTTCGGCCTCGGCGAAAAATCGGGCCTGGACATCGAGGGCGAGAGCCAGGGCATCCTGCCGGAGTGGAAGCCCAAGGAGGTTCCCTGCGGGATGATGACCAGTTTCGGCGAAGCCATCGCTATCACCCCGCTCCAGCTGACCGCGCTGGTCTCGGCCATCGCCAACGGAGGTTCCCTGTACTGGCTCCAGCATCCTCGCGCCCAGGAAGAGGCCGAGCGCCTCACGCCTCGACTCAAGCGCCAGATCGAGATCGCCGCCCGGATCGAGGACATCCTGCCCGGCATGATGGGCGCCGTCGACTACGGAACAGCGCGCCGCGCCGCATTCGACCCCTCCACACCTATCTTTGGCAAGACGGGCACGTGCACGGACGCCCGCACCCACCTGGGCTGGTTTGCGAGCTTCAACGACGTCGGCGGGCGCAAATTGGTGGTCACCGTGCTGCTCACCGGCGGCGCGCCGGTCAACGGCCCCGTGGCGAGCGGCATTGCCGGCCAAGTATACAAGATGCTCTCCGAACAGCAGTACCTGGCGGAACGCAAGCCCTACAGCCCGGCGGCGCTGATCCACGAGTCCGGCCGCTGACGCGGGCGGCTGATCAATCGCCGCGCGCTGTCAGGACTGCGTCGGCCACTGCGTGCAGGAGCTCCTTCAGCCCCTTTCCTGTGACCGCGGAGATGGCGAAAAAGGGCAGTCCGCGGCGCATTGCCTTGCGCCGAAGGCTCTCCAGACGGCGCCGTTCGTCGAGCACGTCGAGCTTGGTGGCCACCACGAACATCGGCTTGCGCGCCAGCTCCTCGCTATAGCCTGCCAGTTCGGCCAGGATCACCTCGAAATCGTGGTTGGGGTCGCGCCCGCTGGCCTCGCTGACATCCACCAGATGCAGCAGCAGCCGGGTGCGCTCGATGTGGCGCAGGAACTGGATGCCAAGCCCGTGGCCCTCATGCGCGCCTTCGATCAGACCGGGAATGTCGGCTACAACGAACGTGCGCAGATCGGGCATCTGCACGACGCCAAGGTGCGGCTCCAGCGTCGTGAAGGGATAATCGGCGATCTTCGGCCGCGCGGCGGAGATGCGCGAGATCAGCGTCGACTTGCCGGCGTTGGGAAAGCCCACGAGCCCAACGTCGGCCAACAACTTCAACACGAGGCGCAGGCGGCGCTCCTCGCCGGGCTGGCCGGGCTCGGCGCGCGTGGGCGCCTGATGAGTGGGCGTGGCGAAGTGCTGGTTGCCGCGCCCGCCGCGGCCGCCGCGCGCCACAGTAAAGCGCTGCCCTGGCTCGGTGAAATCGCACAGCAGCTCGCCCGTGTCGGCGTCATAAACCTCCGTGCCCACCGGCACGGGAACCTCCATCGCCGTTCCGCTGCGCCCCGTGCGGTTGCTGCCCTCGCCGTGGCGGCCGCGCTCGGCCCGGTGTTCGGGATTGAACCGGAAATGCAGCAGCGTGTTGTGATGTTCGCTGGCTACCAGAACCACGTCCCCGCCGCGGCCGCCGTCCCCGCCGCTGGGCCCTCCTCGCGGGACGTATTTCTCCCGCCGGAAGGCGACGCAGCCGTTGCCCCCGTCGCCGGCTTTTACGCGAATCAGCGCCTCATCGACAAACATCGCCTTCTCCGGTTCGCAGACAGCAAAAGAGCCGCCGGGGCCGGGGCCCGCATGGCGGCTCCAATGCGGAACTTCCTGATCTCGGCTGGCCGAGTCCCGTCAGGACTCCAGCTCGACGACGCTGACCCACTTGCCCAGCCGGCCGCGGTCGCGCCACTCGACGCGGCCCGGGATGCGGGCATACAGCGTGTCGTCGCTGCCCACGCCGACGTTCAGTCCGGCCTTGTACCGCGTGCCGCGCTGCCGCACCAGGATGGCGCCGCCTTTTACTGTCTCGCCGCTGAAGACCTTGATCCCCAGCCGCTGGGCCGCGCTGTCGCGCCCGTTCTTGGAACTTCCAAGACCTTTTTTGTGCGCCATAACTCGCCTTCTCCCTGTCCTAGAGCACGATCTCGGAAATCTTCACCGCCGTGAAGTTCTGGCGGTGGCCGATGGTGCGCTTGTACTGCTTCTTCCGCTTGAACTTGAACACGATCACCTTGTCGCCGCGGCCGTGCTTCGAAATCTCGCCGCGCACCCTGGCCGAGGCGGCTTCCGCGCCGGTGAGCAGCTTGCCGTCGTCAGTGCCCACAGCGAGCACCCGGTCAAACTCCACCGCTGCGCCGGCGTCTCCGGCCAGCGTCTCCACCACAACCGTCTCGCCCGGCGCGACGCGATACTGCTTACCGCCTGTTTCTATCACTGCAAACATGGGTTTGTCCTTCTGTTGACGCTGCGGGAACCTTGGCGCGAACCGTCCCGGCGGGTTTGCAGACGCCCGGGCGGGCACACGCACCTTGCCGGGGCGTCACAACTTCCTATCGTAGCCGATCCGGGCCGGATGCGCAAACCGGGCCGCCTCCGCCGGTGCCCGGATTAGGATTCCTCAATTCCAGCCACATCCCTCCGATAAGGGGCTTGAACGCGCCAGCGCCAAACAGCATGAGCACTAAAGAATTCATAAGCCTGCGGGCCAGTCTTGACCGGGCCGAGTACCAGCACGCGCAGTTCCGTGCCGCCCTGGAGGCGTATCTCGAGGCCCTGGCGGGGGTCGAGCGTCACGTCTTCCAGCCCTGCGCCGGGAAGATCCGCGGCCAGCCCCCCACCGTGGACAGGGCGCGCAAGCAACTGGCGGCAGAGCCCGGGCAGGAGCAGTTCGCCGTGGCGCGGCGGGAGCTGGACCAGGCGTTGCACACCGCGCACGGATTTATTTCCAACGAACTGGCGGGCACGGTGGAGCTGGCCGAGGTGGTGAAGTTGCTTGAGGCCACCGCCGCCTCCCTCCAACAGAGGGGCAGCCGGCACGAATCCGAGTTTCTCGATGTGGCCACGGGGCTGCGCCAAGCCGCCGAACGCGAGGACCTGAAGGATCTCCGCCAGCACATCCTGTCGCAGGTGAAGCTGATCACGACGCTGGTGGAGGAGATGCGGCAGGAGAACCGCCAGATCGTGGCGGAACTGGAAAAGGAGATGCAGGCTTACCGGCTCCGGCTGGACGAAGTGGAGCGGTCGGCACGCCGCGACGCGCTGACCGGGCTGAGCAACCGGGCCTCTTTCGAGCAACGCGCGAAAGAGATGATCGACGCCAGGATCCCGTTCAGTCTGGTTCTGGCCGACCTGAATCACTTCAAGCGCGTCAACGACGTGCACGGCCACCTTGCAGGCGATGAATTGTTGCGCGTTTTCGCCAGCCGTCTGAAGCACCAGCTGCGGTCCGACGACATGGCAGCCCGCTGGGGCGGCGACGAGTTCGTGATCCTGCTGCCAGCGCCGTTGCGCGACGCCATGGCGCGGGCGCGCCTGCTCGAGCAGACGCTCTCGGGCGACTACCAGCTTGCCGTCAGCGGCGAGACCGTGCGCCTGCGCGTCGGCCTCGCCATGGGCGTGGCCGAGCATCAGCCGGGCGAGCCGCTCGAAAACCTTCTGTACCGCGCCGACCAGGCGCTCTATCAGATCAAGACGCGCCGCTGACCACGCCTCCGCTCTTGCTAGGATCGGGAGGGAGAGAAAGTTGCGTGGCGGAAGCGGGTGAGTTCGCAGAGCGGACGGTCTTGATCTCCGGCGCCGGCCGCGGCATCGGCAAGCGCTTGGCTCTGGCTTTCGCCGGGGCGGGCGCGAAGGTGGGCCTGTTGGCCCGCTCCTGGGCGGAACTGGACCTGGCGGAGTTGGAGATCTCGCATAACGGCGGGAAGGCCATCGGCATTCCCTGCGACGTGCGGGAGTGGGAGCAGGTGGAGTCCGCCGTGGAGCGGTTCCGCGCCTTCGCCGGCCCTGCCAGCGTGCTGGTTTGCGCCCATGGGGCTTTCGGCGCCATCGGGCCTCTGGACGTTTGCGACCCGTCTGCCTGGATGGACGGAGTGGTCACGAACCTCGGCGGCACCATGCATCTTTGCCGGGCAGTCCTGCCGGAGATGAAGGCTGCCCGCGCAGGCAAGATCCTGATCCTGACCGGCCCCGGCGCCGCCCGCCCGCGACCCCATTTCTCGGCCTATAGCGCTGCGCAGGCAGCTCTGGCACGCCTGGCGGAGACCCTGGCCGAGGAGGTGCGTGACTGCAACATCCAGGTGAACTGCATGAACCCCGGGGCCACGTATACCAGCCTCACCGATGACATCATCGCCGCCGGGCCGTTGGCAGGGGCAGCGGAGCTGGAAGAGGCGCTTCAGCTGCGGGCATCCGGCGGCACGAAACCGGCGCAACAGGTGGAGCTGGCGCAGTTCCTGTGTTCGTCGCGGTCGAACCACGTCAGCGGGATGCTGATCGCGGTGACCGACAACTGGCGCAAGCTGGAGCACTCCCGCTCCCACGCCGGCATGTTCACGCTGCGGCGGATCTTTCGCGCTTGAGGGCGGCGGATTTCCTGTAGAACCGGCCAGAGGCGTCCGATAAGAGAGACGCGGAGCAGCGCCATGGCCCTTGCCCCCCTCACCTTCACTGGCATCAGCAGCTTTTCCGACGATTTCCAGCTGATCCTGGACCGCTCTGTGTCGATCGCCAGCCTGCCGGCCCGGGCGCTCGAGCAGGAGCAGGCGGGGCTGCTGACCCGCAAAATGGCGGCCGCGGAGCTGCGGACGGCCGTTGCGGATCTGGCTGCATCGCTGCGCAATCTCGGCCAGCTGTCCATGGGCGGCGCGCTGACGGCGGCATCCAGCTCCTCCGCCGTCTGGGCCACCGCCGGGCCGGGCGCAGCGGCGGGGCTGTACCGGATCACGAACATCTCGAGCCTCGGCACGCAGGCCGTCTCGCGATCCACCTCCGGCTTCGCCGATACCGACACGACGGCGGTCAGCGGCGGGGTCGGCACGCTGGAGCTGGTGCTGGACGGCGTCAGCCATACGATCGAACTCGCCCCGGAGGCGGACAACCTGGCCGGGCTCCGCGACGCAATCAACGCAAGCGGCCTCGGTCTGACAGCGACCATCCTCGATACGGGGGACGGGCCGGAGCGATACTACCTCTCGATCACGGCCAACCAGACCGGCGAGCGTTCCATCCATCTGCGCAGCACGCCGGGCGACCCCGGCTCGGACATGCTCACCACCGTTTCCGGCGGCTCGGACGCTCAGTTTGAGTTGAACGGCGTCACGATCACTTCGTCCTCGAACACGATCAGTTCGGCCATTCCCGGCGTCACCCTGGAGCTGCGCGCCACCACCGCTGCGGGCGAAACTGTCGATGTCCACGTCCGGCCGTCGGCCTCGGGCGTCGCCAGCTCCTTGCAAGGCTTCGCCAACGCTTACAACGCCCTGGTAGAGAAGCTCGACTCACACACGGGCGAAAACGCCGGCCCTCTGGCCGGCCAGAGCTTCCTTTATGACATCCAGGCAGCCCTGCGCGAGATCACCGGCTACCGGATGGAAGGTGAACGAGGAAGCCTCTTCGAACTCGGCGTCTCGCTCGGCTCGGACGGCCAGGTGAGCTTCGACCCCTCCGTGGTTCAAGGCTTGTCCGAATCGCAAATCGCCGCCGTATTCTCCCTGCTCGGCGACGGCGCCAGCGGACTGAGCGCCCTCGAATCCCGCCTCTCCTACTACAGTGACCCTCTCACCGGCGCCCTCCCCGCTTTTCTCCACAGCCTCGACCGCACGGATCAGCGCCTGACAGACCAGATCAACGCCATCTACGAGCGCGTCAGCGCCACCCGCCTCACCCTCGTGTCCCGCCTCCAGGCTGCCGATGCTCTCCTGGCTCAACTCGAAGGCCAAAAGTCCATGCTGAACGCGGCCATAGAAAGCCTCAATACAGTCCTCTACGGGAAGCGCTCCAATTCATGAACCAGACCGGCCCGCTGGAACAGACCCTCGCCGAACTCGTCGCCGCCACGGAAGTCCTCCTGGGCCAGTTGCGACGCCGCGACCCTGCTTACCTGGAGGCCCTCCACCGCCGCCAGATGCTGCTCGATCGCCTCCAGACCCTCTGCCCCAACCAAGAAGCAAGTCCCCCCGCCCGCGCCGTCCTCGGACGCATCCGCCTGCTCGGAGAAGCCTGCCGCACCGAAGCCGAGCGGATGCGCGCCGAGGTCGCCTCCGCCCTGGCGGAACTCCACCAGCATGCCTCTTATGCCGGGTCGCTTCAGCGAATTGCCAACCGCGGCGGATCTTCCCTGCTCGACGTCAAAGCGTGACAAACCCCGGCGGCGCCAGAGGCAATCTCAGGCTGTCGTCACGCGCTCCTGGTAGGTCCCTTCGGACGTGTTCACGCGGATCACGTCGCCCTCGTTGACAAACTGCGGCACCGTCACCACCAGTCCCGATTCCAGCTTCGCCGGCTTGCCCACGTTGGACACGCTGGCGCCCTTCAGTCCCGGCTCCGTTTCCACAACTTTCAGATCCACGGTCGGCGGCAGCTCCACGCTGATCGGCTTGCCCTCATAGAACTCGACATGCACCTTGAGGTTCGGCACCAGATACTGCGTCCCCTCGCCGAGTTCCTCCTTGGTCAGGTGGATCTGCTCGAAGTTCTCCGTGTTCATGAAGTAGAAGTACTCGCCGTCGTCGTACATGTACTCCATTTCCACTTCCTCGAGCACTGCTTTCTCCACGCGGTCTTCCGATGAGAAGCGGTGCTCGATCATCGCGCCGCTGCGCAGGTTGCGCATTTTGGCCTGGACAAAGCCGCGCAAATTGCCCGGCGTGCGGTGGAAGGTGGAAAACACCGAGTGAAGTTCGCTGTTGAACTTGATGACCATCCCCGGGCGCAGTTGGGTCGCCTGGATCATGCAGAGTGAAGCTCCTTGCTGTAGGCTGAAACTATCAGTTTAGCGAATTTCCCGACCCCGCGCCTCCGGCCCGCATCCATATAGCTGGAGCCGTTTTTGAAGAGCCTTTGCCTCATGGTTGTTCTCGCGCTGCCGCTGGCCGGGCAGAGCGAGCCGGCTGCAGTCGAACCGGCCGGAGACAGGCCGGCACCCCGCGCCTGGGGCCGCTATTTCAACACTGTGGACCGTTCAGACTGGCGTCCGCTGGAAGGCAAAGAGCGCTGGAACATATACTGGCGCGCCACCTACGCCTCTCCGGGCACCTTTTTCCGGGCTGCCGGACCCGCTCTGGGCGACCATCTGAACAACCGGCCAGAGACCTGGCCCCAAGGCACGGAAGGCTACTCGCGCCGCTTCGCCAACCGCTTCGCGCGCTTCGCCCTGCAAGATTCCATGTCACACGCCTCCTCGGCGGCGCTCGGCTACGAAGTTCGCTATGTCCGCTGCGGTTGCACCGGATTCTTCCCCCGCTTCGGGCACGCGCTGTTGTGGAACTTCCTGACGCTGGACCGCAACGGCAGCACCGTTCTCAACACTCCCCGCATCGGCTCGGCGTTCGCGGCTGAATTCATCGGCAACGCGTGGATGCCCGCCGGCTACCGCACGAGGGCGGAGGCGTTCCGCGGCGTCGGCATCCAGCTCGGCGTCTGGGCGCTGTTCAACACGATCCGCGAGTTTGCCCCGCGCGGCAAGGGCCGCTGAGCGACAGCAGCTTTATTCCTTCACGCGCACTTCTACAGGGATTCCCTCTCGCACACTCTGCGTGACGACGCAGAAATCCTCGAATAACTCGAGGCAACGCGCGGCCTTTTCCCGCTCTCCCGGGGCGAAACGCGGATCGATTTCCACTTCGACGCCGGCAATGCGGAGGCGTCCGCGCTCATTGCGCCCCAGCTTCACGTGCACGCGCGTCTCGGCCGGCCCCATCTCGACGCGCGCCTTGCGCGTGCAGAACAGCAGGCTGGCTGTGAGGCAGTTGCCAATGGCGGCGGCCAGCACGCGGGACGCGTTGGGGGCGGAATCGCGGCCGAGCGGTTCAGGCTCGTCCATTCTGAGCGGCGAATGCTGCTCCTTGTCAAACCGCACCTCGAACTCGAAATCCTCGAGTTGCTTCATCGAAATGGTGAATTCGTGGACCGTCTCGAGAGGCTGCTTTTCCATCTGCGCTCCTTGCCTTGCCAGCATAGCGCGCCGGAAGGATTCAACCAATCGACACGTCCCGTTCACGATGTTTTGAAACCTTCCCGGCCACACTGTAGGTGTGAGACTGGAAAGTTTGATTCGCACTGCAGCCTCCGCGCGCCCTCCCCTGGCGTTCCCACTGGCCCGGCCGGGCCAGCCCATTCTGAATGCCGCCTCGGAGGTCGTTTGCAGAAAGCTCCGCGAACTGGCCAGACAAGCCGGCGGGGAGCCGGGCGCAAATGCTTTCGAGAAGGTGCTCCGGGCCCTGGGGGTGTCCATCGAGATCCCTCCGGGCGAGCTGGAGCGCATCCCCGCCTCCGGGCCGCTCGTGGTCGTGGCCAATCATCCGACCGGGCTGCTGGATGGAGCGGTCGCGGCCGCTGTCGTCCTCACCGTACGGCCGGACGTCCGGGTTCTGGTGAACCATCTGCTGCCGTCCGATCCCGGCTTCGAGCCTTACCTGATCAGGGTGGATCCGTACGCTGGGAGAGGCAGCGTCCGGCGCAATCTGCCAGCCATGCGCGCGGCCCTGGATTGGCTGCGGAGGGGCCACGCCCTCGTCGTGTTCCCCGCCGGCGATGTCTCCCGCCTGGACTGGAAGCAGCGGGCTGTTGCCGATCCGGAGTGGGGCCCCTCGACTGCGCGCCTGGTCCGGGCTGCCCGCGCCGCGGCCTTGCCATTCCACATCGGCGCGGCCAACAGCGCCGCGTTTCATGTCCTCGGCGCGGTTCACCCTCGTTTGCGGACGTTGCGCCTCCCTTTCGAGCTGCTGAACAAACGCGGGGCGCGGGTGCAAGTGCGGATCGGCATGCCGGTTTCGTGGCGCAAGCTCTCGTCTTTCGACGACCGCGCGCTGATCACGCATCTTCAGGCCAGAAACAGCCTTCTCGGCAGATGCACGGCCCCTCCGCCGCCAGGGCACACCGGCGACAAGCACGAAAGCCGGCCGCCGTCCCGCCGCGACCTGCTCGAGCGGTCCCTCGAGCGGCTTTGCCTCGTCGAAAACGCTGAATGGGCTGTCGCCCTTTTTCGCGGCGAAGAGGACCCCGAGCTGCTCGAAGAAATCGGGAGGGCCCGGGAGATCAGCTTCCGGGCGGCAGGCGAGGGAGTTGGCCGGGAAATCGACGTCGACCGGTTCGATCCCCACTACGAGCAGCTCGTGCTGTGGAACATGAAAGACGGCGCCATCGCGGGCGGCTACCGCATCGGTCCGACAACCTCCATCCTGCCGGCCCATGGCCCTGCAGGCATGTACACATCCACCCTGTTCCGCTATCAGCCGGGCTTCTTCCGACGGCTGGGTCCGGCAGCCGAACTGGGGCGGTCCTTCGTGAGTCCGGCCTACCAGAAGCAGTACATGGCATTGTTGACGCTCTGGCAAGCAATCGGCGCATGGGTCTGCCGTCACCCCGAGGTCCGTTACCTGTTCGGTCCGGTGAGCATCAGCCAGAGCTATCAGCCGGTCTCGCGGATGCTGATGGCCATCGCTCTGCAAGCAACGGCGGGCGACCCGGAGCTGGCACGCCTCGTCCGGCCGCGCCGCCCACTGCGCGCCCCCGGCGCCGCAGCCATCCGGCGCGAGTGGCAGCGCCTGCGCCTGAACGAAGCCGAGCAGCTCTCCGAATTGGTCGCCTCCATCGAGCCGGACGGCAAAGGGCTCCCCGTCCTGCTACGACAGTATTTGCGGCTGGGGGGACGCCTGCTGGCCTTCAGCGTGGATCCCGAATTCTCTGGCGTGCTTGACGGACTGATTCTGGTCGACCTGCTCCGCACGGAGCGGGAGCAGCTCGAGCGCTATCTCACTTCCGAGGGCGCGCGCGCTTACTTGCAGCGCTGGAAGCCTGCAGCCTGAAGAGGCGCTAACGCCGGACGCTCACCAAAGGCGTCGAGCGGAACGTCGTGGAGCCGGCCGTCATATTGTTGCTGGCCATGCTGCGAAAGATCACGGCGAAGCCGTAGCTGCCATCCGCGGCCACTTGGGGCACACGAATCCGCACGCGCCAGACTCCCGGCTCATCCGGATCGAGAGCGGCGGAGAGAACTTGCGCCTGAATCGCTCCTTGCGGGGGCAACAGGAACGCGAGCACCTCTCCCAAAGGCAGTTCGCTCCCGGGCGCCTCCCCGTCTTCCGGCATCCCGTCTACGGGGCCGGAACCGGTCAGATAAACCGTCAGCTCCTGGCCCACAGTGGCGGGGTTGGAAGCGCTGTTCGGGGCGCCATTCTGATTCACGGCGCGCGCCTGCCCGGAAGCCGCCGGATTTGTGCCGGCGAACAGCACTGCCGGAGAGGCATGAAACATCTGGATATAGGCGTGCGCGAGGATCTCGCCCGTGGCGGCGCGGCGAACCAGAAACTCCGCGGCGCCGGAGATCGGGGCGTCCTTGGGAACGATCATGCGGATCGTTCCCCCATCGATGCTCAGCAGCGGCGCGGGGATGCCCTCCACCAGCACTTCAATCCCGGCGAGCTCTTTCGGCAAGGGGGCGGCACCGGCCTCGGCGCGCTCTTCCACAAAGCGGACGCCGGTCGCCTCCAGTTGCACGATAGTCGCCGGCGCCACGCGCGGGAATCCGCTGGCGCCGTTCAGTACAACGTGCAGCGGGTAGTGCATCGTGATGCGGTGCGCCGCATCGGCTACCATAAGCGCGCCGCTCCTCGTCGGCAGGAGGGATCTCGGGCCGTACGTTTGGAAGGCGTAATTCCACTGCGAGTCTCCGGTGATCGCCAGTGTTTCATAGGCCGGATAGCGCAACACGCGGTTGCCGGCACCGTCGGCGGCCCACACGTCGCCGGAACCGTTCTGAATGGCCAGCCCGATAGGCGTCACATTGCGGTTGTTCGAGGCAAGGTTGAGCGCCAGCGCCGGCGCGCTTCCATCGGTCAGGAATTCAGCGCGGTCAAACACCAGCAGGCGCCGGTTGCTGGAATCAGCGACGTAGATCCTGTCCTGCGCATCCACGGCCACGCTGAGCGGCAAGTTCATTTGGTTCAACTCGCCGCCCGCGGTGGCTGTTTCTCCATCGGCTTGTCCGAGCACGAGCGAGGCTGGCTTGCCGTTTTCGAAAGGCCCTTCAAACACGAGCACCCGGTGATGCGCCAAGTCGGCAGCTGCCACTTTCCCGCTGGCAGTGATCGCGATGCCGACCGGTCGGAACAGGCGGTCCCGCTTGGGCTCGCCTTCAGGGCGCGTTTCGAAGTCCGGCTGCCCCAGAACCACATCCGCTTCCTGATGATTCTCCCACCTGTCGAAAGGACGCGGGAAGCGCATCAGCCTGCCATTGCCGGTATCCGCCACCCAGACGTTGCCCTCCGCATCCACGGCCACCGACGAGGGTAAGAATAGCCCAGTGCGGGTCGGCTGCGACGGGTTATTGAACGGGGAGTTCACAAGGCTCCGGCTCTGCCCGACCTGCCCCAGGACGAGATCGGCCACCGCTCCCGACTGGAACTGTCGCGCGTCCCAAAATGCGAGCACGCGATTGTTGCCCGTGTCGGCGATGTAGAGGTGCGGAGGCTCGTCCGGGCTATCCGGATAGTGGATTGCCATGGCAGGCCCCAGGCTGAGCGGCAATTGCTGGTTGCCAGCCGCCAGCGTCAGCGTGCCGCCGCTCAGTTCGCGTCCTTCGATCAGGTTTGGCGAACGCAGCGCAAACTCCATCTGCCCCAACACGAACTCGGCCGGCTGCGGCAAGTGGTTTTCGGCGTCATAGGGATGGACGAGGAGCCGGTGGTTGCCTTGGTCGACGACAAACATGCGGCCCGCGGCGAACACTCCTGCCACGGGGCGCTGGAAGGACTCCGCCGTCGGTTCGGCGAATTCCCAGCGGTTGGCCGTGCTGCTGTGAAAGCTGTCCTGCCCAAACACAGCCGACGTCCTGGCCGACACCTGCCCTTCAGCAGGGTCCTCGGGCGGCCACGTGGCCACAGGCTCAAAGCGCACAATGCGGTGGTTGTATGTGTCGGCGACATAGAGATGGTCGCCTTCGCACCACAGTCCCTGCGGACCGCCGGTGAAAACAGGAGTGGAGCCGGCGCTCAGCCGGAAGCCGAAGGTGTAGTCATTCACGTCCGGCAAGGGTTCGGCGCCGGGACGCTCGATGTAAATGCCCAGAATCCGCGCCGCCGCCTTGCCGTTTTCAAACGGCGGCTGCCAGACCAGTACTCGCGCCAGGTCGTCTGAATAAAACAGGTTGCCCTGCGAGTCGAAGGCGATCGGTCCGCCGAAACGAATGCTGTCGCGGCGCAGCCGGTCTCCCCGCGCAGGATCCGCACGCCCGGGATTGGCGGTGGCCGTGTTGAAATCCGCCTGCCCGAGCACCAGGTCCGCTGCGATCTCCTCTCCTCCCTCTTCCGTGTTCGATGGACCCCGTACGGCTCCTGCCGGATAACGCAGGATGCGGTGGTTGCCCGAGTCGCTGAACCAGAGGTTGCCTTCGGCGTCGAAGGTCAGGGAGGCATTCTGCACGCCTCCGATGCTGGAGGCGTTCGTCTTGATCGACGAAGCCGTCGGCGGCGCGGATGCGGAGCTGCTCCGGTTGGCCAGGTTGCTTTTCAGGTCGAGCTGGCCGATCACGAGGTCGGCGCGGATGAGCTCGCCCTCAGGTTGCTCGAAGGGCCTTGGGAAGCGGAGGATCCGGTTGTTGCCGGCGTCGGCGACGAACAGGTTGCCTTCTGCATCCACGGCCACCGAGGTCGGGGCCCAAAGCGCGCTCGTGAAACCCTGCGCTGCCGTGATATTGAGCGGGGCGCTCGTATCGAAGCTTCTTTGCCCGATCACGAGGTCCGCGGGCCTTGCCATCTGGGCCAGAGTCGCGTCACGCCATGCCAGCACCCGGTGGTTGCCCGTGTCGGCGACATATAGGACGGGGGGATCGGCGCTCGTGTCCACGGCTACGCTGTTGGGCCGGAACAGGCTGCGCGCCTCGGCCAAATTCGGCGCGATGGTGAGCGGGGAGGCCAGCTCGGCCAAACTGCGCGGCGCCCCCGGCTGTCCGAACACCCTGGCAGGCAAAGGATTCAAGGTCTGCCCTGCCGCGGCGCTTGCAGCCGCCGCCAAACAAAAGACCGTGCCCCAGGCTTTTCTCATTGCGGCGCGGCTCCTCCTTGTTCGATCGCCCTTCCATTATGACGCCATTCCCCGTTTATCAACAAGAACTTCCGGTTCATCAAGGCCAGTACCATCGGAATGGTAAACTCGTACTTGAGCCCCACCCGGACCAACGCCGAAAGGTCGCGCATTTGCGCCGTCAGCTATTTGAACACGGCGCCGCTGGTCTGGGGTCTGCTCCACGGTCCGCAACGAGGCGCTGCGGATCTGTCCTTCGCGGTCCCTTCGGAATGCGCGCGCCGCGTCGTGGAAGGCGAGGCCGATCTGGGCATCGTGCCCGTGGTGGAGATGGACCGCCGCGGCCTTCAGCCCTTCTCGGAGCTCTGCATTGCTTGCCGTGGCGAGGTGCGGAGTATTCTGCTGTTTGCGCGCCGTCCGTGGCCGGAAGTGCAGACTCTGGCCGCGGACACCGGATCGCGCACTTCGGTGGAACTCGCCCGGATCATTCTGAAGGATAGGTTCCACTCCCGCCCGCGCGTGCACGCCGCGCCTCCGCACCTGGGCCGAATGCTCGAAGAGGCCGACGCCGCGCTGCTCATCGGAGACGCCGCGTTGGCGGTGAATCCGCACACATCCGGTATACCCTGGCTCGACCTGGGGCAGGAGTGGCTCGAACTCACTGGGCTGCCCATGGTCTTCGCGGTGTGGGCCGGCCGCCCACGCCCAGCCCTGGACGGAGTCACCGCTATTCTGGAGGGATCGTTTTCTTACGGCCAGAACAACCTGGACGCTATCATTGAGAGCGAGGCTCGATCGAGGGGCTTTTCCGCCGAACTGGTGGCGCGGTACTTCGAACGCAACGTCACCTTCCGCCTGGGGGCGCAGGAGCGCGCCGGCCTGGAGGCGTTCCTCGCCGCGACCCGCGCCCTCAACGGCGCGCCCGGAGCCGAGGTGCATGCGCATGACGCAGAAAGAAGCCGTTGACCTTTTCCGTAGCGACGACTTGATCGGCATCGGCATGGCGGCAGACGCCGTCCGCCGGCGGCTCCACCCGGAGGGAGTTGTCTCCTACATCATCGACCGCAACATCAACTACACCAACTTCTGCACCGAGTATTGCAGCTTCTGCGCCTTTTACCGCCCCATGGGGCACGCCGAAGGGTATGTTCTCGACACGGAATCCATCTGCGCCAAGATCCAGGAGACCATCGATCTAGGCGGCACCGGCGTGTTGATGCAGGGCGGGCTGAACCCGGATCTGAAGATCGAGTGGTACGAGCAACTGCTGCGCGCCATCAAAGGCCGCTTCCCGCGGATCTGGCTGCATTGCTTCTCTGCGCCCGAGATCTGGTGCATCGCCGAAACCAGCGGGCTCGCGATTCGAGACACCATCGCGCGGCTCCGTGACGCGGGGCTGGACTCGATCCCCGGTGGCGGCGCCGAGATCCTTCACGACGACGTGCGCCACCGTATCTCCCGGCTCAAGTGCACCTCGCAGGAGTGGATCGACGTCCATCTGACGGCTCACCGTCTCGGCATGAACACCACCGCCACGATGATGTTCGGCTGCGGCGAGACCATCGAGCAGCGCGTCCATCATCTGGAAGTGATCCGCCGGATCCAGGAAGAAACCGGCGGCTTCACCGCGTTCATTCCCTGGTCTTTCCAGCGTGAAAATACCTCTCTCGGCCGTTTTGTGAAAGAGGAAGCCACCGGGGTCGAGTATCTGAAGACGCTGGCCATTTCGCGCCTTTATCTGGAAGACGTGCCCAACATCCAGTCGTCGTGGGTGACCCAGGGACTGAAAGTCTGCCAGGTGGGGCTCCGCTTCGGCGGCAACGACGTCGGCTCCATCATGATCGAGGAAAACGTCGTCAGCGCCGCCGGCGCGCGCAACCGCGCCTCCGAAGAGGAGCTGCGGCGCATCATCCGGGACGCCGGCTTCGTCCCGAAACAGCGCGACACGCTGTATCGAACCTACTTTCTCAACTGAGCCGCGGCAGCGCGCAAGGCGCTCTCCACGCCGCCCGCGTGCAACAGCCCGGGGACGAAGAACTCGCGCTCCAGACGCGCCTCGTCATCGTCAAATTCGTCTGCTGCGGCCTCGAAGCGTACAGGCGCGCCGGCAATGGCGGCGCCGAACAGCGCCCACCACCGCGCCTGGCCCGTGGCGCGGATCTCGACGGGCTGCTTCGTCCGGCGCGCCAGCTCGCCTATGGCAACCGCCACGTCCTGCACGCGGCCGGCATCGTCGCTGACGTTGAACGTGAGGAAGTGCCGGTGCGAACGGTCGCGCGGCGCCCTGGCGGTTCCAGTCTGGAAGGCGTCCAGCAGAAGCACGGCTCGGCCGGCAGAGCGCAGCTCGGAGAACTCCCGGGACTTCTCCGCCGCCGCCATACCTTCCGGATCCACAAGAATCACCGCCGGCGCGCGGCCCTCGAACCACCTCGAGGGCAGTTCCTCGAACGGCGGGCGCTGCTCCCACGCGAAGGCGGCGCGCAGCCTCTCCCGCGCTTCCTCCGCGCTCATCCGCCGCGCCGCCGCCCGCGCCGTCCGCTTCCACCACGCAAACAGTTCCTCCAGGGAAACCGCGCCTTCCGGGAGCCTGCGCCCGTGAAAGACCAGCATGTCCTGCAGCTTCTCCACCGGGGCGCTGCGCTCACGCCACGGCGCCCTCTCCGGAGCCAGGTGCTTGCGGAAAAATCCATACACCGCCTCGCGGCTCTCCTTGTGGTAGTTGTGTGGCGCGTCAAACTGCACGGGCTCGATTTTGTCCGCCTGCCCGTGCAGCTCCCACACCTTGCGCATGGCGGGAAATTCGACTTTCGGGACTTCTCGCGTCCAGTCGCCCGTGGCCGCCACCAAGAGCAGCGGGCGCGGCGCGAACATCGCCGCGATCTCGATGTTGTTGGTTCCGATGCGCAACCCCGGCGCGTTCTCGCACACGCAGCCGCCCTGCATCAGCCCGCTCACCATGTTTACGGGCGCCGCCGCTGCCAGGCGGTCGTCCACGGCAGCCATCAGGAACGTCTGCGTTCCGCCGCCGCTTGCGCCGGTCATCGCGAGCCGCTTCGGATCGACGTCGGGCAGCGTTTCCAGAAAGTCCGCAGCCCGCATCGAATTCCACAGTTGCAGCCCGAGCGGCGTGAAGTTCCAGAGCTGATAAGCAGGCCCCGTGAAGTCGTGCGGCGCCTGCACGGTGTCGTTGTAGCCGAGCATGTCGTAGGCGAACACCACGAACCCGTTGCGGGCGAAGTTCGCCCCCAGCAGCGGAGTGGAACACAGGGCGCTGTTTTCCAGCCGCCCGTAGGGCCAGTGCCCATGCGGGTGGAGCACTGCCGGATGCCTCCCTGCCGCCTTCGGACGGTACAGGTTGCCTCCCAACCAGAACCCGGGCAGAGTTTCGATGGCAACCCGCTCCACCGTGTAGCCGTCCCGCTCCACCCGGCCTGCGAACAAAACGTTCAGGGAATGTTTCGGCGGGGCCGGCCACAGGCCTGCCGCCGCGAGGATCCGCTTTCGAAGAACCTCGCGCCGCGCCTGCCACGCCGGAAGCGTCTCCGGCGCCTGGAAGGACATCCGCGTGTCCGTGTCAGGCGTTTCCGTATTTCGCCGGTCAGCCGCTGCCGCGCTCGCCGTCAGGGCGAGGATCAGAAGAAACCGCATATCCGCGGAGTGTATCGCAATCGAGCAAAAAGCGCTCACGGAAGTCGTAAAACTGGAGCCGGCAAAAGCGGCAATACAGCAGCGGCGCTCCCAGCCAGCCCCAGAGCGTGCTCAGCGGTCCGCGGTAGGTCTTCTCGATGGGGTCGCGCTTGGCAAGCACGCGCAAATCGGTGGTGCCGCAATGCGGGCACCGCGCCACGCGCGAAAGTTGAGGGTAGACGAGCGTGATAGGCACAGCCGCCTCGAAGCGGCAGCCCGGGCAGCGATAGATTGCAGCGTGCCGGAACTTTTCCGCCAGAGTCCGCCTACGCCGCGCCAGGGCCTTGGATCCGCAAACCGGGCATTGGCGCAGAAGAATCGCCGCCATCTCCGCTTCGTTCGGCCGAGCCAAATCATTCACTATACACCGCGCAATGGGGGCTGCGGTTTTGCACGAGCGCCCGGCTGCAAAGCTCGCGCAATTCGGGCTCCCGTCCACCGCGTGGACTTTGGAGATGATGCAACCTCGCGGGCGCTGCCGGCTCCATTCGCGGAAGAAAGCCGGATTTCGGCCTGCCCGGCCCCGGGTTCCTCCGGGGCCAGGAGAACCGGGGCTGTCGTGCCGCCTGCAGGCAGGCAGCCGGATTCCCGGCTTGAAAATTCTCAAACGGTGTGCTGACATGATGACTGTTATGTGGAGGTCCCGCATGAAGCTCCGCACAGCAGGTTTCGCCGCACTCTGGTTGGCCGGCTCTGCGCTTTGGGCGCAATCGTTGCGGGCCGGCGCGGCGCAGGTGCGCATCACGCCCTCAGGGCCCGTGCCCCTGGCCGGCTATTTCCGGGAACGGGTCTCTACTGGCGTTCACGACGATTTGTGGGCCAAGGCGGTGGTGCTGGAAAGCGGCGGACGCCGCGCCGCGCTGGTGGTTTGCGATGTGCTTGAAATCCCCGGCGAGGTCTCGGCGGAGGCGCGTCGGAGAATCGAGGCTGGCACCGGCATCCGCCCGGAGCTGGTGATGATCAGCGCCACACACACGCATGTCGCGCCCGAGGTTGTCGGTGGGTTCGCACGCGGGCTCCCGGAGAAAATTGCGGAAGCCGTCCGGCTGGCTGCGGAGCAGATGGAGCCCGCCCGCGTCTCGTGGAGCCAGGGCGAGGCGCCGTCGCTGGTCTTCCACCGGCGGTTCTTCATGCGCGACGGCTCGGTGGTCTGCAATCCGGGCAAGCGCAACCCCGCGATCGTCCGCCCGGCGGGACCAGTGGACCCGCGGGTTTCCGTAGTGACGATCGACGGCGCGAGCGGCAAGCCCATCGCCACGCTCGTGAACTACGCCCTGCACCTGGACACAGTGGGCGGGACCGAGATCACAGCGGACTACCCGTTCACCCTGGGGCGGCTGCTTTCCGGCGCGCGCGGCGGCGGACTTGTGCTGTTCACGATCGGCTGCGCGGGGAACATCAATCACTTCGACGTGACCGATGCGAGCCCGCAACGCGGGCACGCCGAAGCGGCGCGCATCGGAACCGTGCTGGCGGGCGAGGCGGTCAAGGCAATGGCGCGCCTGCAACCGGCGGCCGGAGATGGCTTGCGCGGCACATTGAGGAAGATTCCGCTTCCCGCGGTGCCGCATTCGCCCGAAGAACTGGCCTGGAGCCGCAGCGTGCTGGAGCGCGCGGCAAAGGGAGACAAGATTCCGTTCCTCGAGTTGGTCAAGGCCCACCGCATCGCCCGGATCGAAGCGCATGGCGCATCGGCCTGGCAGGCCGAAGTGCAGGCCATTGCTTTGGGCGGCGAGCTGGCATGGGTGGCTTTGCCGGGCGAGGTTTTCGTGGAACTGGGGCTGGACCTGCGGCGCGCATCGCCGTTCCGCCATACGATTGCGGTGGCGCTGGCCAACCAGAGCCTCGGGTATTTTCCTCACCTCGCCGCCTGGCCGCAGGGCCACTACGAAGTCGTGACAGCACGGTGCGGCCGGGGCAGCGGCGAGGCACTGGTGGAGGCGGCACTAGAGTTATTGAAGGAGCTGAAATCGCCATGATCTCGAGACGAAGCGTTTTCGCCGCGCCCGCTCTGCTGCGGGCGCAAGGCCGTCCGGAGAAAATTCGGGTCGCCCTCATCGGCGCCGGCAACCGCGGCGCCTTCCTGCTGCGGCACCTGTTGGGAATCGAGGGCGCCGAAGTCGCCGCCGTCTGCGACATCCTTCCCGAACGCGCTGACGCCGCCGCCACCGCCGTGGCCTCCAGGGGCGGCGCGCCGCGCACGTTCACCGACTACCGCCGCCTGCTGGACGAAGTAAAGGATCTCGATGCTGTCATCCAGGCGGCGCCCGACTACGCCCACCGCGAAATCGACATCGCCGTGCTGGAGCGCGGCCTTCATCTGTACGCCGAGAAACCCCTGGCGCTGACCTTGACGGACTGCGCCGCCATCCGCGACGCCGCCCGCAAGGCAAAGGGCCTGATGCAGGTCGGCTTCCAGTTGCGGCATGATCCGGCGCGCGCTGCCGCCATGCGCTGGATTCATGAAGGCATGGCAGGCCGGGTTCTCCTCTGCCACGGCATGCGGCACGGAGGCGATCTGCCGCGCAACATTCCGTGGTATTTCGACAAGACAAAATGCGGCGACATTGTTGTCGATCAGGGCATCCACATTCTCGACCTGTTCCGCTGGGCCATCGGGCGCCCGCCGTTGCGCTGTTACGGCGACGGAGGCACCACCCTTTTCGTAAACGATCCGCCCGGCCGCACCGTGATGGATCACTGCAGCCTCATCTACGAGTTCGACGGAGGAGTGCAGATCAACTTCAGCCACCACTACTTCGATCCGCCGGGATTCACCGGCATTCAGGAGCGCGTGTTTCTCAGCGAAGGCGCCGTCGACCTGATCCGCGCCGAGTTCCAGCCCCGGCTCTCGCGCGAACGCGTGAAACTCGAGGTCCCCGACGCAGGCCAGGACGCGACGCGCATGTCGCTGGCGGCATTCCTGCACAACATCCGCGAACGCCGCCGTCCGCTGAACGACGTCGAGAGCGCGTTCGAGGCGACGCTGGTGGCGCTGATGGGCACGCGCGCCATCTACGAGAAGCGCGTGGTCACGTGGACAGAGATGAGCGGCTAAGCGAAGCCGCCGCGGCAGGCCGCCAGACTACTTGGGGCGGAGGAGCCAACCTGAAACAGCCCTGTTCGTTCCGGCGGCGGCTCAGGAGACCTGTCCGAAATATGGCTTTCGGCCGCGCCACCGGCCGCGGGTGAAATCGGGGAACGGCACGGGCGCTCCGCTCCGGGCGATCGACTCTTCGCTCGCCGGAATGACGGCGCTCATCGTAAGTGAGTCGATCAGGTCCAGCGGCAGCGGTGCCTTCCACCGTGCCGCGTTGAGGAACAGCCGCACCTCCAGATCGTCGGTCCCCCCGTGGCCGGCTGCCAGCGGATCACCCGTGGCAGCGGGTTGCCGGATCGCCTTCCACCAGGGGTGGTCGAACTCTATCTGATAGGGAGCGAAGGGCTCCCACTCGTGGTACTTCGGCGAGCGGTCGACGATGTAGACGGCGCTGCGGGCCTCATCGTAGAGGCCGCGCGTGCCCTGCACCATCCAGCGGTTGTCGTACGGGCGCGGCAGTTGCATGTCGTAGTTGATGACCACGGTCTTGCCCATCTTCGTGCGGACGACACTCGTGACGATGTCGCCCTGCTTCCATTCCTGCCGCGCATGGGGGTGGTTCGGGCCGAACCGCCGGCGGAAGTATTCGTTGATTCCCAGCGAGGCCGTGGCGTGGGAAGAGAGCGTGTCGAATGCGTCGCCGCAATTGATGTCGAGCCAGCTCAGCACAGGGCCAAGGGAGTGCGTGGGGTACTGGTCGGCGTTGCGTCTGGCCAGGTACTCGCCGCCCCAGCGCATCCGGCCCTCGCTGTCAAAGAACCAGTGGTCCACGCAGTCGTGCGAATGGGCGCAGTGGCAGTGGACCATACGCCCAAACAAGCCGCCGCGGATCATGTTCAGCACGGCCAGGTTGTCCCGGCGGAAGCTCCAGTTTTCCATCATCATGCAGGGCGTGTGAGTCTTCTCCCACGTCTCGAGCAGCATCCAGCACTCGTCGTAAGTCTGGGCGATGGGCACCTCGACGCCCGTGTACTTGCCGGCGCGCATCGACTCCGCTGCCATGGACGCGTGCCATTGCCAGGGAGTGGCGATCAGCACGGCATCGGCATCCTGCATGTGGAGCACGCCGCGCCAAGCGGACTCCGATCCGGCGAATACGCGGGGCGGGCGGCCGGTGGCCGTGGCCGCCATGTCAGCGGCCCGGCGCGCGGCCTCTTCGCGAAGATCGCAGACGGCGGCGATCTGCACGGCGGGCGCGCGCAGCGCTGTGCGCAGCAGCGCCGTGCCCCGGTTGCCCGTCCCGATCACGGCCAGCCGCACGGGCGGCAAATCGGCGGCGGCGGCGCTCAAGCCCGAAAGAAGGAATTCGCGGCGGTCCATGGGAGCCTCCGCGCCCGTTCTATCACGATTTGCCGGAGAGCGGCCCCGCCGCTTACAATGAGAGTTGGCTCGGGGCGTGGCTCAGCCTGGTTAGAGCGCCTGGTTCGGGACCAGGAGGTCGGTGGTTCAAATCCACTCGCCCCGACCATTTCCCTCCTTTTTCTTCCGCAAGTGCCGTTGGTCTTGGCAAAAACCAAGCGGATCCACGTTGGCCTGCAGGTCCGCGAGTTTCCCTTTCAGACCATTTGACAGAGGAACCTCATCTTCGGTGGAATTCCCGGACGGTGACCTTTGTGGAGCGGGGCGCCGCCCTGTGGCATCTTGGAAGTGAACGCCGGTGCCCATGATCCAGCTCATCGATGTCGTCAAGGAGTACGACGGGAAGCGCAAGGTCCGGGCTCTGGACGGCGTGAGCCTCTCGATCGGGAAGGGCGAGATGACAGCGCTGGTGGGCCCGTCGGGATCCGGCAAGTCGACGCTGCTGAACCTGATCGGCACGCTGGACCGTCCCACTTCGGGAGAGATTGTCCTGGACGGAGTCCGGCTTTCGGAGCTGAGCGACGATGAGATGACGCTGGTGCGGCGGGACAAGATCGGCTTTATTTTTCAGTTCTTCAACTTGCTGCCGTCGCTCACCTGCCTGGAAAATGTGGCGCTGCCGCTGCACTTGCGCGGCTGGAAGCGCGCCAAGGCGCGGGAACGGGCGGCGGAGCTGATCGAGCTCGTCGGGCTGAGCCGCCGCATGGAGCACTTGCCCGACGAGTTGTCCGGCGGGGAGCGGCAGCGCGTCGCCATCGCCCGCGCGCTTAGCGTGTACCCGCCCATTCTTCTGGCGGACGAGCCTACGGGCAATCTGGACTCGCACACGGGCGCCGAGATTCTGGATCTGATCCGTGACCTGCACGCGCGCCTGGGGGCCACCGTGCTGATGGTGACGCACGATGCCGGCGTGGCGGCAAGCTGCGAGCGCACCATCACGCTGCGCGACGGGCGGCTGGCGGGCGACGAAGTGCGGGTGCCGCGGCGATGATGCTGCTGAGGCTGATCTCCTGGCCCTACGTGCGCAAGCACCTCCTGCGCACGGTTCTCACCACGGCGGGAATCGTGTTGGGGGTGGCGGTGTTCGTCGCCATGCACACGGCCAACCAGAGCGTGCTGCACGCCTTCAACCGCACTGTGGACCGCATCGCGGGCGCGGCGCAACTGCAGGTTTCGGCCGGCGAGGCGGGCTTTCCCGAAGAGGTGCTCGAAAAGGTGCAGGCGCTGCCGGATGTGGACGTGGCTGTGCCGGTGATCGAGGCGACGGTGCAGACGGGCATCCCCGGCGCCGGCAACCTGCTGGTGCTCGGCGTCGACATGACCGGGGACCGCTCGCTGCGCGACTACGACCTGGAGAACGCCGACGAAACCATCGTCGACGATCCGCTGGTGTTCATCGCGCAGCCGGACTCGATCATCGTCAGCCGGCAGTTCTGCGAGAAGACCGGGCTGAAGCTGAACGACAAGTTGACGATGCAGACCATGGCCGGCCCGCGGCAGTTCACCATCCGCGGCGTGATGTCGAGCGAGGGGCTAGCTTCGGCCTTCGGCGGAAGCCTGGCGGTGATGGACATCTACGCGGCGCAGATGGTCTTCGGGCGCGGGCGGCGCTTTGACCGGATCGATCTCACCGTGAAGGAAGGAGTGCGCGTCGAAGAGGCGCGGCAGCGCGTTCAGGCGGCGTTGGGAGAAGGGCTGCAAGTGGAGCCGCCATCCTCCCGTGGAGCGCAGTTCGAGGCGATGGCGCGCGTCTATTCGATGACGGCGAACATCACGAGCGTCTTCGCGCTCTTCATCGGGCTGTTTCTGATCTACAACACCTTTTCGATCGCCGTGACGCAGCGGCGCAGCGAGATCGGCATCCTGCGCGCGCTGGGCGCACCGCGGGCGCTGATCCGCAACCTGTTTCTCGCCGAAAGCGCGCTTGCCGGGCTGTTCGGCTCCGTGCTGGGCATCCTGCTGGGCGTCTCCCTGGCGCGCGGCGTGGCCGGATATCTGGGCGAGTATTTCGGCGAAGTGTACGGCGTCGGCGAGAAGGCAGAGGAGGTTTCCGCCGACCCGCGGCTGCTCGGGCTGGCTCTGCTGATCGGCGTGGCGACGAGCGTCTTTGCCGGCTGGCTGCCGGCGCGCAATGCGGCGCGCGTCGATCCCGTGAAGGCCTTGCAGAAGGGGCGCGTGCAGGTGATCAGCGAAGGGGAGAACCGCGCCCGCCGCATCACTGCTGTTGCCATGCTGGCAGCGGCGGTGGCGTGCGTATTCCTCAGCTCCTCGACCCTCTTCTTCTATCTCGGCTACATGCTGAGCGTGCTGGCGGTGCTGCTCCTGACCCCTTCGCTTTGCGCGTGGCTTGTGCGCTGGCTGCGCCTGCCGATGAAGTGGATGCGGCCGGTGGAAGGCGCCCTGGCGGCCGACAGCCTGCTGCAGGCACCGCGGCGCACCTCCGGCACGGTCGCGGCGCTGTCGCTGTCCGTAGCGCTGGTGATCGGTCTGGGAGGAATCTCGCGAGCCAGCTACTCTACGATCGGCGCGTGGGTGAAAACGTCGCTGAACCCGGACTTCTTCATCACCGGATCGGAAACCATCACACAGCGCAGCTTCCGCTTTCCGGAGAGTTTCGCCGAGGAAGTGGCGCGCGTGGAGGGAGTCGAGGAAGTGCAGCCGGTGCGCTCCACGCGGATCCTCTATAAGGGCACTCCCGTGATGCTGGTGGCGGCGGATGTCGAGAAGATCGCCCGGCGCGTGCGGGCGCGCGTGGTGGAAGGGGACCGGGAGACGATGTACGCGCGAACGGCGCGCGGCGAGGGAGTCGTGATCAGCGACAACTTCTCGCTCCTGCGGCGCGTGAAGCGCGGAGACGTGCTGGAGCTGGCGGCGCCCAACGGAGTGCTGCGGCTGCCCGTGTTGGGCATCGTGACGGATTACAGCGACCAGCAGGGAACGATCCTGATGAGCCGCGACCTGTTCAAGCGCTACTGGGGAGACGACACCGTCAACGCCATTCGCATCTACGCCCGCCCTGGCGTGGACCGCGCCGCGCTGCGGCAGCGCCTGCTTGACGAGTTCGGCAACCGCACACGCCTGTTCATCATGACCAACGAGGAGCTGCGCGCCTACATCATGCGGCTGACCGATCAGTGGTTCGGACTCACCTACGTGCAGATCGTGGTGGCAGTGCTGGTGGCCATCCTCGGCATCGTCAACACGCTCACGGTGTCGATTGCCGACCGCAAGCGCGAGCTGGGCGTTTTGCAGGCCGTGGGCGCGCTGCGCAACCAGGTGCGGCACACCATCTGGATGGAAGCTGCGGCGATCGGCGTCCTGGGTCTGGCCATCGGCTTCGCGCTGGGCGGCGTGCATCTGTATTACATCCTTGATGTCGCCAAGCGCGACGTGGCGGGGCTGCGTCTCGACTATCTTTACCCCTACGGCATCGCGCTGTTGCTCGTGCCGGTGCTGCTGGGTTCGGCGTTCGTTTCCGCGCTGGGGCCGGCCGAAGGAGCCGTCCGCGCATCCCTGGTGGAGGCGTTGGAGTATGAGTAAACTGCTGGCCGCCCTGCTTGCGTGCGCGGCGTGGGCGCAGGCGCAGGACGCGCGCGCAATCATCGAGGAGAGCCAGCGGCGGGCGCGTTCGGGCAGCCAGCGCTACGAGGGCACGCTCGAGGTGATCGACGCGCGCCGGAAAGTAACCACGAAGCGCTGGATCTACCAGCGGCTCGGCTCGGCGGGCAATTCCAAAGCTGTGCTTCGCTTCACCGCGCCGCCGGAAGT
This sequence comes from Acidobacteriota bacterium, assembly GCA_037446555.1. Taxonomy (GTDB): domain Bacteria; phylum Acidobacteriota; class Terriglobia; order Bryobacterales; family Bryobacteraceae; genus JANWVO01. The sequence continues at coordinate 54,417 of JBBIIK010000005.1, forward strand.
GAAGGGCGTGGCGCTGCTGATCCACAACCATCCCGACCGGGCATCCGACCAGTGGATGTGGACTCCCGCCGTGCAGCGTGAGCGCCGCATCGCATTTCAGGACCGCAAGACGCGCTTCTTTGGAACGGACTTCACTTTCGAGGATCTCGAGGAGCGCGACGTCGACCGCTCCACCTACCGGATGCTCGGCGAAGAGCCGATCGCCGGCGAGCCGTGCTGGAAGATCGCATCTACGCCGAAGCCCGAGGCGCGCAGCCAGTACACGAAGCTCTATGTATGGATCCGCAAGGCGGACTATGTGGCGGCGCAGATCGACTGCTGCGGGCGGGACAAGGTGGTGCGGCGCATCCGCTACTCCGACATCCACAACGTGCAGAGGATCTGGACGGCGCGGCGGATCGAAGTGGAGGACCTGACGCGGAACTCGCGCACCGTGCTGAAGCTGGAGAAGCTCGAGTATGACGTTTCGCTTCCGGCGGAGCTGTTCACGCTGCAGGCGCTGCGGCGCGAACGCTGAGGTAGCCGCGCGCGCTTTCCTGGTTCTTGCGTGGCTCACCGCCGCCGCCTCCGGGCAGGCGTTCACGCAAAGCGGCTTCTTCGAAATCCGCAACTTCGCCTACCCGCAAACCGCGCCCGGCGACAGCGGGCGGCTGGTGAGCGAACAACTGCTGCGGTGGGAAGCAACGCTGCGGCTCGGTTCGCGGCTGCAACTCAACGCGGGCGCCGACGCACGGTTCGACTCGCACCGGCAGTTTGAACGTGCCTGGCGGCTGGACTTGTCCGACAGGCGCAAGCAGCGCCCGGCGCTCAGCGTGCGGCGGCTCAGCCTGCTGGCTCACCGCGGCGGATTCACATTCGAAGGTGGGCGGCAGTTCATCCGCTGGGGCAAGGCTGACATCCTGAACCCCACAGACCGCTTCGCCCCAAAAGATTTCCTGAACGTTCTCACCACGGATTTTCTTGGCGTCACCGCGCTGCGAGCCACCTGGGAGCGAGGAGGAGAGACGCTGGACGTGGTCGTGCAGCCTGTGTTCACGCCAAGCCGCACGCCGCTGCTGAACCAGCGCTGGGCGGCGCTGCCGGAAGAGGCGCGGCAGCTCGCGCTGCTGGAGGCACCAGTACGATTCCCGGGCCGCGCCGCTGCCGGGGCACGCTGGAATCACGTGGGCGGCGGATACGAACTCTCGCTCAGCTTTTATGACGGATTCAATCACCTGCCGGTGTATTCCGCGCGGCTGGCGCCTGGGCCTGCGCCGGCGGTGATCTTCGAGCGCATCCACCCGCAGATGCGAATGTACGGCGCAGATGCGGTTGTGCCCACACGGTGGCTGACGCTCAAAGGCGAAGCCGCTTATTTCACCAGCAATTCCCCCCTGGCGGACAACTACGTTCTGTACGTGATTCAGGCGGAGCGGCAGCGCGGCGAGTGGCTCTTTGTCGCAGGATACGCCGGCGAGAAGGTGACCGAACGGCGCGTGCAGATCGACTTTGCGCCAGACCGTGGGTTGGCGAAAACCTTTTTCGGACGCGCCTCCTACAACATCGATACGAACCGCTCCGTTGCAGTGGAAGGCGCGGTGCGGCAGAACGGGAATGGATTCTACGGCAAGTTCGAATACACGCAGGCAGTGGGGGCACACTGGCGCGTCACGGTGGCTGGAAACCTCCTTCGCGGCGCGCGGGAGGACTTTCTGGGCCAATTCCGGCGGAACTCGAACCTGATGGTGGTTCTGCGCTACAGCTTCTGAACGGCACGAGGCGCTCAAGGCGCAGAACCCCGGTTCATCTAAGATAAGAAAGTGCTCGTCAGAATCCTGGGTTTGGCCTTGGTGTGCGCGTTGACGCAGGCTCAGGGGGCGATGACCCTGAAACAGGTGGTGGACGAGGCCCTGGAGCGGAACCTGTCCCTGCTGGCGCAACGCTACGACATCAGCATCGCCGAGGCGCGCCTGTTGCAGGCGCGTCTGCGCCCCAATCCGAGGGTGGGAGTGGACGCGATCTACCTGGACTTGCTGGGGGCGGACTTCACGCCGGAGACAAGCCCCGCGGGACCGACGGAGGCATCCACGAGCGTCTCGTGGGAGCTGGAGACGGCGGGCAAGAGGCGGCTGAGGACGCTGGCAGCGGACGAGGCGAGCGGCGTGGCGCGGCAGGGCTATCTGGATGCGCGGCGGACGCTGATCCTCGAGGTGCAGAACGCATTTCTCAACGTCGTTCTGGCCAAGGAGAATGTCCGCACGCTGGGCGAGATCCTGGCGACGTTCGAAGGGCTCGTCAAGGTGAATCGGACGCGTTTCGAAGCGGGCGACATCTCGCGCGTGGAGCTGATGCGGAGCGAAGTGGCGGCGCTCGGGTTCCGCAACGAGCTGCGGCGGGCGGAGCTTGCAGCGCGGCAGGAGCGCATCCGGCTGCAGAGACTGATGGGGCGGACGGCGCCCTCTCCCGACTTCGACGTGCAGGACGAAATCCGCAGGGACGCTCCGGCGGAGGGGCTGGAGGCGCTGACGGCGGCAGCCCTCGCTGCTCGCCCTGATCTGGAGGCGCTGCACCGGGAGGTGAGGCGCGCAGAGGCGGAGGTGCGCTTGCAGCAGGCGCTGGCGCGTCCGAACGTGGATTTCGGGGTGACGCACCACAAACAGTTTGTGGGCGCGCTGCCGGGGCAATCGATCGGGCTTCGCGTGGAGGTGCCGCTGCCGGTGCTGAACCGCAATCAGGGGGAGATCGAGCGCGCGCGGCAGGAGAGGGAGCAGGCCGCGGTGCGGCTGAGAGCCGTCGAGCAGCAGGTGCGGGCGGAGGTGGCGTCAGCCTGGGAGCGATACATGACGGCGAGGCAATTGCTGGAGACGATGGAAAGGGACATGACCGGACAGGCGCGGCGCGTGCGGGACACGATCGAGTTTTCCTACCGGCGCGGCGAGGCGTCGTTCATTGATCTGCTGGACGCGCAGCGGACGCTTTCGGAGACGATGCAGGGTTACAACGAAGCGCGCGTGGAGTACGCGAGAACATTGTTCCTTCTGGACGCGATCACGGCGAGGGAGGGACGATGAGGAAGGCGTGGCTGGGCGTGGCGGTGCTTGCCGTGGCGGGCTGCCGGCAGGCGCCCGTGGCGCAAAAGGCCGAGGCGCCCCCGCGGATCGAGGGTGTGGTGGTGATCCCGCCGGATTCGCCGAAGCTGCGGCAAATCCGGGCGGAGCCGGTGCGGACGGAGCGGCTGCCCGCGGATGAATTCACGGCGCCTGCGAAAGTCGAGTTCAACCCGAACCGGATTTCGCGAGTGGTGCTGCCGGCGGCTGGTCGCGTGGCAGAGGTGTTTGTCGGCTTCGGCGACGCGGTGGAGAAGGGCGCGCCGCTTCTCACTTTGGAGAGCCCGGAGGCGGACGAGGCGGCGGCGGAGTATCTGCGGCTGGAGCTGGCGCTGACGTCGGCGCGCGCGGAGCTAGCGAAGGCGGAGAAGGACTACGAGCGGGTTTCGGATCTGTTCCGCGGCGACGCCATCGCAAAGAAGGAGCTGCTGGCGGCGGAGACGGCGCTGAGCCAGGCGAAGGCCGCGGTGGCGCAGGCGGAGACGTCGCGGCAACAGGCGCTGGCGCGGCTGGAGATCCTGGGGCTGAAGCCGGGGCAGGCGCGGCCGCGCGTGGTGGTGCGCGCGCCGCTCTCCGGCAAGGTGACAGAGTTCAACGTGGTGGCGGGCGAATACCGCAACGACACGAGCCAGCCGGTGATGACGATCGCGGACCTGAGCACCGTGTGGGTGGCGGCGGACGTGCCGGAGACGTCGATCCGACTCCTGCAGCTCAATGAGAGGTTCGAGGTGAGGCTGAACGCGTTCCCGGGAGAGGTGTTCACGAGCCGCGTGGCGCGGATCGCCGACAGCGTGGATCCGGAGAACCGCACGCTGAAAGTGTGGGCGGAGCTCGACAACCGCGCGGGGCGGTTCCGTCCGGAGATGTTCGGGACGGTGCGGCACGTGGAGTCCGAGCGTGAGATGGCTGTTGTGCCCGCCGGGGCCCTGGTGCAACTGGAAGGCCAGGAGGCGGTGTTCGTGCAGGAGGCGCCGGGGCGGTTCCGGGCCGTGCGCGTGCGCGCCGGGAAGCGGAGCGGGGACAGGATTCCCGTGATTGAAGGGTTGACTCCCGGCACGTTGGTGGTGGTGGACGGAGCGATGCTGCTGAGGGGGTACTGAAAATGGAAGCGGCGCGGATGCTGATGATCTTCTTCGACGAGAGCGACACGTGGGGCGACCCGAAGATTCCGCTCTATGAGGCGGTGGTCCGCGTTCTGCTGGAGGAGGGAATCGCCGGTGCGACGGTCCTGCGGGGCGTGCTGGGCTATGGAGCCGCCCACAAGCTGACGCAGGATGCGCTGTTCGGCTCGACGGCGGACCGTCCCGTGGCGGTGCTGAGCATTGACCGGGAGGACAAGCTGCGCGCCGTGCTTCCCAGGCTGCAGCCGATGATCACCGAGGGGCTGGTGTTCCTTGCCGGCGGCGAAGTGCTGCACTGGGCGGGAGGCAGGGCGGCGGAATGAGAGGGATGCTGCGGTTTGCGCTCGAGCAGCGCTTCTTCACGCTGGTGGGAGCGGTCCTGCTGGTCGGGGCGGGCGCGTGGTCGTTCCGGCAGCTGAAGATCGAGGCCTATCCGGACATTTCCGATCCCGGCGTGGACGTGATCACGCTGGCGCCGGGGCTCGCGGCGGAAGAGGTGGAGCAGCAGGTAACCATCCCGATCGAGCGCGCGCTGAACAACACTCCCGGAGTGATCAACCGGCGATCGCGGACGATCTTCGGGCTGTCGCTGGTGCAGCTCACGTTCGAGTATTCGATGGACAACTACCGCGCGCGGCAGCTGGTGCTCGAGCGGCTGCGGGGCATGGAGCTGCCGGAAGGGCTGCAGCCGGAGCTGGGTCCGATGGCGACGCCGATCGGCGAGATGTTCCGCTACACGATCGAGGCGCCGCACCTGGACGACCTGCAGAAGCGCGAACTGCAGGACTGGGTGGTGGCGCCGCGGCTGTTGCAGGTGGCGGGCGTCGCCGACGTGGTGCCGTTCGGCGGGCTGGTGAAGCAGTACCAGATTGAGGTGGATCCGCTGCTGCTGGAGAAGTACCGCCTGACGCTGACGGATATCGCGGAGGCGGTGGGGGCGAGCAACCAGAACGCCGGAGGCGCGCTGCTGGACAACCGGCAGCAGTCGCTGGCGGTGCGCGGAGTAGGGCTGCTGCGGTCGGTGGAGGACATCGAGAACAGCGTGGTGAGCGAGGCGAGCGGCGTTCCGATTTATGTGAAGGACCTCGGGCGCGTGACTTTGGGGGCGGCGCCGCGGACGGGCATCTTCGGACTGAACGAGCGGACGGGCGGCGTCGAGGGGATCGTGCTGATGAGGCGCGGGGAGAACCCGAGCGAAGTGCTGCGCCTGGTGCACGAGGCGATCGACGAGCTGGAGCGGTCGCGGCTTCCGGCGGGCGTCCGGATCCGCACGATCTACGACCGCACGGAGCTGGTGGAGAACACGCTGCGCACGGTTTCAAAGACGCTGGCGGAAGGGCTGGCGGTGGTGGCGCTGGTGCTGCTGTTCTTTCTGGGCAGCGTGCGCGCCGCCGTTCTGACGGCGCTGACGATCCCTCTCTCGCTGCTGTTCGCGTTCATCGTGATGCACGTTGCGGGCGTGCCGGCGAACCTTCTGTCGCTGGGCGCGATCGACTTCGGCATCATCGTCGACGGCACGCTGGTGATGGTGGAGCACATCCTGCACCGGCTGGGGGAGAGGAAGGCGGCAGCGCAGCATGCCCTGCAGGTGATTGGCGACGCGGCGTTCGAGATGGAATCGCCGATTTTCTTCTCGATGCTGATCATCATCTCCGCCTATCTGCCGCTGTTCACGCTGGAGCGCGTGGAGAGGCGGCTGTTCACGCCGATGGCGTTCACCGTTTGCGCAGCGCTGTTCGGGGCGCTGCTGATCACGATGACGCTGATTCCGACGCTGGCGACTTTCCTCTTCGCGAACGGATCGAAGAGCTGGGAGAACCCGCTGGTGAAGCGGCTGGCGGAGCTGTACCGGCAGACGCTGGAAGCGTTTCTGCCGCGGGCGAAGATCGTGGTGGCCGGCACGGGGCTGGTGGTGGCCGGAGCCGTCGTAGTGGCGCTGGGGCTGGGGACGGAGTTTTTGCCCGTGCTGGACGAAGGGACGGTGTGGATGCGCCTGAATCTGCCGCCGGGAACATCGCTGGAAAAATCCGCGGCGGTGGCGGCGACGTTGCGGCAAGAGATCGGGAAGAAGCCCGGCGTGCGGGACGTGGCCTCGCAGGCAGGGCGGAACGATGCGGGCACGGATCCGTTCGGGCCGAACCGGATCGAGTTTCTGGTGACCCTGCGGCCCTATGACGAATGGCCGGAGGGGCGCACGAAGGCGATGCTGGTGGAGGAGCTGGCGCGGCTGATGGAGGAGCAGGTCCCGGGAGCGACCTACAACATCACGCAGCCAATCATCGACACAGTGACGGAAGCGGTGACGGGTTCGAGCGCGGATCTGGCGGTCCTGTTCACTGGCCCTGATCTGGAAATGCTGCGCGGGCTGGCTGCGCGCGGGCTGGAGATCGTCAGGCAGACGCGCGGGGCGGCGGACAGCTCGATCGAGCAGGAGCGCCGGCAGCCGCAGCTGACGCTGCGCGTGAACCGTCCGGCGATGGCGCGCTACGGCGTGCGGGTGCGCGACCTGCAGGATCTGATCGAGCTGGCGATCGGCGGGCGCACGGTGAGCACGCTGTATGACGGGGACCGGCGTTTCGACATCACCGTCCGGTACCTGCCCGAGGCGCGCGCCGATGCGGGCGCGATCGCGAACATCCTGGTGCCGACGCGCAGCGGCGCGCGCGTGCCGCTGGGACAGCTGGCGGGTGTTCGCGTGGTGGAGGGCGAATCGATCATCGCCCGCAGCGAGAACCGGCGCATGGTGTCGGTGCGCACCAACATCCGCGGGCGCGATCAGGGGGGCTTTGCGGCGGAAGTGCGGCGGCGCATCGAGCAGGAAGTGCCGCTGCCTGAGGGCTACAAGATCGAATGGGGCGGGCAGTTCGAGAACATGGCGCGGGCCAAGGCGCGGCTGAGCGTGGCGCTTCCGGTGACCGTGTTCATCATTTTCGTGCTGCTGTTCTTCGCCTTCCGGAACATGCGGGACTCGCTGGTGGTGATGCTGACCGTGCCGTTCGCCTTCGTGGGCGGCGTGCTGCTGATGTGGGTGCGCGGCATCAACCTGAGCGTATCCGCGGCGGTGGGCTTCGTCAGCCTGTTCGGGGTGGCGGTGATGAGCGGCGTGCTGATTCTTTCCGAGGTCAACCGGAGGCGGAGGCAGCCTGGCGCGGAACTCCGGCAGACGCTGATCGACGGGTGCGTGGCGCAGATGCGCCCCGTGCTCATGATGGTGGTGGTGGCGATGCTGGGCATGATTCCGGCGGCGCGGGCGACGGGCATCGGAAGCGATGTGCAGCGCCCGCTGGCGACGGTGGTTGTCGGCGGACTGGCGTCCAGCCTGGTGTTGACGTTCGTCGGGCTGCCGGCGCTGTACTACGTGATCGCGCGCCGGCGCACAAAGCGCGAGTGATGCCGGCAGGGGCGAGAGGAAAGGAGCTAGGAATGACGATCGAGCCGTATCTGTTTTTCAACGGCCGCTGCGAAGAGGCGCTGCGGTTTTACGAGCACGCCTTCGGGGCGCGCGTGGAGACCCTCTCGCGGTTTGGCGACAACCCGGACCCGTCGGGGCTGGAGAGGCTGCCGCCCGGATGGCGCGAGAAGATCATGCATGCAAGCTTTCTGATCGGCGATGCGCGCGTGTTGGCATCCGACGGCAACACGGCGGAACCCGCTCAATTCCGGGGGTTCGCGCTTTCAGTGGGAATCTCATCCGAGGAAGAGGCGCGGCGGGCGTTCGAGGCGCTCAGCGAGGGCGGGCGGATCGATATGCCCCTCGGCCCGACCTTCTGGTCTCCTTACTTCGGGATGGTGACCGACCGCTTCGGCGTTCAGTGGATGGTGACCGCCCCGTTCCAGCCGCAGACGTGAGCGGAGAGCCCGGCGGTTGCCTGCAAGCCCGGACGCTGCTGGACAGGAGGCAGCAAGCAGAATCTCCTGGCTGCGGCTGCCCCCGCGAAAAAAAGGCGGCGTGCCGCCGGGATCCGGCGATTCCGGCGGCGCACCGCTCTTTGCAGCAAGCCCGCGTCAGAGCGCCGCAGCCAGCATGGCGCTGGCCGTTTTCTCCGGCACGTGGCGCTCGCCGTGGCCGACGTACAACTGGCGCGGGCGGGCGATTTTCTGCTCGGGATCGAGCAGCATCTCCTCCCACTGCGCCAGCCAGCCGACGGTGCGCGGGATGGCGAACAGCACGGTGAACATCTCCGGCTTGAAGCCCATGGCTTGGTAGATGATGCCGGAGTAGAAATCCACGTTGGGGTAGAGCTTGCGCTTCACGAAGTATTCGTCTTCGAGAGCGATGCGCTCCAGTTCGATGGCGATGTCGAGCTTCGGGTTGCGCCCGGTGACCTCGAAGACGCGGTCGGCGGTCCACTTGATGATACGGGCGCGCGGATCGTAATTCTTGTAGATCCGGTGGCCGAAGCCCATGAGCTTCAGCTCGCCCTTCTTGACCCGCTCGATGTAGGCGGGCACATTGTCCTTGGACCCGATCTCATCCAGCATCTTCAGGACTTCCTCATTGGCGCCCCCGTGCAGCGGACCGGACAACGCCGCTGCGGCAGCCGCCAGGGAAACATACGGATCGGCGTGGGAACTACCCACGCTGCGCATCACATTGGCGCTGCAGTTCTGCTCATGGTCGGCATGCAGGATGAAGAGAATGTCGAGCGCGCGCGCCGTCACCGGGTTGGCGTGGTATTTCGGCTCGACCATCTTCCACAGCATGTTCATGAAATTCTCTGTGTAGCTCAGGTCGTTGTCCGGGTAAACGTAGGGGTAGCCGAGGCTGTGGCGGTAGCAGTAGGCGGCAATGGTGGGCACCTTGGCGATCAGGCGCGTCACTTGCAGCCGCCTGACATCCTTGTTGAAGATGTCGCGGGCGTCCTTGTAAACGGTGGAAAGCGCCGCCACCGTGCTGATGAGCATCGCCATGGGGTGAGCGTCGTAGCGGAAGCCTTCCAGGAACGTCTTGGTGGTCTCATGGAGCATCGTGTGATGCTTGACCTCGGCTTCCCAAGCCTTGAGTTCGTCAGGCGTGGGAAGTTCGCCGTTGATGAGCAGCCACGCGACTTCAAGGAACGTGCAGCGCTCGGCCAGTTCCTCGATCGGGTAGCCGCGGTAGCGCAGGATGCCCTTGTCGCCGTCGATGAAGGTGATGGCGCTCCGGCAGGAGGCCGTGTTCATGAACGCGGGGTCATAGCCCATGACCCCGAAGTCTTCCTCGTCCTTCTTGATCTGACGGAGATCCATGGTGCGGATGCAGCCGTCGACGAATGGAATCGTGTAGCTTTTCCCAGTGCAGTTGTCGATGATCGAGAGAGTATTCAGGCTTTCCATCAGTGCAGCTCCAGCAAGAAAGGATCATGCCGCCATGCCCGGCGCCTCCGGAGAGCCGGGCCGGGCGGCGAGCCGACACCTGCCGCCGCGCAGGGAGGCGGCAAAAACCAAACCCTCTGCCGGGGGTCGAAGCCCTCACCTCCCGTCTACCACTGCCGGGGCCCGGATTCAAGGCCTATCGGGAGGATTAGGTCTGATTCTCCGGAGCGATACACTGCGGGTAGCAGGCGGCCTGGCCTCGGCGTCTGGCCCGGAGCCGCCGGCAAGAAGCGCCAGAGGTGCTAATCATGGAATCCTACAACGGCGTGCCAGCGCCCGCAGAGGGGCGGTCGATTGAGTGTCAGAACGGACGACTGGTGGCCCCCGACAACCCGATCCTTCCTTTCATCGAGGGAGACGGCACGGGCCCGGACATCTGGCGGGCCGCCAAAGCGGTCTTCGATTCCGCCGTGGAGAAAGCATACGGCGGCAAGAAGAAGGTGGTCTGGTACGAGGTGTTCGCCGGCGAAAAGGCCTTCCAGAAATTCAACAGCTGGCTGCCGGACGACACGCTGAAAGCGATCCAAAAGTTCCGCGTGGCTATCAAAGGGCCGCTGACGACTCCCGTGGGCGGCGGAATCCGCAGCCTGAACGTGACCCTGCGGCAACTGCTGGACCTCTATGTTTGCATGCGGCCGGTGAAGTACTATCCGGGCGTGCCTTCGCCGATGAAGCGCCCCGAGTTGCTCGACATCGTCATCTTCCGCGAGAACACAGAGGACGTTTACGCGGGCATCGAGTGGAAGCAGGGTACGCCCGAGGCGGCGAAGGTGATCGAGTTTCTGACGCGCGAGATGGGGTCTCCGTCCCGATTCCGGCATCGGCGTGAAGCCCATCAGCGTCACGGGCTCGAAGCGGCTGGTTCGGCGCGCCATCCAGTACGCGCTGGAAAACGGCCTCAAGAGCGTCACACTGGTCCACAAGGGCAACATCATGAAGTTCGCCGAGGGCGCCTTCCGCGACTGGGGTTACGAGGTGGCGAAGGAGGAGTTCGCGGACCGCGTGGTGACCGAGGCCGAGGCCGGCGCGCAGGCGCCGGAAGGCAAGATCATCATCAAGGACCGCAAAGCGGACTCGATGTTCCAGCAGCTTTTACTGCGTCCTGACGAATACCATGTGGTGGCGACGCCGAACCTGAACGGCGACTATCTCTCCGACGCCGCAGCGGCGCAGGTGGGCGGGCTTGGCATGGCGCCCGGCGCCAACATCGGCGACGAGCACGGCATCTTCGAGGCCACACACAGCACCGCGCCCAAATACGCCGGACAGGACGTCGTCAACCCGTCCAGCGTCATTCTTTCCGGCGTGATGACGTTCGAGTTCATCGGCTGGAAGGAAGCGGCGCAACTCATCGAGAAGGGCATTACAGAGGCCATCCGCCAGAAACGGGTCACCTACGACCTGCACCGGCTGATGGAGGGCGCCACGAAGCTCAAGACCAGCGAGTTCGGCCAGGCGATCATCGAGAACATGTAAATCCGGGCCCGGCGGCGGCCAGCGCCTCGGGTAGCTCGATGACCCGGCTCAATCCTCGCGCTGATAATCGAGCCGGACGAGCGAAAGGTTCACAGTCAGCGTCCGGTCGTCGCCCGGCGCCTGAAAGGACGGGGAAGCCAGGATCTCCACTTCGTAGTCAGGCGCCGGCGGCAGCAGGACTTCGCTCACGAAGAGCCCAGCTCGTTCAAGCCTGCGAGTTCCCAAAGACACGCCATTGCAGCGCAGGTCGATCCGGGCCACGTTGGGCGAGTAGCCTTGCAGGCGAAGCACGGCGCGGCCTTTGCGCATGGGCTTCAGGCGAAGCCGCGCCCGCGGGCCGATCCAGCGGTAGCGGTTGCCGAATTCCCCCTCCAGCCCATGGAACCCCTCGAGCAAAGCCTCTTCATGGCCGGGCTTGGAAAAGTCGATGTTATCGGGGCGCAGGCCGGGGTAAAGCTCCTCGCGAAGCCTGGATGGGAGCAGGTTGAAGACCCCTCCCTGGGCTTCGGCGGAAAAGCCGCACGCGGCGCAAACGAGCTTCGATGCATTCCACGGCAGCGGCGCCAGGCAGTCCGGGCAAGCGAGGGCCTGCTCGAGCGACAGCCCCGCGGGCAGATTGCCGGGCTTGCTGCACAGGGCGGCGATCGTCCCGCCAAGGAACCGCGATGCCCGCGCGTCTGTATAGTTCGGGAGCAAGGCAAGCCCCTTCGCAACGGCGCGGTTCGCCCACCCGTTCACACGCGGGAACGTCAGCACGCGGCTCTCGGCGAAGTATTTGCCGATCAGCGCCAGCCACTCGTGCAGCCCGTAACGGTGATTCTGCCGGATGCCGAAGGACTCCTCTTGCCAGGCGCCGATCACGTCGGCGGCGATATAGTCGAGCAGGCCCCAACGGTGAAGAAGGCGTTCCGCCCGATTCATCTGCTCCGGATAGGGGGCGCGATAGCCGCGCAGCGTCAGGAGCCGGCGAATGGGCTCTTCGGCGAAGAAGTAGACGCCTCCCGGCGCCAGCACGCGGCTCACTTCGCGGAACACGGGCTCGACATCCATGAATTGCGACAACATCTGGAAGCTCATCACGAAGGCGAGCGAGGAGTCGCGGAACGGCAGCCGCGTGGCGTCCCCGGCGACGAGAACCGGGCTCTTTTCGAGGCTCCAGGCGGTGCGCAAGAAGCGGCCGTGGCTGAGCGCATCGGCGGAGATGTCGAGCGCGAAGCCCGCCGCGCCGAAGCGGTTGGCCAGCATGTAGGAGGAGTGGCCGGCGTTGGCGCCGAGCTCAAGGAACGGCGAGAAGGAGGAGACGAAGTCCAGGTTGCCGTGCAGGATCGCCGCACGGCGCACGTTCTCGTCCGCGTAGACTGCCAGCACCCGCTCAGGCTGCCCGAGAGAAGCGAAGTTGTGGAAGTCCACCTCCGCGCGCTTGACCTTCAGATCCTGCGCCGAGGTGTCGACTGGCAAACTTTCCGCCATGGGTGATCTCACTTTGTACCGCACCTTCCGGCTGGCGGGCAACACAATCCTGCCCACACCCCCGTCACCGCTAGTGATGCCGCTGCCCGGAAGCGGGCTCCAGAGACGCCGGCTCCCCGGCGCGCAGGCAGGCAGCATCGGGTTGAGAGCAGCTTGGCGCAAGCCCCACACTGGTGTTGGTGCCGGGCACGCATTGGGGCTGGCAGGTCACGCCGGAAGAACTGAAGACCTGGACGCTGGAGCGCACCGCGGACTGGCTCGCCGTGAACAAGCCCGCGGGGGTCGTGTGCCATCCCTCCAAGCATGGGCCGTGGTCCAGCCTGGTGGGCGCCGCGCGTGAATGGATGGGAGATACGGTGCTGCACATGCCCTCTCGTCTGGACCGGGAGACCAGCGGCATCGTGGTTCTGGTCAGGAGACGGCAGTTGGCCAGCACCATGCAGCGGGCGGTGCAGCACGGCCTGGCGCGCAAGGGTTATCTGGCGATCCTGGAGGGCGAACTGGCGGACGCCGTGGACGTCGATCTGCCGCTCGGGCGCGCCACCGGTTCGCGTGTTTTTCTCAAGCAGGCGGCGCGGCCGGATGGATACCCGGCCCGGACACGCTTCGTGCCACTGGAACGGCGCAGCGGCAAGACGCTGGCGCGAGTCGAGCCGCAAACCGGGCGGCTGCATCAGATCCGCGTGCACGCCTCCGCCATCGGCCACCCCGTGTGCGGCGACAAGCTCTATGGACCGGACGAGGGACTGTTCCTCGAATTCCTGCGTCACGGCATGACGGAGAACCTGCGGAGGCGCCTGGGAGCGGAGCGGCAGATGTTGCACGCCGAACTGATCGAGTTCAGGCTTCCCTGCGGCGCACTCAGGTTTCAAGCACCGCCGGCGGAAGATCTGCAAGCCTTCTGGCAGAGCCTCAAAACCCAATGAGCACGCCGCCGTCCACTGGCAGGACCACGCCGTTGACGAACCGCGCAGCGGGCGAGCAGAGATAGACAGCAGCCCAGCCCACGTCTTCTGTCGAACCCAGCCGTCCGAGCGGCGTCCGGCTCAGCACGCGGTTCTTCCGCGCCGGGTCGCTGTCAAGCGCCTTGCGCGAAATCTCGGTTTCGATGAAGCCCGGGGCGATGGCATTGACGCGGATCCCCTTGGGCGAGAGATCCACGGCAAGCGAGCGCACCATGCCCAGGTAGGCGGACTTCGCCGTCGAGTAGGCGAACACGCGCGAGAGCCCGAAGAACGAAGTCATCGAGGCGGTGAACAACAGGTGCCCGTGGCGGCGCTCGATCATCGCCGGAATGACGGCGCGCGTCAGGGCGTAGGCGCCGGTGACGTGCGTGTCGAGCATGTGGCGGAACTCGGTCTCGTCAGTCTCCTCGATGGTCTTCTTCAGATGGTGGCCGGCATTGTTGACGAGGATCGTCACGTCGCCGTAGCGCGCGCGCACGTCTTCGACCAGCGCCGGCGCATGGGCGGTCTGCGCCACGTCATGCAACGCCCAGCCCGCCTGCGGCCCCAGCTCCGCAGCGGCCGATTCCAGCAGTTCGCGCCGCCGCCCGACCAGAACGACGCGCGCGCCCGCTTCAATGAACGCGTGCGCAATCGCGCGCCCGATGCCGGTGGCGCCGCCGGTGATCAGCGCCAGCTCGCCCTCGAGCGAAAACGCCTGCGCAAGTGTCATGAACGGTTGAGTGGATGGTTCCATGGAAGCCCCTACACTGATATGTTAGTACATGGCCATGAAGAACGCAGGACCCCTCGGACGTTTCTCGCTGGGCATGGGCGACCGGTTTGCACAGCAGGGCAGGGCGCAGCTTGCCGCGTGCGTGCAGGCGAGAAATGCCGGCGCGGATGTGACGCCGGTTTGGAACAAGAGCCACCGCGAGCACAGCATTGTGGGCAGCTCGCCGGCCGATGTCCGGCGCGAGGCGGACGCGGCGGTGGCGGCGCTGGGCTGGAAGGGGGCGTATTTTGTGGACGCGGACCACATCCGGCTGGAGACGGTGGACGCGTTTCTGGACGCAAGCGACTTCTTCACGATCGATGTGGCGGAGTGGATCGGCAAGCCTGCGGAAGAGAAGGCGCTGGAGGCGTTTTGCTATGAGGCGGGCGACTGCGGCGGGGCGTTCGGGCTCACGCAGGAGTCCGTGAGACGGATTGCGGGCAAATATCTGGCCGCAGTGCAGGAGGCGGCGCGGATCTACCGCCGTATCGAGAGCGCGAAGGGGCGCGGCTCGTTCGTCACGGAGGTCTCCATGGACGAGACGGACGCGCCCCAGACGCCTGATGAGCTCCTCGTGATCCTCGCCGCGCTGGCGCGCGAAGGCGTGCCCGCCGGCACGATCGCGCCGAAGTTCACCGGGCGGTTCAACAAGGGCGTCGATTACGTTGGCGATCCGGATCAGTTCGAACGCGAGTTCGAGGCCGACATCGCCGCCATCGGGCTGGCGGTGGACAAATACGGACTGCCCGCGCATCTGAAGCTGAGCGTGCATTCCGGCAGCGACAAGTTCACGCTGTACCCGCGCATCCGCCGCGTGCTGGAGCGTACCGGCGCAGGCGTCCATGTGAAGACGGCGGGCACCACGTGGCTTGAGGAACTGATCGGACTGGCGGAGGCGGGCGGAGAAGGGCTGGCGCTTGCCGAAGAGATCTACGCGGAGGCGCACGCCCACCTGGAAGAGCTGTGCGCGCCGTACGCGGCGGTGATCGAGATTGATCCGACGCAGCTGCCGCCGCCGGAGACTGTGGCGGCGTGGGATGCGCAGCGCTTCGCTTCCGCCCTGCGTCACGATCCTGCCTGCCCCGAGTTCAACCCGCACGTGCGGCAGCTGCTGCACGTGGGTTACAAAGTGGCGGCGAAGATGGGCGCGAAGTATCTTGACCAGGTGCGCGCCTGCGATGAGACGGTCTCGCGCAACGTGACGCTGAATCTCCTCGAGCGGCACATCCGCCAGCTGTGGCTGGGCTGACGCGCGCTGTTGCGGGCGGCGCAGGCGCCCGGGTACCATGGGCGGCAGTCCGAGGGTATGAACCCGGCCGAATTTCAGAACCTGGCACAGGCCGAAGAGCGCATGTGGTGGTTCCGCGGCATGCGCGAGATTCTCAGGCGGATTGCCGCCTCGCAGCTGGGAGACGGTATCCGCGACGTTCTGGACGCGGGCTGCGGAACCGGGGCGAATGCGGAATGGATGGCGCGCACGTTCGGATGGCGCGTGCGGGGGCTGGATTTTGCGCAGGAGGGGTTGCAGCTGGCTCGCCGCCGCGGCGGCGTGCAGGGGCTGGTCCGCGGCGACATTCGCGCCCTGCCCTTCTCGGACGCAAGCTTCGATCTGATCACCTGCCTCGACGTGTTCGCGCATCTGGACGACGATGAGGACCGCGCGGCCATTCGCGAGCTGGCGCGCTGCCTGCGCCCGGGCGGGCAGCTGGTGGTGCGGGCGGCGGCGTTCCGCTGGCTGCGCAGCCGGCATTCGCAGTTCGTCGGCGAGAAGCAGCGTTTCACGCTGCGGCGCTTGCGCGAATCGGCTGCAGCCGCAGGCATGGAGGTGAAGTACGCCACCTATGCCAACAGCCTGCTGCTGCCTGTGGCGGCGTTCAAGTTCCGCGTCGTCGAGCCGCTGCTTCGCGCGCCCGCCGCGAGCGGCGTGAAGTTGGGGCCGCAATGGCTGGAGCGGCTGTTGGTGTTTCCCCTGCGGCTGGAGGCTGCCTGGATTGGCCGCGGCGGACGGTTCACAGCCGGGCAATCGGCGATCCTGGTGGCGCGGAAACCTGCCGAATGACGACGGATCAGGCCGTCGGCTTGCGCAACTGCCTGGCGGGCAGAAGAGCGGCTACAACGCGGCTCTTCGACACGATGAACGGCATCGCCACCAGCTTCCAGTAAAGGCGGCCAAACTGGCGGGCGGTGCGAAACAGCGACCGCCACCGGAAGAACTGGCTGCGCCCATGCAGTCTCGGGTAGTGGCTCACAGCCACCTCCGCCACAGGGCACCCCGTCATCTCGATCTTCCGGACCAACTCCAGGCAGATGGTGCCGGACGTCGACTCCAGTTCCAGATTCGAGACCAGCGCCCGGCGGACGAGACGGAAATCACAATCAATGTCCCGGATCCGGATTCCGAACAGGAACCGTGCGACGCGGTTGTACATGTTCCCGATCAGAATCCGGTGCCAGGGATCCCGCCGGAGACGTTTGTAACCGTTCACCAGTCCTGCCTCCGGACTCCAGCGTTCGAGCAACAGATGGATCTCGGCAGGATCGTATTGTCCGTCGCCGTCGGTGTAGAAAACCACATCCTTGGTCGCAGCCGCAAACCCGCTGCGGAGCGCGCCTCCATAGCCGAGATTCTTCTCGTGCGTCACCACCCGGAGGCGGGATCCCAACTCATGCCGCATCTCCTCCAGCGCGGACGCAGTCTCGTCGCGGCTGCCGTCGTTGACGACGATGACCTCGAAGTCATCCGTCGCCTGCTCGAGCGCGGCAAACGCGCGCCGCAGCAAACCAGGCAGCGACGGAGCGTCGTTGTAGGCAGGGAAACAGGCGCTGATGCCCTCACCCACTTTCATAACCCGTTACGGTGCGTGCGGGCAGTGTATCACTGGAGGGCGTCAGGGCGCAAATCCCTGAATGAACTTTAACGGGAACCCGGTGGAGCTCAGGGCCCCGTGAGCTCCTGATGGAACGTGATGACAGAGTCCGCTTGCGCACGCCGGAAGCCGGAGTTCACGACGTTCATGGTGATGTTGCGTTTGTAGCCGAACAGCACCCGCAGTCCGAACTCCGTGCCGTACGTGGATGGAAACCACAGCCCTTCGTCCACTCTGGTGAATGTGACGCTGAAGCCAAGCTGGCGGATGCTGATGCCGAAAAGCACGCGGACGGCGGCAGGGACGTTGCGGGCGAGCCGGGTGACGACGAGCAACGGCTGGAACTCCCGCGGATCGACATAGACATCGCCTTCCCATGGCTTCGCGTCCCCGCCTTTCTGCTTTCGCGGCTGAAAGCGGAGAAGGAACGCCGGCGCGCCGCCTGTCGTCCGGCACCCCAGGAATGAGAACTGATAGCCCCGCTGCTCGCGTCCGGTGAGCGGGAACAACCCGGCGGCGATGCCGTCCCGCGACTCCCGGTTATTGACCAGATCTTCGGTCAAGTCGTCAATCAGCTCGCCGTCGAGGTCCAGATCCTTGTAAGTGAACCCCGGCTTGCCGTACGGAAGCAGGCGCCCCTTCGTCTCGTACCGCCCCTCAAAACTCTCGAGCTTCTTGTCCGTTCCTGAAGGCGTCGGAGTGACGCTGTAGTGTCTGCGCTCTTCCCGGGCCAGCTTCCCGTTGGTGCGCAGCATGCGCACAAGGGTCCGCTGCTCGTACACGATGGTGCGGCGGGCCTCGACAGCGCGCTCCTGGTTGGAGGCGAGGCGCGCAAGGATCTCCTCGAGCGGCGGCGCCTCCGGGCACTGCCCGGCAACGGCCCAACCCGGCAGATGCGACAAGACGACAGCAATCAGCCGCACAAAGACGTTACGGCCGGGCTGGCGAAAGGTTCCGCGATTCCTGCAGCCCGGTTACGGCACGAGATTGACGACATCCACCACCAGATTCGTGGAGTCGTCCAGCATCAGCGCCAGCGTGCCGCAGATCATCCGCCGGTAGCCCGGCGGAGGAGGAGGGAACTGGCGCGCCAGCGCGGGAGGGAAGGGCTCGAGCTTCGCAGCCAGCCCGGGCGGCAGCCCCTTGCCCCGGGCGATCTGCTTCAGGACGCCGGGTGGGAACTCGCCCTTGCGAGCGATGCCGGGCGGGAGATTGCCGGAGCCGGGACGGTAGAAGTCGAGCAGGATGCGAATCTCCGCATCGCGGAACGAAGGATGCACGGCTGCCTGCTTGCCGGGCGCGCGGGCGCGTTCGTCTCTTCCCTTCCCCCTGGCGTTGCCCTTGCCCTGTCCAAAGGCGAGCGCCATGCACAGGCAAGCCATTAAAACGAGCCGCAGCATGGCGTTCAGCATATCACCTGGAGCGTCACTCGTAGCGGAGGGCCTCGACGGGATCGAGCCGCGCGGCTTTCGTGGCGGGCCAAAGGCCGAAGAACAGCCCAACGCCGACGCTGACGGCCACGCCGAGGCCGGCGGCCCACAGGGGCACGCTCGTGGGCAGGCTGGGGAAGGCGATCTGCGCGGCTTCGGAAATCACCCAGCCGAGCATCATGCCGAGCAGCCCGCCGGCGAAGGTGAGCACCACAGCCTCGGTGAGAAACTGCACCACAATGTCGAACCGGCGCGCGCCGATCGCCTTGCGCACGCCGATCTCGCGCGTGCGCTCGGTGACCGACACCAGCATGATGTTCATCACGCCGATCCCGCCCACAAGCAGGCCGATGGAGGACAGCACCACCATGACGAGCGCCGTAACGCTGGTCACCTGGCGGAACTGCTCCACCATCTGGTCGGCGGTGCTGAGGCCGAAGTTGTCCGGCTCGTTCCACTTCACGCGGCGCTGCTGGCGCAAGACGCCGCGCACCTCTTCGACCGCCTGGGCCAGCATGCCGGGCCGGGCAACGATGATCAGCATATGCTCCACTGCGCCCGGCTCCAGCTTGCGCATGGTGTGATAGGGCAGCAGCACGCGGTTGTCCTGCTGGCCGGGGAAGGAATTCGCCGGGCGCTTCATCACGCCGATGACCTCATAGCTGTGGCCGTCGACCTGGACCTCCTTGCCGATGGCATTCAGGCCGGAAAACAGGCTTTTGTAGACGTCCTCGCCGATGACGGCCACCGGCACGCGGCGGAGATTTTCGAAGTCGGTGAAGAACCGGCCGGCCATCATCTCTGCCTGCCCGCCCTGCGCATACTTTTCGTCCGTGCCGCCGAGGTCGATCTGGAGCAGCTCGTTGTTCTTGTAGCGGACGCGGTGCATCACATTCCAGTTGGGGAAGAGGTAGGGGCTGACGACTTCCACCGACCGGCAGCGCTCCTGGATGGCCATGGCGTCCTCGAAGGTGAGCGGCTTGCGCTGGATCTCCTCGCGCGAGCGCCTGCCGAACTGGATACCCACGGGGAACTTGAAGGCGATGATCGTCTCCGTCCCCAGGCTGCGGATGACGCCCGTGACGGCGCCATCGAAGCCCGTCAGGATGCTGCCCACCCCGATGATGGTGCCCGTGCCGATGATCACGCCGAGGACAGTGAGGAAGCTGCGCAGCTTGTGCTCGCGGATAGTGGCCAGCGCCAGACGAACGCCGGCGAGGATCAGCATCAGGTTGTGCGAACGCGGCTGCATCATTTCTCTGCCCTGAGCGCTTCGATCGGATCGAGACGGGCCGCCTGCCGCGCCGGATAGATGCCGAAGAACAGGCCCACCGCGGCCGACAGTCCCACTCCCAGCACCACCGAATATAGCGGCAGGACCATTGGAATCGGCGTCAGGTTGCGCACAGCAACGGCCGCCGCCCAGGCGATGAGCACGCCGATCAGCCCTCCCGCGCCCGCCAGCACCGCGGACTCGATCAGGAACTGCCACAGGATGTCGCTGCGGCGCGCGCCGAGCGACTTGCGGATGCCGATCTCCTGCGTCCGCTCGGTCACCACCGCGAGCATGATGTTCATGATCACGACGCCTCCGACCACCATGAAGACGCTCACCACGGCCATCGCCGTGGCGGCGATGGCGCCGGTGAGCCGGTCCCAGGCGCCCATGATCGAGTCCGAGGTGAAGATCATAAAATTGTCCTCGCGCTGCGGCGGCAAACGCCGGTAGGCGCGCAGAAGCACGCGGACCTCGTCCATCGCCTCCTGGAAGCGGGCGCGGTCGATGGCCAGGCAATTGAAGCTCAGCCAGCGGCGCGAGCCGTACTCCTTGAAGAATGTGTACAGCGGCACGGTGACGAAGTTGTCCTGCGACTGGCCGAAGACGCTCCCGATGCGCTTGGCCACGCCGATCACCTCGTAAGGCTTGCCGTTGATCTGTACGGTCTTGCCGATGGGGTCGACGCCGGTGAAGAACTTGTCGCGCAGGTCGGCGCCGATGAAGGCCACCATGCGGCGGCCGCGGACGTCGCCCTCGCTGATGTACCGGCCCGACTCGGTCTGCACGCCCGAGATCAGGTTCAGGTTGGCGGTCGCCCCCAGGATGCGCACGTCCTCCATGCGCTCATTGCGGCAAGAGACGTCTGCGCGCGTGGAGCCGGACATGCCGATCTCGCTCAGCAGCGTGGCCCGCTGGCGCAAAAACTCGTATTCGTCGGGTCGCAGCTCGGGATTCTTCCGCAGCAGCTCGAGGAACTTCTTGGGGTCCCAGTCGCCGATGAAGGCGAACCGCACCACGGTGAATCCGTTGGCGCCGAGATCGGCGATCTTCTCCGCCACATAGACGTCCATGCCGTGGATGACGGCCATGACGGCGATCAGCGTCGTGGTGGAGAGGATGATGCCGAGCAGCGTGAGCGCGCTGCGCAGCTTGGCCGAACGCAGGCTTGCGGCGGCGATGCGGAAAGCCTCCTGGACCTGGACGAAATGGCTCATCCTTGAGTGGATACGCTGGCGGAGGCCGTTTTGTTCCGGAATGACCCGAGCCACGAGCAGATCGCCTCGTCCAGCCAGAAGCGCCGCGGCCCGCGGGCGAGGAACCCGAGATGCCCGCCATGGGGCAGGGCGAGGAGCCGCAAGTGCGGATTGGAGCGGATCTCCTCGCGCTGGTAAAGCTCGAACGGCACCATCGGGTCGTCCTGCGCGGTGATGAGCAGCGCGGGGATGCGAACCCTGCCTGCGAAACGCACAGCGGATTGCGTGGCGTAGTAGTTCGGGGCATCCCCGAAGCCGAAAAACGGCGCAGTGATGCGGTCATCGAAATCGAAGATCGTGCGGATGTCGGCCACCCCGCGGTCGGGGAACTTTTCCGGATCCATGCGGTGGCGGCGCTGGTAGCGCCGGCGCAGGCTGCGCACGAATTTCTGGTGATAGATCCAGTTCGACGCCGCGTCAATGCGCCGCACGCAAGCGTACAGGTCGATTGGAGTGGACACGGCGCAAACGCCTTCGATCAGCGCCGCACCCTCGCCGCCGAGCTCGCCGGCGAGCTTCAGCGCGACGTTACCCCCTAGCGAGAAGCCGGCCAGAAAGCGCGGCCCGCGCCCCTGGTGCCGCCACTCGGCGAGAATCCAGCGGGCGTCATGCGTCAGGCCGGAATGGTACAGCGTGGGCGAGTGCGGCTCGCTCAGCCCGCAGCCTCGCAAGTTCATGCGGTGCACAGCGAAACCCGCCTCCAGCAGCCGCTGGGCCAGCGAAATCAGATATCCGCTGCGGCTGGAGCCCTCAAGGCCGTGCAGCAGAAGCACCTCGCCGCGCGGCTCGCCTTCGGGACGGTTCTCCTCCACCAGGATGCCGGTGTCCGGCGCCGTGCAGTAAAGCGTATGCCGTGTGGGGAAGCGGCCCTCATCGAGCGGCCGCGGCCAGAAGTTGCCGGCCAGCGTCGCCAGATGAGGGTTGCGGAAAAGCGGAACGAAGGGCTGCAAACCCCGAGTGTAACAGGCGCGCTCAGTCGCCCTCGCCCTCGGCCGAGTGGGCGCCGGGCTCGGCGGCCTTGCGCGAAAGCTCCTCGGTGAGAATGATCGCTTCGGCCAGTTCTTTCATCGGGCGGCGCAGCCGGCGGCTCTCGTTGCGCAGCCGAAGGTATGCCTCCTCCTCGGTGAGATGGAACTTGTACTGAAGAATCCCCTTGGCCCGCTCCACGAGCTTGCGCGTCTCCAACTGCCGGCGCATCTCTTCGGCCTCGGCAGCCAGGCGCGTGTTCTCCTCTTCCAGGCGCGCGCGCGCCAGCGCACCGCCCATCTGCTCGCCGATGAAGGTCAGCAGGGCGATCTCCTCCGGCGTGTGCTCGTGCCGCTCGCGGTGGTGCACGTTGATGGCGCCGATCACTTCTCCGCTCGAAACCAGCGGCACCGAGCAGAACGCTTCGTAGGTGTCTTCGACCAGGCCAGGGAGGCGGAGGAAACGCTTGTCCTGGTACGCCTTCTCTGGTAACGCCACCACGCTCTTGTGCTCGATGGCCCAGCCGGTCAGGCCCTGCCCCGCCGACATCGCCAGGTTGCCAATCTCTGATGCGTGCGGCACCTGCGACGCCCGCAGCACCACTTCGCCCGTTGCGGGCTCGATCAGGTAGACCAGGCAGGCGTCGCAGCCGGTGACCTGCACCGTCATCCCGACGATCTCGCCGAGCATCTCGTCGACCGACCGGTTCGAACTGACAATGCTGCTGATGCGGTGCAGCAGGGAGACTTCGTTGGGCAATGAATCCATCAGAGGTATCGAGGCCACAGTAATTGTAGGATAAAAACGGAGCGGAGAGGCGTCCAATTCAAAGTTTCTATGCGGTTCATGCCGGAACCTTCCCTGCTTGCCGTTGCTTGGCAGGCGCTTGTTTTTGCAACGGTTGCACTGCTGGCCGGAGGCGCCTCGCCCTCATGGTACCGCTTTCAGGCAGGCCCGTGGGAGCTTCTCACCGATGCGGGCGAGCGTCGCGGCGAGGAGCTGTTGCGCCGGATCGTGGAATCCGATGCGGCGCTTGGCGCCGTGGCCCCGGAACTGGCCGCCGGACGGGCCGTGCCCGGCCGCCCGGTGTGCGTGATTCTGTTCCGCTCCGGGCGCGATTTCGCCCCGTTCCGCCGCGGCGAGAACAACCGCGGCCTCTACTTGCCGGGGATCGAGAAGGAGTGGGTCCTGCTGCCGGATTCGGGAGGCGAGACCGAACGGGCGGCGCGGCACGAACTCGTCCATCTGCGGCTGCGCCGGGCGGGCGTCCATCCGCCGGCATGGCTCGAGGAGGGTCTGGCCGATTACTATTCGACGCTCGAGTCCGGCGGCGGCCGCATCCTCCTTGGACGCGCCCCGGCGGCTCACGGCCAACTGCTCCGATACGAAGCGTGGATGGACTGGGCGCGGCTGGCCGATTTCAAGCCGGAGGCCCGGGGGCGGGAGACTGCCCTGTTCTACGCCCAAAGCTGGGCGCTGGCGCGCTGGATGATGCTCGAGGGGGGCGGCGCGGCGCGGGTGGCGTCCATGCTGGCGCTGATAGGCGCGGGGCGCAGCCAGCAGGCGGCCTTCGAGGAGACGTTCGGAATGACGCCGCAGGCGGCGCTGCAGCGGGCGAGGCAGTTGCTGGAGCGCGTTCCTCCGGATGCGTCGCAGGACCTGCGCGCCGCCGCGCCAGCCCCGGGCGTGAACATCGTGCGCCAAGCCCTGGCGCCGCCGCTGCCCGAGTTGCTGCGCGCCGAGGCGTTGCTCGACGCCGGGCAGGAGCGCGAGGCGGAACGGCTGGCGCGGGAGGCGGCGCAGCGTCATCCATCGAGCGCCGCCGCCGAGACCCTGCTGGGCGCGATGGCGTTGCGAAAGGCCCAGTACGAGGCCGCCCGGACGCACCTCGAACGCGCCATCGCGCTGGGAGGCGCGGGCGCGCGCACGCACTTCGAATACGCCATGCTGGTGCGCGACACGCGCGGGCCCGCGGCGCTCGTCGAGCAATCGCTGCGGCAGGCCGTGGCCGAGGATCCGCAGTTCTCTGAAGCCTGGCTGGTGCTGGGCAACTGGCTGCTCGGGCAGGGGCGCGCCCGCGACGCGGCGCCGTGCCTTGAGAAGGCGGCATCACTCGACCCGCAGCGCAGCACCGCCTGGGAAGCCCTGGGCCGTGCGCTGCTTGCCGCCGGCGAGAAGCAACGAGCGCGGGAGGCGGCAGAGCGCGCGCTGGCCGCGGCTGTCACCGGCGAGCAGGGCCAGATGGCGCGGGCGCTGATGCGCGACATCGAGACGCGCCCTGCGGAGCCTCCCAAGCCCGCCCCGGCAGTTCAAACGCCCGCGGGCTGGAAGCCGCGGGAGGGCGACTCGCGCGTCGAGGGGCGCCTCGTCAGGATCGGGTGCGACGATGCGAAGCTGCGCTTCCGCATCGAAGTCAAGCCGCGCACAACGAAGACGCAGGCCGTGACGGTGCTGCTCGAAACCGACAAACCCAATCTGGTGATGCTGCGCGGCAAGACAGAAGGGCGGCGCGAGTTCATCTGCGGAGAGCAGAAGCCGGCCCCCGCAGTGGTGGCGGGCTACATCGCCGCACCCCCGCCGCCTGCGGCTGCATCCGCTTTGGAGCCCCCGCCAGCGGCAAAAAGTGCGTCTTCGAAGACCGGGAAGAAAGCTCCCGCGAAGAAGGCCGTGCGGCGCCCCGCCCCCGCCAAGCCGAAGCCCGAGCCTGTGGCCGGGGAGTTGGTCTGGCTCGAGTTCCGCTGAGCCGCGCGCCGCTGGCAGGCACAAGCCCCCTCCCGGTTTCGCCAGCACCTTCGGTCTGCCCGCCTGAGCGGGACTGCCGCAGCCGCTACCGACGCTTCGCGCGGCGGCAGACGGTGAGCGCGCCTTCCGGGTCGAGCGCCGCCGAGCCTTCGTCGATATGGAGGATCTTGCCGTCAGGTCCGATGACGAAGGTGGTGCGGTTGGCGATGCCGCTCTGCTCGTTGAGCACCCCGTAGGCGCGGGCCACCTCCCGGCGGGCGAAGTCGCTGGCCAGGGGGAAGCTGAGCTTGAGCACCTCCTGCGCCCAATAGCGCAACGAGGGCAGATTGTCCGTGCTGACGCCGATCACGGCGGCGCCCGTTTTTTCGAATTCCGCGATACCAGCCTGGTACGCCGTCATCTCCTTCGTTCAACCACCGGTGAAGGCGGCCGGGAAGAAGGCGACCACCACGGTTCTGCCGCGGAGTTCGGAAAGATGGAACTCTTTGCCGTCGGTGGCGCGCAGGCGGAAGTCAGGCGCCTCGTCGCCGGGCTTGAGGTGCGTCTTTGGCGGCGCCGTCTGCCCCAGGGCCAGCGCGGCAAGAAATGGGATGAGGATCCCAGCTCTCATGGAGCCTCCCCTGGCGGCGGCGCTTGACGGCCGCCGTCATGGGCATGAGCATACCACAACAACTTTCCCTGTGATCCGGCCTTCCCTTTCCGATATGAGCGGTGAGAGCCGCGCCTCGCGGGTTGGCCGCAGGGCGCCGCCAGGCGCGGCCGCCATCCGGAAGGATTGACGCGAGCATGCAAGCGCAGAGTGTCTCTGCAAGGCAGGCGAAAACGGCCGAGGGCCGCCAGGGCAAGTATCTGGTGTTTCATCTCGGCCGCGAGGAGTTCGCCGTGGCGGTGCTGAAGGTGCGCGAGATCATGGGGCTGCAGGAAATTACGGAGGTGCCCCAGACGCCGCACTACGTGCGAGGAGTGATCAACCTGCGGGGCAAGGTGATCCCGGTGGTGGACCTGCGGCGGAAGTTCGCCATGCCGGAGGCGGAGGCGACCTCGCGCACCTGCATCATCGTGCTTCAGGTGCGGCGCAGGAGCGGCGGCGCCGGTCCGCTGCTGATGGGCGTCATCGTGGATGGCGTCAGCGAGGTGCTTACGATTCAGGAGCAGGAGGTCGAGGACACCCCGTCCTTCGGCGCGGACGTGAGCCTGCCCTATATCCTCGGCATGGCGAAGGTGAAGGGGAGGGTGAAGATCCTGCTCGACATCGACCAGGTGATGACGGCGCAGGAGCTCGGCGGGCTGGAGTTGCTGCCGCTCGGCGGCGAGCCGGCGGCGGAAGCCTGACGGCGCTGCGGCAGGCGAAGGATTCTGAAGTGCAAGGAGAGGAAGGGAACAAGCGATGTCGTTTTCAAAGCGGAACTTGGGCAGCAAGATTTATCTGAGCCTGGGGCTGACCGGCGGGTTCTTGCTGCTGGTGGGCGGCGTTTCGATCTTCAGCATCGCCAGCCTGCGCGCAATGCTGGAGAACTCCGCGCTGCGGGAGACGCGGAAGATCGAGCTGGCGACGCGGATCAGCGAGCAGGTGGCGCTCGGGCAGGCGGCGCTGCGCGGCGCGCTGCTGTCCAGCATGACGGGCGATGCGGCGGGAGCGAGGAGCGCGCAAGACCAGATGGAGGCCGCCGGGCAGAAGCTGGGCGCGGCCCTCTCGGAGCTGCAGCCGCTGCTCGCCACCAGCGAAGGCCGCGAGGCTGCGTCGCGGATGCGCTCGGCGACGGAGGAGTGGAACCGCCAGTCGCGGGTCTTCGACGAGCACCTGACGGGGCAGCGCTACGACGAGGCGACGAAGATGGAGTCCTCCGTCTTCCGGCCGTTGCTGGCGCAGATGCAGAAAGCGGCGTCGGACCTGGTGAGAATCCAGAACGCGCGGATGGAGGAGGGGGCGGCGGAGGCGGCCCGGAGGTCCCAGTGGACGACGTGGATCACGGTGCTGCTGTCGCTGCTGGGCGCGTCGGTGGCGGTGGCGGCGTTTCTGGTGATGAGAGGAGCGAACCGGAGCCTGCGCCGGATTGCGGCCGAGATCGCCGACGGCGCGCGGCAGGTGGCGGGCGCGGCGCAGCAGGTGTCGAGTTCGTCGCAGGCGCTGGCGCAAGGGTCGAGCGAGCAGGCGGCGTCGCTCGAGCAGACCTCGGCGTCGACCGAGGAGCTGAACTCGATGACGCAGAAGAACGCCGAGAACGCCTCGATGGCGGCGGGCGAGACGGAGAAGGCCGACCAGCTGCTGAAGGAGACCAATGAGAAGCTCGGGCAGATGATCGAGTCGATGAAGGAGATCAACGCCTCGAGCGAGAAGATCAGCCGCATCATCCGGGTGATTGACGAGATCGCTTTCCAGACGAACATCCTGGCCTTGAACGCGGCCGTGGAGGCGGCGCGCGCGGGCGAGGCGGGCATGGGCTTTGCGGTGGTGGCCGACGAGGTTCGCAACCTCGCGCAGCGCTGCGCGCAGGCGGCCAAGGACACCTCGGACCTGATCGAGGAGTCGATCGTGCGCTCCAACGAGGGCAAGCTGCGGCTGGACGAGGTGGCGGCCTGCATCACGCGCGTGTTCGAGAACGCGTCGCGGATCCGGGTGCTGGCCAGCGAGGTGCACATGGGCAGCCAGGAGCAGGCGCGCGGCATCGAGCAGATCGCGCGCGCCGTGGCGCAGATGCAGCAGGTGACGCAATCGACGGCGGCCAGCGCCGAGGAGAGCGCATCGGCGGGCGAGGAGATGTCGGCGCAGGCGCAGCATCAGCAGGCGGCCGTGGAGCGGCTGCGCGAGCTGGTGGGCGCGGGCGACGACGACGAGCGGCCGCACGCTCCGGCGCGCCCGCTGGCGGCGGCGCCGGCGGCGAGGCCTGCGGGGGCGAAGACGGCAGCGCGGATGGAGATCCCGCTCGAGGACGGATTCCGCGACTTCTGAGGCGGCGCCCTGGCGCGAGAAGGCGGGACGGAGAGGACTCGCATGTCGCAGGAGAAGCTGAATGGCGGGGCCGGGCCGGCGGGCGAGCCGGCCCGGCCGCAGACGGAGGGCGCGCCGCCTCTGGATGCAGCCGAGGGGCTGCGGGCTCTGGCGGAAAGCATGGAATCGGCCGCGGCGTCCAATCCGCTGGCGGCCGATCCCGAGCTGGTGCAGGACTTCCTGGTGGAGGCGCGCGAGCATCTGTCGAAGATCGAGGCCTGCCTGCTCGAGATCGAGCAGGGCGTGCACACGCAGGAGACGCTGCACGCGGCGTTCCGCAGCTTCCACACGATCAAGGGGCTGGCCGGGTTCCTGGACTACGCGGTGATGCAGCGCGTGGCGCACGAGACCGAGACGCTGCTGGATCTGGCGCGGAACGGAAAGCTGGTGATGCGGCCGGCGGCGGTGGACGTGGTGCTGGCGGCGGGCGATTACCTGCGCTCCTGGCTGGATGCGATCGAGGCCGCGGCGGCGGGGCGGGCTGCCGCGGTGCCGCCGGATCCGGAGCCGTTGCTCGAGCGCGTGCGGGTGGCGGCGCAG
This sequence comes from Acidobacteriota bacterium, assembly GCA_037446555.1. Lineage (GTDB taxonomy): Bacteria > Acidobacteriota > Terriglobia > Bryobacterales > Bryobacteraceae > JANWVO01. The sequence continues at coordinate 82,710 of JBBIIK010000005.1, forward strand.
GGCGGCGAGGCGGAGGCGGAGATTCCGCTGGAGGACGGGCGTGCGGAGGCTGGCCAGGCGGGGCTGCCGCAGCCGGCGGAGGCGGGCGCGGGGCGCGAGCGCGGCGAGGCGGCCGGGCGCGGCGGCGGCGACGCGGCGCTCGTGAAGGTGGACACGGCGAAGCTCGAATATCTGGTCGACATGGTGGGCGAGCTGGTGATCGCGCAGACGATGCTCAGGCACAATCCGGAGTTCGCGCAGGTGAAGTCGCCCCGGCTCCAGCGCGACATCGCCCATTTGACGCGCGTGACCGGAGAAGTGCAGAAGACGGCGATGGCGATGCGCATGGTGCCGGTGGGGCAGCTGTTCCGGCGCATGACGCGGCTGGTGCGCGACCTGGCGAGGAAGTCGGGCAAGCTGGCCGAGCTGGAGCTGCACGGCGAGGACGTGGAACTGGACCGCACGATCGTGGAGGAGCTGCACGATCCGCTGGTGCACATGCTGCGCAACAGCATGGATCACGGGCTGGAGCCGCCGGCCGAGCGCGAGGCCAAGGGCAAGCCGGCGGCGGGGCGGATCCGGCTGGCGGCGTCGCACCAAGCGGGGATGATCGTGATCGAGATCAGCGACGACGGCCGGGGACTGAACCGCGAGCGGATCTTCCGCAAGGCGGTGGAGCGCGGGCTGGTGGCGCCGGACGCCAAGCTGGGCGACCACGAGGTGTTCCATCTGATCTTCGAACCCGGGTTTTCAACTGCGGAGCAGGTCACCGACGTCAGCGGCCGCGGCGTGGGGATGGACGTGGTGCGGAAGCACATCAACAAGCTGCGCGGGCGGATCGAGATCGTGAGCACGAGCGGTGCCGGGACGACGTTCCTGCTGAAGGTTCCGCTCACTCTGGCCATCATCGACGGGCTGATCGTTTCAGTGGGCGGGGAGCGGTTTATCGTGCCGATCTTCGCCGTGCGGGAGATGTTCAAGGCGTCGCCCGAGCAGGTGTTCACGGTGGAGGGCAAGGGGGAGATGGCGATGGTGCGCGGGCGGCTCCTGCCGGTGGTGCGGCTGGCGTCGAGGCTGGGCATCGAAGCGCGGAGCGAGAATCCCTGCGAGGGGCTGATGATTGTGGGCGAGAGCGGCAGCCGGGTGTTCTGCCTGCTGGTGGACGAGCTGGTGGGCAAGCAGGAGGTGGTGATCAAGAGCCTGGGCCCGGCGTTCCGCGATTCGAAGGGGCTGGCGGGCGGGGCGATCCTGGGCGACGGCAAGGTGGGGCTGATCCTGGACCTGGCGTCGATCGCCGGAGAGGCGGGGGCGGTGGTGCGGGGCTGAAGGGAAGGGGGTCTGGGAGATGCCGACAGAGGGGCTGACGGAGAGGGAGTTCCGCGAGATCCGCGAGCTGGCCTACCGGATCTTCGGGCTGGATCTGAAGCCCGGCAAGGAGGCGCTGGTGAATGCGCGCCTGGCGCGGCGCGTGCAGGAGATGGGGCTGGGCAGCCTTGCGGAGTATGTGGAGGCGGTGAAGCGCGACCGCACGGGGGAGGAGCTGGAGCGGTTGATCAACGCGCTGACGACGAACCATACGAGTTTTCTGCGCGAGCCGCAGCACTTCGCGCTGCTGCGCGAGGCGGTGCTGCCGCCGCTGGCCGAGGGCGGCGCGGTGCGCAGCTGGAGCGCGGGCTGCTCGACGGGCGAGGAGCCGTACACGATCCTGTTCACGGCAGCCGAAGCGCTGCCGCCGGAGCGCCTGGCGCGCCTGGAGCTGCTGGCGACCGACATTTCGACGCGGGTGCTCGAAAGGGCGCGCTCGGGGATCTATCCGCAGGAGCGCCTGCAGGGGCTGCCGCCGGGGTGGGCGCAGCGGTTTTTCCAGAAGGGCGAGGGCCGCTGGGAGGGCATGGTGCGCGTGAAGCCGGAATGGCGGGCGCGGATCGAGTTCCGGCGGCTGAATCTCATGGAGGATTTCTCGCACCTGCCACGGTTCCATGTGATCTTCTGCCGCAATGTGATGATCTACTTCGACAAGCCGACGCAGGAGCGGCTGGTGCAGCGCTTCGCGGAGCGGCTGGAGCCGGGCGGGTGGTTCCTGATCGGGCACAGCGAGGGGCTGATGGGGATCCGGCACGAGCTGGAATATGTGAAGCCGGCCGTGTACCGCAAGCGCGCGGGCGCGGCTCGCAGGCAGGGGAGGGGCGATTGAAGGCCGTGGTCGTGGGAATCGGAGACTGCAAGGTGACGGCGGAGCCCGTTGAGATGGTGACCTTCGCGCTGGGCTCCTGCATCGCGGTGGTCATCTGGGACCCGGTGCCGCGCGTGGGAGGGATGCTGCACTTCATGCTGCCGGACAGCGAGGTGGACCGCGAGACGCAGGGCCGCGCCAATCCGTTCCGCTATGCGGACACGGGCACGCCGCTGCTGTTCCGGCGGGCCTACGAGTTCGGCGCGGACAAGCGGCGGCTGAAGGTGCGCCTGGCGGGCGGAGCCAACGTGGTGGACTCCGGCGGAGTGTTCAACATCGGCAGGAGGAACCACGCGGCGGTGCGGAAGATTCTGTGGAGGGCGGGAGTGCTGGTGCACGGAGAGGACGTGGGGGGGACGGTGTCGCGGACGGTGCGCCTGGATGTGGCCACGGGCCGCTGCACGGTGCACGAGCCGTCGGGGGCGGCCAGGGAGTTGCGGGCCGGAGCGGCAGTGCCGGCGCCGGCGGGAGGAACCGAATGCCGAGTCGCCTGATGATAGTGGACGATTCGCCCGTGATGCGGGCGTTTGTGAAGCGGACCATCGCGCTGTCGGGGATCGAGACGTCGGAGATCCTGGAGGCGTCCAACGGCCGCGAGGCGCTGGAGAAGCTGCGCGTGTGCGCGGCGGCGCCGGCGGTGGATCTGATCCTGACCGACATCAACATGCCGGTGATGGACGGCGAGCAGCTGATCGGCGAACTGAAGGCCGATCCGGCGCTGCAAGCGATCCCGGTGGTGGTCGTCAGCACGGATTCCACCGAGAACCGCGTCGGCGCGCTGCTGCGGCTGGGTGCAAGCGACTATGTGCGGAAGCCGTTCCCACCGGAGCGGCTGAGCGAGGTGCTCGGTGGCCTGTTGCCCGGCGCGGGCCCGCGCGAGGAGGAGTTCTAGTCATGCAGGGAGAGAAGCTGGAACGGGCGCAAGTCAGGAAGGCGCTGGAAGAGGCCGTGCTGGAGGTCCTGGAGACGATGTGCTTCGAGTTTCCGGTGGCGGAGGCGGAAGAAGGGGAGGCGCCGGAGGAGGATGCCGTCCACGCGTCGGCGCGGTTTGACGGGAGCCTGAAGGGGACGCTTCACGTGGCTCTGGAAGAGGAGGCACCGCGAAGGCTGGCGGCCGCATTCCTGGGGCTGGCGGAAGATGAAGTGGGCGAGCGCGAGACGATGCAAATGGCATCCGAGCTGGCCAACATGCTGTGCGGGGCGACGATGAGCCGCCTGGAGCCGCACGGGCGGCTGCGAATCGCGACTCCCGAGGCGTCGCGCCGCGGGGCGGCATGCGAGAGCGCCTGCTGGCTGCGATTCCCGCTGGAGGCGGGCCATGTGGCAGTGAGCGTGTGTTTCGAGGAGGAGGTATGACGGCATCGAAGAAGATCCGCGTCCTGGTCGTGGACGATTCCGCCATCGTGCGGAAGGTGCTGACCGACGTGCTGAACCACCAGCCGGACATCGAGGTGGCGGGAACTGCGCCGGACGCGTTCGTGGCGCGGGACAAGATCGTCGCCCTGCGGCCGGATGTGATCACGCTCGACGTGGAGATGCCGCGCATGGACGGGCTGACGTTCCTCGAGAAGTTGATGCGGCACTACCCGCTGCCGGTGATCGTGGTCAGCTCGCTAACGCAGAACTCGACGCGCGCGGCACTGGAGGCTCTGAACCGCGGCGCGGTGGACGTGCTGGCCAAGCCGGGCGGCCCCTATTCGGTGGCCGACCTGAAGGACGACCTGCCGCAGCGCGTTCGCGCAGCCGCGGCAGCCAAGCTGCGGACGCACCAACCGGCGCCCGCGCCCCGACCTGCGCCTCCGGCGCCCGCGGCCGCCACTCAAACACGCAACGGCAGCGCGCCGCACCACCTGATCGCCATCGGCGCCTCCACGGGGGGGACGGTCGCCATCGAGCGCGTGCTGGCGGCCTTGCCCCCCGCGATGCCGCCCATCGTCATCACGCAGCACATTCCGCCCGGCTTCTCCACAACATTCGCGCAGCGCCTGAACAAGGTCTGCGCGCTGGAGGTGAAGGAAGCCGAAGGCGGCGAGCCGCTCGCCAACGGCATGGCGGTGGTTGCGCCCGGAAACCGCCACATGGAGATTGAACGCATCCCCGGCGGCGGATGGCGCACGCGGCTGCATGACGGGCCGAAGGTCTGCTATCAGCGGCCCTCGGTGGACGTGCTCTTCCGCAGCGTCGCCCGCGAGGCGGGCGGCAGCGCCACGGGAGTCCTGCTGACCGGCATGGGTGCCGACGGCGCCGACGGGTTGCTCGAAATGCGGCGCGCAGGCGCCGAGACGATCGCCCAGAACGAAGAGACCTGCGTGGTGTTCGGCATGCCGCGCGAGGCGATCCGCATGGGCGCCGCGCAACACGTGCTGCCGCTCGACGAAATCGCCCCCGCGTTGATGAAACGCTTCGCAGCGCCGGTGGCCGTGTGACGCGGCCGGCAGACGGATCAGCCGGTCACAAGCTGTGCCAGCCGCGCCGCCGCCGCGGAAAACGGCCGCGCCGCCGCGTAACGCCGGGCCGCCTCCCCCATCGCCGCGCGCTGCCTGCCGTCTGCCAGCAGATTCTCGATCACCGGCCACAACCCGCGCCTCGCGCCGCGTTGCGGCACCAGAACGCCGAACTCCGGCTGCACGATCTCGCGCGTGCCGTCGCTTTCCACGGCCACCGCCGGGAGCCCGGCGGCCAGCGCCTCCATCAGCGTCAGTCCGTAACTCTCATGCCGGGAGGCAAACACGAAGAGATCCGCCGCCCGAAAGAATGCCTGCTTGCGCGCGCCTGTGACATGGCCAGGGAACTCCACGCGAATGCGGCGCAGCCGCGCGGCCAGCCGTCGGAGGCGCAGCATGTGCGCCTGCCCCTGCATATAGGCGGGCGCGCCGCAAACAAACAGCCGCACGCGAGGCGCAGCGCCGCCGCGCACGCGCTCCCATTCGATCAGCGATTCCAGCAGCAGGTCCTGTCCCTTCTCGGGAGAAATACGGCTCAAGGTCAGCAGCACGCGCTCATCGGAATCCAGCCCATACTCGCGCCTCAGCTCCTCTGCGCGGCCTGCCGGATCGCTGCACGGCGGCGCGCCCCACGGCAGCACGTGAATGCGCTCCTCGCGCGCCTCCAGCCAGCATTCCAGCAGGATCCGCTTCATCCCTGTCGAGGGGACTACAACAGCCGCCGAATGACGCAGGCTGGCCGCTTGCTGCGCGAAGATCAGCCGCAGGATCAGCGGCGAGAGACGGGCCGCTCCCAGCTTCTCCGCGGCGCGCCAGACGGCCGTCAGGCGGCGCGGCGGAACCAGCCCGCGCAGGTAGATGCGGGCGATGTAGGCGGCCACATCGACGTGGTAGATGGTGGTGATGCGAAAGCCAGCCCGCGCCAGCGCGGCGAAGTCCGGCGCTTCGCTGATGTCGTTCACCAGCACCGCCGTGGTGCGCGGATCGTGCTGCAGGATGCGGCTGGTGGCGGCGGCGCTGAACTCGCGGCAGAAGGCGGCGTAACGGCGCTCGTCCATCGAGGCGAGCGCGAGCCCGGAGGGCGCTGTGTCACCGAGAATCGCCGGAGTGATCATCTCCAGCTCGAATGGCAGGGTGCGCCGCCACTCCTGTTCGAGCAGGCGGGCGACAGCCGCGCCGCCGCCGAGCGGCGCCTCCACCGGAAAGCCGGCGTGCGCCGCGCAATACACAACACGGGGCAGGCTCACCGCACCGCGGACCTCAACGATTCATCCTGCATTTGCAAAACGAGCACGTACCAACACAGCAGCAGCAGCAGTTCGACTCCAGGCGTCTGCGGGAGCCGCACCTCGACCGTGGCGCCGGCGCTGGACTCGCCCTTCAGGTGGACGCGGAAGACCTCGCGGCGGTCGTTGTCGATGAGGATGGCGCTGCGGGTCCAGACGCCCGCCAGCCGGAATTCGAACGCCTCGCCCGTGGCGAGCCGCAGCTGCCCTTGGCTTGAGGAGAAATTCGGATGATAAAACGCGCAGTCCCCGGTCTCGCCCTCGCGGCGAGCGGTGACAATCGGCGAGAGGAATCCTGTGCGTTTGAAGGTCCAGACGCCGGAGGCTGCGCTCCCGCGCGCGAGCGTGCCGAACGTCTTCAGGAAGTCGAGTTCCGCAACTGTTGTTTCGCCGGCGCGCAGTTCGTAATGGCGCTGCGTGGCGGCGCTCTGCTTCCAGACGAGCGGGCCGGAGCCGGCCCAGCCAGCAGGAGAGGTCATCGCGGATGCATCCTTTCTCCCGGCCGCCGCGGGCCGGAGACATTCCATCATACGGCCGGACGGGCGTGTCCGCGCCAGATGTTGAAGACCAGCAGCGCGGCGCCGCATGTGATGGCGGAATCGGCCACGTTGAAGGCGGGCCAGTGCCAAGCGCCGATGTGGAAGTCGAGAAAGTCCGTCACGCTGCCAAACACGATCCGGTCATAAAGATTTCCGGCGGCGCCGGCCAAGACCAGCGCCAGCGCCGCGGTCACAGGCCAGGATTCGCGCGGGTCGCGGCAGGTGCGCCACAGCAGCACCGCGACCAGCGCCGCCAGCGCGGAAACCAGCGCGGTCAGCACCGCCTGTCCCGTGCCCGCGCCCTGCTCGGAGAAGAGGCTGAAGGCGACGCCCGTGTTGCGCGTGTGGACGATGCGGAACAGCCCGTCGATCACGGGAATCGACTCCCACTCGGCCACGCGCGTCTCAATCCAGTGCTTGGAGGCGCGGTCCAGCGCGGCGACAGCGGCGGCGAGAATCCAGGGCCAGCGCCGCGCCACCGCTCACGCTCCCGTCATTTCCCCCACTGCCGCCGCGCAGGGCGGGCAGATGGAGGGCAGCTTCGGATCGCTGCCGATTGCCGTGGAGTACTTCCAGCAGCGCGGGCATTTCTCGCCATCGGCGCGCTCGACAATGGCGCGGAGTTCCGCGCCGGGCCGCAGCTCCACTTGCGAGGTGATGAGGATGGCCGGCAGCTCGGCCAGGTAGCGATCCAGCAGAGCGTGCAGCTCACTGTCAGCCTCCAGCACGATCTTCGCTTCCAGCGGCGCTCCGATCAGCTTCGCGTTCCGCGCCTCTTCCAGGCTCTTGAGCGCGACTTCCCGCACCTCCATCAGCCGGTCCCAGTCCGCGCTGAGCCGCTCGTGTTCTTCCGGCAGACCCGCGGTGAGCTCTTCGGGCAGCGGCGCCAGCGCCAGGTGTACGCTGTCCGGATCGCCGGGCAGACGGCGCATATGGGACCACGCCTCCTCGCAGGTGAACGCCAGCACGGGGGCGAACAGCCGCACCAGCGCGTGCTGCACGCGGTAGAGCGCAGTTTGCGCGCTGCGCCGCGCCTTCGACTTTGGCGCGCTGGTGTAGAGGCGGTCCTTCAGGATGTCGTAATAGACGGCGCTCAGATCCGTGGTGGTGAAGTTGTACACAGCCTGATAGACGCGGTGGAACGCCAGCTCGTCGTACCACTGGCGGCACTGCGCTGCCAGCGTGGCAGCGCGGTACAGAATCCACCGGTCGATCTCATGGAGTTCCCCGCCGGGCAGGGCGTCGGCGACGGGATCGAAGTCGTGCAAGTTGCCGAGCGCATAACGGAACGTGTTGCGGATCTTGCGGTAGGCCTCGGTGAGGCGCGTGAGGATCAGCCCGGAGACACGCACGTCCTCCTGGAAGGCCACCGAGCTGACCCAGAGGCGCAGCACATCGGCGCCGTAGTTCTTGATGATGTCCTCCGGAGCGATCACATTGCCGAGGGACTTCGACATGGCGCGCCCCTCGCCGTCCAGAACCCAGCCGTTGGTGGCGCATTCGCGGTAAGGCGCGCGCCCGCCCAGCCCCACGCCCACCAGCAGGGACGAATGGAACCAGCCGCGATACTGGTCGCCGCCCTCGAGGTACATGTCGCAGGGCCAGGGCAGCCCGTTGCCCTCATGGAGCACGGCCAGGTGGCTGGCGCCGGAGTCGAACCAGACGTCGAGGATGTCGTTCTCCTTCCGGAATCGGGTGCCGCCGCAGGCATGGCATTTCGCCTCCGGGCCCAGCAGTTCGGCCGCCGTGCGGTCATACCAGGCGTCGGCGGTATGAACGGCGAACAAATCCACGACACGGTCGAGGAACTTGCGGTCGGTGAGCGGCTCACCGCACTGCTCACAGTAGAAGACGACGATCGGCACGCCCCACACCCTCTGCCGTGAGATGCACCAGTCCGGGCGCGCAGCGATCATGTTGGCCATGCGCTCTTCGCCCCACTCCGGGCGCCACTTCACTTCGCCGATTGCCTCGAGCGCCTTCTGGCGCAGTTCATTGCGCCCCATGCCGATGAACCATTGCTCGGTGGCGCGGAAGATGGTGGGGTTGTGGCAACGCCAGCAGTGCGGGTAGCTGTGTTCGAGCTTCTTTTCCGCAAGCAGCGCGCCGTGCTCGCGCAGGATCGCGTTCACCACCGGATTGCCTTCCCATACGGTCTTGCCGATCAGCTCCTCGGGCAGGCGCCCCGGCGCGCCGCTGGCATGGAAGAATCGCCCCGCGGCATCCACCGGACAGAACGTGGGCAGGCCATACTTCTGCCCGGTGAGATAGTCCTCGGCGCCGTGCCCCGGCGCGGTGTGGACCGCGCCGGTGCCCTGCTCGAGCGTCACGTAGTCAGCCAGCACGCCCGGCGATTCGCGCTCGAGGAACGGATGGCGGAACCGCGCCCCTTCCAACCGCGCGCCGGCGAAGCGCGCCACCTCGCGCGCGTCTTCCCAACCGCAATTCTGCGCAGTCGCCGCTGACAGTTCGGAAGCCACGATGTAGACGGCATCGCCGGCCTCCACGGCCGAATACTCGAAGCCGGGGTCGTAGGCGATGGCCACATTGGCGGGGATCGTCCAGGGCGTGGTGGTCCAGATCAGCCCGTACACCGCCCGCCCGGCCAGCGCCTGGTCGATCTCCGCCGGATCGGAGATCAACGGGAAGCGAACCCAGATGGAAGGGCTCGCATGGTTTTCGTACTCGACCTCGGCCTCCGCCAGCGCCGTCTTGCAGTGGATGCACCAGTGCACCGGCTTCAGGCCCTTGTAGACCGATCCTTGCGCCAGGAAGTCCACAAAGGCACGGGCGATCGCCGCCTCGTACCCGGCGCTCATCGTGAGGTAGGGGTCTTCCCACCTGCCGAACACTCCGAGCCGCTGAAAGGACTCGCTTTGGAGCTTGACGTACTTCTCGGCGTACTTGCGGCACTCGGCGCGGATCGCCGCCACGCCCATCTTCGCTTTCTTCAGCCCCAGCTGGCTGTCGACTTTGATTTCGATGGGCAGCCCATGGCAATCCCAGCCCGGCACGTAGGGCGAGTCGTGTCCGGTCATCGTCTTCCACTTGACGATGAAGTCCTTGAGGATTTTGTTGAAGGCGTGACCGAGGTGGATGTTGCCGTTGGCGTAGGGCGGCCCGTCATGCAGCACGTACATGGGGCGCCCGCGCCTGGCCTCGCGGATGCGGCCGTACAGGCCCTGCGAGCGCCACTTTTCGAGCATTTTCGGCTCGTTTTGCGGCAGGTTCGCCTTCATTGCGAAGCCCGTCGAGGGTAGATTGACGGTCTTCTTGAGATCGAGACTTCCAGTGTCCATGTCGGGAATCACCGCGCGGTCGGGCTGAAAATACCATCGTACACTGGGGTGAAACGGGGGACGTGGCAGCCGCGTCTCGAGGGGCGGCATGACACTCCTGCGCTGCGCCTTTCTGCTGGCGGGCCTGCTTCCGGGCGCTGAACTGCTGACCTTTGACGCCGCCGGGACGCTGCGCGGCGTCTCCCCTGCATTGCCGCGCGAGGCTGGCTACGCTCTGGTGAGCCGCGAAGCGTTGGCCCGGGCCGCCTCCGCCGCCGTGATCGACGACCACGGCGGACTTAACCCGGTATTGTGGGTCAGCGGCGACGACCCTGACGCGGGCGTGGCGGAGGTCTTCACCGGCTTGCAGGCGCCTGCTGGACCCGCGCGCGCGCCGGAGATCGGCAAGACCGCCGCCTCGGGCGGGAGGACCGCAACGGTCCGATACGTGAAGGAATCGGGGGCCTTCGGCTGGATTGCGCGGCTGGAGTTTGACGGCGGCGTGCATCCCCCGACCGGGCCGCTGTTCGATGAGCAGGGCAGGCTGCTCGGCTGGCATGCGGTGAAAACCGTGGACGGAATGCAGATGCACTTCGGCATTCCCATCGCCCGGCTGGACGCCATCCACGAATCTCTGCGGCTCGGCCTGAACGAGTGGACCGCGCAGCTAGATCCGTGCGGAGAAGCGGAATATCAGCGCGCGCTCGGGCACCTGTGGGCGGAAGACTTCGATGGAGCGCGCTACTACTTCTCGCGCGCCGCGGAGCAGCGCCCCGGCCATGCCCGCGCCTGGCTGCATCTGGGATTCGTGGAAGCGAAGACCGGGCATACACGTCGCGGCATAGAGTGCTACGAGAACGCCATCCGGCACGATCCGAAGCTCGCGCCGGCCTACTACCATCTCGGCTTTGTTCTTGCCATGTCGGGCGAGGCCGCACGGGCTCGTCCGCTGGCGGATCAACTGGAGAAGCTCGACCCGGCGCTGGCGGCGCGGCTGCGCACTTTCCTCGACATCTCGCACGTGGACAAGGTGGAGAAGGACGGTGCGGGCTTGCAGCACAAGCACTGATACAAGGCCCTCAATGGGGCGCAGTTCGCAGCGATTCGACATATTGGCATTCGATTTGCTATGCTACTAATGTCGAGGATTTCCACCCCAGTCATGGCCGCAAAACCCCCGTTTGCCAAAGGCGCGCAGGTCGAGCACCCAAAGTACGGTCCCGGCCAGGTGGTCGAGTGCAACGACCAGCGTATCACGATCAAGTTTGACGAGCACGGCGAGAGGAAGTTCGAGCTCTCGATCGCCCTGCCGATGATCCGGAAGATCGACCGGCAGCCGCCTTCCGACAAGAAGCGCGCTGCGCGGAAAAAGGCTGCCGCTCCGGCCGCCGTCGAATAGCCGTCCTGCCCGGGGTCCGGGTCTGTTACACTGAGCTTTCCCTCCGATGAAGTTCGGCGTCGTAGTCTTTCCCGGCAGCAATTGCGATCACGACGCCTGGCATGCAGCCGGCCGTGTGGCCGGCCACGAAGCCGAGTTCCTGTGGCACAACGAGGCGAAGGTGCGCGGGGTGGATTGCGTCATCCTGCCCGGGGGCTTCAGCTACGGCGACTACCTCCGCTGCGGCGCCATCGCCAAATTCTCTCCGGTCATGGAAGCCGTGAAGCGCCATGCGCGGGAAGGCGGGCTGGTGCTGGGCATCTGCAACGGATTCCAGATCCTCACCGAGAGCGGGCTGCTGCCGGGAGCGCTGATCCGCAACCGCGGCCTGAACTTTATCTGCAAGCCCGTGCGCCTGCGTGTAGAGACCACGAACTCGCCGTTTACCTGCGCCTATCAGAAGGGCCAGGAGGCGGTGATCCCCATCGCCCACGGCGAAGGCTGCTATGTGGCGGACGAACGGACGCTCGACGAACTGGAGGCAGAGGACCGCGTGGCCTTCCGGTACGTGGAAAACCCCAACGGCTCGTTGCGCGATATCGCCGGCATCCTGAACCGAGAGCGCAACGTGCTTGGCATGATGCCGCACCCGGAGCGGGCGGTGGAGCCGCTGCTGGGCTCGGACGGCGGTCTTGGCGCCTTCCATTCCCTGGCCCGCTGCCTTGCGGAGCGGGCGCGCTAATCCCATGAGCGAAATCACTCCGGAGATCGTCGCGGCGCACTCGATCACGCCGGACGAATACGAGCGGATCGTCTCCATCCTCGGGCGCGAGCCCAACCTGACCGAGCTCGGCATCTTCAGCGTGATGTGGAGCGAGCATTGCAGCTACAAGAGCTCGCGCGTGCACCTGAAAAAGCTGCCCACGCGCGGCCGCTGGGTGGTGCAGGGGCCGGGGGAAAACGCGGGCATCGTCACTCTGGGCCGCGACGCCGAAGGCCAGGAGTGGTGCATCGCCTTCAAGATCGAGTCCCACAACCACCCGAGCTTCATCGAACCGTTCCAGGGCGCCGCGACGGGCGTTGGCGGAATTCTGCGCGACATCTTCACCATGGGGGCGCGGCCCATCGCCGTGATGGACGCGCTGCGGTTCGGCCCCCTGGATGATGAGGCCACGGGCGCGCGAAACCGCCGCATCCTGGACGGCGTCGTGCACGGCATCGCCCATTACGGCAACTGCTTCGGCGTGCCGACGGTGGGCGGTGAAACGGTGTTCGAGCCAAGCTACAGTGGCAACCCGCTGGTCAACGTCTTCGCGCTCGGCATCGCCCGCCGCGACAAGATCTTCTATGGGCGCGCCTGCGGCGTCGGCAACCCGGTGATCTATGTCGGCGCCAAAACCGGCCGCGATGGCATCCACGGCGCCACCATGGCGTCGGGCGAGTTCACGGAAGAAAGCAAGCAGAAGCGCCCGAACGTCCAGGTGGGCGATCCGTTCTTGGAAAAGCTCCTGCTGGAAGCCTGCCTCGAGGCCATGGAGACGGGCGCGGTGGCGGGCATCCAGGACATGGGCGCCGCCGGGCTCACCTGCTCCACCTGCGAAATGGGCAGCCGCGCCGGCACCGGCATCGAGATCGACCTGATGCACGTGCCGCAGCGCGAGACCGGCATGACACCCTACGAGATCATGCTCAGCGAGAGCCAGGAGCGCATGCTGCTGGTGGCCCAGCAGGGCCGCGAGCAGGAGGTGCTCGACGTCTTCCGCAAGTGGGGGCTCGATGCGCGGATCGTCGGCCGCGTCACTGGCGACGGCATGATGCGCGTCAAGAACCACGGGGAGGTGGTCGCCGAGATCCCGTCCCGCCAGCTCGCCGACGAGGCGCCCTTGTACCACCGCCCGTACACGAGACCTTTGCGCGAGGCGCCGCTGGAGGCGCCCGAGTTCGCCTCCGCGAACCTGACAGCGGATCTGTTCACGCTCGCCGGCTCGCAGGATCTTTGCGACAAGCGCTGGATCTGGGAGCAGTACGACTTCATGGTGCGCACGAACACCGTGCTCGGCCCCGGCGCCGACGCCGCCGTGCTGCGCATCAAAGAGACGGGCACGATGATCGCCATGTCGCTCGATGGTAACGGGCGCTATTGTTATCTGGACCCGCGCGAGGGCGCGCGGCTGCTGGTGGCCGAATGCGCGCGCAATCTCGCCTGTGTGGGCGCCCAGCCGGTGGGCGCCACCAACAACCTCAACTTCGGCAATCCCGAAAGACCGGAGATCATGGCGCAGATCGTCGAGGCCATCGAGGGCATGGCCGAAGCGTGCGAGTTCTTTGAAACGCCGATTACCGGCGGCAACGTGAGCCTTTATAACGAAACGCTCGGCGAGGCCGTCTTCCCCACGCCCGTGATCGGCCTGGTGGGCACGATGCCGCTGCTCGAACCGCCGGGCGTGGGCTTCCGCGCCGCGGGCCGCGCCATCTACCTGATCGGCGGCGCGGGCGCGGCCGATGAAACGCGCATGGGCGGCACGCAGTACGCCAAGCAGGTGCTGAAGCGGCTGTGGGGGCTGCCGCCGCGGGTGGACTTCGAGCGGGAGCAGCGCGTGCAGGCGGCCGTACGGGAGATGGTGCGCGCAGCCGCGGTGGAATCCGCGCACGACGTGAGCGACGGCGGCCTGGCGTGGTGCCTGGCGGAATGCGCGTTCCCGCGCGAAACCGGAGCGCGCGTGGATCTGGATTCAGACCTGCGGCCGGAGCTGTTGCTGTTCCATGAGGACCCCTCGCGCGTGGTGGTCTCCACCGCGCAGCCGGCGCTGGTGGAGCAGATCGCCGCCCGCCACGGCGCCCCCGCGGTGCGGATCGGAGAAACGGGCGGCGGCGAGCTGGTGATCTGCAACCGGGGCGCAGAGCTGGTGCGCGCACGGGTCGCGGACCTGAAACAGCGCTGGTCGGCGGCGCTGGAAAAATGGCTGCATGCGGGGCAGGAGATCCATGCCTGAGCGGCCCGGATGGGCGGACGCGGACAAGCTGCGCGAGGAGTGCGGCATCTTCGCCGTCTACGGCCACCCGGAGGCGGCCAGCCTGGCGCACCTGGGCCTGCACGCCTTGCAGCACCGCGGGCAGGAGAGCGCCGGCATCGCCTCGAGCGACGGCTCGATGGTTTACTGCCACAAGGACATGGGCCACGTGGCGGAGATCTTCACCGCCGACGTGCTGCGCCGCCTGCCCGGCCACCTGGCCATCGGCCACACGCGCTACTCCACCGCCGGCGACACGGCGTTGTTGAACGCGCAGCCGTTCTCGGTGGCATGCAGCAAGGGCCGCATCGCCGTGGCCCACAACGGCAACCTCACCAATGCGCCCGAACTGCGGCAGCAGCTCGAGCGGAGCGGCTCGATCTTCCAGGCCACCAGCGACACCGAGGTCATCCTGCATTTGGTGGCGCGCAGCGCGGAGCGGACGCTTTCCGGCGCGTTGCGCGAGGCGCTGCTGATGATCGACGGCGCCTTCTCGCTCGTCTTCCTCGCGCAGGACCGCATCATCGTGGCGCGCGACCCGCACGGGTTCCGCCCCCTCGCCATTGGGCGCATGAACCTGCGCTCCGGCCCCGCCTACGTCTTCGCCAGCGAAACCTGCGCCTTCGACCTGATCGACGCCTCCCACATCGGCGACGTCGAGCCCGGCGAGATGGTCATCGCCGGCCCCGAGGCACTGGAGCGCGAGTTCTTCACGGTGCCGCGCCGGCGCGCCCAGTGCGTCTTCGAGCACGTTTACTTCTCGCGTCCAGACTCGGTGGTCTTCGGCCGAAGCGTGCAGCACTCCCGCGAGATGATGGGCCGGCTGCTGGCCGAAGAGAAGCCCGTAGAGGCCGACGTCATCGTGCCGATCCCGGACTCCGGCGTGGCCGCCGCCCTGGGCTACTCGGCTGCCTCGGGCATCCCCTTCCGCCACGGGCTCATCCGCAACCATTACGTCGGCCGCACCTTTATCGAGCCTTCGCAGGCCATCCGCGATTTCGGCGTGCGCCTGAAGCTCAATCCGGTGCGCGAGATTCTGCGCGGCAAGAGCGTCATTCTGGTGGACGACTCTATCGTCCGCGGCACCACGTCGCAGAAGATCGTCCGCATGGTGCGCAACGCCGGGGCGCGCGAGGTGCACCTGCGCATCTCCTGCCCGCCGACGATGTCGCCCTGCTACTACGGCGTGGACACACCCACCAAGCGCGAGCTGATCGCCGCCAACCAGAGCATCGAGGAGATCCGGCAGTTCATCGGCGCCGACACGCTGGCTTACCTCTCGCTCGAGAACCTGATGAAGTCGGTCGAGGACACCAGCTCGGATTACTGTTACGCCTGCTACACGGGCCGCTATCCCACTGACATCGTCTCCGTCGAGGACCTGCTCGCCTCACGCGTCCGCATCTGATCACTCGCCCGCGGGCGCGTCGCGCCCAGTGCGGCGCCGCCAGTCGAACAGCACGATGCCCGCCGCCACGCTCACGTTCAGGCTCGCGATCTGGCCCGACATCGGGATCCGCAGCAGAAAGTCGCAGCGCTTTCGCGTGAGTTCGTGCAGCCCGCGCCCCTCGCCGCCGAACACCAGCGCCGCCGGATCCGTGTAGCTGGCCTCGTAGTAAGGCTGCGGCCCGCGCTCGTCCACGCCGAAGATCCAGAAGCCCGCCTGCTTCATCTCCTCGAGCGCCCGGTTGATGTTGGCCACGCGCACCACAGGCAGCAAGGAGAGCGCGCCGGCGGCTGCCTTGGCCGCGGCTTCCGTCAGCGGCGCGGCGCGCCGCTCCGGCGCTACGACAGCTGTTGCGCCAGCGGCATATGCGGTGCGGACGATGGCCCCAAGGTTGTGCGGGTCCTCCACGCCGTCCAGCACCACCAGCAGGCCCGCCTTCGCCAGCACGTCTTCCAGCCGTGCGGCCCTCTGCGCCGCGGCAATAGCCACCACGCCCTGGTGCGGCGCGTTGCGGCTCAGGCGGTCCAGCGCCTCGCGCGGCTCGAACCGGACGGGCACGCCCGCCTTGCGGCACAGGTCGATGATCTCCTGCAGGCGCGCGCCGCCCGCCCCGCGCGCCACGGAGACGCGCTCCAGCGCGCGTCCGGCGCGCAGCGCCTCCCGCACCGGATGAATCCCCGCCAGCACGGCCATGCCTTCATGGTACCGCCGCGCGGGCGCGGCCGAATAAAACATTTTGGTGGGATTCTGTTGACGCGGCGCGCAATCGGATTTACGATGGCGGTAGGTTCGTATTTCCCTATGGCGACAGCCGCGGCGCAGCCCCAGTCCGTGGAGATCCCCGACAAGCTCTACTTCCGCATCGGCGAGGTGAGCCGCCTCACCGGCGTGAAGGCTTCCGTGCTCCGCTTCTGGGAAACGGAGTTCCCGCAGCTCCACCCGAAGAAATCGGGAACCAACCAGCGCCTGTACCGCCGCAAGGACATCGAGACGGTGCTCGAGATCAAGCGCCTTCTGTGGGAGAAGCGCTTCACCATCGAGGGGGCGCGCGCCGCGCTGGCCGAGCAGCGCCATGCCCGGCGGCAGGAGGGTGCCGCCCGCCCCGCCTCAAGGGTTGCCGCCCCGCTTCAGCCTGCGCCGGAGACCCCGCCGCCCCTGCCGGCGCACCTGCTCCAGCGGCACCTGTTCGCCCCCGATCCCGAGCGCGCCGCCGCCGTACTGGAGCGCGTCCGTCATGAGCTGAAGGCGGTCCTCGATCTGCTCGGCTGATTTCTGCGCGCGTGACCCCTCGCCGGTTGCGTTACGCTGGGCTTCATGCATGATGCGAGCAGCAGACTCCGCGCCGCAGCGACCCTCACCGCCGCCTGGTTCCTGATGTGGGCTGGATTCTGGCTCGTCTTCTTCGCATTGGTGGCGGTCTTCGATCCGGGCAGCCTCGATCCGGGCGAGCCCGCTGCATTCGCGCGCATCTTCACGCTGCTTGGCCTGGCCTCAGCGGCCATCTGGGGCGTCTGCGAAGCCGCCGTGCCTCGCCGTTCAGGCGCCGCGCATCCCGGCGTGCTTCGAGCTGTCCTGTGGGGCGCGTTCTCCGCCGCGTTGCCAGTCATCGCCGTGGGCAAGTTACAGCAGGCGGCCGTGTTGGGCCCGGTGGGAGCGGCCATTGGCGCGACGCTGGCTATCGTGGCGCGCGGCGGCGCCGCCGGTGGACACGGCTGGCTTGCGGCGGCACGCCTCTTGCGCCGGGCGTTTCTTCCCTCGGCGGGCTGAGCCGCGCTGCAGCCGGGCTTCTTACTCGTCCGGCGCCTCGAAAAAGCGTTCGACGTCGGCGATCCTCGTCGTCAGCCGGTACGGCGGCAGCGAATTCAGGAACACGCGCCCGTACCCTGTGCGCAGAATGCGGTTGTCGAGCAGCACCAGCACTCCGCGGTCGGTCGAGGAGCGGATCAGCCGCCCGAAACCCTGCTTCAGCGAGATAGCCGCCTGCGGCGCCTGGTATTCGTAGAACGGGTTGCCGCCCGCGGCTTCGATCGCCCTGGTCCGCGCCGCCACCACCGGATCGCTGGGAACGGCGAACGGCAGCCGGTCGATGATGACGCAGGAAAGCTGCTCGCCTTGCACGTCCACGCCCTGCCAGAAGGACGAGGTGGCGAACAGCACCGAATGCGGCGTCGCGCGGAACTGCTCCAGCAGCAGGCGCTGCGGCGCAGTGCCCTGCAGCAGCACGGGGTAGTCCAGGCGGGGCGCCACGCGCTCGTGGATCTGCCGCATCTGCTGGTAGCTGGTGAAGAGCACGAAGGCGCGCCCGCGGCTGTGCGCCAGCACCTCTCTCACTTCCTCGGCAGCCGCCGCCACAAACGCCTCGTTTCGTACGTCGGGCAGGTGAGCCGGCACGTAGAGAAGAGCCTGCCGGGCATAGTCGTAGTGGCTGGGCACGATCAGCTCGCGCGCCCCGTCCAGCCCGAGGCGCGCCTTCAGGTAGTCGAACGTGCCGCCCACTGCCAGCGTGGCGCTGGTCAGCACCACCGTCGGCACCGTGCTGAACACCTTCTCGCGCAGGATCGAGCTGACATTCACCGGCGTTGCCTGCAGCGTCAGGTTGCGCCCCCGCCGCTCCACCCAGTACACGTAGTCCGGATCCTCGCCCTCCAGGAATGCCGCCAGCGTCTCCCGCTGCGCTTTCAGCCGCCGCACCAGCGGAGCTGTTTCTTCGGGCGCGTCCCTGGCGAGCGAGAGGTGCGTCTCCAGCAACTCCAGAGCCGCCGCGAGCCGCCGGTACGGCTCACCGTGCTTTTCGAGGAACCGCTTGTGTCCGGTGAACCCGCTCCGCCCCTCCTGCTCCGGAAACAGGGTGAAGAACCGCTCCGCCTCCCCGGCGAGAGCTTTCAGCATCTGCTCCAGGTCGCGGCTCAGCAGGTTCTTGCGGCGCGCCACCGCCAGAATATCCCGGCGCAGGTCCTCGATCTGGTTGGACGAAACACCAAAGCCGAAATACTGCCCGGCCACCTCCTCCAGCTCATGGGCTTCGTCGAATATCACGGCAGAATAATCCGGAATAATGGCCCCAAACTCGCTGTCTTTCACCGCAATATCGGCGAAAAACAGATGGTGGTTGACGATGATGATGTCGGACTCCTGCGCCCGCTGATGCATCAGCGTGATGAAGCAGCGGTCGAACGACGGGCACTTCTGCCCGGTGCAGAGATCCGCGCGCGCGTCCAGTTTGGCCCACGCCGTCGATCCGTCGGGGAGGTTCTGGATCGAGGAGCGGTCCCCGGTTTCCGCTGTCTTCTCCCACTCGCGGATGATCGCGAAGTCGCTTACCTCTTCCAGCCCGGCGAGCACGGGCTCCCGCTCGGCGTCATAGATTTTCTGGCGGCAGGCATAATTGCTTCTTCCCTTCATGTAGCAGGCTTTGACGCCGCCCCCGAACACGCTGTTGAGGAACGGAATGTCCTTGAAGAAGAGCTGCTCCTGAAGGTTCTTGGTCCCCGTCGAGATGACCACCCGCTTGCCGGAGAGGATGGCGGGAACCAGGTAGGCCAGCGTTTTGCCGGTGCCCGTGCCCGCTTCGACAATTTGATGCCGCTTTTCTTCCAGGGCCGCCTCCACCGCCAGAGCCATTTCGATCTGCCCCTGGCGGAATTCGTAATTCGGATGCGCGCGCTCGAGCGGTCCCCGGCGCGAGAAGAACTGTTTGACTGTGAGCTGCTTTTTCAAGCGGTCCAATCTCAGTGTATGAAAACGCACCGGTGCGGCGGCGCTGAGGCTTGCAAAGTTTCATTCCACCCGCCGGGGCGGCCGATAAGATGGGCGAGGAACGCGATCTAGAGGTCCCATGCCCGCCCGCACACTGCCGCTACGGCTGGACGCCCTGCCGCCGTTTCGCCCGGTCGTCGCGCGCCTGCTCGCCGAACTCTCCGGCGAGCCCTCTGGCTTCCGCCGCATCCGCCTGCTGGTGGGCGAAGATCCGGCGCTGGCAGCGCAGGTGCTCCGTCTGGCCAACTCCGCGCTCTTCGGCCGCCGTGGCACAGTCACCGACCTGCTGAGCGCGCTGGCCCTGATCGGCCTGGACCGGCTGCGTGCGCTCGTGCTCACCTACGGCGTGCGCCACCTCTTCCGCCCTCTTGCCCGCCTCCCGCATGCGCGCGCGATCTGGCGCCACAGCCTGGCCACCGCCATCCTGGCTGCCGATCTCGCCCTCGATCAGGACGGCGACATGATGGAGTGCTACACAGCCGGCCTGCTGCACGACCTCGGACGGCTGGTGCTTCTGGCTTCTGCTCCGGAACCTTACTCCATCCTGCTCGAACAGGCGTGCGGCGCCGCTCACTGCCTGGAACTCGAGCACGAGCTGTTCCGCATGAATCATGCCGATGCCGGCGCCCGCGCCATGCGCCGCTACGGCCTCCCCGAGGAACTCGCCACGGCTGCCCGCCTCCATCATCACACCGACCCGCTGGAGCTCTCGAGAAACGACCCCGAAGCCGCTCTCGTCGCCTCCAGTTGCCGCCTCGCCACCAGCACGGGTTTCGCCGTCGTTGCAGAGCAGCCGCCCGCTGCGCCTGACGGCGGTCAGCGGGAGCAGGAGGATGCAGGTGACCAGGACGATCTGTGCCTGTACCTGCGCGAGCGCGTGGCCGAGATCGAGTTGGAGCTGGGTCTCGCGCTGCCGGACGCGGGCGCCGTGTGAAGCGCATCGATTCACAATCCAGCCTGGGATGTCTGAAATGTCCCCGCGGCCATGTATGATCGGAGCATGTCCCCCCATGGCCTCACCCGCCGCACGTGGCTCGCGGCTGCCGCCTCCCTGATGCAGGCCGGCGAGGAGGGCCGTGTCATGACGGTGCGCGGCCCCGTCCCGCCGCAGAAACTCGGCCTGATGCTGCCCCACGAACACCTGTTTTCCAACTTCGGCGAAGATCCCGCTGAACCGCCGAAGTACGACGAGCCGCGGCTGCTGGAAGCAGTGATTCCCTACGCACAACGCGTCAAGGCTCTGGGCTGCGGGGCCGTTGCCGACTCGACAGCCGCCTGGTTCGGCCGCAGCCCGCGCCTGCTGCGCGCCGTATCGGAGAAGACAGGGCTTCACATCCTCACCAACACGGGCTACTACGGCGCGGCATCGGACCGCTACGTTCCGAGGCATGCGTTTGAGGAGACTCACGCCGGGCTGGCGGCTCGCTGGCTGCGCGAATGGAGGGAGGGCATCGCTGGTACGGGCATCCGCCCGGGCTTCTTCAAGATCGGCGTAGACAGCGGCCCGTTGTCGGAAATCGACGCGAAGCTGATCCGCGCGGCTGCCGTTGCGCACCGCGAGTCCGGGCTGACGATCGCCGTGCATACGGGCGGCAATCTCGAAGTGGTGCGGCGGCAATTGGCGATCCTGCGCGAGGAGGGCGTTTCTCCAGAGGCGTGGATCTGGGTACATGCCAATCAGGTGAAGCCCGGAGAGGAGCAGGCGCTGGAGGAAGCAGCGCGCTCCGGGGCATGGATCAGCCTGGACGGGCTGGACGATACCTCGCTGGAGCGCCATCTGGAGCTGCTGCTGTGGTTGAGAAACAGAGGGCACATCCAGCGGGTTTTGCTTTCACACGACGGCAACAGCTTCCGGGCGGGCGGGAAGAGGCCCCTGCGGCCGTTTACGCTGCTGTTCGAGCAGTTCCTGCCGCGTTTGAGACAAGCCGGGCTCCAGCCGGCCGAGATCCGCCGCTTGACGGAAAACAACCCGGCGCGCGCCTTCACCATCCGGCGGCGGCTGAGCTGACCCCAAGAAAAAGGCCGGCCCCGCGGGCTGATGCCCGTGGGCCCGGCCTGTTCTTGAATGTCAACCTGGCTTAGAAGTTGTAGCGGGCGGTGAAGATCATGCTACGGCCGCCTACGTTGGTGAAGCCGAGGTTGAGGAAGGTCGTATTGTTCGTGTTGGCCGATACCGTGTTCCCCGGCAGTGCGTTGAAGTTGCGGTGGTTGAAGACGTTGAAGACCTCCCACCGCAGCTCCAGGCTCTGTGACTCGCCGAAGGTGCGAACGCGCTTGATGAGCGCCGCATCCGTGTTGTAGGTGTTGCCCACGCGGCGGATGTTGGCGCCGGCGCCGATCAGGCCGGAGTTGTTCGGGTAGGCCATCCACATCGGGTTCGGCACCGTCGGGCTGGAGCCCGTGCCCGGCGTGCCATTCAGATTGAACCCGGCGCGCTGGCTGAAGTTGATGGTTGAGATCGCCCCGGGCAGGATGCCCAGCGGGTTGTTGGCGTTCAGGATGCTGAACGGCCAGCCCTGCTGCATCGTGGTGATGCCGCTGATCGACCAGCCATCCACGATGCGTCCCCACAGACCTTTCTGCTGGAAGAACTGGGGGAACTGGTAGATGCCGTTCAGCACAAAGCGGTGCGGCGTGTCGAAGCCCGAGCGGGCCTTGTCCAGCCGCATGTTGAACGGCACGGAAGGCAGTGTCCGGTTGGTCTGGCCGCCCAGGATGTCATCGTTTTCGCTGATGAAGGTCGACCACGTGTAGTTGGCCTCGAACTGGTACCCCTTCGAGAACCGCTTCTCCACGGTCAGTTGCATCGAGTGGAAGTTCGACATGCCGTAGCCGTCGCCCACGAGGATGGAGCCGCGCGTGGGATCGACGCGGAAGGCAGCCTGCCCGCTCACCGTGGCCGGCTTCATTCCGTAGCTCTGCACCACGGGCTGAAGCAGTTCGGGATTGGCGTTCACAGCCGCGGCGAAGAAGCCGAGGTTGCGCTCCGCCTCCCGCACCAGCCGGGCGCCACGGGTGCCCACATAAAACAGCTTGAACGCGTAGTCCGCGGTGAACTGCCGCTCAATGCCGAGGCTGACTTGTTGCGAATAGGGCTGCTGAATCCGCTTGTCCGGCGAGTAATACCGGTAGGGCAGCAGATTCGGATCTCCCCGGTAGTCGCTCGGCTGCGGGGGCGCAGGGCGCTTCGCGGGATCGAAGATCTGGGTCCCGGTCAGGTTGGCCAGCGTCACCGTCACGCCGCGCGGGTAGTTGCGGGCGGTGTTCAGCAGGATGTTCTGGAACACCTGGTCGTAGCTGATGGCATAGCCGCCGCGCAGCACGAACTTGCCATTGCCGCTGATCCAGCCGAGCAGGCCGTCGCTCGCCTTCGGGCTCCAGGCGAAACCGAAGCGCGGCGCCCAGTTGTTGACGTCAGCCTTCGCGTTGGAGAAGAATCCGAACGGCACCGACGTGTACTCGTAGCGGATGCCGAGGTTCAGCATCAGGCTGTTGGTGAGGCGGTAGTCGTCGGCGAAGAAGCCCTGGAACTCGTGAGTCTTCGCTGGCACGGAACCCGTTCCGGCATACTGGCTGAACTGGGCGTTGCGGTCAAACAGGAAGTCTGCCAGGCTCGGGTAGCTGATCACACCCCGGCTGGCAGGCGCGAAGAACGAGTTCAGACGGTATTGCAGGTAGTTGAAGCCGTAGCGCAGCGTGTGCCTAGACCTCATCTGCGACCAGTTGTTGGTCAGCTCGTACAGATTGTCCGTGCGGTACTGCGGGAAATTCTGGTTGCCGATCGTGGGCAGGCCGCTGCCGCTGATGGAGAACTGGGCGGGGAAGTTTTCGGGGAAGCTGGCTTCGCGGCGCGCATAGCTCAGGCGCGTCTCCATGACCAGCGTCGGGCTCCACACACGAATGTGGTTGATGGTGGCATTGTTGTTGACGACGATCGAGCCCACCTGGTTCACAGCCAGCGATGCCGGTGAGCCTGGATCGGTATTGTCGTCCTTGATCCAGCGCATCTGGAGGTTGTCCTTGTCGGTCAGCCGCCAGTCGTAACGCATCAGCCCGCGGTGGATGTCACGCCCGTAGCTGAGCGCCTGCCCCGCGCCGCGGCGGTATTGCTGCACGGGCAGAGCCAGCGTGGGACCGCCGGGGATCGCCACATTCACCGTGCCGACGGGCGTCGGGTCATTGGCCACCGGATGCCACTGCTTCAGGAAGGCCACCGTGCCTGGAGCGAAACTGTTTTGGTATTGAGTCAACAGATCCCAGGCCTGCTGGGAGTAAGCGTTCGTCACGGGATTCGCCGTCGACCGCAGCCGGTCGAGGTCGTAGCCGCCGAAAAAGAACAGCTTGTTCTTGATGATCGGGCCGCCAACGGAGCCCAGAACCTGATTCCGCACCGAGACGCCGCGCGCCCGCCGCATGGCGTCGTAATCGCTCGCGCCGGCCTGCTTCTGGGCATTGAACGTCCTCTGCTGGCCGGTCGTGAAGGCGTCCCAGCCGTTGCCGAGCCAGCTCCAGCGGGCGATGCCGTGAAATTCGTTCGAGCCGCTCTTGGTCACCTGCATGACCACAGAGCCTGAGTTGCGGCCGTATTCGGCCGAGAATGTGTTCGTGATGATGCGGAACTCGCCCAGATATTCCGGCGCGGGAGACTGCCGCGGAATGGAGAGCGACTGGTCGTTGTTGTTCGCGCCGTCGAGCATGAAGTTGTTCGAGCGGGTGCGGGCGCCATTCACCACGAAGCCCGAACCGGGCCGCCCGGCGTTGTTCCCTGTCACGCCCGGCTGCAGCAACGCCAGCCCGTTCAGGGTGTTCAGCCCCGGAAGCTCGAGAATCCGCCGGGTTTCAACGCCGCGGCTGATCTGCGCCTTGGTGGCCTCAATCAGCGGCGCCTCTTCCGTGATCGTGATCACCTCCTGCGTGCCGCTGGGCTTCAGCGTTACGTCCACGGCGCGCTCCACCGACGACTCCACCGTCAGCGGGCCGCGGATGACTTTCTCAAAGCCCTTTGCAGCCACTTCCAACTGATAGCGGCCGATCGGCAGCGACGGCGCGCGCCAGAAGCCGGTTTCGTCCGTCTTCAGTTCGCGGGTCAGCCCCTGATCCATAGAACGGATGACCACGTCCGCTCCGGGCACCACCGCGCCCGACGCGTCAGTCACCGTTCCAGCCAGCGACCCATAGATTGTTTGTGCTGTCACCGGGCTGGCCAGCGCCACTGCTGCCACCAGCGCCAGCGCCCACCGAAAGACAGGATGGTTGTTCATCGTCCCTCATCTCCTGTACAGACTTGTAAGAACCTGGACTTGTTGGCGAGATCCGCCGCAACGCCCGGAACCGGTCTGGAGCACTCCCCAGCCGGATCCAGGAGTCGAATGCAAGGCCTAACATGGTCAGACCCCTCAGTGCTTCCTGTATAACACATTTTGAACATGAAAAAAAGTCGCACTCGACCCTGACTCCCACTTATCCGTGGGAAGAGCCGGTTCCTCAGCCTGCCACGGAATGCCGATGCGCCACCGGCGCTTCTCCACTGCGCGCAGTCCGTTTTTTCAATGAGATCCCAAATAGCCAGAGAACATGGAAAGCAGCGGCAAAAGGAAAGCCGCCGGACATCCCGGTGGGAATGCCCGGCGGCTGCGAGCCTTCACCGCCTGAGAGTGCGGTTTACCAGAAGGCCTTGAAGCCGATCTGCACCTGCCGCGGATAGCCGTTGCCGATCCACGCCTGGTGCGGGAAGATCGTGCCGAAGTTGGGGTCGTTGGGGTTCGTGTTGAAGTGGCTGTCGCGTCCGAAGAAGTAATAGTTGGTGAGGTTGAACGCCTCGCCACGGATCTGGGCGCGCAGCCGCTCGGTGATGTTGATGGTCTTCGAGATGGCCATGTCGATGTTGAACAGCTGCTGCTTGCGGATCTGGCCGCTGCGGAACGGCGTCATGCGGCTGTTGCTTGGCGTCGATCCGCCGCCCGGCGCGTAGCTGGGCAACATCAGCCATGCGTACTGGCTGAAGTCCGTAGCGGAGCAGCCGCGCGAGATGCTGAACGACTGCGGCACGACGCGCCCGTCGTCGAACATACGCAGCACGCACGGGTTCCACCCCTTGATCTGGTGCAGCTTCCAGTCGACTGTGCCCGTCCAGTCGCCGCCCGTCGTGCGCGGATCCTTCAGCATGACCACGTTGCCCGGCAGGTTGTTCGGCTCGCCCGAAGACCACTGGGTGTAGGTGCTGAGGGTCCAGCCGCCGACGAACGCGTTGGCGAGCTTGCCGATGTTGCCGCCGAACTTCTTGCCGCGGCCGAAGGGCAGGTCGTATACGGTATTGAACTTCAGGTAGTGGGGCCGGTCGTTGAAGTACAGGCCCTGCTGAGGCTTGTCGTTGAAGGGATCGGCGTAGCCCCACCGCTCCATCATCTTGCTCAGTGTGTAGTTCCACAACAGCGTCAGGTCGCGGCCGATGCGCTGGTTGTAATTGATCTGGAGCGAGTTGTACCAGATCTTCGACGTGTTCAGCCCCTGCATCAGCATGTCGCCGGAAAACTGCGGGAATGGCCGGTTGAGCTGATACCGGGTCAGCCGGTCGGCAGTGAAATGCGTGGTGCCGCGGAATGCCTCAATGCCCTTGAACGGGTTGGGCAGCGTCGCGTTACAAAACGCGGGGCTGCCGCCCTCGAGCGGGTTGCACTGGGCACGGAACGCCGCCGAAGGGATATTGAACGCCTTCTCATCATTGGCGCCCACGGTGCGGCTGCCAACGTAGGAGATATCGAGCGTCGAGTTGCCCGAGAGCAGATACTGGAAGCCGAACGAGAACTGATGCACGTAGGGCGTCCAGAAGTCCGGGTTGAACCAGTTCGTGTTGCGCCCGAGGAAGGTGTTGTAACCGCCAGAGGCGCCCGCCGGGAACTTGATCCCGCCCGGATAGGGGTTGGTGAGCAGCGTATTGGACACGAGCGTCCTTCCGCCGTCCTCGCTGTTCACCATGGGCGTGTTCTCGGTGAATCCCGCGAACTGCAGGAAGTTGTTGTTCGGGTTCATGTAGTACAAGCCGTAACCGCCGCGCATGACCAGCTTGTTTGCCAATTGATAGGCGAAGCCGGCGCGAGGCTGCCAGTTGTTGAAATCGCGCTTTGAGACGATCGCGGGATTGCCGCCCACGCCGACGAACTCCAGCCCGCCCGTGAGGTTGGCCAGGTTCGGATACTGAGCAATCATCGCGGCAGGAATCTGGCTGGCGATGGGACTCCGGGCGGAGGCGTTGAAGCCACGGTTCATGCGGTTCCACTTCTCGTCGGGAGGACCGTTGTAGTCCCAGCGCAGTCCGAGGTTCAGAGTCAGGCGGCGCGTGACCTTCCAGTCATCCTGGAAGTAGGGCGCGAAGTACCACTGACGGTTGAACGGATACAGCGGGATGTTGACCGAGCCTGTAACGCCGCCGATCAGGAACGAGGCGTAAGCATCGCCCGCCGTAGGTTCGCCCTGGTTCCAGATCCGCTGCGTCCATTGCGTCTGGCCCTGGAACAGGAGGATGTTGCCCGTATTCTGCTGGATGAAGTGGATGCGGCGCACGTCGACTCCCATCTTCATCGTGTGACCGCGCCAGATCTTGGTCAGGTTGCCCATCAGGTTGTAGTTGTTGGTGATGTTGATGGACTGGTAGCGCCCGAGCGAGCTGTAGCCCGAGAACTCCCAGCGGCCAAAATAGCGCGGCGTGGGCAACTGGTTGATGAGCGACGCCGGCAGCCCCAGGCTGGTCAGGTCGAAGTTCTCGTTGGCGCGTCCGAAGCCCTTCTCGATGAAGCGGTTATAGGAGCCGCGCACGTTGAGCACCGTCGTCGGCGAGGCGGTCCACACCCAGTCGAGCACGTAGGCGTCGTTGATCCGCTGGAAGGGTTGCTGCCCGTCGGTGCCGACCTTGTTGTCGAGGTTGTTCACCGCGCGATCCTCGGTGCGGTCGTTGGAAGCATGCCGCACGAAGGCGCGGTGGTTCTGGCCGAAGTTCCAGTCGAACTTCAGGATCAGGTTGTAGAACTTGTCCTTCGCCGCGTATTGCGGGTTCAAATTGTTCACGGTCGAGTAACGCACGCCGGCCGTCTTTGCGTTGGGCAGCGGCATGAATTTCGTCACCGCTGCGGCCACCGGGCTGATCATCGAAGAGGGGATAATGTTTCCCGGGAAGGGCGTGCGCTGCGGGTCGTCATTCACCAGCGTGTAGCTGTATGGGTTGTAGATCGTGACCGGCCGGCCGTCGGCAGCTGTCAATTTGGAGAAGTCCCCCTGACGCATTTCCGGCTCTGGATAGGAGTTTTGCAGGAATTGCGGCCAATTCTCGCGGTAATTCTCGAAGCTGCCCATGTAAAACAGGCGAACGTCGCCGTCCTTTTTCAGTAGCCTGGGCAGATACACCGGACCGTCAACCTGGAAGCCGTACTGGTCCAGGCTGTGATCCGGCCGCGCGGCGCCGACCGCGTTGTTCTGATACGTGTTCGCGTCGAGGGTCTTCCGGCGCATGAACTCCCAGCCGGTGACATGGAAATCGTTAGTGCCCGACTTGAGAACTACGTTGAACACGCCGCCGCCCGTCTTGCCGTATTGGGCGTCGTAAGAGTTCTGCTGCACGCTGAACTCCTGCACCGCGTCGACGATGGGAACGTAGGCGATGTTGTTGTTGCCTGCCTGCCCGTTGTTGGGCGCGCCGTCGAGCAGGAACTCGTTGTTCGACTGCCTGCCTCCGTTGACCGACCATTCCGCGATGGCGCCGTTGTCGAACGGGCGCTGCCAGATGGCCGCCCCGCGGAAGGTGACGCCGCTCATCATCGCGCCCAGCATGAACGGATTGCGCGAGTTCAGAGGCATCTCGACCACCTGCCGCTGGTTGACCACCGCGGCGCGGCTGGCGGTCTGGGTCTCGAGCGCCGCCGCCTCGGCGGTGACGTTGATCGACTCGGTCACCATCCCCACCTCGAGCGTGATGTCGAGCGGCACGATGCGGCCGACTTCCAGCACCAGGTTCTCCCGGTTGAACTGCTTGAACCCTTCCGCCTGCACCGTGACCCGGTAGTCACCGGGACGCAGAAACGGGATCGAGTATGTTCCCGTGGAGTCCGTGGTCGCTGTCGATGTCTCGTTGGTCGCCGTGTTGACAGCGGTGACCTTGGCATTGGGGACCACGCCGCCCGTGGAGTCGAACACGCGCCCCGAAATAGTGGCGCGGAACTCCTGCGACATGGCGAAGGCAGCCAGAACACACAGCAAGACGCCGGTTCTGGCCAGAGCGGATCGACTCATTCGGTAGAACCCCCTTCTCTGAAATCGTGTCCCCGCGCACGGCTTCACCGGGATCAGCGAGAACTCCCCTGGCCCGTACTCGGGTAGGGGCAGTTTATCAGAGGGCACGGCAGAATGCAATGGCAATTCGCGTAAAGCTTACATCCCTGACTGAAGAGGTTCTGGCAGCGTCGCGGACCGAAAAACGCAACGGGCGGCAGCCCCTTATGGAGCTGCCGCCCGTGCAGAACGGAAGGGCGGTTGAAGTCAGAAGGGATACAGCGAGATCGGCTGCGGACCCGCGCCCGCGCCCACCGTGGCGACATCGCCTTCCGGCGGGATCTGCCGGCAGAAGACGCCCGTGTCGCCGAGGTAGACCTCGTACTCGGCATTCTCGCGGATCACGCCCTGAATCAGCGCTTCCGACAGCGGGTCCTCCACGTACTTCTGGAGCGCCCGCCGCAACGGGCGCGCTCCGTAGCTGCGGTCGCCGCAAGTCTTCTCGAGAATGTACTTCGAGGCGTCCTCGTGCAGCCTCACCTTGATGCCCTTGGCTGCCAGGTTGGCGTTGAGCTGTCCCACCATCAGGTCGATGATCTTCACGAGGTCCTCGTCGGTGAGCGACGTGAACAGGATGACCTCGTCCAGACGGTTCAGGAATTCGGGGTTAAACGCGCGCTTCACCTCGCCCTGCACCATCTCCTCGACCTTCTGCGGAATGCCGCTCGCCTCCTGCGCGTGGAAGCCGAGCTGTCCCTTCTTGTCGAGGAAGCGCGCGCCCAGGTTCGACGTCATGATGATGATCGTGTTCTTGAAGTCGACCGTGTTTCCGAGCCCGTCGGTCAGCTGTCCGTCCTCGAATACCTGGAGCAGAATGTTGTACACGTCCGGGTGCGCCTTCTCGATCTCGTCGAGCAGGATCACCGAATAGGGGTTGCGCTTCACACGCTCGGTCAGCTGCCCGCCCTCTTCATAGCCAACGTAGCCCGGCGGCGAGCCGATGAGCTTGGAAACCGAGTGCTTCTCCATGAACTCGCTCATATCGAAGCGGATGAGCGACTTCTCGCTGCCGAAAAGGAACTCGGCCAGCGCCTTCGCTACCTCGGTCTTGCCGACACCGGTGGGGCCGAGGAACAGGAACGAGCCCGCGGGCCTCTTGGGCGATTTCAGGCCCGCGCGCGAGCGCCGGATGGCGCGCGCCAGCGCGTTGATCGCCTTGTCCTGGCTAATCACGCGCTTGTGCAGCTCCTGCTCGATCCGCAGCAGCTTCGCCGCCTCCTCTTCCTTGATCGCCGTCACCGGGACGCCCGTCCATCGCGCCACCACTTCCTCGATGTCTTCCTTGGAGACGACGCCGGTGGCCGTGTCATCCAGATTGTACTTCTCCCGGAGCTGGCGGAGATTCTCACGCTCCCGCCGCTCTTCGTCGCTGAAGAAGCGCGCCTTCTCAAACTCGTGGTTGGCGATGGCCGTCTCCATCCGGTGCACGATGAACTTGATCCGCTTCTGCACCTCGGCCACCTCGGCGGGCAGCGTGGTCTGCTTCAGCTTCACGCGCGCGCCGGCTTCGTCGATCAGGTCGATCGCCTTGTCAGGCAGGAAGCGGTCCGGGATGAAGCGGCTGGAAGCGTAGACGGCGGTACGGATCGCCTCGTCGGTGTAGGCCACGGCGTGGAACTTCTCATACCGCTCCTTGATGCCGAACAGGATCTTGCAAGCGTCCTCTTCGCTGGGCGGAGGAACCTTCACCGCCTGGAAGCGCCGCTCGAGAGAGCGGTCTTTTTCGATGCTCTTGCGGAACTCGCCCGGCGTCGTGGCGCCGATGCACTGGATTTCGCCGCGGCTCAGCGCCGGCTTCAGGATATTGGCCGCGTCAAGCGACCCCTCGGCCGATCCGGCGCCCACCAGCGTGTGCAGCTCGTCGATGAAGATGATGGCGTTCTGGTTCTCCATCAGCTCCTTCATGATCGTCTTGAGCCGCTCCTCGAACTGCCCGCGGTACTTCGTGCCAGCCACAATGAGGCTCAGGTCCAGCGCCAGGATGCGCTTGTCGGCCAGGAAGCTCGGCACGTCGCCTTCCACGATCCGCTGCGCCAGCCCCTCGACGATGGCCGTCTTGCCAACGCCCGGCTCGCCGATCAGGACGGGATTGTTCTTGGTGCGGCGGCACAGGATCTGCACCACGCGCTCGACTTCATAGTCGCGCCCGATCAGCGGATCCAATTGCCCGTCGGCGGCCGCCTGCGTGAGGTCCCGGCTGAATTCGGACAGCAGAGACGCCTCTTTCGACGCCCGCGACGCCGGCGGCGCCTTCTCGCCCGTGGCGCGCGCGATCTCCTCCCGCACCTGGTTCAGCCTCAGCCCCCGCTCATGCAGCAGCTCGGCGGCGAAGCACTTGTCTTCCCTGAGCAGACCCAGCAGCAGATGTTCCGTGCCAATGTGCTTGTGCCCCAGCCGCTCGGCCTCCTCGGCCGCGTAGGCCAGGACGCGTTTGCACTCGGTGGAAAGCGGCAGGTCGACGCTGGTGGGGACCTTCTCCCGAGTTGTCGTCTGGGCCTCGATCTGCTTCTTGATCGACTCGATGTTGGCCTGGGACCGCAGGAAGCGGTTGGCCAGAAGCTTGTCTTCCCGGAGCAGCCCCAGCAGCAAGTGCTCTGTCTCGATGTAGGGGCTGCCGAACTGGCAGGCCTCGTAACGGGCGAAGAAGATTACCCTTCTCGCCTTTTCCGTGTAGCGTTCAAACATATGGTCTCAGCCTCTCGTGGAAACCTGTGGCAAATCACGGACGCGCCCAGGTCTCCCGGGTTCTGCCGGCTTTGGAGCTCGAACGGGAAGACAACGCGGCGCCAGCAGCCCCTACCTAGATTGTAAGATGCACCGGGGCCCGGTCCGGCGGCCGAATTCCGCCGCCCCCTCCATACTCTATCGGCCGAAAATCACGCCGGCCGTAGTGCGCCTCCCTCCAGGCGCAGCACCCGGTGCGCCCGGCGGGCGAAGGCAGGATTGTGGGTCACATACAGAGTGGCCAGCGAGTGCCGCTCGTGAACGGCATCGATCAGATCCATCACCTGCGCCGCGGTGCGCTCGTCCAGGCTTCCGGTGGGCTCGTCGGCCAGCAGGATCGACGGCCCTCCGGCCAGCGCCCGGGCCAGAGCCACGCGCTGTTGCTCGCCTCCGGAAAGCTCGCCCGCCAGGTGGCTGGCGCGGGCTTCGAGGCCGGTCTCCTCTAGCAGCGCCGATGCCGCTTCCCTGGCCTCGGTGCGCCGGACACCGCGAATCAGCAGCGGCATCATCACGTTTTCCAGCGCCGTGAATTCCCCGAGCAAAGTATTGCGCTGCCAGACGTAGCCGATGGTGCGGTTGCGCACCTCGGCCAGATGCGGCTCGCTCATGGCCGACACATCGGCGCCTCCGATCCACACCCGCCCTTCCGTAGGCCGCTCGAGCAAGCCCAGAAGGTACAGCAGCGTCGTCTTGCCTGCCCCGCTCTCGCCGGTGAGCGCCACCCGCTCGCCGCGCTGCACTTCGATGTCCACGCCCGAGAAGACAACCAGCGTGCCGGCAGGCGCGGCGAAGGCCTTGGACAGGCCCTCACCCCGCAGGGGCGCCGGCGCAGGATCGGTCACGCCGGCCTCCGGGCGAAGTGGAGGAATTGTTCGATCCGCCTGGGGCTCGTGCTCATCGGGAAAAGGGGGCTCAGCTCCCAAATGCCCAGAGTACGATGCCCCGCTTTCGCTTTGCATCCCTGATCAGCGCTCCTGTGGAGCGAGTCTGGGCCCTTCACGAGTCTCCGGACGCGCTGGAAAGGCTCCTGCCTCTGGACGGCAGCGTGCGGCTGCTGGGACGGCGCAGCGGGCTCGAGCCGGGCTCGGGTGCCGAACTCGAGTTACGCTTCGGCCCGTTCCGCCTGCGGTGGGTGGCGCGCCATACTGAACGCGTGCCGCTGTCGCACTTCTGCGACGTGCAGGAGCGCGGCCCGTTCCGCCTTTGGCGGCACCGGCACGGCTTCGAGGCGCGCGGAGCGGACCGCTGCCTGCTCGCCGACGAGGTGGAGTTCTCGCTCCCGCTGGCGCCGGTGGCGGATTGGGCCGGCGCGTGGCTCGCAAAACACATGCTGCGGAAAATGTTCGCCATGCGGCACACCCGAAGGGCTGAAGCCTGCGGCGCTCAAATCCTCGAACAGGAGAACTGCTGAGAAGGCGCCTTACTCCGGAGGAGCCTCGCCCACGTCGTCGGCAAGGTTTTCGAACCGCGTGTACTTGTGGAAGAACACGAGATTGACGACCCCCGTAGGGCCGTTGCGCTGCTTGCCGATGATCACTTCGGCCTTGCCCCGCAGGTCTTCGCGGTCCTTGTGATAGACCTCCGGGCGGAAGATGAACGCCACCATGTCTGCGTCCTGCTCGATGGAGCCCGACTCGCGCAGGTCGGAAAGCTGCGGACGGTGGTCGCCTTCGCGCTGGTCCGGGGCGCGGCTCAGCTGGCTGAGCACGAGGAACGGAACCTCCAGGTCCTTGGAGAGCAGCTTGAGGCCGCGGCTCAGGGCGCTGACCTCCTGCACCCGGTTGGCGTTGCGGCCGAGCGAGGGCGAGGGCATCAGTTGGAGGTAGTCGACCACGACAAGGCCCAGCGGAACGTTCGAGGTGTGCTTCAGCTTGCGCACCTTGGCGTTGATGTCGAGCAGCGAGGTGTTGCTGGTGTCGTCGATATAGAGCGGAGCATCGTAGAGATCCGCAGCCGCGGCATTGAGGTGGGCGCGCTCCTCGTGGCCGAAGTAGCCCGTGCGGAAGTGGTGCTGGTCGACGCGGGCGCGCGCGCAGATCAGGCGCGCCAGCAGCGACTCCTTCGACATTTCGAGCGAGAACGCGGCCACCGCGCGCGGCGCCTGGCGGTTGGTGGCCACGTGCAAGGCGATGTTGAGCGCCAGCGCCGTCTTGCCCATGGCCGGACGGGCGGCGAGGATGATCA
Source organism: Acidobacteriota bacterium (assembly GCA_037446555.1). Lineage (GTDB taxonomy): Bacteria > Acidobacteriota > Terriglobia > Bryobacterales > Bryobacteraceae > JANWVO01. The sequence continues at coordinate 116,287 of JBBIIK010000005.1, forward strand.
GTTCGCCGGGGCGGAAGCCGCCGGTCATCTCGTCCAGGCGCAGGAAGCCGGTGCTCACCCCCCGCACGCGGCGCGAGGGATCGAGGAAGCTGTTGATACCGCCTTCGGCCGAGTCAAACACTTGCTGCGCGCTGGCCAGCGTGTTCTTGGCCTGCGCCTCGCCGATGCTGAGCAGCCGCTCCTCGGCTGCCGCGAGGATCAGCGCCGGGTCGTCTTCGGCCAGCATGCACCGCTGGATGGTCTCCTGCGAGGCGAAGATCAGCTTCCGCAGAAGGCTTTTGTCGCGGACGATGTTGACGTAGCTCTCCAGGTGGAAGATCTCCGGGAGCCCCTCGTCGAGCGACGCCAGGTAGCTCACCCCATCGACCGCGTCCAGCTCGCCGTGCCGCATCAGTTCGTTGGCCAGCGTCACGCGGTCGATCCGCTCGTCGCGCTCGTGCAGATCGGCCATGCGCTGAAACAGGATGCGGTGCTTCTCCAGCGAGAAGTCCTCCGGCTTCAGCACGGCGGCGGCGGTGACGAAGGCGTTCGGGTTGAGCAGGATGGTGCCCAGCACCATGCGCTCGGCGTACACGTTGGAGGGCAGGCCGCGCTCGAAGCCGGCGTCTGGTTTCACAGTGGTCGACATCGCCGCTGCAGGTGGATATTCCAAGGTACGCACACGGCCGGGGCGGAGGCAAGACGAATTCCGGTGCGCATGGTTTCTCAGAGGGTTGGCCTGTGAACTATTTGTGGAATAGCTGAGGAGGCGTCGCCGGCACCGGGCGGCGCGCGTCCAACAGAGTGCCATGAAGACGCTGAACTCGATCCTGAACGAAGAGCTGGCGCTCTACCTGAGAACCTGGAACGCGCACTGGAACATCGAGGGGCTGCAGTTCGCCGCCCTACACGAGCTGTTCGCGCGGCAATACGGCGAGCTGGCGGCGCTGGTAGACGAGATCGCCGAACGCATCCGCTCGCTGGGCGCCCGTGCGGAGACACGCGTGTCGATGGATGATGGCGGCACGGCGTCCGCAGAGGGGCTGCTGATGTTGCTGGCGCAGGCTCACCAACAATTGAGCCGGCGGATGCGCGAGGAGGCGATCCCGGAATTCGAGCGCGCCGGCGACCCCGGCACGGTGGATCTGCTCACGCGAGCGGTGCAACTGCACGACAAGGCGGCGTGGATGCTTTCGGCTTCCGCCGCCGGCGGCTCTGCGGCGGCTGCCTGAACCCCTGCTCGCAGAGGGGAACAGCCTGATCTGGCACCTTCGGATTCCAGGCTTGTATTCCGTGGAGGCAACGGTTGTCCCCCTCCCGCCACCGCCCGGCAGCGGTCGTCACAGCAGTTGGAAGATTTTGCTTCTCACGCAAGCCTTTGAAATCTTGCGGGTTGCCGCACCACGCAAAAATCCCGGCCGCAGGCTGCTCCGCGCCGCCGGAGATAATCCGGGCCATGACAACCCAGACTGTTCCGGCGCCGGAGTGGATCGACTCCTCCACCTACCGCCTTCCCGAAGCGGCATTCTTCCGCCAGCGCGTCCCAAAGGACCTGATCGTGCTGCACAATACTGCCAGCTCCACGTCCGCAAGCGTCTATGAGACCTGGAAAAGCGCGGCGCAGAGCCGCGTGGCCACCGCCTATGTGGTGGAGCGCAACGGGAAGGTCTACGAGATGTTCCCGCCCGATTGCTGGGCCTACCATCTCGGAATGAAGGAACGCAATCCCGGCCATTACAACGACCGCCGTTCCATCGGCATCGAGATCGTGAACCCCGGCCCGCTGCGGCCCGATCCCGAGGGCGGCGACACGCTGAACTGGTGGCCGAAGAACTTCCGCCAGCCCTGGTGTCAGGCTTCCGAAACAGAGAAGTATGTGCGCGCCGAGTACCGAGGCTACAAGTTCTTCGCCGCCTACACGCCGGAGCAGGAGCGGGCGGTGAGGGAGCTGGCCGCATGGCTGTGCGGGCGGTTCGGCATCCCCTTCGTGCTCCCGCCGCTAGGCAAACGGCTGGTCTGCGACCCGGAGTATTTCTGCAAGTTCCGGGGCATCGCCTCTCATCAGAATTTCCGTCCGGACAAATACGACGTGGGGCCGGCGTGGAGGTGGGAGGCGCTGGTTTCGGGCAGCCGGGCAGAGGACGGCAAGCAGCGGCCCCGGAACGCCGCCCTGCAGCCCGCCGGAGCCTGACCGGCGCGGAGCCGATCTGCCGCGAGCAGCCCTGCGCCCGGCGGACGTCGTTGGCCGCGAGAAGTATTGCCATTCGGGGGCAGACTTGCTAGGATACAAGTGCGGGGTGGAGCAGCCAGGTAGCTCGTTGGGCTCATAACCCAAAGGTCGGTGGTTCAAATCCACCCCCCGCAACCAACCCTTCTGCTCCGGCAGATTCCTTCCCCCTCAATTCCCACCATAGACCGCCTGTCCGTTCGTGTCCGCCCGATTCCGGGCTGAGTGGCATCCCGAATCTTCGTAGGGAGCGTGCCATTTTGCTCTGCCTGCTCGCTTCGACGGAGTACGCCCTTGGACGGCACCTTCCGGGGATCCATCGGGCTACACGAGGGGTCCCCCAGGCACGGGGCGCGGCTGACGGAAGGAAGCTTGTCTTCCGGGCAGAGCTGTTGAGGCACGCCCGCCTTCGGATAAGCGGGCGAAAGCCCCTTGGGGCGTCACGTTCGCCTGCACGCGCCGATAACGGGATAGCGATCCGCTGTGCCACGGGCAGGTTGCCCTTGGAACCCGCCTCGTTCTTGCCCCTGAGATCGACCGTCAGCTCAACGAACCGCGCGCAAGAGTATTAGTACTTTCCAGCCCTGTTGGCAAACCCAGGCACCAATTCATCCTGTTTGTTCTCTATGGCTTAGCAAAGAGCTTCCCTCCGCGTCAGGCACTCGCCCCCCAGACGGACACGGCTATCTTCCACGGTTACAGTACTGGTCGGGATTGTTCCATTCAAAACGCCCTCCCATACTCCCTAACAGGCGATCGGTCCGCAGGCTGTCTCATGGCAGCGAGCGGCTTCTGAGGGCCGGACAACAGACTTGAAAAAGGAGGAAGAGCAAATGAAATATCTTTGGGCAGTTCTAGCGGTGCTCGTGTTGACTGCAGGCGTCAGTATGGGCACGCCGCTGACCCTCAAGCTGGATGATGGAGCCAACCCGGTCGTTTCTGTGATGGACGGTGGTTCTGGCGACTCGAATCCGGTTGTTGGGGCGGTCACCTGGATCGGATCGCTGGGGGTTTGGTACGTGAATGTTTCCACGGGCCTCGGTTATCCAGTAGCGGGTAATCTCTCTTGGCCCTATCTGGATCTCAACAGCATCAATTATTCCACGGCAGTGGGAACTCTTACCTTGACGCTCACGCAGGGCGGGTTTACAGCCCCGCCGCCTCCTGGATTCCTGTTCCAGATTGGAGGCACAACCCAGGGCACAGTCAATGCGTCCGCATGTGCCGATCCGATGATCACGACGTGCAATGACGCTGCGCTTGGGCCCTTCTCGGGAGGAGCCTTCAGTGGCGTCACCTCGTTCGTGAAGGCGATCGAAGATGGAACATATGAGGTCGGAATCCAGGTAGTTCTGAGGCATGCGCGTGAAGGGACTTCCAGCTTCGATGCGGAGCTGGCGGGTGTTCCCGAACCCGGCACTTACGCGCTGATCGGCGCTGGTCTGTTGGGATTGGGCTTGCTGCGACGGCGGATGAGCTGATCTGCCCGCGAAAAAGGCATTCCGGCCCTTCAAAGGGAGCTTGGCGGAGCCAGGTTCCCTTTGTGTGTTTCGGGGGGCATCTCTCCTGACATCAGGACGTTTCGCTTTTTGACCCGGACGGAGCCGGAGATGAGGGGTTGCCAAACAGCCTTGCGGGAAATGCAGTTCACTTCACGGAACGCGCCAGAGAGTATACCTTCACGTTTTCTCTGCGCTGCGATGCAACTTCCCGACTCCCAGCCAGACCTGTAGGCCGATGACTTCAGCCACGCAAACGATGCGCCGCATCGGCGAGCCATGGGCTCCGCTCGGGTTGCAAAGCGTCCAACCGTCCCGGATGGGAGGCGGGAACCGGCCGCGGCACGGAATCGCCGGCCTGCATCGACGGCGCTGAAGAAGCGCGCCTGGAGCAATGCTGTCCCGGCATACAGTCCTGATCCAGACCTTCTTCCGGCAGTCGCAGCCGCCCGCCTCGAAAAGGCCCTGACTTGTGTGGCTTCAGGATTTCTGCGAATTGCGAGCCGGAACCCACCCGCTGGCCAGGGCAACCTCCTCGAATTTACGATGCAGAGTATACGGTAGGAGCCATGACGATCACGGAACCAAGACTGGAGCGAGCGGAGGAGAACCGCCAACGAGTCGCCGTGGACGCTGTGTATCAGGACGGCGCGAGACAGACGATCTGGTTCGACCTGCCCGAAGAGATCCCGGCAAGCCGGACGGGCACCCCTTGGCTGGCGCTGATGCTTCCTTTGGCCGCTGCCAGCGGCGAAGACCTACGGTTGGATCCGCCGGTTGATCCGTGGATGAAGCTCAACGCGGAGGTCCTCGTGAAGCTTTGGACGGCGTGGCATCCGGGGAGGTGCAAGAACATCCGCATTCTGGCGGAAACCATGCCGGCATCCACGCCGAAGCCGGATGTACTGTCCACGTTTACCGCCGGGATTGATTCCTTTTTCACGGTGCTCCGCCATCCCGAGTGCAAGCACTATGTCAACGTCCTCGGCGTGGACATGCCTCTGTGGAAACGGGACGCCTATGAGCGGCTGACGGCGCGACTGGAACGAATCGCCAGCCAACTGGGCGCCCGCCTGTTCCGCATGGCCACCAATGTCCGCGAAACCCGCTGGGGCAAACTCCCCTGGGAGAGTTACGCCTCTGGCGGCTTGCTCAGCGCCACGATGCTTTTGTTCGAGTCCCGCTTCGGGACCGGCCTGATCCCCTCGGCCCTCGATGTCCGCATCCCGTACCCCGCTGGAACCCACGCGTTGACTACGCCGCTTTACTCTGCGTCCACCATGCGGATCCTCTACGACGGCACCAGTCATTCCAGGTCCGAAAAGATAGAAGCGCTGGCCGGTGAGCGCATCGTGCTCGACAACCTTCACGTTTGCTTTCAGGGGCAAGACACTCACGGGCAGGACGAAACGAATTGCAGCCGCTGCGGCAAGTGCCTGCGCACAATGCTGGCGCTGGATGCGCTGGGAAAGCTTCGCCAATGTCCCATGTTTGACCTGTCGCGATATTCAGTGGCTCTCGCCAGCCGCATGGAGTGCGTGCGGCCGACCACGCGACACTACGTCGAGGATGTCCGGCAGATCGCGGAGCGTTATGGCAGGCAAGACATCGTGCGCCAGTTGGATCTCTGCATCCGGCGCTCGAAGCGGGCGGCACTGCTGGATCGCTTCACCCAGAGTCCCTTCCTGTGGCGGCTGCCGTTTTATTACAGGAAACTGGCCTTTCGCGGGCTGTCCAAATTGCAATGGGTTGCACAGGCGCCTGGCGCCTGAGAAGCGGGAGACTCCAGCTGGCGAGAATCCCAACAGCGAATGGACGGATCCATCCCGGCGCAGCCGCCAACTGGAGGAACGGGCCTCACCGCCCCGGATTCCAGCGGCTGGCGGTGGATGTCGAACATGCTGACGTCCTGCGCGAGGACGTGCGGTTCGCTTTGCCTTCAGACATACCCGCGTCGGAGAGCGGCAATCCTCGGGTGGCGTTGATGCTGCCGGCGGCTGCGGCAAGCCGCGAAGGCATCCGGGTGGACTCGCCCGCTGACCGCTGTCCGATTCAGAACGCCGAGATGCTGTTGCCCTTTCGGGCCGGCTGGCATCCGCGCCAGGCCAGACGCGTTCCCATCTTCGCGAACGCCCAGCCGCCCGGCATCCCGCAGCGAGAGCTTCTTGCCTGCTTCAGCGCAGGCGCCGGCAGCTTCCTCACGGTCCCGCGGCATCCCGAATCGCGGTCGCCCCTGACATCCGGGCGTGGAAACGAGCCGCGCATGAACGTCTCACCGCGAGGCTGAAAGAGGCGGCGCCCGTGTTGGGGCGGGGCTCGTCCACATGACGACGAACATTCGGGGAACACGTTGGGGCCAGATCCCGTGGGAGACATTCGCCGGCGGAGCAGCCATCATTGCGGCGCACCTGCTGGTGGAAGGGTATTGCGGAACCGGACTGATGCCTGCCTCTTGCCAGATTCAGGTTCTTCACCCATAGGGGCTGCCCTGCTTCGACTGAATGCATTCGTTCGGAGAACTCGCCCACCTTCACCGGATCGAACGGCCGCAATCCGACAGCGCAGCATCGCCGCAACCGCGGCTCCAGTTCCGTCGGGATTTTGGCGGGCACGAAGCGCATGGCGAAATGCCACTGCTCCGCCTCGCCGCCTGAGACGGACTCGGGGAAAACCGCGGAGCTGCTGCCGGCCGGCGGGGCGCGGCGGTCAGGGAGCTGTCCCGCCGCGCCGCCTGCCGCGCCAGCTTCTCCTCCGGATTCCTCCGCTGATCCCATCCTGCGCCGCGCAGTGGCTCACAGCGCGGGCCTGCCGCAGAATTCAGCCTATGGAGAGGCGGGCCTCGCCGGCAGCGGGCTTGCGCTGGTCGGCGAGAAGACGGGCGAGCCCTTCTTTCAGCTGTTCGGCGACCACGGTGCGCAGGGACTCGGGCGATTCGACCACGACGTCCGGGACGAAGCGAAAAATGTCTTGGACGAGTTCGCGAGGATCGGAGTAGGGCACCTCCAGACGCACCTCGCTCCCAGGCAAGGGCGTGAGGCGCTGCCGGGGGTGCCACTCCTCGCGCTCGATCCAGCGGGAAGCAGGCAGGCGGAAGCGCAGCACGGCGGTCTTGTCCGGCGGACCGGCGAAGATCCCATAGCCCGCGCCCAGGCGGGCGTCCAAAACCTCCTGGGAGTATTCCTCCGCCTTCTCGGCAAGCAGCGTGGCACCGCGGATGGCATCGAGGGAAAAGCTGCGGAAGTCCTCGCGAAGGTGGCACCAGGCGTCCAGATACCAGTTGGAGCTGTACGAGATGAGCCGTTGCGGGCTGACGGTTCGCGAGAGAATCTCGCCGCGGGAACGGCTGAAATAGGTCAGCCCGAGCCGCTTTCTTTGCACGACGGCGGAGCTGACGACGCGGAAAATGGGCTCTTCCACGGGCCGGTGGCGGGAGCGGATGAGCCGGAAACGCTGGTTCAGATCGCGCGGCTTCAGCTTGCCCGCGTTGAGCAGGCTTTCGAATTTCCGGACCGCCGGCTCGAGCGCCGAGGACAGAAAGCGCGAATCGATCTGCTCGATCAGGTCGCGCAGAAAGAGCAGGGCGTACAATTCATCGAAGTTGAGCCAGAATCCTGGCAGCTGGAAGGGACCGGGGACGCCGCATTTCTCAGGATCGTAACGGTAGCCGCGTTGCTCGCGGTCATAGACGAGCGGCGCGCACAGCCTGCTGCGGAGATACTCGAGATCGCGCTTCAAGGTGGCTTTGCTGACTTCAAGGGTTTCCATGAATTTGCTCAGCGGCACAGCGCGTTTGCCGCTCAGCAGGCGGTTGATCGTGTAAATTCGCTCGAACTGGCTCATGCAGCACCCCGGTGCAAATCGCTTGGAACCGTGGCCATTTTATCGAAACCGGAGCTTTGGGAAAAGACTGGATTCTGTATGAAATTTCACGGCTATTCAGGAGGGGCAGGACGTTGGCGGAAGCTCGTGGGAGTCGAACCCACCAGCGATGCGCAGGCACCGCCCACTGGTTTTGAAGACCAGGCCAGGCACCGGCCCAGTGGAGCTTCCAAGGCGATTGTAGCGCCGTCAGGCTGCCGGGCGCGCCGCGGAGCGCAACAGAGAGAACGCCACGCCGGAAAAGACCACCACCAGACAGCCGATGGCGTTCAGCCACAGGAACGCCAGCCCGGTGAAATGCCAGACGGCAAAAACAGCGGCTTCTCCAAGCAGCATGGAAACGAAGGCAGCGCCTCCCCGCACGCGCGGGAAAAAGAAGGCAAGCACGAAGACGCCGAGGAGAGTTCCGTAAAAGAGCGACCCCAGCCGGTTCACCGCTTCGACCAGCGAGCCCAGATTCTGCGCGTAAAGCGCGGTGATGATGGCATAGGCGCCCCAGAAGACGGTCAGCCAGCGCGAGGCGGCCAGGTAATGGCGGTCGGGCGCCTCGCGGCGGAAGAAGCGGCGGTAGATGTCCACCATGCTGACGGTGGCCAGGGAGTTGATTTCGGCGGAAATGGTCGACATGGCGGCAGCAAAGATGGCAGCCATGATGAGGCCGACAATGCCCGCAGGGATGTGATGGACGACGAACCAGAGGAAGACGTAGTTGGTGTCATTGACGCGCGCTTGCCCGGTGGCTTCCCCAGCGAGGGAGAGGGCGCGAATGCGCACGCGGTCCACCTCCTGCTGGGCGTCGCGGAAGGCTTCCAGGTTCATTTGCAGGGCCGCCCGGCGGCGCAAGGCGAACGCCGCGTCGTATTCGGCCCGCAGCTGCGGGTACTCGGGCCGGCTTTCCAGAGCGCGCATGGCTTGAGGCTGGAAGACGAGCGGCGGCTGCGAGTAGATGTAAAAGACGAACACCAGCGCCCCGGTGAGCAGGATGAAGAACTGCATCGGGATCTTGGCGACGCCATTGAACAGCAGCCCGAGGCGGGACTGCGCGGCGCTGCGCCCGGTGAGGTAGCGCTGCACCTGGCTCTGGTCGCAGCCGAAGTAGGCGAGCGCGAGGAACATGCCGCCGATGAGTCCGCTCCAGAGGTTGTACTGGTCGTTGGGATCGAAGCGCCAGACGACGGCGTTCAGCTTGCCTGCGGCACCGGCGATGGCGAGCGCGTCGGTGAACCCCACGCCCGCGGGCAGCAGCCAGAGCACGGTGAGCAGCGCGGCGACGATGCCTGCGGTCATGACGAGCATCTGGACGAACTCGGTCCAGGTGACGGCGGCAATGCCGCCGGAAACCGTGTAGGCCACGGCGATAACGCCCATGGCAAGCGTAGTCCAATGGGTGGGCCAGCCGAGCAGGACAGTGAGGACCACCGCCGGGGCGGAAAGGGCGACGCCCACGGCGAGCCCGCGGGAAAGAAGGAAAATGACGCCGGCCAGGGCGCGCGTGCGGGCGTCGAAGCGCTTCTCGAGATACTCGTAGGCGGTGAAAACGCCCGAGGCGTGGAAGCGCGGGACGGCGAAGGCGGAGATCAGGATCATCGCCAGAGGCAGGCCGAAGTACATCTGCACGAAGCGCATGCCGTCGGCGTAGCTCTGCCCGGTGGTGGAGATGAAGGTGATCGCGCTCGCCTGCGTGGCCATGATGGAGAGCGCCATGGCGTACCACGGCATGGTCTTGCCGGCGAGCAGATACTGCGACGTGGTGCGGCTGCCGCGGCTGCGCCAGATGCCGTAGGCGGCGGCGCAACTCAGGGAGGCGGCCAGGACGGCCCAGTCGAGCGGCCTCACCGGTTCCAGCTCCTCGTGAACCAGGACAGCATCGCGATGAGAAGGAGCAGGTAGACCGCGAGGCCCGCATGGATGCGGCGCCACGAGCCCCAGAAGGGCGGCCTGTCGTCGAGCGGATTCATCGTCCGGCGCTCACGAGATTGGCGAAGATGCGCCATGCGCCGGTTACGCCTGCGGGCAGCTGACGCCACCACGCATAGGACGTGTAGATGTAGGCGCCCTGGCCTAGGCGGGCGAACAGGAGGCCGCCGCGCTGCGGGGGCTCGCCCGGATCGGCGGTTTCGAGCAGCGCCTCGTAGCGGCTGTCCCATTCCGCGGGGAAGTAGAGCGCACGCTCCTGGATCCAGCCTTCAAAGTCCGCCGTGGTGATGCGGTTGGGCCTTTGCAGCAGCGGGTGATCCGGAACAAGGATGCGCACTGGCGCCTCTTCCACGGTCGTGCGGCTGCGCCCGATGCGGATGGGGAAGGGCCCCGCGTTGCGAAGGATGGAATCGGAGCCCTCTGGGCCGAAGCCTTCCAGAGTGTTGTACTGCACGATCAGCGTGCCGCCGCGTTCGACGTAGTCGCGCAGCCGTGCATGAGCGGCGCGCAGATCGGGGCGGACGTTGAAGGCGCGGATGCCGGCGACGATGGCGTCGTAAGCGGAGAGATCGCCGGTGGCGAGGCGGCGCTCGTCGAGCAGCTCTACTTCGCAGCCGAGTTCGCGGAGGGCATCCGGCACCAGATCCCCGGCGCCCATGACGTAGCCGACGCGGCGCGCGGAGACGCGGATGTCTTCGCGCATGAGGAGCGTTTCGGCAGGACGCAACACGGCCTGCGGCGGGATGTGCTCGTACTCGATCGAAACGACGCCATCGCGCCACTCGCGCCCGTCCGTGCGGGCGGAGGCGCGCAGCACGCCACGGGCGGCGCCTGGCGGCGGAGTGACGCGAAAGGAAACTGTGGCGGACTGACCCGCCTCGGCGAGCTGGAACAGCTGTTCGGCCGGTTCCACGCGCCAACCCTGCGGAACTTCCAGCCGCGAGGCGCCCGATACGGGTCCGGCAAGAGCTCGAATCTCCAGCGAAACAGGGCGCGGCGCGGGCGAGGCGAACAGAAGCGGCGTGGGCGCGAGATGCAGGGAGACAGGCGGCGCGATGCGGAAGGGGCGCGTGAGTTCGCCGCGCACACGGTCCACCCAGCGATACTCGACCGGGCGGCGGAGCAGGATCTCGCCTCCTGAGATTTCAATGCGGAACAGCGCCGTGAGCACGGGCGGGGCTTCAGCGGGGCCGATCTCGGCGAGGTTCTGGATATCGTAAAGATTGCCCTTCTGCGGGTGGCGGAGCTGAAGCGGCTGAGTGAGGGGCTGGTTCGCCGGGATGGGCAAGGCGGCGCGGGCAGTGTGCGGGCGGTTGTATTCGAGCGGGGCGCCTTCAAAAGCAGGGGCGCCACCGATCCCTTCCAGCGTGACGCCCGCCAGTCGCGCGGGGAGAGAAGAGCGGTTCAGCGCGGTCATTACAAGCTCGACGCTGCCGCCGGGCGCAGCGGATGGACGCGAGGCGCTGATGTCAAGCCAGAGCCCGCTAGCCGCGGCGATGGTTTCGTCGATCTCCTCGAGCTTGCGGCGCGCGTCCGGGTGGGAAAGCTGGGCGGCTGTGCGGCGCGCCTCGATCAGGTGCGGGATGACGCGCTCCGGAGCGGCGGAATCGAAGGCGGCGAGCGCGGCGTCGAGATGCGCGGCAACGGCGGCTCCGCCGGGGATGCGGCTCCAGGAAGTGTCGATGCCTTCCAGGAAGTCCGATGTGGCGGGGTCGCCGTCGTAGAGGACGAGGTAGTTGGGCGACGAGCCGCGGCGCTCGGGCGAGCCCATGCCCTGGCTGCGGTGCTGGCTGCGGCTGAGCCCGGCGAGCTCTCCGTAGCTGAGGCCGAGGAGAGGGTTGTAATCGCCGGTGTCGATGCGCAGCCGCTGCGGCATCTTTTCGGCTTCGGCCTCCTGCTGGCGCGTGAACGAAAACGTGTTCCAGAACAGTCGGCGGGGCTGCCAGGGCTGCACGTGGCGGAGCTGACCGGGAAACGCCTTGGGATCGCCGGCCAGGCGGAAGGCTTCGCGGCCAAGGATCGCGGAAGACTGATGGTGCCCGTGGCCGTCGCGCGGCGTGCCGGAAAAGCGCAGAATGATCACGTCGGGCCGGAAGTTGCGGATCACCCAGACGACATCGCCCAGCACCTGCTCTCTGCCCCATTTGGCCAGCGTTTCGTCGGCTGTCTTGGAGAAGCCGAAGTCAATGGCGCGGGTGAAAAACTGCTCGGCGCCGTCGACCCGGCGCGCCGCCAGCAGCTCCTGCGTGCGGATGACACCGAGCAGTTCGCTCTGCTCGTTGCCAATTAGATTCTGGCCACCTTCGCCGCGGGTGAGCGAGAGATAACCCGTGCGCAGCTTGCGCCCCTGGGCGCACCAAGCCAGCAGAGCTGTGTTTTCGTCATCCGGGTGGGCGGCGATCATCAGGACGCTGCCGACGACGCGCAGCCTTTCGATCTGCTGGCGGATGGCGGCTGCGCCTGATGGCGCCCGCCACGCGGCGGCGTCCGGCGCTGGAAGAACGAGCGCAAGAATCGCGAGGGTGAGGAGAAGCCGCTTCCGCATGTGAGCCCGGTTCCTCTATTGTACGGGCGCGGAGACGGCTGGCAGGGATGCGTCCGCGCGGCAGCGCCCTGGCAGGCGCTGCCGCGGGGACAGCCGGTGGCGGACTACTCTTCTTCTTTGATCTGCTGGGCGAGGTAGTTCTCGTAGCCCATCTCCTGGATCATGTGGAGCTGGGCTTCGAGGAAGTCGATGTGGTGTTCTTCGTCCTTCAGGATGGACTCGAACAGATCGCGGGAGCCGTTGTCGCCCGCTTCGACGGCGGCGTTGATCGCCTTGTTGAGCCGGGGCACAGCCTGATACTCCAGTTCGAGATCGTTCTGGAACATCTGCTTGACGTTTTGCCCGACGCGCAGATCGAACAGCCGCGCCATGTTGGGCGCGCCGTCGAGATAGAGCATGCGGTGCAGGAGCGCCTCGGCATGGCGCATCTCCTCGATGGACTCTTTCTTCGTAATCTTAGCCAGCCGCTCGTAGCCCCAGTTTTCGAGCATCTCGGCGTGGAGGAAGTACTGGTTGATCGCCGTAAGCTCGGCGGTGAGCACCTCCTGCAAATATTCAAGAACCTTCGGATCGCCTTTCATACACCCTCCGGAGAACGGGTTTGCACTGCCGTGAACTGACACCCGCATTGTAGCGGGAATCTCGTTCAGACAACAACATCTTTAAATACAACCACTTGCAGGAAACTCAGTTGCATCTGGAGCAGCACCGCCGACGTCCCTCCCGCCGGACCGGAAGGCGGGGCGTTATGGTAGGCTAAGGTCGTCATGCTGAAGCAGATCCCGCTCGCCGAAACGCACCGCGCCTTGGGGGCCAAGATGGTGGACTTCGGCGGTTGGGAGGTGCCTCTGCAATACACTGGCATTCTGGACGAGCACCGCGCGGTGAGGACCGCGGTGGGACTGTTCGACGTCAGCCATATGGGGGAGATTGAGATTCGCGGGCCTCAGGCGCTCGATCTGGTTCAGTTGGTGAGCACGAACAATGCGGCCACGCTCGCCGACGGGCAGATTCACTATGCCGGGCTGCTCTACGAGCACGGCGGTTTTGTGGACGACATCCTGGTGCACCGCGTCAGTGCGGATCATTACTTCCTGTGCGTGAACGCGTCCAACCAGGACAAGGACTACGAGCACATCGTGCGGCAGAACCGCTGGGACTGCGTGGTGGAGAACAACGGATCGAAGTATGCGCAGCTGGCCGTGCAAGGCCCTCTGGCGCTGCAGGTCTTGCAGAAATTGACCCCCGTGGATCTTTCAGCGATCCGCTATTACCGGTTCCGCGACGGCGAGGTGTGCGGGCGCGCGGCGAGGATCGCACGCACGGGCTACACCAGCGAAGACGGCTTCGAAGTCTACGTGGCGCCGGCCGACGCGGCGGAGGTGTGGAACGCGCTGCTGGAGGCGGGGCGCGGGGAGGGGATCAAGCCCTGCGGACTGGGGGCGCGGAACACGCTGCGGATGGAGGCGGGCATGGCCCTCTACGGGCACGAGATCGATGCTTCGATCACGCCGCTGGAGGCGGGGCTGGAGTGGATCGTCAAATGGGACAAGGGCGATTTCTGCGGGCGGGAGAGGCTGAAGAAGCAGAAGGCGGAGGGGATTCGGAGGCGTCTCATCGGGTTCGAGATGCGCGGCCGGGGCATCGGCCGCGACGGCTATGAAGTGCGCGCCGGAGGACGGCCCGTGGGCTGGGTGACCAGCGGCGGACCGTCGCCGACGCTGAACAAAAACATCGGGATGTGTTATCTGCCCGTGGAGCTGGCCGAGCCGGGCGTAGCGATCGAGGTGGTCGTCCGCGAGCAGCCCGTGGAGGCGGTGACCGTCCCTATTCCCTTTTATCGGCGGCCGAAATGAGCTATCCAGAGAACTTCCGTTATACGAAAGAGCACGAATGGATCCTGGTGGAAGGCGACACCGGGACGGTGGGCGTCACCGACCATGCGCAGAAGGAGCTGGGCGACATTGTGTATGTCGATTTGCCGAAGCCCGGCATGGCGGTGGAGGCGGGCAAGGCGCTCGGCTCTGTGGAGAGCGTGAAGGCAGTGAGCGACATCTATTCGCCGGTCTCCGGCGAGGTGGTGGCAGTGAACGAACTGCTCGCCACGGCGCCCGAGAAATTGAACGAGGACCCGCACGGCGCGGCATGGCTCGTGAAGATCCGCCTGTCGAACCCCTCCGAGGTGGAGGGGCTGATGAGCGCGGCAGACTATCAGGCGTACCTCGGGCAGTAGTCAGGTCTCATACCCGCGTTCGGCAGCGAACATCCATCCGCCGATCACGGTGGCCCGATGGAAGTGTCGGCGCAGCAGGTCCAGCATCTCTCCTTCCGCGTGAATCCAGGGGTGGTGAGGGTTTTGCGCGGCAAGCCGTTCCGCATCGGCGCGCGTTGGCGGAAAACCGGACGTTCCGATCACCAGCCCGTTGGTTCAAGGCGCGAAGCCATCCACGCGACGTAGCGCTCGGAATCCTCACCTTGGAGATGCTCGATGGTCTCCATGGCTGTGATAACGTCGAAGCGCCGTCCAGCGAGGAAGCTTTCATCGAGGACGTCGCCGGTGAGCCACTCGATGTTCTCTGCGGGCCACGTGCGGCGGGCGAAGTCCACAACGTGGGGATCCCGGTCAAAGGCGACCACGCGGGCGGCGAACCGGGACAGCAGGAGGGCTCCCCACCGCAGGCCACAGCCCGTCTCCAGCACAAGACGCCCGCGGCAATGCAGCGCACCGGGAACGAGGCAGCGCGCCAGCATCATGCGGGAGTACCCGGACTCCAGAAACCGGGGCTCTGAGGGAAGCGCCCGTTCGCCATCGTCCAATAGTGCGGGATCCAGCTCTCGAGGGTCAAGACGGAGCACCTGGCGGACCGCCTCAGAACATTCCTCTCCGGTGCGAAGATCTTCCGACAGGTTCAGAATGTCTTCGACCGAGCAGTCCCACACGGAGCGTGGCGTGAGCCGAGCGGGAACCGGCGGGCCGCCAGCAGCAGCGATTGCGTCGCCCATCCCGGAGCCATCAGGTCGGCCGGGCGGGCGGAAGAGCCCGAGGAAACGCCTCCAAAGCGGCAGGTGCTGGCCGCTCCGCATACAGGCTCATGTTAGCAGCGCGGCAGGATGCGAAGATCTTGCGGCGGGCACAGGCGTGCAGGCGTCCCCCTCTGTGGAGTGGTGGACGACACTTCTCGCTCCGATAGAATGGTGGATTCCGAGGTCCTGATCCTTGCGCTACTTACCGAACTCCGATGCCGACAGGCAGGCCATGCTCGCCGCCTGCGGCCTTGCTTCGCTGGAAGACCTGTACAGGCACGTTCCCGAAGACGCCCTGATCCGTGAGCCGCTGAAAATTCCGCCCGGAATGTCGGAATACGAAATCACGGCGTATTTCCGGGCCCAGGCAGAGAAAATGGCGCACGGATATGCGTCGTTTCTCGGAGCGGGCGTGTATGCGCACTACCGTCCGGTCCTGTGCGACGTGCTCGCGCAGCGCGGCGAGTTCCTCACTTCATACACGCCTTACCAGGCCGAATATGCGCAAGGCACGCTGCAGGCGATCTTCGAGTTCCAGACGATGATCTGCCAGCTCACCGGGATGGAGGTGGCCAACGCCTCGATGTACGACGGTTCCACGGCCGTCGCCGAGGCGGCGATGATGGCCTCCAGGATCACGGGCAAGCCGCGCTTCCTCGTCCCTGCGAACCTGCACGCGGAATACCGGCAGGTGTTGGACACGGCGGCTCACAACGCGCGCATGCGGGTCTCCACGTTCCCTTATGACGCGGAAACCGGCCGGGCGGATCTCGCTGCAATGGAGCGGGCGCTCGATGACGATACGGCGTGCGTGATCCTGCAGTCGCCCAACTTCTTCGGCGTGGTGGAGGACATGCGGGCGGCAGCGGAGATTGCACACAGGCGCGGCGCCCTGCTGGTGGCGGCCTTCACCGAGGCCGTCTCCCTGGGGCTGCTCGAACCGCCGCGCGAGGCCGACATCGTGGCGGGCGAACTGCAATCGTTCGCCATCAGCCCGAGCTACGGCGGTCCATTCGCGGGCGTGATCGCATCGAAGGAGAAATACATCCGGCAACTGCCCGGACGCCTGGCCGGAGAGACGAAGGACCAGGACGGCAACCGCGCCTTCTGCCTGACGCTTTCCACGCGCGAGCAGCACATCCGGCGCGAGAAGGCGACGTCGAACATCTGCACGAACCAGGCGCTGGTAGCGCTGATGGCGACGGTCTTCCTCAGCGTCTACGGCAAGCAGGGCCTGCGGGAGCTGGCCGGGCAGAACCTGGCGAAGGCGCACTACCTGGCGCAAGGGCTCGATCTGAGATTTCGCGGTGCGTTTTTCAATGAATTTGTCGTGAAACCCAGGCGCTTTTCCGTGGAAGATGCGCTGCAGACGCTGATCGGGAAGAAGATCCTGGGCGGCGTGGCGCTGAAGAGGTTTTACCCGGAGCTGGGCGATTGCCTGCTGGTGTGCGCCACGGAGATGAACCGGCGCGCGGACATGGACGCGCTGAAGGAGGTGCTGGCCTGATGCCGAAGACGCTTGGGAAAGTGCGTCCGCATCCGACGCAAAACGAGCCGCTGCTGTTCGAGCTGTCGAGTCCCGGCAAGAAGGGCTATCAGCTTCCGCCGCTGGACGTTCCGCCCGTGGATGCGGCGGAGGCGCTCGGAGCGGCGAACGCGCGCAGCGAGATCGAGGATTTCCCCGAGGTGAGCGAGGTGGAGGTGCTGCGGCACTTCACGCGGCTCTCGACGTGGAACTACGCGATCGACGTCGGGATGTTTCCGCTCGGCTCCTGCACGATGAAGTACAACCCGCGGATTAATGAAGCCGTGGCGAGAACCGAGGCTCTGGCGTGGGCTCATCCCTATCAGCCGGAGGAGCTGAGCCAGGGGGCGATGGAGATCATCGCCACTCTGGAGCAGTACCTGGCCGAAATCTTCGGCATGGCGGAGGTGACGCTGCAGCCCGCGGCGGGCGCGCACGGCGAGTACACGGGGATCATGCTGATCCGCGCGTATCTCACGGCGCAGGGCAACCCGCGCAAAGTGGTGCTGGTGCCGGATTCGGCGCACGGCACCAACCCGGCGACGGCGGTGATGGCGGGCTACGAGGTCAAGACGCTGGCTTCCAATGACCGCGGGATGATGAACCCGGCGGCGGTGGCTGCCGCGGTGGATGAAGACGTGGCGGCGCTGATGGTCACGAACCCGAACACGGTAGGCGTGTTCGAGGAGCAGATCGAGGAGATCGCCGCGATCCTGCACGCGAAGGGCGCGCAGGTATACATGGACGGCGCGAACCTAAACGCGCTGGTGGGCGTCGCACGCCCCGGAGACTTCGGCGTCGACGTGCTGCACGCCAACCTGCACAAGACGTTTTCGACGCCGCACGGAGGCGGCGGACCGGGCGCCGGGGCAGTGGGCGTGAAGCCGCACCTCGCGCCGTTTCTGCCCGTGCCAAGGCTGAAGCGCGACGGCGGAATGTGGCGATGGGACTATGACCGCCCGCAATCCATCGGGCGCGTGCGGGCCTTCTACGGAAACTTCGGCGTAATGATCCGAGCACTGGCCTACATCCTGGCGCACGGCGGCGAGGGGCTGCGACGGGCGACGCTGGACGCGCTGCTCAATGCGAATTACGTGCGCGCGCGACTGGAGCAGCATTACCAGATCGCCTATCCGGCGCGATCGATGCACGAGTGCGTGTTCAGCGACGCCCGGCAAGAGAAGCACGGCGTGTGCACCGGCGACATCGCGAAGCGGCTGCTCGACTACGGCTTCCACCCCTACACGGTGAGCTTCCCGCTGATCGTGCACGGGGCGATGATGATCGAGCCCACCGAGACGGAGCCGAAGGCGGAGCTCGACGCATTCTGTGACGCGCTGATCGCGATTGCGAAAGAGGTCGAGGAGAACCCCGATCTGGTGAAGACTGCCCCCCATTCGACGCGCGTGTCGCGCGTGGACGAAGTGACGGCCGCGCGCAAGCCGAAGGTGCGGTGGACACGTCAGGCTGGCTGATCAGAGCCTGCCGGAAAGCCATTCGTCGATAGCGCGGTCGACGGGATCGACGCCGCGCAGGCCAAGCCGCTCGCGAATGCGGCGCCTCAACCACAGGTATACCGAGTTCGCCCCATAAAGCACGTTTCCGTGATGGGCGCCCGTGCGCGTGTGGATCGATTCGCTGAAGGCCGGGATCTCCTCCAGCTCCACGCGGATTCTTTCGACCAGCAGACGGTCGACCACGCGCGGATCCATGCCGTGAGCCAGCCCGGCAAGCCAGGTGCCTGAGTCGCAGAAGAACCAGGAGCCGCCCTGCACGTACGCGCCGGCCTTTTCGGGCTCGAGTCCGTGCGGATTGCCGGGCCCGTATTGGTCTTTCTCGAGCAGGTCCCCGTTCGCCTTGCAAACCACGCGGAGCCCGAACCGCGAGCGGATCTTCATCGCGTGGCGGCAGTGGCGCAGCACGAGTTCGTCCGGCAGGCACTTCCGGCCGAACGCGGCGAAAGTGACCGCCGCGCCATAGAGAGCATCCCCGCCAAAAACGTCCTGACGGCGCAGGCTGGTGGGGAAGTAGCCGCCGTGGTGGTTGAAAATCTCTGCGTAAGCACGGCAGGCGGCGCGGAGGCCCTCTTCGGAAGCAGCCAGTCCAAGCTCACGCGCAGCCAGATGAGCGCCGCATTGGAAGCCCTGATTCGAAGCGGGCACGTCGCCGTCTTCGTAATAGAAAAGATCCATGTAGGTGCGCCATCCCAGCCCCGCATTCGGCGCGTCGAGCCGCGGCGGCTGATACGCTCCGCGCTCTTCGTGGGCCTGCAGGAAATCCCATGCCCGGCGGCAGAGGGCAAGGTTCGGGCGGAGTCCCTCTCGCGCGGCCAATGCGCTCGCGATCAGGAACCACTGCGCGTTGTCCTCGTAGTTGAGGCGGTCGAAGAACAGCCCGCGCATCGCCTCCGCCAGCATCTCCGGATCGCCGAGCCCGAGCGCCGTCATGGCAGCGTCGGAGGCCCACTGCTTCCACCCGTAGGTGACGCCGCTGATGAAAATGTAGCGGCTCTCGGGACGGAGCAGGTTGCGGCGCAAGTGCAGAAACGCTGTGCTGCGAAGGACCGCCTCCGGCAAGGATCCATTCCAACCATTGGCGCGCGCCAGCGCCCTGTGAGCTGCCATCTGGACGCCATAGAGCGTCCTTGCAGGCTCCGTGAATTCCACCACCCGGTAGCGCCGCGTCTCCCCACGCGCGAGATGCTGCCAGCCGTCGACCTCACCCGAGTAGAAATCCGTGGGATCGCCCCAGATCTTGCGGATCACGCGACGCGGCGAACCGTCGCCGGTGCGGATCGAGAAAAAGCCCGCCGCGGGGTCGATGATCTGCTGCGAGCGGTTCTCCCAGAAAGCCGGGCAGTCACCGAGGGCGCCGTGGAGCGTGCCGCCGGTGAGCGCGGCAGCGAACGGGAATAGCTGCGCTGGGAGCTTGCGGCGATCGTCTTCGCCGTTGTCCTGTGTGAGCGCGACGCGCTGGGATTCCTGTCCTCGCCAGGAATAGAAGGCGGCGCCGGAGGGCGTTTCGTAGCGCCATTCGAGGTTGAACGTGGCAGGTGCGCGCACGTAAACATCCGCCACGGGGGCGTGGCGAAGATCGATGAAGAGCGGACCAGTGTCGTGGACTTCGCCGGCGCGCAGCTCGACGGAATCCCTGTCTGGCAGATCGAGGAGAATGCGGCGGCGCGGCGCAGCAGGCTGCGCCGCCGCGGCGGCGGAGGCGAGGAACTGGCGCCGGTTGAGAGCTGGCACGGCGGAGACTCGTGGCGTCAGACGTCGCAGATGGCCATCATCTCGTCCAGCGTCTTCAC
Organism: Acidobacteriota bacterium; assembly: GCA_037446555.1. Taxonomy (GTDB): domain Bacteria; phylum Acidobacteriota; class Terriglobia; order Bryobacterales; family Bryobacteraceae; genus JANWVO01. The sequence goes on from JBBIIK010000005.1 coordinate 136,189, forward strand.
CGGATCCGGCGTGGTGGGTGAATACTCGTGCGAAACAAAGCCCGTGTAGCCGGTGTCGACAATCGCCTGGGCAATCGCCTTGTAATTCAGCTCCTGGGTGTCGTCGAACTGGTGGCGCCCCGGGTTTCCGGCGGTGTGGATGTGGCCGATGTACTGGATGTTCGAGCGGATGGTGCGGATGATGTCGCCCTCCATGATCTGCATATGGTAGATGTCATACAGCAGTTTGAAGCGGGGCGAATTGACGCGCTTGCAGAGTTCGACACCCCAGGCCGTATGGTCGCACTGGTAGTCCTTGTGATCGACCTTGGAGTTGAGCAGCTCCATGACGATGGTGACTTCGTTGTCCTCGGCGATCTTGACGGCCTCTTTCAGCACGAGATAGCAGTTCTCGAGCCCCTCTTCGTCGCTCTTGCCGCGGCGGTTGCCGGAGAAGGTGATCACGTTGGGGACGCCTTCCTTGCGGGCGCGGGGGATGTTCTCGCGGAACTCGGCGAGGATCTTCTCGTGCAGGGCCTTGTCATTGCAGGCGTCAGTGAGACGGCCGCCGCCCGGCACGACGGTGGGAATGAGGCCGTACTTCTTGAGCACGGGCCAGTTTTGCGGCGCCTGAAGGTCGAAGCAGTGGGCGCCAAGCCGGGCGGCGTGACGGGCACGGTCCTCCAGCGGCATGCCGCGGCCGAAGACGCCGGGGCACACGCCCTGCTTGAGCCGGTTCTTGCGCTGCACCTTCGGCTCCGCCGGTTGGGCGGCAGCGACTATGGGCGCGGCGGCCGCCGAGAAGAGAAAGTCTTTTCTTGTCATGAGAGGATCCCTGCAAGCTATCGTATAGCAAGATGGAATACACGTTTGAGCGGCGCATCACGCCGGAGCAGTACATCGAGCTGCTGAACTCGTCGGGGCTGGGCGAGAGGCGCCCCGTAGACGACCGTGCGGCGATTGCGGCGATGCTGGAACACGCGAACCTGCTGGCGACCGCCTGGGACGGCGAGGTGCTGGCGGGAGCGGCGAGGTGCTTCACTGACTTCGCCTATGTGACCTACTGCAGCGACCTGTGCGTTCGAGCATCACATCAACGACAGGAAATCGGAAAGGAGCTGCTGCGAACGGTGCTCCGGGCGGCGCCGTGCCGGATCGTGCTGCTGGCGGCGCCCAAGGCGGTGGGCTACTACCCGCGGATCGGGTTCGAACGGCATCCCTCGGCGTGGACGGTGCTGCCGGGAGGGCTGCGCTGAGATGGGCTTTGCGGTCTGGACCGACGGAGGACTCGTGTGGGCGCAGGGCACCCACGAATACCGGCCGATGGGCGCGGCGGTGATTCACTCGGGCGGCGTCTTCACGGCGCGCGACTTCCGGCAGGGCTTGCGCGCGCCGGGACGCCTGGATCCGCGGTTTGCCGGGTTTTTCGCCTCCCTCGGCGAAGTCAACGCCTGGCTGATCCGGTGCAGAAAAACGGGCGCGTCACAGCAGTTGCAGAAAAATAAGCGGCGGGTAAAAGTGCATTTGATCCCGCCATTTTAGCCGGCTGTTCCCGGGCGCCAACCGCTCCCGTCGGGCCGGAATTTTGCTCGCCTAGTGTAAATTCAGAGAGGGCGGACCAACTGAACGGGAAGCAGGGCGCAGGGCCTCCGGCTCTGCAACCTGTCCCGGCATCTGTACCGCAAGGGTCCCGCAATGCGGGGCCCTTGCCTTTTTCAGGAGGCATTCCATGTCGCTTGAAATGCTGGCGGATCGTGCCGCCCCGCAGGAATTGATCAGGGCCTTGCCACCGGATTTCTTTCCGGCGCCGCTGGAATCGGCCAAGGCTTTCGCAGGCGAAGACGGTTGGGTCCGGTTGCAATTTTCCGATTCGGCGCCCGCCGGCCCCGCCTCTCTCCGGGCCATTCGCACGGCCTCGGATCTGCCGCCTGGGGCTGTGCTGCTGAAGCCGCTGGGCCGCCGCATCTCGTTCTCCGCAAGCCTGCCGTTCGGGATGGACGTGCATTGGTTGAAGGAAGTGGCAGAGGGAGTGTTGCGGGGCGCCACCGGCGTGCGCGTGCATTCGGCAGGAACAGCGGCAATTCACGGAGAGTGGATGAGCGATTGGTTCGTCGGCGTTACCCGCGAGAGCACCGGCGCCGTGGAAGGGATGCGCCTGGCCATTTGCCGCAAGTCCAGCCGCAGCACAGGAGCGGCGGCAGAAGGCGCGTGGGAAATTCGGGCGCGGGCAGCGCTTCTGTCGAGCCCGCGCGAAGTGGCGGCTGCGCTGCTTGACGTTCATCCTCTCCAGCAGGTGCGCGGCCTTCTGAAGGATCTGGGCAGCCGGCGCGTGGAAGAGTTCGTGAGGGCCGCGGACACGACGCTGCGCGCTCTTGACTCCGTTCGCGGCTTCTGGCAGCGGATGGGCAGCCGCGCGGAGGGCGGGCTATGGGAGTTGCTGCGACGTTCGGACTACTGGGAGGCGTTCGTCTCGTTCATCCGGCGCGAGGCACTCTCTGACAGCCGTGCCGGAGGATGTCTCGAAAGCCTTTGGGCGCTCGCCGCAGAGGCTCTGCCCGGCGATGTGGCGCCGCTGGCTGTCTCTGTGCTGCAGGAACTGGTTGGCGCCGGGAAGCGGGAGGACGCATGGCTGGAGGCTGCACGGGAGCTGGCACGTCTTCTGGAGAAGGACGGCGTGTCGCGCTTGCTCCGGGCGCTGCCCACGGTTGTGGACAACGCGGAAAGCGGTTTCGACGGCGGACGGGTCCGCGAGCGGCTGGAAGAGATCTTCGGAAGCGCGGCACTGACGGAAGCGGGGGCGCTTCTGGAGAAGTGGAGATCCGCCGCAGAGCGGCTGGCGACGCCGGCGGCGCTGGCGGTGGAGAGGCAGTTGCGGCTGCGGCTTGCCGCCGGGATCAGCGCCAGATGGGGCGAGAGCGCCGTGGCGGACGCAACGTTCCGCTTCACAGAAGAGGGGCTGCGGGCGGCTGCGCTGGTCGCTCAAGGGGATCTGAGCCCGTTATTTGCGGGCGGACCATGGCTGCTGCTGCTGCGGCGTGCTCTGCTGACCGAGGTAATTTCCCGGCGTTGCTTCGTGGAGCTTCATGCGCCGATGCTGCGGGCGCGGCGCAAGCAGCGCGATCTGGCAAGTTTCACCTCGGCCGAGGCGCAGGCGACCGAGGACGGGCGCATCCAGGTGTTGTATTCGGCCCAAGCGGCGGACGTGCTGACAGCGGAGTTGCGCTCGCAGTCGGCGCTTGTGTTTTCGGCGGCGTTGTCGGCATGCGACGGCGAGGCTCGGCGGGATCATTTCTCGATGAGCTTCACGGACAGGCGTCTGCTGGATCCATCGGCGCCGCAGGAGTCGTACCTGAGGGCGCTGGAAGCGTACGGGCTGCGAGACGTCCGGTTGCCTGAGGAGCCGTGCACGGCAGTGCTGTCTCTTCAGTTGCCGGGCACGTGCGCGGAGGCGTGGATGCGGACGCCGCCGCCCGGCGCCGCCGAGTACTTGCCCATCCTCGGCCGCGCAGCGCGGGCCGTACAAGTGATGGCGCGCCGGTGGCTGCCCGCGCTGTACCTGGCGCGCGTGGAGGCGTATTCCCGGCCCAGCGCCGTGCATCCGCTGTTGGCGTGGTCGTGCAGCCCTCCGGGATCGGGTCCGACGAAGAGGGACCTGTCGTACGATTTCATGGATCCCAAGGTCATCGACGAAGTCCTGCAAGCAAGTGCGCCGGCTTTCCGCGAGCGGCTGGAAGGGATCTGGCGATTCCTGGTGGAGGCCGGGCGGAAACAGACAGCAGCCTACTACGAACCGGCCGACACGCGCTATATCCTGGCCAACGTAAGGCGGCAGCAGAAGAATTTCGTGTCCCTGCTGACGGCGGACGCGTTTCTGGTGGAAGCCGTGCTGAACCTGGCCGACGGCGCGCGCGAGGTGGATCGCCTGGTGCGCGTGGCGCCGAAGGCTGCGGTGACGGAAATGGCCCGGTTCACGCGCGAGATGGCTGAGACGTTCCACAGGAAGCTGCGGCGGTTATATGCAGGCGAGGAATTCCTGGCGCTAGGGCCACTGTTCTTCCTCGCGGCGACGAGCGCACTGGCGGGGGCGCAGGGGTGCGCTGCGGACATCGCTGCGGTGCTTGCATTGGAATGGGACGGCGGCAAGGCGAGCTATTCGAACGAGGCCGCACGCCGCCTGCTGTAGCACAGGGATCAGAAGAGGCGGCTCTGGCCGAGGCCCGGACGGTAGGGGACGCCGAAATACTCGAAGGCGCGCGGCGTGCCGACGCGGCCGCGGGGCGTGCGGTCCAGGAAGCCGAGCTGCATCAGGTAGGGTTCGTAGACTTCCTCGATGGTGTCGGGTTCCTCGTCGGTAGAGGCGGCGATGGTGCCGAGGCCGACGGGGCCACCACCGTACTTCTCGAGGATCGTGAGCATGATCTTCTTGTCGATCTCGTCGAGTCCGAAGCGGTCGACCTCGAGCAGGTCCAGCGCGTCGCTCGCCACGGCGAGTGTGACGTGGCCGGAGGCGCGCACTTGGGCGTAATCGCGGACACGCCGCAGCAGCCGGTTGGCGATGCGCGGCGTACCGCGGCTGCGGCGCGCGATCTCCTCAGCGGCCTCAGCGTCGATGGGCGTGTCGAGCAGGCGCGCGGCCCGGGTGACGATGCGGGTCATCTCGGGAACGTCGTAGTGCTTGAGGTACAGGATGAGCCCGAACCGGCTGCGCAGAGGGGCGCTCAACAGCCCTTGGCGCGTGGTGGCGCCGATACCGGTGAAGCGGTGCAGGGGCAGAGAGTGGGTGCGCGCACCCGGCCCTTGGCCGATGACGACATCGATGCGGAAGTCCTCGAGCGCGGAATAGAGTACTTCTTCCACGTCCGGCATGAGACGGTGAATCTCGTCGATGAAAAAGACCTGGCGCTCGCGCAGGGTGGTGAGAATTCCTGTCAGGTCGATCTTGCGCTGAAGCAACGGCCCGCTGGAAAGGTCGATGGGGACGCGGAGTTCGGCGGCGATAATGGTGGCGAGCGTGGTTTTGCCAAGGCCTGGCGGGCCGATGAGGAGGACGTGATCCATGGCTTCGCCACGGAGGCGGGCGGCCTCAATGGTGACCGACAGCAACTCTTTCACCTTCTCCTGCCCCGTGAAATCGGCGAGAGCGCGGGGACGGAGTGACGCCTCGAACTGAAGCTCGTCGGGAGAGGCGGCGGGCGAAACAAAACGCCGGGATTTGTTTTGGTCGGTCATCCGGTCCGGCATTCCCGATTATCGCAGCAGTTCCAGCGCGCGGCGGAAGAGCGCCTCGAAACCGGCGCCGGCAAGCTCCTGCGAAGCGCGCCGTGCGGCCGTCTCGGCGGCCGCACGTTGCGCTCCAAGGTTGACGAGCGCGCTGACAACGTCGGATTCTTTTTGCGACAGGATCACAGCGGCCACTCCGGCCGCACCCGCGGCTGCGCGGCGTCCGCCGTCCTCGATTTTGTCGCGCAACTCCAGCACGATGCGCTCCGCCGTCTTCTTGCCAATGCCGGGCACGCGCGTGAGCTTCTGGACGTCGGCCGACCGGATCACCTGGACGAGGTCGCCGGCGGCGATGCCGCTGAGCACCGTCAGAGCCAGGCGCGGACCAACGCCGCTGACCGTGATCAGCTTTTCGAAGATTGACTTCTCTTCCACCGTCAGGAATCCGTAGAGCTGAATGGCGTCCTCACGCACGACGGTATGTACCCTGAGACGGACTTCCTCTCCGGCGGCGGGAAGGGCGGCGAAGGTCGAGACGGGGATGGCAACGTCGTAGCCGACGCCCTGCGCCTCGACGATCGCCTGGTTGGGGTGCTTCTCGAGCAGTGTGCCGCGCAAGTGTGCGATCATGGCGAACCTCTATTTTCGCAGGCGCGCGCACACGGCGGCGATATGCTGGGAAAAGATGGCACGGCGGCTGTTCTACGCACAGGAGTGGCGGGCGGGGCGGGCGATTCTGCATGGGGAAACGGCGGAGCACATCAGGCGCGTGCTGAGGGCGGAGCGCGGCCAGATCTATGAAGTGTCGGATGGGGAACGGGTATGGCTGGGGCGGATCGAAGCGTTCGGGAAAGAAATGGTGGAGTTCGCGCTGTTGGAGGAGGCGCCGGCGGCGCGCGCCGCGGCCCCGGTCCGCCTGATGGCGGCGCTGATCAAGTTCGACCACTTCGAGTGGATGATCGAGAAGGCGACGGAGCTGGGTGTGGAGCGGATCACGCCAGTGGCCGCCCTGAGGTCGGAGCGAGGGCTGGCCGGAGCGGCCGAGAAGCGGCGGGCGCGGTGGGAGAGGATCATCCGTGAGGCGGGGCAGCAATCGCGTAGGATTCGCCCGCCCGAGCTGGATTCCGTCATGCCCTTGGCCGAAGCGCTTCGGACGCAGGCTACGTTGAGGTTGTTCCTGGACGAGGAGCCGGATGCAACGCCTGTGCTGAAAGTGCTGGAGAGAGTGGACGAAGGCGTGGCCTTGCTCTGCGGGCCAGAAGGCGGCTGGGACGCGCGGGAGCGGGAGGAGGCAGAAAGGGCAGGCTGGGAGCGGGTGTCCGTGGGACCGATGATTTTGAGGGCGGAGACGGCGGCTCTCGCAGCAGTGGCGGTAGTGGTGGCGGCGCTGAATCAGAGGCGGGAGGAATAAGCGCGCAGCGGAGAGATTGGCAAAGGCAAAGGCCCCGGCCGGAAGCCGGGGCCTCTGTCATAATCGGGCAACGTCCTACTTTCCCACGCACTTGCGCGCGCAGTATCATCGGAGCTGAGGGGCTTAACTTCCGTGTTCGGGATGGGAACGGGTGTGTCCCCCCTCGCTGTGGTCACCCAAAGCCTGAAGAGCTTGAGTGGCTGAATATTGACGGGCGATCCGTGGAAGCCACAGAGCGGATTCTGTGTAGAGGGTAAATCTTATGGTCAAGCCGAACGGGCTATTAGTACCGGTAAGCTCAACGCATTGCTGCGCTTACACATCCGGCCTATCAACCTGGTCGTCTTCCAGGGCCCTTGTTACCTTACGGTTGGGAGATCTCATCTTGGGGAGGGTTTCGCGCTTATATGCATTCAGCGCTTATCCCGACCGAAGTTCGCTACCCAGCTATGCCACTGGCGTGACAACTGGAACACAAGAGCTTCGTCCACCCCGGTCCTCTCGTACTAAGGGCAGACCCCCTCAAATCTCCTACGCCCACCACAGATAGGGACCGAACTGTCTCGCGACGTTCTGAACCCAGCTCACGTACCGCTTTAATAGGCGAACAGCCTAACCCTTGGGAGCTTCTTCACCCCCAGGATGCGATGAGCCGACATCGAGGTGCCAAACCGGAGCGTCGATGTGGACTCTTGGCTCCGATCAGCCTGTTATCCCCGGCGTACCTTTTATCCGTTGAGCGATGGCCCTTCCATGCAGAACCACCGGATCACTATGCCCTGCTTTCGCACCTGCTTGACTTGTAGGTCTCGCAGTCAGCCTGGTTTATGCCATTGCACTCGAAGGAGGATTTCCAAACCTCCTGAACCAAGCTTTGGGCGCCTCCGTTACCGTTTAGGAGGCGACCGCCCCAGTCAAACTACCCGCCTACCAATGTCCCTGCCCCGGATAACGGAGCGAGGTTAGAATCACAGAACGATCAGGGTGGTATCTCAATGGTGGCTCCACCGAACCCGAGAGCCCGGTTTCAAAGCCTCCCACCTATGCTGCGCAGACCGCCCCATAATTCATTGATAGGGTGCAGTAAAGGTGCACGGGGTCTTTCCGTCTAGTGGCGGGCACCCGGCGTCTTCACCGGGACCACAAGTTCGCCGGGCGGGTTGTTACGACAGTCGCAGGATCGTTACGCCATTCGTGCAGGTCGGAACTTACCCGACAAGGAATTTCGCTACCTTAGGACCGTTATAGTTACGGCCGCCGTTCACCGGGGCTTCAGTTTGAAGCTTCGCCTTGCGGCTAACCTCTCCCTTTAACCTTCCGGCACCGGGCAGGCGTCAGCCCCTATACGTCGTTTTTGTGACTTTGCAGAGACCTGTGTTTTTGTTAAACAGTCGCCCTGCGCTATTCTCTGCGGCCCGCCGTGAAGCGGGCACCCCTTCTCCCGAAGTTACGGGGTCAATTTGCCTAGTTCCTGAACAACCCATCACCCGAGCGCCTTAGAATACTCATCTCGACCACCTGTGTCGGTTTGTGGTACGGACTCCTTCGGCCCTTAGCGGCTTTTCCTGGCAGACGAGCCGGCGGATTTGCCTTTCCGGCCCTCCTCGCCCCCAACGATGGAAACCATTGCCACCGCCGAGCTTGAGGCTGCGTCCCCGCATCGGTATCTCCTACGGAGGTCACGGAATATTAACCGTGTGTCCATCAGCTACGCCTTTCGGCCTCGCCTTAGGCTCCGACTAACCCTGAGCGGATTAACCTTGCTCAGGAAACCTTAGTCTTACGGCGACCAGGGTTCTCACCTGGTTTATCGCTACTTATGCTGGCAGAGTCACTTCTCTTCGCTCCAGCAGTGCTTTCACTCTGCCTTCGCAGCAGAAGAGAACGCTCTCCTACCGCCACCATTGCTGGTGACCCGCAACTTCGGTACTGCGCTTGAGCCCCGTTGGATTGTCGGCACCGGGCGACTCGACCAGTGAGCTATTACGCTTTCTTTAAAGGATGGCTGCTTCTAAGCCAACCTCCTGGCTGTCATAGCCTCCCGACTTCCTTTCCCACTTAGCGCAGATTTGGGGACCTTAGTTGGCGGTCTGGGCTGTTTCCCTTTTGACAACGAAGCTTAGCCCCCGCTGTCTGACTCCCGCGCATTCGTTCCCGGCATTCGCAGTTTGGTTGGATTCGGTAACCTGGGAAGGCCCCTAG
>JBBIIK010000005.1:150000-185580 GCA_037446555.1 Acidobacteriota bacterium
GACTCCAGCGCCCGGGCGGCGGTTGCGGGTAGCGCCGTCCGGGCAGCAGGCACGAGGCCGGGTGATGTTGAGACTCCCACGCCGCAGGCCCGGGCGGATGCGGCCGAAGGGAGACGCAATTAGAATAGAGGGCGCTATGCGTGCAGGCTGCCTGTGGATGATGCTGCTTCTGACTTCTGCACCGGCCACCCTCGGCCAGCCGCCAAGGTCGTATCCGGTGCTGGGAACAATCGTCCGCGAGGACCCGAGGCTGGACGCGCTCCTTGCGCCCGAGGCGCGAATCGAGGTACTGGCCAGCGGGTTTGAATGGGCGGAAGGCCCTGTCTGGGACCGCAAGGGCGGCTATCTCCTGTTCTCCGACATCCCGCGGAACTCGGTGATGAAGTGGTCGCGGGAGCGCGGGATCGAGCTGTTTCTGAAGCCCGCCGGCTACACCGGCGTGGCCGAGTATGGTCGCGAGCCGGGCAGCAACGGGCTGCTGATCGACGCGCAAGGCCGGCTGATCCTGATGGAACACGGCGACCGCCGAGTGGCCCGCATGGAGCCTGGCGGCGGCAAGGTGACGCTGGCTGACCGGTATCAGGGCAAGCGGCTGAACAGCCCGAATGACGGTGCCCTGAAGTCTAACGGCGATCTGTATTTCACCGACCCGCCCTACGGGTTGCCCAAACAGTGGAACGATCCGCGCCGGGATCTCGGCTTTTGCGGCGTCTACCGGTGGTCCCAGGGAACCCTGACCCTGCTGACGAGCGAACTGAGCCGCCCGAACGGCATCGCGTTTTCCCCCGACGAGAAGACCCTTTACGTGGCCAACAGTGACCCGCAACGCGCGATCTGGATGGCTTACCCGGTGAAACCCGACGGGACTCTGGGCGCCGGCAGGGTGTTCGCCGATGTGACGGCGATGGTCAGCCGCGAGTTGCCGGGGCTGCCGGACGGGCTGAAGGTGGACGCCGAAGGCAACCTGTGGGCCACAGGTCCCGGCGGAGTTCACATTTACACACCCGAGGGCAAGAGACTGGGACGGATCGACACGGGCGAGGCCACGGCCAACGTGGCTTGGGGCGACGACGGCTCGACGCTCTACATCACTGCAGACATGTACCTGTGCCGTGTCAGGACACAGGTCCGGGGCGCGGGGTGGTGACAGGGCCAGCCGCGAGCCAGCCCACCTCAAGCGCCGCGGGGCCTCGCATCTGCAAAGCCGGAAGCGGCGAGCCCAGCAAGAGGCGATCAACGAGTGGATGAAGGCCGTGGCCCGATCCTGTAGCCACAGGCCACGTACATATTTGGACCGGCACGAAAGCGATGCAAGAGCCGACTGCGCCGCGGTGGCCCCCATGAGCCCGTCCGGGTGCCGCCGCAGTCCGCACTGTGGGCGGGCGCAGACCACAGGGAACCAGCTGGCGCTGTCATCGGACAGCGGCCGAGCAATTCTGTGCGCCCTCGCCCGCGCAAGATGACGGCACGGCAGCCATTGTGCCCCGGCCGCATCAGCCCCGGCGAACGGCCGCGCTTCTCCAGCAATGCCGGCAACCGCTCAATCGCCGAAGTAGCCTTCGGCCAGTTCCGGCTTGATCTCCAGGGCTTGGCGCCAGTAGCTCTTGGCCTCTTCGTTGCGTCCCTGCGCCTTGAGCGCGTGGCCGAGGTTTAAAAGCGCCTCCGGGAACTGCGGCCGCAGGACGATGGCCTCGCGGTAGAGCGAGACGGCATCGTCCAGCTGCCCGCGCCGGTGCAGCAACAGCCCGGTGTTGTAGAACAGCTCGGGCGAGCGTTCGCCGAGGTCAATCAGCTTGCCCTGAAGCTCCAGCGCCCGGGGATCGTCGCCCTGCTCTACGGCGAGAGCGGCCAATCCGCGCAAGGCCTCGACTGAATCGGGCTTCAGTTCCAGGGCGCGCGCGAGGTGTGACTCGGCCTTGTCAACTTCGCCTGTCTGTTTGAAGGCGAGGCCAAGGTTGATCTGCGCCTCCACCCAGTCCGGGTTCGACTTCACGCAGTGCTCGAACGCCTCGATGGCGCCAAGCGCGTCTCCGCGGCACAGCCTCAGATACCCGAGGCGGAAGTAGGCGTCGGGAAAGTCGGGATGCTTGGACACCAGCCGGTCGTAAAGCGCCTCGGCTTCCTCTGTATGGCCCTGCGCCTCCAGCAGCCCGGCCAGGTTGGCCATCACCTCCGGGAGATCCGGGTTCATCCGCAAAGCCGTTTCGTAAGCTTCCCGGGCGCCGCGGACGTTGCCCAGCGCCTGGCGCACCACGCCGAGGTTGGCCCACGTTTGCACATGGTCCGGCTTCAGCCTCGAAGCCTCTTCGTAGGACTTCTCGGCCTGTTCATACTTTTCGAGCTTCTGCAGGGCCACGCCCAGGTTGTAGCGCCGCTCGAAGTGCTCCGGCGTGAGTTCCACGAGCTTGGCGCAGTAGCGCGATGCGGCCTCGTATTCGTTCTTGTGGAAGGCGCACCAGGCCAGGCCTTCCAGCGCCGTTTGTGAGAACGGCCGAAGCGCCAGCAAGCGCTCGCTGATCTCCGCCACCAGCGCCTCGTCGCCACGCCGCATGCCGATGTGGATCATGTTCGACATCGGCTCTTCGGCATTCGGATTGGAAACGAGCAGCTGTCGGTATAGTGCCAGAGCCTCATCAAACCGGCTGAGCAGCTCGAGCGACACCGCTTTGCCGAATAGGGCCGTCTCGTTGGACGGCTCGGCCTTCAGGCACTGGTTGAAGCATTCCAGCGCGTGCTCGGCTTTTTTCAGGTGGAGCAGCGAGATGCCAAGGCCCAAGCGGGCGTCGTTTCGGCCGGTTTCGTGCTGGAGCACGCGTTCGAAGTTCGCCGCCGCCTCCGCCCAGCGGCCCAGTTTCTCCTCGCACACGGCCAGGTTGAAGAAGGCCGACAATGCGTTGGGGTCGATGGTTGTCAGAGCCTCATAGCTCTTTACCGCGTCGTCATACAGCTCCAGTTCGAACTGGATGTGGCCGCGAGCAGCGTAGATCTCGCGTGGAGAATCGCCGGACTCCAGCGCGCGGTCCAGTTCGGCCAGCGCTTCGCGCCCTTTGCCGTCCAGATGAAGGGCAACAGCGCGGGCCAGAGCGCTGCCCTTCTCCGGCTTGAGCTCCTCCAACAGGCGGTTGTCCTCTTTCATAGCCTTCCTCGTTTTTCCCATTCAGTCTCCTGCCAGGTTCTGCACGCCGTAGGGAGAAAGCAGCGCGCACAGCCTCCCCAGATAGTCGTACTGGTGCGAAACCTCCACCCACCGCAGCAACGCCCGGTCTCCCCTCGGGCTGTAAAATCCGACGCCGCCGGACCCCAGGCGCGCGTCGCTGAAGTGATCCACCAGCTGGTCCTGAATGTAGGTGGTGAAATCCTGCCCTCTGACCTCCATCCGCACCAGATAGAGCGTGTCCGCCTTCACCGGGAACGGAATGGGCAGGCTCTTGACGTCCCTCGCCCGGCCATTGATCGTCACAGACCGCACGACCATGGCCTCCGGCAGCGGCCCGCCGCGAGTAACCACGATCCGCATCGAGTAATAATTTGCCGTGTCTTTCGCACGGAACACCCAGTTCAGGCTGCGCCGCTCGATCTGGCCGAGAAACGTCAGCGTGTAATCGGACAATCCGATGCTCGGAGAAAGCAGGGCCAGCTCGCCAGGCTCTACGAAGGTCGCATCGCCATACCGCCAGGTCTTCGCCCAGCCCTCACGTCCTTGCCAGGAGGCCAGCCCGGACCGGAAATCATCGAACAGGCGTACGCCGGCCCGGCGCATGATGAACCGCTGCAGGGCGTTCACCTTGACGGCGGGCGCTTCGTGCGCCGCCGTCTGCGGAGCTGGAACCGCGGAGGTCACTGCCGGTTCTCCTGACGGATTGTTCGGCGTGCTGGTGCGGAAACTGTAGACCACCACAATCAACAAAAGCGGCAGCGCCACGGCGATCCACTTCAGATCCGAGGGCGCGTGGGCCCAAAACCGCTTCCGCGGCGCTTGTGCCGCCTTCCGGCGGCGGGCTCGCTGGGCTGCCTCGCGGCGCGGTCCGGAACCGTCGGCATGGTCCAGCTGGAGCCGCATTACCGGGAACGCGGGGTGGGGATCATCGAGCGAGGGCCAGCAGGCACAAAGCGTGGCGCCGTCCGGTGCCGCCAGCGTCGCCGCACAATCCTTCGGGCGGACCGGCATCATGGGCAGGCGGCGGCAGGGTGGCGGAATAACTCCCGGTTCGGGATCCTGCCCGCCCTCCATCGGCACGGTCTGCATCGGCACTGGCAGTTCGGCCTCTCCCGTCTCCCCGGCGGACTCAACCGGCAGCGCAGTCTGCTCCGGCGGCAGTTCCTGTCCGCCAAGGATGAGCGGCGGCTGGGAAGCCGCCTCTTCCAGCGCCCGCAGTCCGGCGGCCACGGCGTCTTCCGGCTCCGGCCGCCGCAACTCCTCCGGCGGCTCAGGGGGTTGCAGATCCAGACGGGCCGCCGGCATCACCGCCGCCGCTTCAGACCGAATCCACGACATGCTGCCGCAAGCAGCAGCATGAGCCTGAGCAGGCGCCAGCCCCGCCAGGGGAACCATGTGCCAGCAGGGACGCAGTTGGCGCGGCGCCGATCGAGCCGCCAGCACCGGAACGAGGGCCGTTTCGATCTGCCCTTCGACAGGTGCCGGCTCCCAGCAATGCACCTCCACTTGGCCAGCGGCGCCGGACACCGCTTCCGACACGCGGCCGGCAAATAGCGGCCAGCCGGGACGCTCTGTAACAGCCGCAGGACGGATGTCCGGCCATTGTGAGGCCGGCTCGGCCAGCAGCCACGTCAGGGAGAGCTCCCGGCGGCACGTTGGCTCGCCTGGTTGGATGCAGGCGTCAGAATCCGGCAGGACAGGCTGAATCTTCAACTGGCGAGGAGCCGGCCCGGACTGATGCTGCGGGAGTACAGCCGCTGGGGCAGTTTCAGGCAGTTCCGGCCCGGCCGAAAACTCCTGAGGCGCAGATCCACGGTCCCAAAGCGGCTGCGGGACCGGGAGCCCGACGAGATCCATGCATACTGGCGGTGCATCGGTCTCCGGCCTTGGGCCTTTGGCCGCTGCGGTGGGACTCTCGGGTTGAAGCCACGCAGGGGGATCCAGAACGGCGCACAGGGCAGGCGAAACGGCACCCTCATTGGCCCCTTCGGCAGGGCCGTAAGCGCACGCCTTTCGCTCCACCGCAATGGGGCCCACCTCCCAGGTCAATCCCGCCGGCTTCGCCGGCAGCGACCATCCGCGCCGTGGCTCCAGCCCTGACTTCGGCACGATGACCACCATCTTGCGGCGTTCCAGCAAACGTGGCGAGGCTTTGCCCAGCCCCGTTCCACCACGCGCTCTGACCGGCTGAACCACCGCCACCCTCAGCGGCTGGACGGGCGGGACGCCAGCCTCTGCGGCCCCGGCCGGCAGGCACACCGACGCGGCCGGCCCCAGGAACGGCGTGGCTGTGGGCAGTTCGTAGTCCGGGCATATGTCCATCGGCCTCGACAGCGGCTGCACCGCAGGCGGCCATTCCGCCGCCGAAAAGCTCGGGAAACCCCTTACAGCAGGCCGCAGGCCGGACTCGGGAAGGTGCAGGCGCGCCCGGGGACTTTCGGGCACCAACCGCGGGCACGCCAGGCGGCTCCACCGCGCCCACACGGCCGCTTGGGGCAACAGCGGCGCAAATGCCGGGATGGCTTCGCTCCTGCCGCGCGCCTTTCTCGCCGAATCCTTGATCTTGGCGGGCGCCTTGCCCGTCTGCGACTCGATCAGCCTCGCCAGCGCCAGGTGGTCTTGCTGGCGGTGGTAGGCCTCGCGGTGCGCATCGGAACAGAACTTGCCGTCCGAGAGCTTACGCAGAAGCGACAGTTTCTTCCCGCAATGGAGACACTGCATTCCGCGAGTCTTGTCCTTCCACTGTTATCTTCGGCCAGAAAAGGCGGAAAGACTATGCGGGAATCCGCTGAATTTTTAGTCATGAAGATCGAGGGGTACTAAGGGATTCCGCCGAGCCCACCCCAGGTCTGCATGCTGCCTGCCTCGCGCGTATGCATTTGCCCAGCCTCGCTCCCGCAGACGGGTCCGCCGGGCACAAGGAGCGGAAAACTCTCCTAAAGAGGCTCTGGGAACTTCAGGCTCGCCTTGGCAAGGGAGCGTGCCAGCAGCTGTACGGCCTCGTTCTCCGATACGCCTCGGGAGGTCGCCAGCTCCGACACCAGCATCAGCCGAGCCCTTTCCAGCATTTTCTTCTCGCGGAAAGACAGGGGCTTCTGCGACTGAATCTCGACCAGGCATTTCAGGACTTCTGCGATTTCCAGAAGACTTCCGCTCTGCATTTTCGCGGAATTCTCCTTGAAGCGATCCTTCCAGTCCTGGCACGTTTTGCTGGACCCGTTCGCCAGATAGTGCAGAACCTTGTTCACGTCGCCGTTGCGGGTCACCTTCCGCAGCCCCACCTGCTCGACGTGGGAAAACGGCACCATGACGGTCATGTTGTTGGCGGAGAGCCGGAGCAGGTAAAACTTCTCGGTCTGATTGCCGAAGGTTCGGGAACTGATGTTCTCGATCGTGCCCACCCCATGGTTCGGGTAGACCACCTTCTCACCGATTTGAAAGGTCATGCCTGGACCTCGCTGCCACTCCACAAGAGTTGTATCTTCTTCTACATCAGGGTGTTGTCCAAGGGTAACCTGAATTGAGCGCGGTGTCAACCCTCCGCTGAACGCCAACGCAATGATGCCGTTGCATTTAGCGTTCTTAATACTGGCCTCGTCAGATTCCCAACAGGAGAAAAGAACCAGACTTGCATATCCGCTTCTGTCCCCGCTGCCACTTCCCGGTGGTGTGCCTCAGCCGCCTGAAAATTCACGGCTTTGCGGCCGCCAGGAGTGAGACGCCCCGGCGGCCGAGGCGGCCACCCACGGCCGTATGACTCAGCCGGCAATCCGGCGGATGTAAGCCAGATTGCGTGCCATATCCTGCTCGACCGAGCCCGAGGGCGCATTGGTTTCCAGATTGGCGAAGCCCTCAAAACCGATGCTGGCGATCCACCGCAGGATGGCTGGAAAGTCAATTGCCCCTTCGCCCAGGTAACCCTTGTCCTTGAAGTGGAACTGACAGATCCTGTCCTTGCCGAGCCAAGGGATCTCCTCCAGCGGGTTGTGGCCGTTGAAGGTCGAGTTGCCCACGTCGTAGTAAACGCGCACCGCCGCGCTGCGCGCACGTTCCAGGATGCGCGCATTGTCGCGAGCCGAGATCGTGTTCTCCAGACCAAGCAGCACGCCCGCTTTCTCCGCTATTGGCGCAAGCTCACGGAGCGCATCCCCGACGCGGTCCATCTCCCCCTGCGTCTGGAGCGCGCCCTTCCCGAAGAACGGCAGGAGCATGACCTTCGCGCCGAGAGCCCGGCTGACCCGGATCCCGTCCTCGATCCAGCGCAGGGCGAGAGAGTCGCTCTTCAGATAGTTCACGTGGAGCACATCCAGGCATGTGCCGGCGATCGCGATGCCGTGCTGCCGGAACGCGTCCACATACTGTTTCTGGACGCCGGCATCGTCGAGCGGCAGGCGGTTCTCCGTGACGCGCCGGCCGAGGCTCACTTCGACGCCTTCGAAGCCCAGCTGCGCGGCCAGGGCCACAGCTTCGATCCGCCCCGCAAGCCGCAGGTTCCAGTCGGTGACGCCGATGCGCAGGCGGCGCTTCTGCGCGAACGCGGGCAGGGCGAGGCAGGCGAACAGGGACCTTCGAGTCGTCATGGCACTCCCATGCTATGCGAAGCGGGCGCCAGACGCCAGGCGACGCCGCGCTCTAGGCGAGCAGTTCCTCCGACAGCCGCGGCACGGGCGCGGGCCGGCCTTGAATCATGGCCTGGAAAGCCTTCTCGTGATCCTCCACCGGCGCCACGCGCGCCAGCGCGCGCAGCGCAAGTCCGCCCCAGCCGAGTTCCACCTGATCCCCGGACACGCGCATCTGCGGCTCGTCGGAGGTCCACTCCGCGCCGGCATCGGCCACCTCCAGCGCAAGGGCGGCGAAAGCCGTGCCCACACGCGCCCAGTCCACAATGCGCGGTCCTTCGGGCGGCTTGAAGTCCACGGTTGCCGTCAGGCTTCCCGAGTGCGGGTGCAGTCGCAGGTCGAGCGGACGCGCTCCGAACCGCCCGCCCAGCATGCGCAGCCGCACACGGAGCAGCGGGCAATCCAGCTGAAAACCGTGCGCGCCGCCTTCCGCGCGGGCATCTGCAGGCAGCCCGCCGAGGTGCAGTTCGGCGAAGAGCCGCCCGCACTCGAAGCGCCCGCCGCGGATCGGATCGAGCAGGATGTGCCGGTCCCCGCCGGGATTGCGGAAGCCGATCACCGCCAGGACGCGGCCCCGCGACTGCACGCTGTGGAAGAGAGCGGACGAGAAATCGTAGCCGTCCTTGACCACGCGCAGCTGCAGCGTGCGCGCCGGGCGTGCGTCGCCGCCAAAGTAGCCAAGCAGCGGGCGCCGCTGCACCCAGAAATCGCTCCGGTTGGCGCTGCCGAGCGAGAAGTCGCGCGAGAAAAACGCCGTGCCCGCAGCGGGCGGCTCACTGATGTAGAGCTCGCGGTGCTCCCGCCCCGGCTCGAAGTTCAGGAATCGCGGCGCCACATCCCCGGGGCAGCGGTAATCATGAATCGCCGTCTCCCCGTCGTCGCCGCCGGTCCGGTTTTCCGGAGTCGCCAATCCCAGCCGCCCGCGCAGCGCTTTCTCGAGCCATAGAGGATAGCCGAGATCGGTGGAATAGCAGCGGCTCATCGGCCCGCAGAATTGGCGGCGCGCCGCGTCCCAGTGGGAGGCGAGGTGCTGCCACAAACGGCGCTCGATGGCGGCAGCGCGGCGGCGGGTCTCCTCGTGCCGGGCATACATCCGGATCCTTGCCAGATTCGTCAGGCTCACGCGGGCGTAGGTGGGTGAGTTGTATTCGGCGAAGCTGCCCGTGCGGTCGATTTCACGGCACAGGCGAACGATCCGTTCGCGCGCGTAGGCGCCCAGTTCCTCGTCGCCGAGCAGTTCCGAGGCGGCGAGCGTCACAAACGTCCCTTTGATGGCAATGTTGGTGTACGACATGCGGACGTCGCGCCGCATCACGGAGTGCGCCGCGTGACCGATGGCCTCCCGCACGCGCCCGCGCAGCCCTTCCGGCAGCCGCGCCCCGTGCCGGAACTCGATCAGCAAAAGCAACGAGCCGTTGAAGTCCGCCCAGTTCCAGTCCGCCGGCGACATCTGATCGGGAGGCTCTTCAAGAAAGTAGCCCCACAGGCCATACCACTTCGACTGCGGATCGGCCACCTGTAGCGGCGCCACCTGCTCCAGAATGCGATGCGCGCGCAAGAGCCGCTCCGGCGTCCCTTCCTCAAGCAGGTACAGCGCATACTCAAGCGAATCGCGGGTCGGATGCACCGTGCGCTCCCGCAGGCGCGTATGGTAGCGGTACTCCGGGCCGAGAATCGAGCGCAGCATGGCGACGCCCGCATCAAAGCGCTGGTCGCGCGCGGTCACAGCCTTCTGGATCAACAGGCGGTCCCATCGGGCCGGCCATCCGGCGTCTTCGGGCGCGGTCCGGCAGGACAGGCCCCATGCGGCAAGCGGAGAGAGTGAAAACGTGCGCCGGTCCATGCCGGAACGTCCGGCTACGAGGATATCAGCGGTCGCGGTCCGCCACCAGATCCGTGGCGGCCAGCAGGGCGGCGCGGGCGGGGGTGTCAAGGAAGCTTTCCAGCAGCAGACGCGCCCTCGAGGTAAATTCGCGCGCCCGGGCACGCGCCCGCTCGATGCCGCGGTGGCGCTCCAGCAGCGCCCGGATCTGTTCGAAGCTCGCCCGGCCGTATGCTCGGTCGGAGAGGACGGCCTCCACCGCCGCCCGCTCCTCTGATGTGGCGCCATCGAGGGCATAACACAGCGGCAATGTTACCTTGCCTTCCCGAAGGTCGTTGCCGACGGGCTTGCCCAGCACGGACTCGCGGGCGGTGAAGTCCAGGATGTCGTCGGCGATCTGGAACGCCATGCCGAGGTTCCAGCCGAAGTCGCTCAGCAGGGCCAGTTCCTGTTCACTGGCGCCGCCGGCGATGCCGCCCAGCTTGGTGCAGGCGGCAAACAGGCTGGCCGTCTTGTGGTCGATCAGCTCCAGCGCGTCGGCCTCGGAGATGTCGATCCGGCCCAGCCGCTCCAACTGGAGCAGCTCGCCATCCACCATGCGCTGCGTCAATGTTATGAGCAGGTCCAGGATGTCGAAGCGCCGCAGCCGCAGCGCAATCTGGAAGGCCTGCATGTACAGCCAGTCGCCCGCCAGCACGGAGATCTGGTTGCCCCACACCACGTTGGCGGAGCTTTTCCCGCGCCTCGTCTTGGCCTCGTCGATCACATCGTCGTGGACGAGCGTGGCCGTGTGGATCAGCTCCACCACCGCCGCCAGCTGGATTGCTTCGGGCGTGGGGTCGCGGAAGAGCCGGCAACTCACCAGCAGCAGGATGGGCCGCAGCCGTTTGCCGCCGTTGCCTTGCAGGTAGCGGGCGATGCTGCCCACGGCCTCGACGCTGCCGATCGATTCCAGCCGGAACACGCTCTCTACCTGCTTCAGGTCGTCGGCCACCAAAGCAGTAAGTTCGCGCGCGGTGAGGGCCAGGCCCAGCTTTCCGGCAGGCATCGGATGCCTCAAGTTTAACGGTTCGTTGCGGTTTCCTGCAAACACAGGCGGCTCCAGTTGTCCCAGGCAAGCCGGGCCACAGACTCCGGCTCCACGCCGCGCACCCGCGCCAGCATCCTCACCGTCTCCACGATGTAGGCAGGCTCGTTGCGCTTGCCCCGGTAAGGCGCCGGGGCCAGGTAGGGCGCGTCGGTTTCCACCAGCAGGCGGTCTTCCGGCACAAGCCGGGCCGCCTCGCGAATCTCCTCCGCCTTCGGAAATGTCACGATGCCCGAAAAACTCACATGGAATCCCAGCTCCAGAGCCTCTTCGGCCTCCCTCGGCCCGCCCGAAAAGCAATGGAAGACGCCGCCCCGCTCCTGCGTCCAGTAGCGGCGTATCAGATCCACTGTGTCGCGCCAGGCCTCGCGGGTGTGAATGACCACCGGGAGCCGCGCCTCGCGGGACAGTTCCAGCTGCCGCGCGAATACGTCTCGCTGCGTCTCCGGAGGCGAGAAATTGTAGTGATAATCGAGCCCGATCTCGCCCACCGCCACCACCTTCGGATGCGCGGTGAGCGCCGCCAGCTCCGCCCACGTCTCTTCGGTGGCCTTTGCCGCGTCGTGAGGGTGCACACCCACGGTGGCGCTGATGAAGGGATAGCGTTCCGCCAGCCGGATGCCCGGCTCCAGGTCAGGCGGACCATCACCGGTGCCGATGGCCACGAGACGCTGGACGCCCGCAGCGAGGGCGCGTTCGATGCAGGCTTCGCGGTCGGCGTCGAAGGCGCGCGCATCCAGATGGCAGTGTGTGTCGATGAGCGGGACGTTCATTTGAGCCTTGCCCCGGCGGGCGCGTCGCCAGCGGGCACCACCACCACCGGCGGCCCGTTTTCGAGCGACGCCGCCACGATCATGCCCTGCGAAACCAGCCCGCGCAGCTTTCGCGGCGCGAGATTGGCCACGATGACCACCTTGCGGCCGATCAACTCTTCAGGCGAATACTGCTGGGCGATGCCGGCCACGATCGTCCGCGGCTTCTCCTCGGCCACATCCACCGTGAGATGCAACAGCTTGTCGGCGCCCTTCACGCGCTCCGCCGCCAGCACCTGCGCCACGCGCAGATCCACCTTCGCGAAATCCTCGATGGTGATCTCCGGCTCCAACGGCGGCACGCCCTCCGGACGTTGCCACGGCCGGGGCGCGGGCGCAGCCTCGCTCTTGCCGAGCAGAGTCTGGATCCGCTCCACCTCCACCTCGTCGAGTTCCTCGATCCTCTGGATGGTCTTGGCCATGCCGAGCCGCGGAAACACCGCTTCGACCTCTCCGATCGCCTGGCCTTCCCGCCAACCGCCCCAGGCGAGCAGGTCGATCCTCTCACTTTCCACGATGCCTTCCATGCCGAGTTGCGACCAGATTTTCTGCATCGCCTCCGGCATCACCGGCGCCATCAGGACGGCGGCGATGCGCAGCACCTCGGCCGAAGTGGACAGGATCGTGTCCAGCTTCGCCTGGCTCTCCGCGTCCTTCTGCTTGGCCAGCAGCCACGGCTGGTAGGCGACAATCGCCTTGTCCACCGCGCCGAGCAGCGACCACAGTTGTTCCAGCGCGCGGTGGAATTCAAAAGCGTCGAACGCCGCGCGCCAGCCGCGGACCGTCTCCTCGGCCTGCGCCCGGATGGCCGCGTCCGCCTCGCCCGCCGGAATGCGCCCGCCGCGGTACTGCCGGATCATGGTGAGCGTGCGCGAGGCGAGGTTGCCGAGCCCGTTGGCCAGATCGGCGTTCAGCCGCGTGATCAGCGCCTCGTAGCTGAAATTCCCGTCCTGGCCGAACGGGATCTCGCGCAGCAGAAAGTAGCGCAGCGGATCGGCGCCGATCACCTGCCGCAGCGGCTCCGGCCGCACCACGTTGCCGCGCGACTTCGACATCTTCAGCGAATCCTTGAGAATCCAGCCGTGCGCCACAATGCGCCGCGGCAGCGGCAGGTCCGCCGCCATCAGGAATGCGGGCCAGTAGATCGCGTGGAAGCGCAGGATGTCCTTGCCGATCAGATGCACGTCCGCCGGCCACCAGTCCTCGTCGCGCACGGCGGTCAGATAACTGATCAGCGCGTCGAACCAGACGTAAAACACGTGCCGCCCCTCCACCGGCACGGGAATCCCCCACTGGAGGTTGGACCGCGTGATGGAGAGGTCCCGTAAGCCGCCGCGGACGAACGAAACGATCTCGTTCATCCGGTACTCCGGCACCACAAAATCCGGCTGTTTTTCGTACAATTCCAGCAGCGGTTTTTCAAACGCGGAGAGCTTGAAGAAGTAGTTCTCCTCGGTGACGGTCTCGGTGGGCCGCTGGCAGTCCGGGCAGGGGTCGCCCGGCTGCGCGTCGTTGACATAGAGCTCGCAGTTGAAGCAGTACTGGCCTGTGTAGGCGCCCTTCTCGATGTAGCCGTTGGCCCGGCAACGCTCGAACAGCCACTGCACGGTGGCGTGGTGCCGCGGATCGGACGTGCGAATAAAGCGGTAAGGAATGCCGAACAGGTTCCATTCCCGCTGGAATTCAGCCGCGAGTTCGGTGGAAAAATCGAAGGGAGAAAGGCCCTTTTTCTTCGCCGCCCGCTCGACGTTCTGGCTGTGCTCGTCGCTTCCTGTCACCAGCAGCGCCCGGCGTCCGCTCATGGCGTGGTAGCGCCGGATGGCGTCCGCGGCCAGGGTGCAGTAGACGGTGCCAAGGTGCGGCGCCGAGTTGACGTAGTAGATCGGGGTGGTGATGTAGAACCTGTCGCTCATTGAGAATTCCTGTAAGCGGCGATAGCCGCGGCGTAAATCTCCTTCAGCGGCTTGCCCGTTTCCGCTGCCAGGCGCCGGCAGTCCTCGAATTCCGGGGCGCTTCCCGCAGGCGAAACCTTCATCCGCACCCGGCCGAAGGGCGTCTCGACCCCGGCGTGGCTGCGCGGCAGCACGCGCCGCTCCGCCTGCCAGAAGCGTACGCCGAGCGTCGTCGTCTCCTCGAACAACAACGCCGCCAGCCTTTCCTGTGCCGCCGGGTCTGCGATCACCGACAGCCGCACGCCAGGGCGCTGCTTCTTCATGTACACCGGCTCGAGCGTGACGTCCAGAGCCCCGGCTTCCAGCAGCCGCTCCATGGCATGGCCCAGCAGCTCCGGCGTGGCATCGTCGAGGTTGGCCTCGATCACCGACACCAGCGCGGCTTCCTTCGCCCCGCCCGCCGTCCCGACGAGCACCCGCAGCACGTTGGCCATCATGGGGAACTCCTTCGTGCCGGCGCCGAATCCCGACCGCTCCACCGTCATCGGCGGCAGCGCGCCGAAGCCCTGCGCCAGAGCAGCCAGAATGGCGGCGCCGGTAGGCGTGGTCAGCTCTGTTTCCGGTCCGCGCGCATAGACGGGGACTCCCTTCAGCAGCAGCGCCGTCGCCGGCGTGGGGACGGGCATCACGCCATGGTCGGCTTCCACAGTGCCGCTGCCGGTGTTCACCTTCGAGGCGAACACGGCTTCCACGCCCAGCATCTCCAGCGCCTGGCAGGCGCCGGCAATGTCGCAGACCGAGTCCACCGCTCCGACTTCATGAAAGTGCACCTTCTCGACCGGTACGCCGTGCACCTCGGCCTCGGCCGCTCCGAGGGTTTCAAACACTTTCACGGCGTTTTGTTTCGCCCGGTCCGCGAGGCGCGACGCCTCGATCATCCGGACGATCTGCGGCAGGTGGCGGTGCTTTCTCTGGTCCTCGTGCTCGACCTTGAAATACGTCGCTGTGATGCCCTTGCGCTTCACCTTTTCGGCGCGGAAGCGCGCCCCGGTGCCGAGCGAATCGAGCGCCTCGAACAGCTCCTGCGTGTTCGCGCCCGCGTCGATCAGCGCCGCCACGGTCATGTCGCCGGCGATGCCGGAGAATGCGTCGAAATAGGCGATTCTCATGATTCAATGATCTGCGGCAGGACCTCGCCCGAGGGCCCCCTCAGGCAGAGATCCGCCGCGCCGCTCAGCGGCGTGTCCTCCGTGTTGATTTCAATGATCCGCGCCCCCGCGCTTTGCGCCAGCGGCGCCAGCGATGCCGCCGGATAAACGACGGCGCTCGTGCCTGCCACGATCAGCAGCTCGCACTCCCGGACCGCGTTCTCCGCCTGCTCCCACGTGGCGCCGGACAGCGGCTCGCCGAACCAGACCACGCCGGGACGCAGCATCCCGCCGCAGGAGGCGCACCGCGGGGGCAACTCCGGCAAGGGCACGCGGAAGTCGCTCCGGACCTCGCGGCAGGCGATGCACATCGTCCACCAGATGTCGCCGTGCAGCTTCAGCACGCGCTGCGAGCCGGCGCGGTTGTGCAGCCCGTCCACGTTCTGCGTGATCAGCGTGAAGCCGTCTCCGAGCCGCGCCTCCAGTTGCGCCAGCGCGAAGTGGCCGAGGTTCGGCTTCGCGGCTGCAATCAGCCCCCGCCGCCAGTCGTACCACTCCCACACGGTCTTCGGATCACGCGCGAACGCCTGCGGAGTGGCCAGGTCTTCCGCGCGGAAATTGCGCCACAGTCCGCCGGCGCCGCGGAAGGTGGGAATGCCGCTCTCCGCGGAGATTCCGGCGCCGGTCAGCGCCGCAATGCGCCGCGCGGAGGCAATCCACTGCCTCGCCTGCTCGATTGCGCTGTCGGGGATCAAATCCCATTATGACCCGCGGGTTTGCACGGACGCAGAGGCGCGCGCCGGAGCGCCCGCATCGCCTCCGCGCGCCGTGGCGGCGATGGCGGGCGCAGCAACGCGGGCGCTACCCTGTGAGGGATGCGGTCCCGGCGCCGGTGGCTCATTGCGGCTCTCGTGATTGTCACCTTGCTCGCCGCCTTATGGGTGACAAGATGGCGCATCCTCGCCGCCGCAGGCGCGTTTCTGGTGGACGCCGCTCCGGCGCAGCAGGCAGACCTCATCCTGCTGCTGAATGGAGATCTCGACACCCGCCCGGCGGCAGCCGCCGCTCTGTGGAAGCAAGACATCGCCCCGCGCATCGCCATCGCCCGCAGCGAATCCTCCCGCGCCGTCCAAATGGGGCTCGTGCCCAACGTCACAGAACTCGCCATCGAATTGCTCCTGCGGGAGGGAGTGCCGCGCGGGGCACTTTCCGAGATTCCCTTCCCCGGCGGCGTGACCAGCACGTTCGACGAGGCACGGGCGCTCAAGCGGTGGTTGCGGGAGCATCCCGCGCCGCGCGTCCTCGTCGTCACCAACGCGATCCACACCCGCCGTGCGCGGTGGATCTTCTCGCGCGAGCTCAAGGGCGCAGGGGTTCAGCTTGCGTTCTTCGCCGTGCCCGACCGGCGCTACCGCGTCGAGCAGTGGTGGGAGAACGAGCACGGCTTCCTGGGCGTTTACAACGAGTATCTGAAGCTCCTCTACTACCGGCTTCGCTATTGAAGCGCGCACACCGCGCGCGCGTCCGGCTCCTGCTGGCGGGACAGCCCGCGTTCCATTCTGCGGCCGTTCAGCAGCGCCCCCAGACAAGAGCCTCGCACCCAGCGGCCATACGTCCAGAACAGCACCGGAACGGCAAAGGCGATTCCGGCCAGGAACTTCGCTTCTGCGGGCCAGCCGAGCCGCAGCATCGGAATCTGCACGGCGACCAGCACGGGCGGATGGAACAGGTAAACCCAATAGGCAGCATCGGAAACGTAGCGCCAGCGGGGAGATTCTTCCGAAAGCCGGCGCAAGGCGATGCCTGTCAGCCCCAGCAGGCTCAGCCAGCACCCCATCGCTGTGAGGACGGCGGCGCCGTCATGCGCCAGCCGGTTCCACTGCGGTTGGACAGCCACTTGCCTTTCGATCGCCCCGGCGGCGAAGACGGCGCAAACTGCGCCCCCCGCCACCGCGCCAGCGCCGAAGCGCTTCAGCTCCGCAAGCCTCTCCCGGTGCAAGTACAGCCCCCACCCGAAAACGAAGAACACCGCATACGCCAGCACAACGCGAGGATGCGGGACGAACCCGTCCGGCGTGTCCAGAACGCCCAGCCGCATGGGCAGCAGGGTGGCGAACGTTACTGCCGCGGACAACGCCGGCATCGTGCGCCAAACCAGCAGCCTGCCGAACCACGCTCCCGCAAGCGCCCGCCGCAGCCACGGCTCGGCGGCGGCGGCAGCCATGCAAAGAATCATCAGCACGATCAGAAACCACAGGTGCATGGGTTCCAGCGCGCGCCACAAGCGTCCTTCCGCCACCCAAGCCTCCAGCCTCCGCCACGGCGCCGCATCGCGCGCGGCAAACCAGCAGTAGACGCTGGCGATTTTGAGAAAGGGGTACATCGACACCATGCCCAGCAGGAAAGGCAGCAGCAGGCGGGCGGCGCGGTTCCGCAGGAAACCGCGCACTCCCCGGCGCTCCACCAGCAGGGCGGCGAAGAACCCGCTCATGACGAAGAACAGGGGAAGGCGGAAGGAGTGGATCCAGAGGATGAACAGGTCTGCCCACCGGCTGGTGTGCGGATCTTTCAACCACCACACGTCCGGGAAGGTGGAGTAGGCAGTCGCGCTGTGCAGCGCGACACCGAGCACCATCATCGAGCCGCGCAGCGCGTCGAAGGCGTGGAAGCGCTGCGGCGTGGGCGTTGGGTTCATGCCATCAGTGTGCCGAGATCCCGACGGGCTACGGCAGGACCAGCAGGTAGAATTCACGGTATACTCTGCGTGGAACTTCTTGAAATGGAGTCACATCGCCCGAGCGCGGAGGAAGTGCGGGGGGCCCTGGAAACCGTCGTGGCCAGCGAGGGTTTCTCTGCCGCCGGCAGGCTTCCGCTCCTTCTGCGGCACCTGGTGGAAACCGCACTGGCCGGTCAGACGGACCGGCTGAAGGAGTCCGTCCTCGGCGTTGAGTTCTTCGGGCGCGACGCGGACTTCGATCCCCGCCTGGATTCCGTCGTCCGTGTGGAGGCGCGGAGGCTCAGGAGCCGGCTTGAAGAGTACTACTCTGGCTCCGGTCGCGAAGACCGGGTGCGGATTCTGCTGCCCAAGGGCGGCTATGTGCCTGTATTCGAGTACGCGACCCCGAAGGACGCGGGCACGGAGGCCGCCCCGGCGGCTCCGCAGCCGCAGTTGACGCCGATGCCGCGGGGCTGGAGGCTGGCGGGGATCCTCGTTCTGCTGGCCGCCGCCGGCATCGGGCTGGGCTGGTGGCAAGCGCAATCCATGCGGCGCCTGCGCGAAGCGCCCGCGGCCACCATCGCCGTCCTGCCGTTTGAAAACGCCGGCGGCGACCCGGACGGCGACTATTTCAGCGAAGGGCTGACGGAAGAGGTGGTGAATCGCCTGGCCCGGACGCCGGGGCTGCGCGTCGTGGCCCGCAGCCTGACAGCCGCCTATCGCGGCAAGACGCCGCCGCTGGACGAAATCGCTGCCAAGTTCCAGGCCTCCATGCTCGTGGAGGGCAGCGTCCGGCGGCAGGGACAGCGGCTGCGGGTGACAGCCCGGCTGGTGACCGTCCGCGACGGCGCAACTCTCTGGGCCGAAAGCTACGAGCGGACGATGTCTGACGTGTTTGCCATCCAGGACGAGATCGCGCAGTCGATCGCCATGGCCTTGCGGGTGCGCTCCTCCTCTGCGGGCACGGCCCCGCCCGCCGTGCAGCGCCCTTCCAGCCTGGAGGCCTACCACCTGTACTTGCGCGGCCGGCAGCAATCGAACATGAACACCGCAGAGAGCATGCTGCGCGCCGTCCAGTACTTTGAGGAGGCGTTGCGGCTCGATCCCGGCTACGCACCGGCGCTGGCGTCGCTGTCATCCGCGGTGACTGTGGCGGGCTACTACAAGCTCATTCCCCCTGCCGAGGCTTTTACCCGCGCCCGCCAGGCGGCGCGGAAGGCGGTGGAAAGCGATCCGCTCCTCGCCGATGCGCACGCCGCGCTGGGACTGAGCCTGGCCTGGAAGGACTGGAGCTGGACCGCCGCGGAGGAGGAGTTTCGCAAAGCCATCGATGCCGATCCGCACTCGGCCACCGCCCGCGGCCTTTACGCCGTCGGCGTGCTCTTGCCGGAGAGGCGCCTGAAAGAGGCGCAGTCGGAGTTCCGCACGGCGCTGGACATCGACCCGTTGCCTCTGTTTCTCAACTACACTTATGCATTCTTCCTCCTCGCTGACGGCAGGCCCGAAGATGCCGTGCATCAGTACGAGCGCGTTCTGGAGCTGGAGGGGCTCCATCCGGACGTTTACTGGGACTATGGGATGGCGCTGTCCTACGCCGGACGGGCGGAAGAAGCGCGCCGCGCTTTCCGTACCTCCCGGCAGAGGCGCGGGGCAAAGGACCTGGAACCACGCGGACTGGAAGCGCTGCTGTGCGGAGACCGGAAAACGGCCCGCCGCGATGCCCTTCAGCTGGCCGAGGCCGCCGCGGCGGGCCGCGAGGAAGCGATGGACGCCGCACGGCTGTTTGCCGGGCTGGGAGAAAAAGAGCAGGCGCTCGACTGGCTCGAAATCGCCGTCGAGCGGCGGGAACCGGAGGCGGTTTGGATCAAGGCCGACCCGCGCCTGGCCTCACTCAGGGGAATGCAGCGCCACGATGCCCTCGTCCGCCGCATCGGCCTCACCCCAGAAAGCCGCTGAGCACGGTTCGGCCGCCCGCCGCCGCTGACCGGCTCCTCCCTGCACGCCGCGCCCGCGAGGGCGGAGTGGGCAAATGGAACCTCTGCCGGACAGGCGGCTGCAAAGAACAACGGCCCGGCGGAGGAGGAGGCCGCCGGGCCGCGGTTTCAGGAAGCAGATCGAAGGAGGGGGCTCCGATCCCTTCACGGCAGTGTCCGACCGGCCGGATGGCCCGCACCGCCGCGCACAGTAGGAGCATGCGCCTCGCCGGTGCGCCGTCGGCCAAATCGGCAAATCAGATCTATTGGTATTTAATCGCAGCCCGCTGGAAAATGCAATAGCCGGAGGCCAACTTTTTCAGTTTTTCTGATTAAATCCGCTCAAGGCGGTACCAGTTGCCATCCTACCCCACGCGTATCCGATGGAAGCGTTGAAATTTCCTACAAGGAACCGCCGCGTCGAGGGGAACAGATGGATCCGGCGCCTTCACGAACCGATCCAGGGTTGCCTGACCTGCCCTGATCAGGAGCCCCTTCCGGGCATTGTGAAACCGGCGCCAGCCAGCTCTGCCATCGCCAGTACGCATTGTTCCAACTCAGTAGATTCGAATGGCGCCGGCAAAGGCATCCAGCCGAGCGAAGCCTGTGCCGGTCCGGCTTCAGACCGCGCCATCGGGCTCGAGCACTACCAGCTGATTTGTTTCGAAGAGAAACAGCCGGCAGTGCATGATCCGCAGTCCTGCCGCAGTCGAAGTCCGGCATGCGGGCGCGCAGGAACGGCGGCGCAGCACGAATCTGGCGCGCCAAGAGGTATGGCAAGAGCACCCTTGCAGGCCTGAATCGGCCCAGGAGTCCGCGGATCAGGCAACCATAGCCCAGCGCCGGCTCACCGCTTCTGGGCCACCAGCCGGACGACGCGCGCCCGCGAGTCCGGGGCCCCGTTTCCCCATTCGGCCGCCATCAGCCGGTCCTCGTAACGGAGAATTCGCAGCCGCCCGTAAAGGTGCAGAAGCTGGTTGTCGTGGAAGCCGGTGGTGGCAAAGGCAGCCGACGCGGGCGATAGCCCCTCGATCTGCCGCCCCTCGATCAGCAACAGTCCTCCGGGCTTGAGCGCATCAATGAACTTGCGGGCAGCGCGCACCGCCAGGGGTTCCGTGTACAGGCAAAGGATCAGGTCGTAGGAGTTGCGAGGCAAGGCCATCTTCTCGACGTCGCCCACCCGGGCGTCGAACTCGGCCTTCAGCCGCGACGCCTCTTCGCGGGCGCGCCGGACGGCGGCGTCCGACAGATCGACGCCCGTCACCTTCCAGCCCTTGCGGGCGAGGTAGATGGCGTTGCGCCCGTTACCCATGCCGGCATCCAGAGCGGCGCCGTTGGGCAGGTTGGCGGTGGTTTCCAGCACCAGCGAGCTGGGATGGACCGGCACGCGCGCATCGGGGTTCAAGTAGATCTGATCCCAGGTTTGCGCTGCTTTCTGGCGGGTCTGCGCGGACAGCAGCGCCAGCGGCGCCAGCGCAGCCAGTGCGAGGAAGCGCATCATGAACTACTCCACTTCAATTCCGGTCAACCAGTAGTTGAGGTCGTTGACGTTGACGGTGGCGCGGATCACCGCGCCTTCCTTCAGCTTGGCGAAGTCCTCTTGTTTCGGAACAGGGAACTCCATGGTCATGGCTTCCATCCATCCCTCGATCTTCTCGTGGTCGATGGAGGCGATGCGCGCCTCCGGACGCAGGCGCAGCACCTTGCCGCGAAGCTGGTAGCGCTGCTTCGGTTCTCCATAGTCGAACTCCGGCCCGCGCCGCGCCGTGCAAGCCGCCGCAAGAAACAGAATGAGTGCCAGACACTGCCGGCGATGCATGGTGTCACCTCCGGACTTCAATCTTACTTGTAGGCGGCGATGCCCGTCAGCCGCTCGCCAATGACCAACGCGTGAATGTGGTCCGTGCCCTCGTAGGTCTTCACTGATTCGAGGTTGCACATATGGCGCATGAGCGGATAGTCGTCTACAATGCCGTTGGCCCCCAGCAGGTCCCGCGCCACACGCGCACATTCCAGCGCCATGGCCACGTTGTTGCGCTTCAGCATTGAGATGTGGGCGAAGTCCAGCTTCCCCTGGTCCTTCAGCCGCCCGCAGTGCAGCGCCAGCAGCTGCCCCTTGACGACTTCTGTCGCCATCCAGGCGAGCTTCTCCTGCACCATCTGATGGGAAGCGATGGGGCGGTTGTCGAACTGTTTGCGCTCGATCGAATACTGCCGCGCCACCTCCAGACACTCCATCGCCGGCCCCAGCACTCCCCACCCGATTCCATAACGCGCCTGCGACAGGCACGAAAGCGCCGCCTTCAATCCCACGGCCCCCGGCAGCCGCATCGCCTCCGGAATCCGGCAATCGCTAAAGGAAAGCGAGGACGTCACCGACGCCCGCATGGAAAGCTTCCCGTGGATGTCCGAAGCGCGGTATCCGGGAGCGCCCTGTTCCACCAGGAAACCGCGGATGCCCTCTTCGGTGCGGGCCCACACCACCGCGACCTGCGCCGCGGTGCCGTTGGTGATCCACGTCTTCTCCCCGTTCAACACCCACCCGTCTCCGTCGCGGACTGCGGTGGTGGTCATGCCGCCCGGGTTGGAGCCGAAGCCCGGCTCCGTGAGCCCGAAGCAGCCGGCCATCTCGCCCTTCGCCAGCTTCGGCAGGTACTTCTTCTTCTGCTCCTCGCTGCCGTAGGTCAGGATCGGATACATCACCAGCGCGCCCTGCACGCTGGCAAAACTGCGCAGCCCGGAGTCGCCCCGCTCCAGCTCCTGCATGATCAGGCCATACTCGACATTCGACATCCCGGCGGCGCCGTAGCCCTCGAGGTTGGCCCCCAGAAAGCCCATCTCGCCCATCTCCGGAATCAGCTCCGAAGGGAAGCGCCCCTCGTTGTAGCAGGACTTGATCAGCGGAATGACGCGGTCCTCCACCCACTGCCGCGTGGTTTGCCGGACGAGCTTCTCCTCATCGCTGAGCTGCGTGTCGACCAGCAGATAGTCGAATCCGTGGTAGGCGGCCATACCCTTTCATGGTAGTACGCCGGCCCGCGCCGGGTGAGAATTCCGCCGCGTCCGGGCCACCTAGTTTATGAATGCTCCTGCTGGCAGCTCTGGCCTGGTTCGCCGTCGCTGACCCGGCGGCAGAAGCCGACCGCGGCTATGAGGCGCTCCGCGCAGGCCTCTACGACGCCGCGGTGGCTTCCTTTGAACGCGCGCTCGAGGCGGATCCCTCCCTGCGCCACGTGCGCAAGGATCTGGCCTATACGCTCCTGCGGCGCGGCGACCGCGAGGCCGCCCGCGACCACTTCGACCGCCTGCGCCGCGAAGATCCCTCCGACGAGACCTCGGCAGTCGAATACGCTTTCCTGTGCTATGAGACGCGGCGAGTGCAGGAGGCGCGGCGCGTCTTTCACATGCTGCGGCTGGCGGCGAAGCAGGAGTCCGTGCAGCGCGCCGCCGAAGAGGCGTTTCAAAATGTGGACCGCCCGCTGAAAGAGGGAATCGAGCGCTGGACCGAGGCCGTCCGGCGCGCCCCGCAACAGTGGTCCGCGCACGAAGAATTGGCGTCCTTGGCCGAGATGCGCGACGAGCTCTCGCTTGCTGCGGAACACTACGAACTCGCCTGGCGGCTGCGCCCGCAGAAGCACGAGCTGCTGCTGAGCCTCGCACGAGTCTGGCGCGAACTCGGCCGCGAAGACAAAGCGCGCGCCGCTCTGGTCACCGCATGGAAACGCGGCTCCACATGCGTCGCCGAAACCGCGCGCGAAATGATGCACGGCGAGTTGCCGCGGGACGGCGAGGCGGTGCTTGCCGCTCCCGCCCCGGTGCAGACGGCGGAGATTCTCTCGGCAGCGCCTCTTTCCGCCCTCGAAATGGGCGAGCGGTCCCTCGGGAACAGCTTCGTCAACGACGCCTACCGCTACCTGCGCCGCGCCGTGGACGAGGAGCCGGACAATGCCCGCGCGCAGTACCTGCTTGGAGTTGCAGCCAATCTGCTGAAGCGGGACGAGGAGGCCTACCGCTGGTTTGCCCGCGCGCGGCGCAGCCCGGACCGGGAGATCGCCGACAAGGCGCAGCAGGGTTATCTGGCGTTGAAGCCGAAGTTCAGCCGCTTCACCACGGATGTCTGGGCCATCCCCTTCTTCTCCTCGCGCTGGCAGGGAGGCTTCGCCTACGGGCAGGTGAAAGGACAGTGGCGCAACGCGCGTTTGCCTGTGACTCCCTATCTGTCCCTGCGTTTCGTCGGCGACACGGCGGGCGGCAGGCAGGCGGCAAAGGCGCTGCTCCCCCTCTACCTCAGCGAGAAGAGCGTCATCGCGGCGGCGGGCGCGAGCCGGGTGCTGCATCCCACCACCTTCGCCTGGTTCGAAGCCGGAAGGTCCTTCGCCTATGGCGAACAGCGGTTCTACGAAGAGCGCACGCGGTGGGACGCCCGCGGCGGAGTCTCGTTGCTGAAAGGCTGGGGGCGGCTGGCGGGTGGCAGGGAGCGGGGACTCTTCCACGAGCTGAACCTCGACGGCGTATACGCCTCGCGCTTCCGGCATGACTTGCTTGTTTACGCGCAGAACCGCACGGGCTACACGTTCGCCCCGAGTCCCGGCAGCACGCAGGCGCAGGTTTACGCCGTCTGGAACGCGACCGCCGACCGCAGGGGCGAATACTGGGGCAACTTCGTCGAGGCGGGACTGGGGCTCAGGCTCTTCTCGCCCGCGCTCCCGGAGGGGATGAGCTGGCGCGCGGAGTTCGTGCGCGGCGCGCACCTGCGCAACGCCTCGAATCCGTGGGGACCGAATTATTGGGATTTCCGGACGGGCATCTGGTATGCGCGCACGACATATTAGCTTCTCACTGCTGTTGTTGCTGACTGCCCCGGCGGCGCACGGCGGCTGGCGCCGGGTGCTGGAGGCAACCGGCCTGGAGTCCGCGCGGCTGACAGTGCTGGAGGGCGATTCCGCAGAAGCCCGCGCCGCCGGCTTCTTTCCCTCCGGCGGGAAGGTCGAGGTACGGAGCGTCACCGACACGTTCCTGCCCTCGCTGCGCATCGTCTGGGAGAAGCCGGTCACCCTCCCCCGATTCACCGTTCCGCAGAAAGCGGTGGTCTTCACCCGCGAACGCTGGACCGGCGCCCCGCTGGCAGCCGGCTTCCGCGAAGGCGAAAGGATCGTCTTCTGGACCGCCACTTCAATCGGAGACAAGGGCTACGAGCGCTACCCGTATCTGGCGCAGGCGCTCGCCGAACTCGGGCTCGAGCCGCAGGCCGAGACCCGCAGCCTGTGGGCGTTCTTCGACTCCTCTTACCGCCTGCGCGCAGATCCCGAATACCTGGCAGACCGCTGGCGCCGCTCGGGCATCGGCGCCCTGCACGCCGCCGCATGGCACTACTGGGAGCCCGACGAGGCGCGCGACGCATGGCTGCGCAAGCTCATCGACGCTTGCCACCGCCGCGCCATCCATATCTACGCATGGATCGAATTCCCCCACGTCAGCGAGCGCTTCTGGGAACAGCACCCGCAGTGGCGCGAGAAAACCGCCACCGGACAGGACGCCCATCTGGACTGGCGCAAGCTCATGAATCTGGCCGATCCGGATTGCGCCCGCGCCGTGGAAGCCGGGCTCGCCGCCCTTCTTCGCCGCTTCGACTGGGACGGCGTCAACCTAGCCGAGCTCTACTTCGAGTCCCTCGAGGGCTACCTGAATCCCGCCCGCTTCACACCCTTCAATGACCTTGTGCGCGCCGAATTCCGCGCCGCTGCAGGAATCGATCCGGCGGAGTTCTACAACCCCGCTTCACCCCACTACCACGTGCGCAGCGCCGCCCCCATGCGCCGCTTCCTCGACTACCGCGCCCGCCTCGCGCACCGCCTGCAGGTGGAGTGGCTGGAGCGCGTGCAGCGCCTCTCGCGGGAGCGCGGCGGCCTCGACGTCGTCCTGACGCACGTCGACGACCGCTTCGACACCACCATGCGCGACAACCTCGGCGCGGACGCGGCCGCGCTGCTGCCGGAAGCGGCGCGCTTCGGCGCCGCGTTCCTGGTCGAAGATCCTGCCACCATCTGGAATCTCGGGCCTGAGCGCTACGCCGAACTGGCGCGCCGCTACGCCCCCATCACGCCCGCTGGAGTGCGGCTCGGCGCCGACATCAACATCGTCGAGCGCTATCAGGACGTTTATCCGACCAAACAGCAGACCGGCAGCGAGCTGTTCCAACTGCTGCACTGGGCGGCGAAGTCTTTCCCGCAGGTCGCGATCTACTTCGAGAACTCGATCCTTGCGCCGGACTGGGGTCTACTCGGAGCGGCTGCCACGCCGGCGCAGGTGCGCGAGCTTGGCGACGGAGATCTGGAGGTGGATGCGGCAGCGCCCTTCGCTCTCCGCTGGGACGGGTGTGCCGCCCTCGACGGCCAGCCCTGGCCCCTGCGCAGCCATGGAAGGCTCCTAGTTCCGGCCGGCAAACACCGCGTCGCACCCTGCGCGGTGCCCGCAGAACCCGTGCTGGAAGACTTCAACGGAAACGTGCTCAGGCTCGAGCAGGTGGACGGGCTGTGGCGGCTCGAGTACGAAAGCCGCGCCCGCGCCCTCGCCGTGCTGGCAGGCGGGCGCCGCGCAGTGCGCTTCTTTCCAGCAGGACGTCATCAGGTGTGGCTGCGCTGAGGCTCCGAGCCTCGCCGCCAAACGCACGATGGGCGGCCCGGCGGGGCCGCCCATCGAATTTCCGGATCGAAGCCGGTTTTGGTCAGAAGCCGAGCCGCAAGCCGAAGCGGAAGACCCGCTCGTCGATGCCTTCGCGCCCGGTGTTGCGGATGCCGGTCACCTCGAAGACACCCGTGCGGAAGCTGCCGTCGCTGTTCAGCACGAGGTTCGAGATGTTGCCGCTCGGGTTGGAGAAGTGGGGTGTGTTGGAGACGTTGAACGCCTCGGCGCGGAACTGCAGGTTCACGCGCTCGCTGATGCGGAACTGGCGGAACAGCCCCATGTCGAGGTTGACGATGCCGGGCCCAAGCAAGGTGTTGAAGCCGGCGGTGCCGAACCGCGGCTCGGTCACCGGGGCCCACTGCCGCCAGTCATAGTAGGGGATGCCGCGGCCGACGCCGCCCAGCTTGCGCGGCTTCTCGTTGCCGCCGATCCAGTCGGCGCGCTGCGAGCTTTCCGGCGCATTCAGGGACGAGCCGGAGCTGGTCACTGTGAACGGGTTGCCGCTCTGGAGCATCAGCGCGCCGTTCAACTGCCAGCCGCCGAGCAGAGCAGCGGCGAAGCCGCTCTGCGCCCAGCGCTTGCCCTGTCCGAAGGGGAGCTGCCAGATGCCGTTGGCGGTGAAGCGGTGCGGCGTGTGGATGCCGCACTGCGAACGGTTCAGGAAGTAGTACTCGGGAATCTTGATGGAGACGCGGTCGCCGCTGTTGCCGAAGCCGGCCAGCGAGATGCACTTCGACCACGTGTAGGCCGTGTTGACCATGAAGCCCTCGCTGAAGCGGCGGTCGAGCGTAAGCTGGAGCGAGTCATAGCTGCTGTTGCCCAGCCGGTTGACGACCGCGAGCGAGACGTTGCGCTGCGTCTGGGGGTAATACACGCGGCTGGCGGCGCCGCCGTCCACGCGCCCGTAGTTGCGCTCCTCGTAGCCGAGGAAGCCCGTCATGCGGGTGGCCACATAGCCGGCGCTGGCCACCATCTTGAGCGGCAGTTGCCGCTGAATGGTGAAGTTCCAGCTCTGGATGTAGCCGCGGACGAACTTGCTGTCCAGCGTGTTGAAGACCACGTTGCGCGGCAGGTCGACGATGCCGTTGCCGATCTCCGGCTGGGTGAGCACCGGGATGCCGTCCTTCAGCAGCCCCGCCCAAGAGAAGGAGTTGGGCGCGTTGACCGTTTGCGCCGTCAGCAGCGGGTGATTCGTGCGCATGGCGCGGGCGATGTTCCAGGGGTCGATGTTGATGCCGTAACCGGTGCGGATCACCGTCTGGTCATTCAGGCGGTAAGCGATGCCGACGGTGGGGGCGAACAGCTTCTTGCTGACCTCGACTCCGCAGTCTTTCGGCAGCGAGCCGACGCCGCAGACCATCACCTTGTCGGCGTAGTTCGGATCACCGGGGAAGAAGTAGCGCTCCAGCCCGCGGTCGGCGCGAGTGGGCATGGGGAAGTAGTTCCACCGCGTGCCGAGGTTGAGCGTCAAGCGGCGGCTCACCTGCCACTGGTCGCGGAAATAGAAGCTCTGCATCGACGTGCGGGTGGAGTACTCGTCCGGCCACTGGTAGATCTTGCCGATCTGCGTGGCGCGGCCGAGCAGGAACGACGCCATCCCGTTCCACTGGTTCGAAGCCGGGCCTCCGTTGAGCGTCGTGGGGCCGCCGCCGAACGCAAAGCCGCCGGGCGCGCCCCAGCTGCCGCCATAGAACTCCGGCTGCGAGTGATTCAGGTGCTGCCAGCCGAGTTCGGCGCCGAAGCGGATGTTGTGCCGGCCCTTGGTCCAGTTGCCGTTGCCGATCCACTGGAACTGCGGGTCCCTGCGGAAGTACGGCATGTAGTTGTCGGCGAGGCCGAACGTCGTGAAGCCGCTGATGCCGAAGCCCGGCCAGCCGCCCTCGATGCGGCGCTTCCCATTGGTTCCGGGGATGCCGAGCTCCTGGCCGATGTTGCGGTCGATGCCGTACTGCTCGACGTTGGTATCCATCAGCGTGTAGCCGAAGTTGGTGTCGAAGACGAAGGTGGGCGTGATGGTGTAGGTCATCGCCGCCGTGATGCTGCCCGTCTTGCCGAAGCCCGCGCCCGGGTTGCCGCCTGCCAGGGCGGAACCCAGCAGCTTCTCGCCGAAGCGGGTGGGAGCGATCATGTCATAGTCGAGCAGGCTCAGGCGGAGATAGGAAGTGATCTTGTCCGTGGCGTTCCAGTTCACCTTCGTGTCGACGGTCTGCCGGTCGAACTTGAACGTGCCCTGCGAGTAGTAGTTGTCGTTGAACTGCCCGGGCGCGGTCGGGTCCGGCAGCATCGGAAGCAGCTTGATCGCGATGGGATCCCAGCGGCTCTGCGGCACGATGTTGCCGGCGAACGGGACGCGGTTGCGCCCCTGGGAGTCTCCGCTGTCGGGATCATAGACAGGCCGCGGGGACTCGCTCATGTCGCCCTGCCTCATGCTCGGCGTCGGCACGGTGGAAAGCCCGCCGGCGAACTGGCGGTCGTAAGTGCCTTCGTAGCTGACAAAGTAGAACAGCTTGTCCTTCTTGATAGGCCCGCCCACAGTGCCGCCGTTCTGGTTGTACACGCGCTTGGGCATGCCTTCGCTCCTCGGCAGGAAGAAGGGGCGCGCCTTGGTCTTGTTGTTGTCGTGGTACCAGAAGGCGCTGCCGTGCAGTTCGTTGGTGCCGCTCTTGATCTGGACGTTGATCGCCGCGCCGCCGGCGAGCCCCTGCTCGGCGTCGAATGCGTTGGTGACCACGTTGACCGCCTCGATCGACTCCAGGGCGGGGACGTAGGCGGTGATGTGCGGCAGCCAGATGTTGAACTGCGTGGCGCCGTCGAGGCGGATGTTGTTGGAAGCCGCGACCGTGCCGTTCACCTCGAACTGCAAAGCGCGCGACGGGTTCGAAGGAACCGAGTGCGCGTTGCGCGGCGGCGTGAAGCCCGGCAGCAGATTGAACAGTTGCTGGTAGTTCCGTCCCGGCGGGATGGGCGTGTTCAACAGCGTGACGCTGGGCAGTTCCCGGCGCACCTCGGCCCGATCGGTCTGCAGCAGCGCCGCTTCGCCTGTGACCTGGATCGATTCGGTCACGGCGCCGAGCTCCAGCTGCGCGTCCACGCGGGACACCGTGTTCGTGGAGATGATGATGTCCTTCCGGACCAGCGTCCGGAAGCCCTGCGCCGACACCTTCAGCTCATAGGTGCCGCCGGGAATCGTCGGAAAGTTGTAGATGCCCGCATCAGTGGTGGTCGTGGAGCGGGTCTGGTTGGTTTCCGTCTGCGTGATGGTCACCGTGGCGCCGACGACGGCGGCGCCGCTCGGGTCCGTCACGTTGCCAGTCAGAGAGCCATACAGGATCTGCGCGGCGGCGGGCTGCACGCACGCGGCCAGCAGGACGGCTGCGATCCAGGCAGCCGTCATGACGGTTTTCTTGCCCGCTGTCGTCAACTGCATCACAAGAAGCTCCTATTGTTATGAGTCGGATCCTTGGCCGGAATGCAAGCGAGAAGCCCCAAAGAATGAATTCACCGTTACTTCTTCAAGGACTACCTCACGCGCCGGTTAAGGATACTATATGGAAGTTCCGCGGGCGAGTCAATAGAAATGTCAGTAGGGAGGCGCGATTTCCGGAATGCTGCAAACCCTTTCTGAAGCGCACTTGCCCGACCTCTTGCGCCTGTCCGAGACTGCCGGGTGGAACCAGACCGCCGGGGACTGGCTGCGGCTGCTGGCACTGGAACCCGAAGGCTGCTTCGGCATCGCCTCCGGCGGGCGGATCGTGGCCTCCGCGACGGTGATCACCTACGGGCGGGAACTGGCATGGATCGGGATGGTGCTGACCTTGCCGGACCACCGCGGCAGGGGCTACGCGACGCAACTCATGCAGCGGTGCCTGGGCTACTGCCAGCAGGGCGGCATCGGCACGGTGCGGCTGGATGCCACAGAGCAGGGGCGCCCCGTCTACGCGAAGCTCGGTTTTGTGGACGAATACGAAGTGCAACGGCGCGAGGGCTGGCTGGAGGCGCGCGAGGCGCGCCCTCTGGCATTTGACTTTGCGCTGGACCGTCTGGCATTCGGGGCGGACCGCCGCCGCCTGCTCGAACGGACCGGCTGTTCACGTCCCGGGCGCGTCGCTTCCTACATTGGGCCCGTGACCGCACGCACGCCGGAGGAGGCGCGTGAGACGATACTGCATTGCGGCGTGTCCGGTCCGTGCTTTTGGGACGTGCCCTGCGCCAATCCGGCGGCGGTGGAGCTCGCCGGGAATCTGGGCTTCTCCCCTGTGCGCCGCCTGATGCGCATGCGGCGCGGCCCCGCGGTGGCGGAGCGGCCCGAATACGTATTTGCCCTCGCGGGCTTCGAGCACGGCTGAGCGCCTACAATGAGAGCGTGAAGAGCGCCGCTCCGGCCCTGGTTGCCTTGGCCTGCCTATGTTCCGCGCAAGAGCCGGGGCAGCACCTGATTCAACGCGTGGCATCCGGCTTCCGCTACGCCGACGGGCTGGCCATCGAGCATTCGGGCTCGCTGCTGGTGGCCGATCCGCCCGAGGACCGCATCGTGCGGATCGTCTTCGGCAGGCCTCCCGCAGTGGTTCGCAAGCCCTCCGGCGGCGCAGCCGGACTGGCGTTCGATCCGAACAAGCGGCTGGTGATCTGCGAGTCGGAGGCACGCCGCGTGGCGCGGCTCGAAGAGGACGGAGCCGTCACCGTTCTGGCGCATGAGTTCGAAGGCAAGCCGCTGAACGGTCCCAACGATCTCGCCATCCGCTCCAACGGCCACATCTATTTCACCGATCCTGCGTTCGGCTCGGCGCTGGACCGCAAGCAGCTCCCCTTCCACGGCGTTTTTCACCTGTCTCCGAAGGGCGAGCTGGAGGCGCTCTACCGGAGCGAGTCGCGTCCCTCCGGCATCGCGTTTTCCCCCGACGAACGGCTCCTCTACGTGACATTTGCCGACGAGCGGCTGGTGCGCGCGTTCGACCTGAGCCGCTCGGGCGCGGCGTCCAACCCGCGAGTGCTGATCACGAAGACGGGCGGCGTGCCGCTGGGCGTCCGCACGGACCGCAACGGGAATCTGTTGGTCGCCGCCGGCGAGTTTCTGGAGATTTACACCGCCAAAGGATCGCTGATCGAGAAGATCCGCCTTCCGGACCGCATCGCCAATCTCGCCGTGCATCCGTCGACGGGAGACACCTATGCCGCCACGCGCGGCGCCGTCCATCTGGTGGCGCGCGGGGCGCGGGCGGCAATCCAGCCATGAGATCGCGACGCTACCCCGCGCGCCCGCTGCTTGGCGTGGGCGCAGTGATCTTCGATAGAGGCCGCGTGCTGCTGATCGAACGCGGGCAGGAGCCGCTGAAGGGCTGGTGGACCCTGCCCGGCGGCCTGGTGGAAACAGGCGAGCGGCTGGACCAGGCTCTGCGCCGCGAGGTACGCGAGGAGACGGGCCTCGAGGTGGAGCCGCTTACTGTGGCCGCGATCTTCGAGCGCATCATGCCCGACGAGGCCGGGCGCACCGAATTTCATTACGTGATCGTCGATTACCTCTGCCGCGCCGTGGGCGGCGAGCTTGCCTGGGGCAGCGACGTAAGCGCCGCGCAGTGGGTGGAACTGGATGAACTGGACGCGCTGAAGGTGGCGCCCGGTACGCCGCCGGTGATAGGGAAGGCGCTCGCCATCTGGCAGGAGATGGCCGAATGAACGCGCGCAGCCTGGAACTGCTGGAGTACGAGCGCCTGCGCGAACTCCTGGGCCGTTACGTGCCCTCGCCCGGGGGGCGGCGGCTGCTGGAGCGCATGGCGCCGCTCGAACGGCGGGAAGATGCGCAAGCAGCGCTGGCCGAAGCGGCGGAGGCCATCGAGTGGCTGCGCGAATCGCAGAAGCCGCCATCCGGGCGCAAAGCGCAGGCTGTGCCGCTGCGCTTCGACGGGCTGCCGGATGCCGAACCGGCCGCGGCCAAGCTGCGGATCGACGGGGCGGTGCTCGAACCGCTGGAGATCCACGCGCTCGGCGTGTTGCTTGAGCGCGCGCAGCAGGTGCGGCAGGCGCTGGCGCCGGCTGCCGCCCTGTGCCCCCGGCTCGCCCGCCGCGCCGTGCAAATCGCCGGCATGCGGCAGACGCTGCGCGTGGTGCAGGGCAAGGTGCTGCCGGACGGCACCATCGCCGACGATGCCAGCCCGGAGCTCGAGCGCATCCGCCGCGAGACCGCGCGCCAGCGGCAGCTCGTGCAGGAATCGCTGGAGCGCTTCCTCAGAACCCATCATGAAGACGGGCTGCTGCAAGAGGAATTCGTCACCATCCGCAACGACCGCTTTGTCGTGCCCGTGGTGCCGGGCGCGAAGCGCAAGCTTGCGGGTGTGGTGCACGGCTCGAGCGGCAGCGGACACACGCTGTTTCTGGAGCCGCTGGAAACCATCGAGCTGAACAACGATCTGGTGCGGCTCCAGGAGGAGGAGCAGCGCGAGGCACACCGCATCCTGCGCGAACTCACATCCGAGCTGCGCCGCCATGCCCTCGAAGTCCGCGAAGCCGCCGACACGCTGGCGGCGCTCGACTTCGCCTTCGCGCGCGCCCGCTTCGCGCTCGATTTCGACGCCACGGTCCCCTCCTTCTCGCCCGACGAGGCGCCGCGGTTCGAACTTGTGGAGGCCCGCCATCCGCTGCTGGAAGACATCCTGCGGAGGCAGCGCCGCCGTGTGGTGCCGCTCACGCTCTCTCTCAATTCAGGAAGCCGCACGCTGCTCATCAGCGGCCCCAACACAGGGGGCAAGACGGTGGCCATCAAGTGCGCCGGGCTGGCGGCGCTGATGGCGCAAAGCGGCGTGCCGGTGTGCGCCGCGCATGCTGTTCTGCCGTGGTTCGACGACGTGCTGGCCGACATCGGCGACAACCAGAGCCTCGAGCAGAGCCTGTCCAGCTTCAGCGCGCATGTGGAGCGGCTCAAGGAGATGATCGGGCTGGCCGCGTCCGGCTCGCTCGTGCTGCTCGACGAACTGGGCCGCGCCACCGACCCGGACGAAGGCGGGGCGCTGGGCGTCGCCGTGCTGGAGGACTTCCACCGCCGCGGGGCGTTCACGCTGGCAAGCACGCACCTGCCGGCATTGAAGGTGTTCGGCGCCACGGCCGCCGGCGTCGTCAACGCCGCCATGGGCTTCGATGAGAGCACGCTGGAGCCGACCTACCGCCTGGCGGTCGGCGCTCCCGGCAAGTCGGCTGGGCTCGAAATCGCCGCCCGGCTCGGGCTGCCGCCGCGGCTGGTGGAACGGGCGCGCGCGGCGATGGGCGAGAGGGACCGCCAGTTGGGCGAACTGCTGCGCCAGCTGGAGGCGAAACTGGGCGAGGCGGCGGCGCGGCTCGAGGAACTGGAAAGGCTGCGCGCGGAGCTCGAGGAGCGCGAACGGCGGCTGCTTGAGCAGATGGAGCGGCGCGAGAAGGCGCGGCTGCGGGAGATCGAGGAGGCAGCCGAAGCGGCGAAGAAGCAGTTCGAGAAACAGGCGCAGGAGCTCGTCGCCAGCGTGCTTTCGGCGCCGGAACAGAGACGGCAGGCGGAGAAGGCGCTGCGGCAGGCGGCGCGAGTGCGGCGCGAGTTCGAACAAAGCGTCGCGGAACTGAAACAGCCCGAGGCGAAGAAGGCGCCGGCGGAGGTGATCCGCGAAGGCGCTCGCGTGCGGTTGAGGGATGTCGGCCAGCCGGCGCAGGTGCGCAAGGTGCTCGAGGGCGGCCGGCTGGAGGTGGACGTGGGCTTCTTGCGGATGCAGGTTTCCACGGAGGATGTCACGGAGGTCTTGCCGCCCGCTCCTGGCGGGGCGAAGCTGCCGGCCGGGGTGACGCTCACCGCCGGCCCGCGCTGGGACACTCTCACGCGCGAGGTGAACGTGATCGGCAAGACAGCCGACGACGCGCGCGAAGAAGTGGACAAGTTCCTGGACGACGCGTTTCTGGCCGGTGTGACGCGCGTGCGCGTGATCCACGGGCACGGCATGGGCGTGCTGAAACGCGCCGTCGAGCAACTGTGCAGCGCGCACCCGCACGTGGAGAAGTTCTACCCGGCATCGCCCGCCGAGGGCGGCGCCGGCGCCACCATCGTCGAGATCAAAGAAGGCTGAACCCCGGTCGCAGCAACTTTTTCCGCCTTTACCCCGGGGCTTCCCTCTGGCCGGGCGGAGTCCAGCGCCCCCATGGAGCAACGGCCCCGGATCAGACCCGCCCTCTACGCCTACGCCGCCGGACGAACCACGCCAGCGCTACAGGAACTCCGACGAGCGCCATCGTTCCCGGCTCCGGGATGGGCGTGAGGAAGCCGCGGATCTCGCCTCCCGGGTAATCAGTCGTGTGGATGTTGAAATACGCCCTGCCTTGCGCCAGTCCAGCCGCGAGTGCGGCTTCCGCGCCTGCGGCAGTTCCACCGTTGGCTGTGAGAAACGAACTGCCGAAGGTGCTTGTCAGGGAGGTGTCAAACGTGCTCAAGTACGTCCCTGCCGAGACGCCCGAGGGGAATCCGGTGAACGTTGGCAGCATCGTCGCCACTCCAGCCGTCCCGGTGAGGGGCGTGGCGGTGCAGCAGTGGATATGCGCGACGGTGACCGTTCCGGCGAGTCCGGAAAAGGCGACGTCGACCACGAGCATGTCCGCCGTGGTATCGATGGTGACGTACGCCTGCCCGATGCCGGGCGAGGCGTTGGGCGGAGACTCATTTGGCCCGGTGAGTTCGGCGAAGTA
Organism: Acidobacteriota bacterium; assembly: GCA_037446555.1. Lineage (GTDB taxonomy): Bacteria > Acidobacteriota > Terriglobia > Bryobacterales > Bryobacteraceae > JANWVO01. The sequence continues at coordinate 184,602 of JBBIIK010000005.1, forward strand.
GGTGATGGGCGCGCCGTGAACCGCCGGCCACAGGCAGATGCAAGCGAGAATTACCGTCCTGAAGCGCACAGGCCCCTCCTTCCGGGACCCTCCCAGTGTTGGCTGCGCGGCCGGCAAATACAATGTGGCAGCGTACAGATTTGAGCGAAAGTTGTCCCGAGAGTAATGGTACAGGCGGCACTGCCGCGGCGCGGGGCACGGAGATCCTGAAGCGCCGCCGGGATGCCGCAGGGCTGAGGCCGGATCAGTCGGCGAGCCCGGCAAGGGCCTCGAGCACCTCTTCGGTGTGCCCGTCCACCTTCACCTTGCGGAAGATTTTCGCGATTTTGCCTTTGTGGATCACGAACGTGCTGCGCTCGATGCCCATCGTCTTCCTGCCGTACATGTTCTTCTCCACCCACACGCCGTACTTCCCGGCCATCTTGTGATCGGGATCGGCCAGCAGCGGAAACGGAAGCGAGTATTTCTGTTTGAACTTCGCGAGCGCCGCAGGCTGATCCGGCGAAACTCCCAGCACCACGGCGCCGCGGGCGAGGATCTCCTGGTGGTGATCGCGGAAGCTGCAAGCCTCCCTGGTGCAGCCGGGCGTATCCGCGCGCGGGTAGAAGTAGAGCACGACCGTCTTGTCGGCGAACGCGGAGAGCTTCACCTTTCCGCCGTAGTCATCGGCGAGGGCGAAATCGGGGGCCTTGGAACCTTCTATCAGTTCTGCCATACCTCGAATGATGCGCGCGCCGCGCGGCAGATTCCAAACACGCCTGTCGGTAGCATGTCAAGATGTCCGGTCTAACTAGCAAGTGAATTGTCCGCTGTTGCCTGGCGGGGTCGAGTTCCGCCAAGCTGCAGTCACCGGGACGGAGGATAGAGCTCTGCGGGGACGCAACTGGAGCGCCGTTCCAGGGCCGGGATTGAGGGAGCAGGTCAACAGCCTGCTCCTGGTCCTCAATCCTGGCCCAAAGCGTGAAATCCCGGAGGTCTG